>NZ_JBQSXR010000004.1:0-268798 GCF_052378395.1 Brachybacterium sp. AOP29-B2-41
ACGTGCTTGATCCCCTCGAGGTCCACCCCGACCGCGATATAGGCGGCACGGTTGATGACCTGGCTGTTCTCCCGGATCTTGATCCGGATCGCGTCGAGATAGATCACCGGATAGAACTCCTCCAGCGGCCGCGACTGCCACGCCAGGACCTCCTCGCTCACGGCGTCGGTGATGTTGGAGATCGTCTCGTGCGACAGGTCCGTGCCGATCGTGGAGGCCAGGTGGTGCTGGATGTCCCGGATCGTCATCCCGCCGGCATAGAGGCTGATGATCATGTCATCCAGGCCCCCGAGGCGCCGCTGGCCCTTGGGCACCAGACGCGGGGTGAACGACCCGCCCCGGTCTCGCGGGACGTCCAGCTCGATCGGCCCGACTTCGGACTCCACGGTCTTCGGCGTGCTCCCGTTGCGGGAGTTGGCGTGCTTCGACGCGTCCTCAGCGCCCTTCTGGTAGCCCAGATGGCTGGTCAGCTCGGCCTGCAGGCCCCTCTCGAGTGCGGCCTTGACCAGCGCGGGAACGAACCCTCCGTCACCGGTCAGTTCTACCTTCCCATCGTCGATCTGCGCGAATAGGGCATCAAGCTGCCCAGAGGCTTTCAGCTGCTCGACCAGGTCCTGGCCCGACGGCTCGCCTGGGTTCTTCTCGTCGGTCATGGTCATGATTCTTACCGTTCCTCTCGGTACGGCTTACACAGACCATCTGACACGCCCAAGGAACGGGCCCCTGGACTGCACGATGGGTGGTGTCTAAGCAACCGTCTCGCAGGAAGAGGCCCGTTCCATGCACCACCGTAATGCGCCACTGACTGTCGTTGGAAGGCAGCGTGCTGTCGCCCAGGTCATCGACCTGGGCCGCCCGATCGCCCACGTCGCAGCCGAGTTCCACATCGCCCGCACCACGCTCTCGAAATGGGTCGGTCGCTACCGTGACCACGGCGAGGCTGGGCTCGAGGACCACTCCAGCGCGCCGGCAAACCGCCCCACCCGCCTGCCGATCTGGGTGCTCGAGCTGATCGAGTCCTGGCGACGGAAGAAGAAATGGTCCGCCCGCCGGATCGCCCGCGAGCTCGCCGACGGCCACGGCTTCGCATGCTGCGTGAGAACGGTGACGCGGTGGCTGGACCGGCTCGGACTGAATCGGATCCGCGACATCACCCCCGACGGCGAAAACCTCCGATCACCAGGGAAGATCGTCGCCCGCTATCCCGGCCACATGGTCCACATGGACGTGAAGAAGGTCGGCAAGCTCCGAGATGGCGGCGGGTGGTGGGCCCATGGCCGCGGCTCCGTCCAGGACAAGAAGAAGCATGGCCAGAGAGTCGGCTACACCTATCTCCACTCGATCATCGACGGGTTCTCCCGCCTGGCCTACACCGAAGCGCTCGAGGACGAGAAAGCCGCCACGACCATCGGGTTCTTCCATCGTGCCCGAGTGTTCTTCGCTGCCCACGGCATCACGAAGATTTCCCGCCTGGTCACCGACAACGGCAGCAACTACACCGCCAAAGCGTTCCGCCGCTCGACCTGCGCGTTCATCGGTCGTCACCAGCGCACGCGGATCTACACTCCCCGCCACAACGGGAAGATCGAGCGCTACCAGCGGATCCTCACCGACGAGTGCCTCTACGCCCGCCCCTACGCCTCCGAGAACGAACGGCGAGAGGCCATCGCAGTCTGGGTCCATCACTATGACTACCATCGCCCCCACACCGCCTGCGGCGACCAGCCCCCGGCCTCACGCCTCCACGCCCGCGTCGACAACGTCATGACCAACTACATCTAGGTCGTCCGCACCGGATCCGCGGCGCGGACCGCGGCGAGCGCGGGACCGGCCTCGGAGGCGACATCGATCCAGGTGCACTCGATCGAGACATGTCCCAGGTAGCCGCCGCCGCGCAGCGCGTGCAGGAACTCGGCGAGCGGCCAGTCGCCCTGACCGGGTGGGAGACGGCCGGTGTCGGCGATGTGGGCGTGCGCGACGCGGCCCGCGTGGGCACGAACCACTGCGAGCGGCTCCTGTTCGAGCATGACGTGGAAGAGGTCCGCGACGACCCTGACCTCGCCCATCCCGAATTCGTCGAGGAACTCGATCGCCTCGGCCAGGGTGTTGATCAGGTCGGTCTCCCCGCGATGCAGCGGCTCGAGGATCACCTCGAGTCCGTGATCGGCGGCGACGTCACGGGCCACCTGCACGGCGCGTGCGAACTGCTGGCGCCCCGCACGCGGATCCACTCCTTCGGGGAGACGCCGCGCGCCGCCGCTGCCGAGCACCACCATGGCGCCGGGCCGGGCCAGGGCGGAGACTGCGGCGAAGGCGATCTGCAGGTAATCGCGGACCTGGTCGAGGGGGAATGCCGGGTCGGAGAGCCTCAGCTCGCCGGGGCAGAGGATCGCGAAGGACGGGGAGGGCGCCCGGTCTCGCAGCGCCGGGTCGGCCTGCCAGCGGCCATCCTGGTCCTGCACGATCACGTTCCCGACGATCGTCGGCTCGACGTAGTCGGCGCCGGCGGCGAGGATCGCGAGGACATCCCGGTCCGGGGCGATGATCCCGTGCTGCGGAGGCTGCATGGCGTCCCTCATCCTTCCGTCGTTCCCGTGCTCCCGGCGTCGGTTCACAGCTCAGAGCTCAGAGCTCAGAACTCGCAGTTCACAGCCCGCGGACGATCTCTCCCATCCGGTCCATCGATTCGCGTGCCTCCACGAGGCCCACTCGGTTGAGGTGCCCGTGGCACACGCCGCGGCGCACGACGTACTCGACGTCGACCCCGGCCTCGTCGAGCTGCTGCGCGTAGCGGCGGCCGCTGACGCACAGGTCGTCGTACTCATCGGTCTCGACATAGGTGCGCGGCAGCACTGCCAGCTGCTCACGGGTGGCGAGCCCCGGGAAGTCGTAGGGCGTCGCCTCCTCGAGGGGCCGGCCGATGTAGTTGCCGGACATCGCGCGCATCGTATCCAGGGAGAAGCGCAGCATCGGCGGGGTCGCGTCGAGCGCCTGGGCCTCCTCGGCGTCAGGCTCGGAGCGCAGCGGATGGGCGACCAGGTACAGCAGCAGGGAGGCGGCGAGCGGGGTGCCCTCATCGGCCAGGCGCAGGGAGGCCGTCGCCGCGAGGTTGCCACCCGCGCTCGCCCCGCCGAGCGCGACCCGTCCAGGGTCGATGCCCAGTGCGTCGGCGCTCTGCCGGGCCCAGGCGACTGCCGCGCAGACGTCATCCAGCGGGATCGGCGCGAGGACGTGCTCGGGGCCGCCGGGGAAAGCCCGAGCTGGCGTTCCGTCGATCTCGTCGCAGAGGCGGTAGTCAACGGAGATCACGACGGCGTCCGCACGGCCCGCGACGCCGCGCGCCACGTGGTCACCTTCGGGCATGTCGAGGTCGCCGTGCATGAAGCCGCCGCCGTGGCACCAGATCAGGCAGGGGCGTGGTCCGGCTGCCGCAGTCTGCGGGGTGTAGATGCGCACGGGCACGGGCCCGTGGGGGCCGGGGATCTCGCGGTCCTCGATCTGCAGTTCCCAGTCCTCGGCGGGGCCGTACGGCTCGTCCCAGAGGCGGTGCACCTCCGGGTCGAGATCGTCCCAGGCGGCGACGCCGCCGAGGGTGCGCAGCCGTCGCTCCATCTCACCCAGGGCGGTGGGGGCGGCGGTCACCTCCGCTGCGGGATCACGGAGGGCGGGACGGAGATCCGGGGAGGTCTGCTCGGTCATCGAGGGGTCCTTTCGGAGGGGGTGCGAGGGGCGCTGGGGCGTGGGTGACCGTCAGCGCGGGCTGCTGCGGAGCACGACCTCGCAGTCGTAGTCCTGGGAGGAGCGCATGTCGCCGCGGAACCAGAGCAGATGGGTGGTGCTCGGATCGCCCGGGGCGACGATCGGACGCAGGTTGTCGACCGTGGAGTGCTCGGTCACCGGTGACCAGTCCCAGCCTCGCCCGCCATCGGCGCTGCGTCCACGGTAGATCTCATGGTGGTCATGGCGGGTGCCGTCGCGCGGATCGACCGGGGTGGACACGTAGACGGTGGAGACGTCATAGGGGTCGATCGCCGCCAGGCCCGAGTAGTCCTGCTCATGGGGCAGCAGGCCCGGTCCCGCGTGGGCGAGCGGTGAGAGCGTCCACTGCCCGTCGGCTCCGAGCCGTGCGTAGACGAGGCGCAGATCGTCGACGGGAACGTTGCGGCCCAGGTCCGCACCATCGGGCTCGGCGCGGTGGTTCGCGCGCGCCGTCATCACTGCGGCGAGCTGGCCATCGGCCTCACGGATATCGGTGGTCCAGGCATGGCTGAGCTGCGCCCCGCCGAGTTCGATGCCGGTCGCGAGCACGGTGGTGAGCTGGGCCTGGTCCGGGACGGGCTCGGCGAACAGTGCGGACTCCAGCGGCCGGCCCGTGCTGTCGTGGAGGCGGCCGCGAGAGAGGGTGCCGTGGTAGATCGAGTTGTCGACGTCGCGCGGGTGATGGTCGGTGACCAGCACATGCAGTCCGGCAGCACCGTCGGCGTAGCGGGCGTAGCCGTTGACGTAGCCGATCTTCGGGCGGTCGAAGAGCTTGCCGGCGTAGCTCCAGGTGTCTCCGTGATCGTCGGAGACCAGGGCGCAGGGGTCGTCATTGACGGCGCGTGCGAAGCAGTAGAGGCGGCCGTCGATCTCGTGGAGGTTCGAGTAGGTGACGCCGCGCCCGCCGGTGTGCTCGCTCCAGTCGTAGACGCGCTCCTCGTCCCAGCGGGTGGGGTCTCCGGGCTCGCTGATCCGCCAGTGGGTGAGGTTGTCGGTCTTGTGCCGGGCGTAGACCGCGAGCCAGCGGCCGTCCGGCCGGCGCCACAGTGCCGGCACGTCATGATCATCAGCTTCGAACCCCGGGTGGAGGGTGACCACCTGTGCGGTGCCGGCGGCGAGGTCGACGACGGTGAGGTCGAGGTCGCCGCGCCGGGCCGGATCCTGGTCCGCACCACCGGAGGCGATGGAGCCGACGACGAGCAGCCCGGCCTCGGGATCCACCAGCGCGCGTTCGTCCTGGAACCAGCACCAGGCGCCGTCCGGGTTGATGACCTGGACGGACTCTGACAGCGCAGGCTGGATGGGGTGCGGGGCGGGCGAGCTCATCGGGCTCCTCTGCTCGGTGGTGCGCGAGATGGTGGTGCGCGGGGGTGACGGGTTCAGGTGGGTCGTGCGGTCAGGCGAGGTGGAAGTACTGCGGCAGCACCTGCTTCTCCCCGCCGCCGGGAGCGAAGTACTCCCCCATCGCCGCTTCCCAGCGCGGGGAGATCACGGCGCGGGTCATCGCGTCCTGGGCGGCGTCGACGTCGTCGGCCTCGAAATAGCCGACCACCATGCCGTCCTCGGACCGCAGGAACAGCGAGTAGTTGCACCAGCCCGCGTCAGTGAGCGCCTCGCGCATCTCCTCCCAGACATCCTGGTGCGCGGCGACGTAGTCGACCAGCCGCTCGGGCCGCACCTGGAGCAGGAAGCAGCAGCGGTGCGGGCTGCGGGCGGTGCTGGTGGCGAGGAGATGGTCGAGATCCGGGGTGGCCATAGCGATCCTCATCTGGCAACGGATATAGGGGTGCCGCCACAGCCTGGACGGTGAGAACGTCCTTGTCAACCGCTTTCCCGCCGCGCTGGGACGCCTGCGATCAGGCACGGGCAGCGCGTCGACCTCTATGAACGCGGCGCGCAACCGCCCTCTGGCGCATCGCTCGACCTCGTGATAGCGTCAATGTTGAGTCGTTTCAATAGTCATGTCTTCCCGTCTTCGCGCCGAGGATCCGCCGTCTCCGACCGGAAGCCGACGCACCTCGAAGGAGCCCCCATGCCCACCCCCTCCACCCTCCCCACCGAGATCGCCCGCGACCTCGCAGAGTTCACGATCGAGGTCCCCAGCTGGGGCTACGGCAACTCCGGTACGCGATTCAAGGTGTTCGGCACCCCCGGCACCCCGCGCGACCCCTTCGAGAAGATCGCCGACGCCGCCCAGACCCACGCCTTCACCGGCTCCGCGCCTCGGGTCTCGCTGCACTACCCCTGGGACAAGGTCGAGGATTTCGGTGCGCTGCGTGAGTACGCCGCCGAGCAGGGCATGACGCTGGGGATGATCAACTCCAACACCTTCCAGGATGATGAGTACAAGTTCGGCTCGCTCACCCACGGTGACAAGTCCGTGCGCCGTCGGGCGATCGACCATCACCTCGAGTGCATCGACGTCATGCGCGCCACCGGCTCCAAGGAGATGAAGATCTGGCTGGCTGACGGCACCAACTACGCAGGCCAGGACTCGATCCGCGCCCGTCAGGACCGCCTGGCGGAGTCGCTGCAGGAGATCTACCTGGGCCTCGGCGACGACGAGCGCCTGGTGCTGGAGTACAAGTTCTACGAGCCGGCGTTCTACCACACTGACGTTCCGGACTGGGGCACGAGCCTCCTGCACTGCCTGGCGCTCGGCGAGAAGGCGCAGGTGGTGCTCGATACCGGGCATCACGCCCCGGGCACGAACATCGAGTTCATCGTCGCCCAGCTGCTGCGCCAGAACCGGCTCGGCGCCTTCGACTTCAACTCCCGCAACTACGGGGATGATGACCTGATCGTCGGCGCCGCGGATCCGTTCCAGCTGTTCCGGATCCTCTTCGAGATCGTCCAGCAGGAGGCGCACCGGCCCGCCGCCGGCGTGAACTTCATGCTCGATCAGTGCCACAACCTGGAGTCGAAGATCCAGGGCCAGATCCGCTCCGTGATAAACGTGCAGGAGACCCTGGTCAAGGCACTGCTGGTGGACCGGGAGGCGCTCGCCGCCGCCCAGGAGAGCAACGACGTGCTCGAGGCGAACGCGATCCTCATGGACGCGTTCTGGACCGATGTGCGCCCGGCGCTGGCCGCCTTCCGTGAGGAGCGGGGCCTGCCGGCGGATCCCTTCGCGGCCTTCCGCGCCAGCGGCTATGAAGAGAAGGTCGCCGCGGAGCGCGTGGGCGGGAACCAGATGGGATGGGGAGCCTGAGCATGAGCGAGAAGAGCTCCGCCCACGAGACCGTCGCCGCCCTGCTGGAGCGCTCCAACGCCCTGGGCTCCGACCCGAAGAACACCAACTACGCCGGCGGGAACACCTCCGCCAAGGGCTCCGCCATCGATCCGGTCACCGGCGAGGAGACCGAGCTGCTGTGGGTCAAGGGCTCCGGCGGCGACCTGGGGACCCTCGAGGAGAAGGGGCTGGCGGTGCTGCGCCTGGACCGGGTGCGCGCCCTGCGGGACGTGTACCCCGGGGTGGAGCGCGAGGACGAGATGGTCGCAGCCTTCGACTACTGCCTGCATGGCAAGGGCGGGGCCGCACCGTCGATCGACACCGCGATGCACGCCCTGGTGGACGCCGCACATGTGGACCACCTGCATCCCGACGCGGGGATCGCGCTGGCGACCGCAGCCGACGGCGAGCGACTGACCCGCGAGTGCTTCGGCGAGACGGTGGTCTGGGTGCCGTGGCGCCGGCCCGGCTTCCAGCTGGGCTTGGACATCGCCGCGATCCAGGCGGAGAACCCCTCCGCGATCGGCTGCATCCTCGGCGGGCACGGCATCACCGCCTGGGGCGAGACCTCGCAGGAGGCGCAGGAGAACTCGCTGCGGATCATCGCCGAGGCGACCGCGTTCCTCGAGCGCACCGGCTCGTCCGAGCCGTTCGGGGCGCATGATGCGAGTCGCGCTGCACTCCCGGAGGCGGAGCGCCGGGCGAAGGCGTCTGCCCTGTTCCCGATCGTGCGCGGGCTGGCCTCGACGGACTCGCCGATGGTCGGGCACTGGACGGACACCGAGGCGGTCCACGAGTTCCTCTCCTCCCAGAAGCTCGCCCCGCTCGCGGAGCTGGGCACGTCATGCCCCGACCACTTCTTGCGCACGAAGGTCAAGCCCCTCGTGCTGGACCTTCCGTCCGGCGCGAGCATCGAGGACTCGGTCGCGCGGCTCAAGGAGCTGCATGAGGCGTACCGGACGGACTACTCCGCCTACTACGAGCGTCACGCCGAGGCGGACTCCCCCGCGATCCGCGGCGCCGACCCGGCGATCGTGCTGATCCCGGGCGTGGGCATGTTCAGCTTCGGGGCCGACAAGCAGACGGCGCGCGTGGCCGGCGAGTACTACGTCAACGCGATCAACGTGATGCGCGGCGCGGAAGCGATCTCGACGTACTCCCCGATCGACGAGTCGGAGAAGTTCCGCATCGAGTACTGGTCCCTCGAAGAGGCGAAACTGCAGCGCAAGCCCGCACCCAAGCCGCTCGCGAGCCGGGTCGCGCTCGTCACCGGCGGCGGCTCCGGGATCGGGAAGGCGACCGCCGAGCGCCTGGTCGCCGAGGGTGCCTGCGTCGTCATCGCCGACCTGAACCTCGAGAATGCCGAGCAGACCGCGCAGGAGCTGGGCGGGTCCGACAAGGCGGTGGCGCTGCGCGCCGACGTCTCCGATGAAGCGGCCGTGGTGCAGGCCGTCGCTGAGGCGGTCCTCGCCTTCGGTGGGCTGGACCTGATCGTCAACAATGCCGGGCTCTCGCTGTCCAAGCCGCTGCTGGAGACCACCGCGAAGGACTGGGACCTCCAGCACGACGTGATGGCGCGGGGCTCGTTCCTGGTCTCCCGCGAGACGGCCCGGGTGATGATCGACCAGGCCATGGGCGGGGACATCATCTACATCTCCTCGAAGAACTCCGTGTTCGCCGGGCCCAACAACATCGCCTACTCGGCGACCAAGGCCGATCAGGCCCACCAGGTGCGGCTGCTCGCCGCCGAGCTCGGCGGCCACCAGATCCGCGTCAACGGCATCAACCCCGACGGGGTGGTCCGCGGCTCCGGCATCTTCGCCGGCGGCTGGGGCGCCTCCCGCGCGAAGGTGTACGGGGTCGAAGAGAAGGACCTCGGCGAGTTCTACGCCCAGCGCACGCTGCTGAAGCGGGAGGTGCTGCCCGCGAACGTCGCGAACGCCGTCTTCGCACTGACCGCCGGGGATCTCTCGCACACCACCGGCCTGCATATCCCGGTCGATGCCGGGGTCGCAGCCGCGTTCCTGCGATGAACGACGCGCAGGGTGCCGGGGAGCCGCTGGCCGTCGCGGCGGTCGACCTGGGGGCGACCTCGGGCCGGGTGATGCTCGGGGTCCTCGCGGACGGTCGCATCGAGCTGATCGCGGCACACCGCTTCGAGAACCGGCTGCGGGACGAGGACGGACAACTGCGCTGGGACATCGACGCCCTCTGGGCAGAGGTGCGACAGGGGCTGCGTGCCGCGCACGACGGGGCCGTGGAGCGCGGTCTGACCGGCCTCGCCTCAATCGGGATCGACTCCTGGGCGGTGGACTACGGCCTGGTGGGTCCCGATCTCGTCGGGGCTGACGGTGCTTCGGTGCCCGGCAGCGGCGAAGTCCTCGGCGAGGTGGTCGCCTACCGCGATCACCGCACCGACGGGATCCCGGAGTCCTTCGCGGAGCAGGTGTCGCGCGAGCGGCAGTACACGCTCACCGGCATCGCCCAGCAGCCCTTCAACACGCTCTATCAGCTGGTGGCCGACGACCGCCCGGCGACGCTGCCTCCCGGCTCGACGCTGCTGATGGTCCCGGATCTGCTGGGGTACCTGCTCACCGGCGAGCGTCGCACCGAGCGCACCAACGCGTCGAGCACCGGGATGCTCGCGGTGGGTGGGCAGGGATGGTCCGCAGAGCTCCTGACCGCTGCCGGCGTGGACCCGGACCTGCTGGCGCCGCTGATCTCCCCCGGCGAGCGCCTGGGCACAGTGCTGCCGGAGCTCGTGCGCGAGCTCGGGATCGGTGAGGTGCCGGTCATCGCCGTCGGCTCCCATGACACCGCTTCGGCGGTGCTCGCGGTGCCGGCCGCGGACGATGCTCACCCCGTCGCCTTCATCTCCTCGGGCACGTGGTCTCTGATCGGGCTCGAGCTGAGCGCACCGGTCAGCACTGCGGCTGCGCTCGAGGCCGGATTCACGAATGAGGGCGGGGTCGACGGCACCACCCGCTTCCTCAAGAACGTGGCAGGAATGTGGCTGGTCAGCGAGTCGATCCGGCAATGGGAGGAGGAGGGGGCGCGCGTGGATCTCGCCGATCTGCTCGCCGCCGCGGCCGTGATGCCCGCTCATCGCTTCCGGATCGATCCCACCGATCCGGCGTTCCTCGCTCCCGGCCGGATGGCGGACCGGGTGATGCTCGCGGCCCGCCCGCTCGAAGGGGAGGACGAGCGACCCCGCACCCCGGCGCAGCTGGTGCGCTGCATCCTCGAGTCCCTCGCCGAGACCTACCGGGAGGAGCTCCACACCGCGTGCCGGCTCGCCCGGATGCCGCTGCCGGAGCGTCTGCACGTGGTGGGAGGTGGGAGCCGCAACGCGCTGCTGAATCAGCTCACCGCGGATGCCCTCGGCATCGAGGTGGTCGCCGGCCCGATGGAGGCCACGGCGCTGGGGAACGTCGCGCTGCAGGCCCGGGCGCTGGGTGCCGTCCCCGGTGAGCACGGCGCGCTGCGCGGGCTGGTGCGGGCGAGCGTTGAGCTGGAGCGGTTCAGCCCGTCGATCCCCTCCGGGTGACCTGTCGGACGTTCCAAGATCATCACGCCATACGGCCCTGTGCCACGTCGCGCCTATCGAAAGCAGACGACCCATGAGAAGACAGCTCCCCCAGCCCCGTGAACTGCTCGAGCTGATGCAGTTCAAGGCCCCCGACGTCAACGCCCGTCGGCGCCGGCTCCACGTAGCGCTGACCATCGAGGATCTGCGAGCGATCGCGAAGCGTCGCACGCCTCGGGCCGCCTTCGACTACACCGACGGCGCCGCGGAATCGGAGCTCTCGCTGGGCCGTGCCCGGCAGGCGTTCGCCGACGTGCAGCTCAACCCCGCGGTGCTCCGGGATGTCTCCGAGGTCGACACGTCGCGGCAGATGCTCGGCGGTCCCAGCGCGATGCCCTTCGCGATTGCACCGACGGGCTTCACCCGCCTCATGCAGACCGAGGGCGAGATCGCCGGGGCGGGCGCCGCCCAGGCCGCCGGGATCCCGTTCACGCTCTCGACGCTGGGCACCACCTCGATCGAGGACGTCGCCGCCGCGGCACCCCACGGGCGCAAGTGGTTCCAGCTGTACGTGATGCGCAAGCGCGAGATCTCCTACGACCTGGTCGAGCGGGCCGCCCGCGCCGGCTTCGACACCCTGCAGTTCACGGTGGACACCCCGGTGGCGGGAGCGCGGCTGCGCGATACCCGCAACGGCTTCTCGATCCCTCCGCAGCTGACCGCGCGCACCGTGCTCGACGCGATCCCGCGCCCCTGGTGGTGGATCGACTTCCTCACCACGCCCACCCTCGAGTTCGCCTCGCTGTCCTCGACCGGCGGCACCGTGGGCGAGCTGCTGGACTCCGCGATGGATCCCACCATCAGCTTCGAGGACCTCGAGATCATCCGCGGCATGTGGCCCGGCAAGCTCGTGATCAAGGGCGTCCAGACGCTCGAGGACGCCAAGACGTTCACCGACCTGGGCGTGGACGGAATCATCCTGTCCAACCACGGCGGGCGCCAGCTCGACCGGGCACCGGTGCCCTTCCACCTGCTGCCCGAGGTCGCGCGCGAGGTCGGCGCCGATACCGAGATCGGCGTCGACACCGGCATCATGCACGGCGCGGACATCGTGGCCGCCGTGGCCCTCGGCGCACGCTTCACCCTGATCGGCCGCGCCTACCTCTACGGACTCATGGCCGGCGGCCGCCCGGGCGTGGACCGCACCATCGCGATCCTGTCCGAGCAGATCGTGCGCACGATGAAGCTGCTGGGTGCCCATTCTCTCGATGAGCTCGAGCCCGGCCACGTCACGCAGCTGCACCGGCTCGTGCCGCGGGAGTCCGGGCGACCGTGAGCGACGCACGGATCGACCTGCTCTGAGCACCGGGGTCCGACCGTCGCGACGTTCGGACCCCGGTGTTCGGAGCGGCCGGCGCTCCGTGCCCGGCCTCATCAAAGGTGCCCTGCCTCATCGATGCACGGTTAGCCCTTCACGGCCCCCGAGGTCATGCCCGGCACGATCTGCCGGTTGAAGAACAGGAAGACGATCAGCGGCGGGATCGTGATCAGCAGAATGTGGCCCTTCGCAGATGAGGGGGTAGCTGCGGAGTGTGGGGTGGGCGCGTCGGTGCCGGGATAGACGTCGAGGTCTCCCGATGATGGAAGTTCTGACGCTCGCCATCTGGAAGACCTCGACGTGCCTAACGCTACCTTCGCCGACCCCGATCTGACGACCTTCACGCGCTTGGAGGAGCTCGGCCTCGTCGCTGTCGGTCAGTGGCTCACGACCGAGCGGGCGGTGCTCGAGTGTCGGCTCGCTGAGGAGGATCCGTGGTGCCGCGCCTGCGGAGCGCGGGCGACCTCGCGCGGCACGATCACTCGTCGCCTTGCCCATGAACCTTTCGGCCACCGCCCCACGACGCTGCTGGTGCGGATCCGGCGTTACCGGTGTGATCACTGCGGGAACCGGTGGCGCGAGGACACCACTCGCGCAGCACCCGAGCGGGCGAAGCTCTCTCGCGGCGGGATGCGGTGGGCACTGGAAGCCCTGGTCATCGATCGCCTCACGATCGCAAGGATCGCCGCCGGGCTCGGGGTTGCCTGGCACACCGCCAACGACGCCGTCCTGGCTGAGGGCCAGCGGCTGCTGATCGATGACCCAGCCCGCTTCGACGCCGTCCGCGTGATCGGTGTTGACGAGCACGTCTGGCGCCACACCCGGCGCGGCGACAAGTACGTCACCGTGATCATCGACCTCACCCCAGCCAGGGACAAGACCGGCCCGGCGAGGCTGCTGGACATGATCCCCGGCCGCTCCAAAGCAGCGTTCAAGGCCTGGCTCGAAGCCCGCCCCAAGGCATGGAAGGACCGCATCGAGGTAGTGGCGATGGACGGGTTCACCGGATACAAGACCGCCACCGGCGAGGCCCTCCCAGGCGCGGTCGCGGTCATGGATCCCTTCCACGTCGTCCGCCTCGCCGGAGACGCACTGGACGACTGCCGACGACGCGTCCAGCAGCAGCTCCACAAGCGCAGGGGCCGCAAGGACGACCCCCTCTACAAGACTCGCCGCACCCTCCACACCGGCACCAAGCTGCTGACCGACTGCCAATGCCAGCGTCTCAGCAGCCTGTTCGAGCGAGAGAAGCACGTTGCGGTCGAGGTGACCTGGGAGATCTACCAGGCGATGGTCGCCGCCTACCGAAAACCCGACCGGGCGAAAGCCAAAGCGAAGATGGGTAAGCTCATCACCGCGCTGAGCAAGCGCGTCCCGGACGCCTTGCCCGAGCTGGCCAAGCTCGGCCGAACACTGACGAAACGCGCAACCGACGTGCTGGCCTTCTTCGACCGACCGGGCACCAGCAACGGTCCGACAGAGGCGATCAACGGCCGGCTCGAACACCTCCGCGGCTCCGCCCTCGGGTTCCGCAACCTCACCCACTACATCGCCCGCAGCCTCCTCGAAGCAGGAGGCTTCAGACCCCACCTACACCCTCAAATGCGATGAGCCCAGAATGTTCATGAACAGCAGGTTCCACTGCGTGGAGGACTGGCCGATATGACGGCGAAGGACGAACCCCAACCTCGACCTCGACACGACGAGCCCGAGGACCTGTAGATATTCGACCTCCCCGAGGTCAGACCCCGGGAGATCGGCCCGGACACTTTACGACCTCATGCTGCCGCTCCGGGCCCCTCCGTTCCCCTCCCCGTTCGCGGAGCCAGTGCGGAGCAGTCGCACTGGTCCGCGCACACCGGTGCTGAGCTGCCCCGGCCGCAGGAAGGGGGTCGGACTGACGGAGTCCAGACGCGGAGCGAGGGTGCCCAGCACGGTCACAGCGAGTTCGTGTTCACCCGGGGCGAGGTCGCCGAGATCGGTAACGAACGGGCTGCAGAACAGCGAGGAGACGAGGGTTCCGTCCACCTCGACCTCGACAGCACCCCGCACCCGCCCGAGGTCGAGTCGCAGTCGCTGACCGGCCTCGACCTGGACGGTGCAGACCGATCGCATGCCTCCGCTCCAGGCACCGAGCCCCTGCTCCTGCCAGTCTTCGAACGGACCAGTGAAGTCACCGGTTCGCACCACCACGGGCCCATCCCAGGCTGCGCCGCCGATGCCGAAGGCACGGGGCCCCCATGACGCGCTGAGTTCGGTGGGCCGCTGCAGCGGGGAGTCGAGCACCAGCGAGGTGCCCTCGAGCATGACTTCTTGGCCGTCCAGCCGCACCTCGTCCCCGGGCTGAGGGAGCTCAGCCTCGACGGTGCCGGCCGGCAGCTTCACCACCAGCTCCTGTGGCCGGGGTGCGGCAGAGCGCGACGCTTCGAAGGCGACGGCGGGCACCCCCACCTCCGGACCCCCGGCGAGCCATGCTGTCTGCGGCAGCGGATGCGGCCGACGCACGGCATGAGCGTGGGTGGTGCGGGACCCGAGGCCGCGCACGAGACGGACGCCGTCCCGTACTGGGTCGGTTCCGGGACCGGTGGTCCAGTCGGCACCGGTGACCACTGCCTCCCGCCAGCCGTTGCCATCGAGGATCGCGTCGACGTACACGGCGTGCTCGGGGTCGTCCGTCTCTGCGATGACGCGCAGCTCGTGCTCGCCGGCCGAGAGGGCACCCACTCGATGCGTGAAGAACTCTGGCCGAACTCCGGCATCGGACTCGTAGTACTGCACCTTCTCCTGCCGAGCCACCTCATCCCCGTCGAGCTCGATGCGCAACGACGCAGTGGATCCGGCCACGATGACGACTTCGGACGCCTCGGCATCCGTCCTGAAACGGGTACGCAGGTCGCCTTCCCCGTCGATCACGTGAGCCGGGGACACGAACTCGGGACGCGGCACATGCTGGCCCCTGCGCTCCAGCATGACGAACGAGGAGATGACCTCAGGTCGGTCCCCGTGCACCCCGGCGGGCAGCTCGCTGGGGCCCACTCGGTACTCGAGCACGGCAGTCCGTTCCGCGAACGTCGCCGGGACGGTCATCGCGTACGGCGAGTCATCGCCACCTAGCGCTTTGCCGTCCAACCACAGATTCTTGGTGCCAGGCGCTGCGACCGTGAGGTCGTACTCGCCGGGCTCATCGACCTTCAGCACGGTGCGCACGGCCAGCTGCTCCCCCGGATCCGGCGCACGCGTCGCGAGGAATTCCTCAGGGATGAATCCCTTGGGCTCGAAGCGGTGCCCCTGGTCGGTGTCGATTCCCCGCGAGCGGGAGAAACGGTGCACTTGCCAGGAGTGCTCGCCCTCACTTGGAGCGAGATCCGCGCCCGCGCGCACCGCGCGGGCCTCCTCCGGCCCGAGCGGGGCAGGCGGATCGCTGGTGGGGCCGTGCACGAGGAACTCCTCGCCGAACGTCGCTCGCACGTCCTGCCATGCTTCGTTCCCGTCACGCCAGAGCAGGCGCCACAGCTCGAGCGGCACCTCACTCCCGGGCGGAAGCGCAGCATCGCCCCAGGTGTTGTCCAAGGTGGACACGAGGGAATGAGTCCAGCCGTCGTGAAGGTCCTCGCTCGAGGCGTCGGCGACATTATCGCTGCGACCCGGATCGTCCGCGAAGAGGGGCTCTGAGCTCGGTACCCCGCTGCGCCAGACCACGAACACCGCCGGGGCCCCGCCAAAGTCCACCTCGATCCGACTGCCCCCGGAACGGGTCCGGACCGGTGTAGAACGGCGCTTTCCCGAGGCGGGATCCCACACCTCCGCCGCCGCCACAGGCCCGACCACGTCCACGTGAGTACGTTCGGCGTATCGGCCCGGATCGAAATCGATCTCGTCCCAGTGCAGCGAGTCGGGATCCTTCCGCAGCGGGAACGCAGTCGCGTTGGGCTCTGCCGCAGGGACGAAGGCGACCGTCACGTCACCGGATCGGCGAGCGCGCAGCCCGTTCGGGGCCCAGGCGGCACTGCCGGCCTCGGCCGCGATCCGCACCGCGTGCTGGGCGTTCTCGGCGTGCAGCAGGCGGGGGTCGTTCGCGAGCTTCGTCAACGCCGCAGCCTGCTCAGGGGCGACCTCGAGCCCGGCGACGTGATGCGGTTCCTCGCCGATCACGATCACGCGCCCCCCGGCCTCAATCAGCGCGAGAAGCTTCTCGGCGGTGCCGGGCAACAGGTGGGCGACCGACGGCAGGAGAACGGTGCGGAAGCCGAGCGACTCGACGGCAAGCTGCCCATCGACTGCGGTCGCCCTCTGCACGGAGTTCTCATCGATCACGTCGAAGTCGACGCCGGCCCGGTCGAGAAGACTCGGTGAGTGACGGAACCAGTTGTTGGTCCCGACGAGTTCGAGATAGATGGCATGTGACCGGTCGGCCGGCGCATGAGGACCGCCGATGATCCCGTCGCCGAAATAGTCGATCGGCTCGTCAGGCGCCAGCACGGCGTGACCTGTGGTCGACGGGTACAGCACTCCGACGTCCACCACGTGGTCACCCCATGTGAGGAGTGCCGAGGTCCGGGCGACGGCACGGGCGAACTGCGGGTAGACGGAGTAGTAGGGCTGACGAAAATCTGTCCCGGGCGGTGCCCATTCGAACCAGCCGGCTCGGGTATCGAAGTAGGCGGCGTGCGGGTTGTAGAGATCGGCACCGCTTCGGAAGAAGGGCAGCAGCCAGTCCCAGGTCTCTTCGAGGGTCCCGCCCCACCCGCTGGAGTGGAAGGACTCGATCCACACTCGAGGGTGTCCGTACAGGTCGGCCATCGAGGAGTGCACGCGGGCATCGCCCTCGTGGTCGCTGCCCACGGCGTTGAGCCACCGATGGGTGGTGAAGTAGTCGCCGTACAGCTGCGAGCTCTGGGTGGGCCAGCCCGCGCGGGCCGGGTTGGTCTGGTCGGCGCCGACCAGCATGCCCCGCTCCTCGTGCCATTGGCCGAGGGGGCGGAAGAATGCATCCTCCGCGAGTTGGGTGCGCACGAGGTGGTAGTCGGCGCGGACGGCGTCGTCCGCCGTCCCGCTGCGCTCCCACAGGGAAGGCAGGTGGTCGAGGAGGTCGTAGCCGCGACGGCGACGGAACTCCTCGGCGAAGTCCGCGGTCCAGGTCGGCATGGAGGGCAGCTCGTCCTGGAAGCTGCCTGCGATGACAGTGCCCAGACGGTCGGGGACACGACGATCGAACTCGCCGTGAATGGCGTCGAAGAGCCAGGCGCAGGCCTGCGGGTCGAGGTAGTCGAAAGCGGTCTCACACCAGCTCACCACGCGCACGGCGGTTCCTGGTGCGGCGTCGATCCGTCCGTTCACCACGTCGAGGCGCTCCCAGCCGTCCTCGGTGCGGGTGCCGTAGATCCCGATGAGGTGGTCGCGTCCGGCCAGCGGAATTGTGCGGTCGCCAGGCACTTCTGCGAGCTCCGTGCGCAAGACGCGGCCTGCGGCCTCCGGGTGTTCGGCCACGACGGCGCCCTGGACATTAGCCCCGGAGAACCCGATCTGGTCGTAGAACCAGATCTGGACGTCGAGCTCCTCGGCCACGTCACAGGTATAGGCAAAGAGGTCCCACCACGGTTCGCTGAACCACGGCGGATCGTCCGGGATCGCCCCGTACGTGGGGCCCTTGGGGGCGAGGTTCATGATCACCACGTCATGAATCGCTCCCTCAACGAACCGCTCGAGCTGCCAGCGTACGCGCTCACGGGTCACGGTGCCACCGCTCCACCACCACAGCGGCACAGGCCCTCGGTGCGACGGAGGGTCCTCGAAGAGGTCGATCAGGTGCTGGTCCACAGGGGTCCTTCCGGGGTGGTCTGTCAGTGTGATCGTGAGGTGCTGTCGGGATCCCAGGAGTCAGGAGACGCCGGCGATCGCCTGGTCGCGAAGGACCTGCAGGCGCTTCTCGCGCCGTCTTCTCTGGAGCACCGGATCCGGGACGGGTGTCGCGAGCTGAAGTCGCCGCGAATACGGGTGCTTCGGGTGGCGGGCGATCTGTTCTGCCGTGCCCTCCTCGACCAGGCTGCCGCGGAGCAGGACCGCGGTGCGGTCGCTCATGGCGCGGACGACGCCGAGGTCGTGGCTGATGAACAGATAGGACACGGCGGTGCGCTCCTGGATCTCGCGGAGCAGGTCGAGCACGCGGGTCTGCGTACTCATGTCGAGGGCGCTGGTGGGCTCGTCGCAGACGATCAGCCGTGGGTTCAGCGCGAGCGCTCGTGCGATCGCGATGCGCTGGCGCTGACCGCCGGAGAACTCCCGGGCACGGAAGCGCCCGGCGTCGGACGGCAGTGCGACCGCGTCGAGCAGCTCGCCCACCCGTTCTCGTCTGGACGCCGGTGTCCCCTCGCGGATGGGCTCGGCGAGGATGTCGGCGATGGACATCGACGGGTTCAGCGAGGAGTACGGGTCCTGGAAGATCGCCTGGACGTCCCGGCCCACGTCTCGGCGCGCGCGCCGGCTCAGACTGCTGAGGTCGGTGCCATCCACGAGGATCCGCCCCACGGTCACAGGAGCGAGTCCGAGGACGGCTCGGCCGATGGTGGTCTTCCCGGATCCGGACTCGCCGACCAGGCCGAGGGTCTCCCCTTCGGCGATCTCGAGGCTGACGTCGTCGATGACCCGTTTCGGAGGGCGCAGCCCAGCTGATCGGTACTCGACCACCAGGTTCTCCACGCGCAGCAGCTGCGCTCTCTCTGCTCTCTCGGTCATGACGCTTCCTCCGGATCCATCGCGGCTGAGAGCAGCTCGCGCGTGTAGGGGTGTTCGGGAGCTGCGAACAGTCCCTCGACTTCCTGGTGCTCGACGATCGCGCCGTGGCGCATGACGCTCACGGTGTCGCAGATGTCCGCGACGACCCCGAGATCGTGGGTGACCAGGACCATTCCCAGACCTCGCTCATCACGCAGTTCCCGGAGCAGGGCGAGGACGTCGGCCTGGACGGTCACGTCCAGGGCGGTCGTCGGCTCGTCCGCGATGATCAGGTCAGGGTCTCCGGCGATGGCGCCGGTGATGAGGACGCGCTGCGCCATTCCGCCCGATATCTGGTGCGGATACATGCCGAACACGGATTCGGGGTCGGCGATGCCCACTCGATCCAGCAGGCTCAGCAGGTGGGCGCGAGCCTCAGCCTTCGGCATCGGCTTCGCCGCCCGGAGGCCGAGGGTGAGCTGGCGACCGATAGTGATCGTCGGATCCAGATTGCTCATCGGCTCCTGCGGCACGTACGCGATACGTGTGCCACGCGCCCGTCGCAGGGCTCCGACGTCGGAGAGCAGGTCGACGCCGTCGAACACGACTGCACCGCCCAGGACCAGTGCGTCGCGAGGGAGCAGGCCCAGCATGGCGAAGGCCATCTGGGACTTGCCCGACCCGGACTCACCGACCAGGCCGTGGATCTCGCCGCGGTGAACGCGCAGGTCGACGCCGTCGACGACGGCGCGCACCCCACCCTGCCCATCGGAGTAGCCGATCGCGAGATCGCAGACGTCCACGAGTGCCTCGCTGGCCCCCCCAGTGGAGCGAGCCGGGCGCGAGGCCCGCGCCTCGGCCACCCGCGCGGTGGTCGCAGGCCGGCGACTGCTCGTGCCCTGCAGCGCGTCGCGCAGTGCATTGCCCATGAGCACGAAGGCGAGGATCGTGATGCTGACGACCAGCGCGGGCGCTACCACGGCGCCGCGGTTGAGATAGATCGTCGAAAACGCCTGCTGCAGGACGCCGCCCCACGACGGGTCTCGCGGGTCGCCGAGCCCGAGGAACTCCAGCCCCGCCTGGATGCCGATGCCTGCGGCGAGGATGAAGCCGCTCTGGATGATGACGGGAGCTCGCACGGCCGTGAGCACGTGGCGGAAGACGATCCGCAGGTCCGAGAGGCCCGAGACCTTCGCCGCGTCGATGTACAGCTCGTCGCGCACTTCGGCGACCACGGCCCGCACCAGGCGATAGTTGGACGGCGCGATAAGGACGCCGAACACGGCCATGGCCGTGGGGATCGAGGGCCCGATGACCGTGTAGAGCGCGATGAGGAGCACGATTCCGGGCAGGGCCATGATCGCGTCGGCCACCCAGCTCGCGACGGCCTCCGTGCGACCGCGGTAGTAGCCGGCCAACAGGCCACCGGTAACTCCCACCACCGTGGATACGCCGAGCACGATGACGCAGGCGAGCAGCGTGCCCCGGGTCGCCCAGAGCAGACGAGAGAGGATGTCCCGTCCCGAGGAGTCACCGCCCAGGACGAAGTCCCCGGTGAATGGCGCCGTGTTCGCGTTCTCGAGGTCGACGTAGTTCGGGGAGTTCGGGGCGACGAGTGGTGCGAAGAGTCCGACGGCGATCAGAAGCGCGATGTAGGTCATGGCGGCGACCGCTATCGGATCGCGTAGCAGGCGCACGGACAATCGGTCACTGGTGCGACCGTCCTCGCTCTGCGGACCGGCACCGTGCACGGCGTCGGAGACGACCTCGGGATCGATGACCGGGTTCGCCGTCGATTCGCTGCTCATGCGAGCCTCACCTTCGGGTTGAGCCAGGCGCCCAGGACATCGGCGATGTAATTGACCGTCACGACCACCAGGACCGTGAAGACGACACACCCCATGACCACAGGAATATCGGAGCGGAGCGTCATCTCGACGGCGAGGTCGCCGATGCCGGGCAGAGCGAAGACCTGCTCGATGAGGACGACACCGCCGAGCATGCCGATGGTCTGCAGGCCGAGGATCGTCAGGCCCGGTGCGGCGGCGCTGCGCAGCACATGCCGGGCGATGATCGGCAACTCGCCGATGCCTCGCGACCGAAGGGTGCGCACGAAATCCTGCTGGAACACCTCCGAGACCGCGCCCCGGAACTGCTGAGCAGCACCTCCGACGGAGCCGACGAGGATGGCCAGGACGGGCAGCGTCAACGACCGCACCCATGCTGTCGGGTCCTCGGCCAGCGAGACGTAACCCGTCGCCGGCAGAAGCTTCCACTGAACCGCGACCGTCAGGACCAGGAAGATCGCCACGATGAAGGCAGGGACCGCGGCGCCCCCTACAGCGAGCAGCTGCAGAGCGCGGTCCAGCCAGCCGCCACGGACTGCGGCGAGCGTTCCGACCAGCGCGCTGATGACTGCGGTAAGCAGGATGACGATCACGGTCAGGGACAGGGTCACGGGCAGTCGGGTCAGCAACATCGACGTCACCGACTCACCCGTGAAGTAGCTGGTGCCCAGCGAGCCGTGCAGCACGCCCTGGACCCAGTTCCAGTACTGCAGCAGCACCGGCTGGTCGAGTCCGAGCTGGACCGCCTTGTCGTCGACGGCCTCCTGGGTCGCTGTCTCGCCGAGAGTTGCCCGAGCGATGGCGGTTCCGTCGCTGAAGATCAGCAAGAACGTCGCGAACGTGACGGCAACGGTGAGCAGGAGCGCCGAGACGAGCCGGCGCAGTGAATATCCGATCATGGGGTGCCTCACCTCCTCGTGATGGCTGGCGGACTACTTGAAGTCCCTCAGGTACGGGCAGTAACGGAACGGATCAGTCATCTCGGGCACCATCGAGGCGTCTGCGACGGCGAAGAATGTGTTCTCCGCAACCCAGGGGACGAACCAGGCCTCGTCGACCACATGAGCGTTAATCTCGCGATACACCTGGTCCGCGTCGTCACCCTGGGCGACCTGTGCCTCTTCCAGCAGAGGTTCGAGAGCTGGATCCTCGGAGCGCATGACGTTCCAGATGGAGCCGGGCTCCAGGGCCTCGACAATGCTGAACAGCGATGACGAGGAGGTCCCCATCCGCGTATACATCACCGGGAATCGGCCGCCGAGTATGTCGGTGAGCACAGTGGGGCCGGCGAGAGGGATCTCCGTCACCCGTATGCCGATCAGCCCGAGCTGCTGGATGATGAGGGGGTTGTAGAAGGCGCTGTCCCCCGAGACGCTCGGCACCTCGATACCGAAGCCGTCTGCGTAGCCGGCCTCCTCCATGAGACGGCGTGCCTCGCTCACGTCGAAGGGGTATGTGCCATCGAGCGACGCGTCGTAGGCACTGGATCCTGGATTGAAAATCTGAGCGGTGGCCGTGGCCTCGCCGGCATAGAGGTGAGCGGCGATGGCCTCACGGTCGAAGACCATGTTCATCGCGCGGCGCACCCGTACGTCGCCGAGCGCGGGCACCATCTCTCCGGCGCGATCGTTGAGGTACATACCGGTCCATGTTCCGGGCTCCGCCAGTACGTGAAGGCCCGACTGGCGGGCCTCCTCGGCCTGGTCGAAGGTGACCACCGCACCGCCGATCTCCCCGGACATGAGCGCATTGAGCCGTGCAGTCGCCTCCGGCATCGTCACGAACTCGACGACGTCATAGGAGTACGCGTCCGCGTTCCAGTAGTCCTCACGCTTCTCGAAGCGGTACCTCGAGCCCGAGGTCGATCCGGCGACGTCGAGCACGTACGGCCCGGAGCTGACAGGCGCGGCGGCCACAGCGCCGCTGTCGATCTGCCCGGGCTCCGCGATCGCCCCCGGGGCCAGGCACATGAACATCGGCAGCTGGCCGGTGGGCCGCGGCGCTTCGAGGACGACTGTGTGGTCGTCAGGGATCCGCACCTCGACGTCGGCAACGCGTCCGGAGTCGGACCCGCCACCTTCCTTCATGTGCTCGATGGTCGCCTTCACCGCAGCGGAGTCGATCGGACTGCCGTCGGAGAACGTCATCCCCTTGCGCAGCGACATCGTCAAGGTGGTCGCGTCGTCGCTGAGCTCGTAGCTCTCCGCGGCATTGGGGACCACAGTGCCGTCGGCCTCGCAGTGCAGGAGCGTGTCGAACGTGGCCTGCCACCTCCAGCGCTGATCGCCGCCGCTCTGCTGGAGGGCGGGATCGAAGGACTGCGGCTCGCCGGAGACGCCGAGGATGAGCGTCCGTGGGCCACTGCCTCTCGGCGCCGGGCCGGTGGCCCTCTCTTCGGGCGCGCATCCCGCAAGCGCGAACGGGGACGCCGCAACTGTCGCCGCCGTCGCGGTGGCAGCGCGAAGAAACTGCTGTCTCTTCATCGGTACTTCCTCTCGTCCTCGAGAAGTTGCGCGGAGATCAACTCGATCGACCACATTGATGTAATTAACTGAAAGGATTCATTTTTGAGTCGAACCATGCCGGCGTCAATGCCTAAGTTCCGTCACCTCGCCAACTGAGTGCACTGGGTCGGGACAAGCATCGCCGGTCATGCGATATCCCTGAAGCGCAGCCGCGACTCGAAGGCGAGCCGCTCGGCAAACTTTCCGCTCCGAAACCAGGACAGGCGGGGCTCGGGCGCACCACTCCCCGCGCCCGGCGCGTCACGCCCGGCACCGTGCCGTTCGATGCGCATCCTCGCGCCTCCTCACGGGAAGAACCCGCCGTCGGGAACCAGTGCGTCACTGCAGAACGCTGCTTGAAACGTATCATGAAGTGCCTCACAGTCAACGCCCTGTCGCCAGCCGGTACGTCCGCGCAATGCGGACCTGACGCAGGGCGGTGCACCCCGAACACCCTGTAGCTGCCCCATCCGGGCAGCACAGGACGGTCCCGCCGGGCGCCACCGCCGTACGATGGGCCGCTACGCCCGCCGGCAGGTGGCAGGCACGCGTCGAGGAGGCCCGGTGACACGACCAGCACGCCCACGAGTGGGGCTCGCGGCCATCGCCAAGGAAGCCGGAGTCTCCGTCGGCACCGTCTCGAATGTCCTCAACCGTCCCGACCGCGTCGCCGAGGCGACCCGCAGCCGAGTGCAGGAAGCGATTCGCGACCTCGACTACGTGCCCAACGGTGCTGCAGCCGCGATGCGTCGCGGATCCAACCGTCTGATCGGGCTCATCGTCCCCGACATCACCAACCCCTTCTATTCGGCCATCGCCCGCGGCGTCTCCGAGTCGGCAGACGACGCCGGACACGCCGTCGTACTGTGCGACAGTCACGATGACCCCGCCCGCGAGCTCCAGCACATGGAGCGCCTTGCCGAGCACCGTGCCGCCGCAGCACTCGTCGCCCCGCTGACCGCGGATCGGAACCGACTGGGCAGACTCCGCGCTCAGGGCGTTCATCTCGTACTCATCGACCGTGCCGAGTCCACCGAGGTCGGCTGCTCCGTCTCCATGGATGACGTCAAAGGAAGCGCGCTCGCCGTCTCGCACCTGCTCGACACTCGCGACGGCGACCTCCTGCTGGTGAACGGGCCGCACTCGATCCCGCAGTGTGCGGATCGAGCGGAGGGGGCACGGCGCGCTGTCGAGGACCGCCGAGAGGACGCTTCCCGCCTCCGCGAGGTCATCGTCGAGGAGATGACCTCGGAGTCCGGCTATGGCGCCGCCACGGAACTCGTGAGCTCCGGGCGACTCCCCGCGGGAATCTTCTGCACCAATGACCAGCTCGCCATCGGGGTCATTCAAGCGCTGATCGGCCATGCTGTCGACGTCCCACGAGATGTCGCTGTCCTCGGATACGGCGACCTGTCGATCGCAGCCTCGGCTCCAGTGCCGCTGACCAGCATCGACCAGCCTCAGCGCGCACTCGGCAGAGCGGCAGTGGCTGCGGCGCTGACCGAGTCCGCCGAACCGCCCGAGGAGCACCGGCACTCGAGCCAGCTGTTCGAGCCGCGACTCGTGCTCCGGCGCTCCACAGAGACAAGCGTGGACGCAGAGCACTGACCTTGCGCGTTCGCGGTACACGGAGGCGAGTCAGCACCTAGGCCTTGAATCCTTTCATTAGAATGCGTACGGTCGGGCTCCGTCCCACTACGGAGGCCATCACGACGATGACGTACACCGATCACCCCGAGTTGCAGACCGGACTCACCAGACACAGCACCACGCCCACCATCGGACTCGTGGCCGGAGGCCTCGCCGCCTACTGGCCTCAGTTCCCGCAGCTCCTGCCCCAGCTGCAGGAGTCGGCGACATACGTCTCTCGTCGCTTCGAGGACATGGACGCACACGTGGTCGACGTCGGATTCATCTCCGACGCAGAGGAGGCCGCGGTCGCCGCTGAGACGCTTCGCATCGCCGATCCGGACCTCATCGTCATGTTCTTGACGACCTACCTCACCTCCTCGATGGTGCTGCCGATCGCGCAGCGATCTGGGGCTCCGGTGCTGGTCATCAACCTTCAGCCGACCGAACGCATGAACCATGGGAGCTTCGGCACCGGCGAATGGCTGGCCTACTGCGGTCAATGCCCAGTCCCGGAGGTCGGCAACCTCTTCCGCCGAGCGGGCATCGAGTTCCGTTCGGTCACCGGCCACCTTCGAGAGGACCGCGCCTGGGCACGCATCGAGCGATGGATCGCGGCCGCGCGTGCCAGGGCTCGCCTGCGTGGGGCCCGCCACGGGCTACTCGGACATCTCTACCCGGGGATGCTCGACGTCGCCACCGACCTCACGCGGGTGTCCACGACATTCGACTCCCATGTCGAGGTGCTTGAGATGGACGACCTGCGCGTCCGCATCGACCAGGTCACCGACACCGAGGTGGCCGAGCGCAGGAAGTCTGCGACTGGGATCTTCGAGCTGGACGACAGCGTCGACGACCAAGATCTCGCGTGGGGGGCGAAGGTCTCTGTGGCACTTGATCGCCTCGTCGACGACTACTCCCTCGATTCCCTCGCCTACTACCACCGCGGCCTCGGCGGCGAGGTCCACGAGCGCATAGCGGCCGGCATGATCCTCGGCGCCTCACTGCTCACGGCCCGCGGCATCCCTGCGGCCGGTGAGTACGAGTTGCGCAATTCTCTCGCAATGCTCATCAGCGACAGCATCGCCTCCGGCGGCTCGTTCACAGAGATCCAGGCCATCAACTTCGACGACGGTGTGGTCGAGATGGGCCACGACGGCCCGGCCCACCTCGGCATCAGTCACCACAAGCCGCTACTTCGCGGACTGGGCACCTTCCATGGGAAGCGGGGTTACGGCGTCAGCGTGGAGTTCGACGTCCGGCCAGGTCCGGTGACCATGCTCGGACTGGGACAGGAGCTCGACGGAAGCTACGTCCTGGTCGCCTCCGAGGGCACCGTCATGCCCGGCCCGCTGCTCCAGATCGGCAATACGACCTCTCGAGTCGGCTTCGGCACCCACCCCGGCGAATGGGTCGACGCGTGGAGCTCCACCGGCGTCGATCACCACTGGTCGCTGTCCGTGGGTCACCATGCCGCAACGTATCGAGCAGTGGCGAGCCTGCTGGGCCTGACCTTTCGTGAAGTGCGCGGGAACGAGGTCGTCACCCCGAGCACGCCCCTCTGACATCGCGATCCGTGTAGCGGTCCTCCGACTGAGGCGATAGCATCATGAGACGTTTCAGAGCGTCCATCCCCAGACGGTGATCACCCGCGCCAAGGACTCCTCGAGCGGCCGCCCATAACGCCTCCGCCCACATCGCCGAAACGAAGAACCCTCCCCTCGCAGCCCCTACCCCTACCGCAACCTTCTCGTTCCAGGAGGAACCATGACAGCGCTGTCTACTTCGTCTCTCGCCATCCTCGACGACGCCCACGCCATCACCGCCGACCCCGACGACGGCCGCGTCCCGGTCCTCACGACCGTGGCCGATCTCGACCAGCCAGCCACCGCGGTCGCCCGCGCCGAGCTGATCGCCACCGCGCACGGGCTCTACGAGATGCGCATCGGGGGCGCCCCGGCCACGAAGTCGGTGTTGAACCCCGGCTGGACCACCTACGAGAAGCGCCTGCAGATCCAGCGCTTCGACGTCACTGAGCAGGTTCGCGCGACGGAGTCGGGTGACGCCGGCGCGGACCGGCTCCCTCTGGAGGTGACCCTCGCCGACGGCTGGTGGCGCGGCGATCTCGGTTTCCGCGGAGGCGTGCGCTACGGGGACGACCTCGCCTTCCTGGCCGCCCTGGAGATCGAGTTCGAGGACGGTGCCCGTCAGCGCGTGGTCACCGACCCGTCCTGGTCCGCGCAGCCCACCGCGATCACGAGCGCGAACATCTACCACGGCCAGCACCAGGACCGACGTCTCGAGCCCGGTGCTCCGCAGCCGGTGCACGTCGTCGACATCGACCGAACCACGCTCATCGAGCAGGCCTCGCCGCTGATCACCCGCCACGAGACGCTGCGCCCCGAGAAGATCTGGACCTCCCCGTCGGGGAAGACGCTGCTGGACTTCGGACAGAACCTCGTGGGCTGGCTGCGCTTCACCGTCACCGGGCCCTCAGCCACCACCATCACCCTGCGCCACGCGGAGGTGCTCGAGCACGAGGAGCTCGGCACCCGCCCGCTGCGCTCCGCGAAGGCCACCGACTCACTCACCCTCTCCGGGGACCCGCAGGGCGAGACCTTCGAGCCCACCCTCACCTTCCACGGCTTCCGCTACGCCGAGGTCACCGGCTGGCCCGGCGAGCTGACCGCCGAGGACGTCGAGGCCGTGGTGGTCGGCTCGGACATCCGCCGCACGGGCTGGTTCGAGAGCTCCCACGCCGGGGTGAACCAGCTGATCAGCAACTCGATCTGGTCCCAGCGCGGCAACTTCCTGGCCGTGCCCACCGACTGCCCGCAGCGTGACGAGCGGCTGGGCTGGACCGGTGACATCGCCGTCTACGCCGCGACCGCCGCCTTCCAGTTCGATGTGGACGACTTCCTACACAACTGGCTGCTGGACCTGCGGGCCGAGGCACAGCTGAACCCCCGCGGGATCGTTCCCTTCGTGGTCCCGGACCTGATCAAGCTCGGCCCGGAGGAGGGGACCTCGACCGCTCAGCTCGAGGGCTGGGGAACCCCCACCGCCATCTGGGGCGACGCCGCGGTGTGGGTCGCGGAGGCCCTATGGACCGCCTACGGCGACCTCGACCGGCTGCGCGAGCAGTACCCCGGGATGGTGCTGCACCTGGAGTCCGTCGAGCGGGCCCTGTCCCCCAGCGGACTGTGGGACCAGGGCTTCCAGTTCGGCGACTGGCTGGACCCCGACGCCCCGCCGGAGGCCGCGGCCGACGCGAAGGCCGACAAGGCCGTCGTCGCGACGGCCTGCCTGATCCGCTCGGCCCGCTTCGCGGCGGAGACCGCGCGGCTGCTCGACGAGGAGGCCGGCGCCCGCCGCTGGCAGGATCTGGCCGACCGTACGCTCGCCGCGTTCACCGAGGCGTACGTGCACGAGGACGGGATCATCCGCTCGGACTGCGCGACCGTGTACGCGCTCGCGATCGCCTTCGACCTGCTCGAGCCCGCCACCCGCGAGAAGGCCGCGGCGCGCCTCGCCGAGGTGGTGCGCGAGGCCGGCTACAAGGTTTCCACCGGGTTCGCCGGCACGCCCTTCATCACCTGGGCCCTGTCCGAGACAGGGCACGTCGAGGACGCCTACCGCCTGCTGCTCGAGGAGGAGTGCCCCTCCTGGCTCTACCCCGTCTCGATGGGCGCCACCACGATCTGGGAGCGCTGGGACTCGATGCTGCCGGACGGCGCGATCAACCCAGGCGAGATGACGAGCTTCAACCACTACGCCCTCGGCGCCGTGGCCGACTGGATCTACCAGGTCGTCCTCGGCATCCGGCCCGCAGCCCCCGGCTATCGCCGCCTCCGCATCCAGCCCGTGCCCGGACCCGGCATCGACTGGGCGAAGGGGGCCTACGACTCCGCCGCCGGCCGCGTGGAGGTCTCCTGGTCCACCGCCTCCGGTGGGTTCGCCCTCGACGTCACGATCCCCGACGGGGTCGAGGCGGAGATCGTCCTCCCCGACGGGAAGCGCTCGTCCGTCACAGGCACGGGCCGATCGGTCACGATCGCGTGAGCTGAGCGGCGCGTCGGGGGCTCAGGCTCTCGCACTCACCGGGCCCCCGACGACTCCCTCTCCACCAGCGTCGGCATGAAGCTCACGTGCCGCGGCGCGGCATCGGGCCGGGCGATCTGCTCCTCGAGCAGTGCGAGGGCGGTGCGGCCCATCAGGTCTGCGGGCTGGGAGACGGAGGTCAGGGGCACCACGGTGGAGCGTGCGAAGGCGATGTCGTCGTAGCCCACCAGCGCGATCTCCTCGGGCACCGCGATCTGATGGCGGAAGGCGAAGGCCTGCAGCACGCCCACGGCCAGCAGGTCGTTGACGCAGAACACGGCGTCGGGGCGTTCGGCGGTGCTGCGCGCCACGATCGCCTCGCCGACGGTGCGGCCGGCGAGCACGGTGAGGTCCTCCGCCTCGAGCACCTCGATCTCGATCCCGGCCGCCTCGGCCGCGCGGCGGGCGCCCGTGAGGCGATCGGCGACCTGCCGCAGGTCCTGCCGTGCGGCGACCACGCCGATGCGGCGCCGCCCGAGCCCTGCCAGGTGCTGCACGGCGATCTCACCGCCGGCGATGTCGTCGACGCTCACCGAGAAGCCGCGCTCGGCCTGGGCGCTCTCGACCATCACCACCGGGGTGCCGCGGCCGCGGATCGCCTCGATCAGCTCGGCGCTGCTGCCGGTGGAGGCCAGCAGGATCCCCCGCACCCGCTGCTCCTCGAACAGGGAGAGGTAGAGGCGCTCGCGCTGCTCGCGGTTGCCGGTGCTGCCGGCGATCACCATCAGCTGCGAGTCCTCGGCGGCCGCCTCGATGCCGCCGACGAGCTGGGCGTAGAAGGGGTTGCCGGAGTCCAGCACGATCGCGCCGACGGTGCTCGAGCGCCCCAGCTTCAGCTGCCGGGCGGCGTCGTTGCGCACGTAGCCGAGCTCGGCGATCGCGGCCTCGACCCTCTCGCGACGGTCCGGGGAGACGATAGCGGGACGGTTCAGGACGTTGGAGACCGTACCCACGGAGACTCCCGCATGCCGCGCGACATCTTTCATGCCCACTACGCGCATCCCGGCCACAGCCCCCTCCTCTCGCGAAACAGCACGGTCCGCGGAGCTCCGGGACCTCGATCACGCGACCTTATCGCGCAGTGCGCCCCGCTCCGCGTTCTCCCGCGCAGGAAGCACCCGGAATGCGCCTTTTCCGACATATGCTCCTACCACGAGCACAGGTGGGGGCGCGGCGACTCGAGGCGGGTCCGGGGTCCATGCCGACGAGGGCATCCAGGAGGCCATGATGAGCACAGATCCGAGCACCCCCTCCCCCGGGCAGCCACCGAGCACGGCCGAGACGTCTCCGGCGCGGGCGCCCGAACCCGCCTCCGGGCCGTTGCCGGTGCGCACGGGTTCGGGCGCGATCGCGCGGCTGCTGACCGTGGTGTACGCACTGATCGTGACGCCGGTGGCCGCGAGCCTGGTGGTGTACGGCGCGACGCCGTGGCAGCAGCACCTGCTGATGCGGCTCGGTGCACTGGACGAGCTGCTGTCATACCTCTTCTCCCCGAACGGCTTGCCCACCCTCCTGGCCCTGGTGGGCGGTCTGCTGCTGCTGGCGTCGGTGGTGGCGACGGGCCTGGCCAGCTCGGCGGGGCTGCTCAGCGTCAGCCTGCTGACCCTGTTCCCGCTGAGCCAGCTCGTCTGGCCGCGGCTGCCCGTGCTGCTGCACGAGAGGCTGCCGGAGTGCCTCTACCAGGCGGCCTTCGGGCTGTTCTCGCAGGGGGTGACGCTGCTGCTGTTCCCGGTGATGGGCGGGTTGGGTCTGGCCCTGGTGATCGCCCGTCGGCGGCCGCGCCCGCCGCTGGCGCTCTCGCTCGCCGGGGTGGCGCTGGTGCCCCTCGTCATGCTGGCGGCGACGCTGATGGCCATGAACGGACTCGCGGTCGCGTCGATCTCCTACGCCAGAACCTTCGGCATGGAGGGGACCCCGCCCCTCGCGACGATCACCGCCGTGATCGGCGTGGTGCTGCTGTGGCTCGCCTGCGCCGCCACCGGCGCCTCGCCCTATGCGCAGATCCTGCCCGCGCTCGTCACACTCGCGGCCACGGCTGTCCTGTTCATACCGGGGCTGCTCCTGATGCTGCCGAGCGTGTTCTACGGCCAGATCGGCGGGACGTGGATGTCCGTCCTGGTCTTGGGAGGCGGTGCCGCGCTCGGTCTGGTGCTGCTGGCCCACACCGCGGTGCAGCTCGCGGTCTCCTCCCGGGCCCGGCGCCGGGCGCGGGCGGCCTCAGCGCTCTGAGCGGCGCAGCACCGGCACCGCGCCGAGACCGGTCGCGACGCCGTCGAGCATCCGCTCGAGCTCCTGCTGCTGGAACCTCTCGCCGTAGGCCGCATGCGCCTCGGCGACCTGCGCAGCCGCGGCCTCGGCGTGGTCCGGCCGGGCGGCGGCCGCGGCGGTGGTGCCGTGGATCCGCAGTCCCAGCCGGGTGGTTCCTGTGCGCAGCTTCCCGGTGAGGTCGAGGCGGTACGGGGGTCGCCACAGCAGGCCCACCTCCTGCCCGTCCACCAGCACGGCGGCGATCTCCCGCACGGGCGGGTCCAGCAGGGCGCGGTAGCCGCTGCCCCCGCCCGCCGCCGGCAGCACCGAGCCCTCGCCGAGGTCGAGCACGAGCGGGCCGCGGGCGCTGTCCTCGTCGAGCTGCACCTCGGTCTCCAGCAGCAGCGGGCGCAGATCCGCGGCGTCCGCGCCGTGCAGCAGATGCGGCAGGGTCACCGGGAGCGGCGCCTCACCTTCCCGGGTCAGGGTCCAGGGGCCCTCGAGGCGCAGCGGTGCCGGCTCGCCGAGGCCGAGCGCAGAATCTGCTGTCACGGCGGGGCCCGCCTCCTCGTCGGTGACCAGGACCAGAAGCGCCTGGTAGGGGTGCATCTCGACCTCGCCCCCTTCGGACGGGAGGGCGTGCTCGGAGCCGTCGGCGGGATCGAGCAGTCGCAGTGCGGCACGCGGCGTGCGCGGGGCGAGGTCGAGGGTCCGACGGGTGGGGCCGGTGTTCGCGAGCAGGTGCAGCTCCCCGTCCGCCAGGCGCCGACGCACGGCCCCCACCTGACCTCCGTCCCCGCTCAGCTGCAGCGGCGGGGGCAGCACCTCCCGCAGCGCGCCGGCGAGGGCGCTGTCCCCGCCGCCGTCGGCCCCGCCGCCCGCGGCGCCGACCATCGAAAGGGTCGCGTGGTCGATCAGCGCACCGTCGTCGTACTCATCCGTCGGCATCGGCACCGCGATCCCCGCCGGGTACGCCGGCGAGTCGATCGCGAGCACGGTGCCGCCGGCCGCCCGCACCCGGTCCAGCCAGGCCTCCGCCTCGGCGGGCAGACGGGTCACCCGCGGGAGGATCACCACCGCCGGGGCGACGGGATCCAGGGTGGTCAGCACGTCGTCGTCGATCAGGTCGAAGTCGTAACCCGCACGGCGGATCGCGGCGGGGATCTGCTCGCCGATGTGGGCGCGGCAGGCGGCCCAGAGGTCGTGGCCGCTGCCGCGGGCGGCGCGCACGTCCGCATAGGGCAGGTAGAGTGCGACGTCCGCGCCCGGAGCACCCAGCCGCAGCGCCGCGCACAGACGGGTCAGGTGCGCGCTGAGCTCCGGCATCGCGGGCCACCAGGCGTTGCGGTCATCCAGCGCCCCGGCGGCGTAGAAGGTCCAGCCGAGCCCGTCGACGTCGGGCGCGGAGTAGGGCCAGCCGTGGCCCACGAAGTGCGTGATGCCCAGCAGCAGGTGCTCATGCGCCTCGGCGAGCAGGTCCAGCGGCGCGGCGCGGAAGGACGGGGAGTGCACCCAGGTCCACACCTCGCTCGAGACCACCTCGCGGCGATCAAGGTGCGCGGCCGACGACGCCCAGCGGGACTGGGTCAGGGCCGTCCAGCCCGCGCCCTCGCCCTCGATCAGGTGCGCGCCGCGCTGGGCGCCGAGCGTGATCGGGGGCTGCCCGTAGCCCTGCAGGCGGAAGCGCACCCCGTTCTCCTCGGCCCAGGCGCGGCAGGTGGCCACGAAGCCCTGCTCGACCAGCTCGGACAAGGTGCGGCCGTAGTCCTCGCGCACCTGCGCGGCCTCCGGCCCCTCGACCTCGAGCAGGTGCAGCACGTCGAGCAGCTCGTAACCCCGGCGGGTGCGGAAGTGCTCGAGCAGGCCCGGCGTCCAGCCCGCGTCGTACACCTCGAGGCTGTCGCTGAACACGGAGCCGAGCAGCTCTGCGGGGACCACCTCGAGGATCGCACTGCCCACGGTGTCCAGGTGGTGGCGCACCGCCTCCACGCTCAGATGGTCCACGACGGGGCCCTCCGCGCCCGCGGCGGAGCGCTTGACCTGCTGGCCGGTCACCTCGGACCAGGCCAGCAGCACGGTGCGGGGCCCGCGGCCAACGGGGATCTGCAGGCGCGCCCCCTCGATGGGCAGGCGCTGCCAGCCCGTCGGCGGCAGGCCCTCGCCCAGGTGCACCGAGACCAGCTCGTCCCCCGGCCAGGAGGGGGCGAGCTCCCACTCGAGCGCCGCGGGGCCCAGGTCCCGCCGCTCCCAGCGCAGGCGCCGCGCGGCATGCTCGGCGCCGATGTGGGCGCCGCCGTAGGACCATCCGCTGCCGAGGGTCACGTCCAGCCGGAGCCCCAGGTCGCGCGCGCGCTCGGCGGCATGGCGGAGGTGCGCGAGCACCTCGGGCGAGAGGTAGTGCGGGGCGCCGGGACGCAGCGGGTACACCAGCGCCACCTCGGCGCCCCCGAGCCCCGCCTCGGCCATGGCGCGCAGCTCGCGGTCGATCTCGGCCCGGTCCATGTCGGGGCCGAACCACCACCAGCGCATCATCGGCCGGGCGGCCGGATCCGGGTTGGTCAGGGCGTGACGGACCTGGTCAGCGGTGTGCACGGGCACGGGGCTCCTCCGGTGCGGAGACGACGGGTCAGCGAGCGAGCGAGAGAGAGGGTCAGGCAGTGGGCGGGGCCCAGGTCGCCACGGCGTCCTCGCGCGCCCAGGGCACGCCGAGCTCGCTGAAGGGCCTGCCGGTGGCGAGCGCGCGGGTCATCGCCTCGTCGAGCCCCTCGATCGTGGGATAGGCCAGCTCGCCCTCGCCGTGCCAGTGCACCCAGTCCTCCCCGATCGGGAGCGGATCGAGCACGGACTGGATCGCCTCGAGCACCGCACTGAACGGGGCGGTGCTGGCCAGCGGGGACACGAGCGCCACGGAGCGGTCGCGCACATGGGCGACGAGGTTCTCCATCAGGTCGGTGCGCGCGTGGGCGAGCTCCTCGCGCGCCCCGTCCGCGCCGGTGCGCACGGAGCGGTCCTCGGTGTACCAGAGGCGGTGGCTGCCGCGGGTGCCGCGGATCTCCACCCACGGGTTCTCGTGGCGGCCCGCGGCGGTGGTCAGCGTGCACACCACGGCGGGTGCGCGGCCGGCGGGGTCGATGCGCAGGAAGGTGGTGTCGTCGGCCTCGATGTCGTGGGCGCGGCGCAGCTCGCAGGTGACCGTCGCGATGTCCTGGACCTGCGCGATCCCTGCGATCGCGAGGCCCGCGTGGACGGCGTGGGCGAGCGGGTTGGTGGCCACCCCGTCGGCGACCCGTCGGCCGTCGCGGCGGCGCCGGCCCGCCCAGGGCGAGCGGCGGTAGTAGGCGCGGTCGCGCTGCCAGGCCCCGTGCACGGCCACCTCGGTGATCTCACCGAGAGGGGCCGCGGCGATCTCACCGAGGGTGCCCGCGGCGACCTCGGCCGCGAGCACGTCCACGCCCGCGCCGCCGCGGGCCTGGAAGCCCACCTGCACGCTGCGGCCGGCCCGCTGCGCGGCCTCGAGCAGCGTCCCGTGGTCCACGAGGGCGGGCACCGGGGGCTTCTCGAGGTAGACGTCGATCCCGGCACCGAGCGCCTCGAGGGCGAGCGGCACGTGGGTGTCGATCGGGGTGGCGATCGCGATGATCTCGGGCCGCTCGTCCTCGCCACTCGCCTCGAGCAGCGCGGCGAGGGAGCGGTGGTGGATCCCGGCCAGCTCCTCGGGCGGCTCCACCACGTCCACCACGCCGACCAGGCGGGCGGTGCCGGCCTGCTCGAGGCGGGCGAGGGTGCGCAGATGGGAGGCGCCGTAGCCGCGCGTGCCGATCAGCGCGACCCGCACCGGGCCCGTCGGCGTGCTCATGCGCCCTGCCCGGCGGCGACGGGGGCCTCGCGTCGCAGGTCCAGGCCCATCGCGGCGGCGATCTCGACCGGGGCGCCGCTCTCGAGGGAGAGGTTGCCGCAGATGCCCACCGCGATCGCGCGGATCCCGTCGCGATGATCGGAGGGACGGCCCAGCTCGTCCTGGACCGGACCCACGAACACGTCGCGCAGCAGCAGCGCATCGCCGCCGCCATGACCGCCCACGCCCTCGGGGATCTCCACCTCGCGGGCAGGCTCGAAGTGCTTCTGGACCACCAGGCGCTCGCCGCGCTCGCGCGCCCCGGCCTCGTCGGCGGTGACCGCGACGGCGCTGGGATCCACATGTGTGCGGCCGTCCTCGCCCTGGGGCACCACCTCGGCCCGTTCGACCACCTCGAGCTCGGCCCGTCCCGCGGTGCCGTTGACCGCCACCCGGTAGCCCTCCCAGGGGCTGTGGGCGTTCAGGGCGTAGGTGAGCACCGCGCCGCGCGAGTAGTCCACCAGCGCCGTGAGGTTGTCCTCGGTGGTGATCCCGGGCGCGAACACGGACTGGTCGCGACGGTAGCCGTCGTGCTGCTCGGCCTGGAGGTAGAGCGCCTCGAGCCGCTCATCGGAGCGCAGGTCCAGCTCGAAGGGATCGTGGGGGCCGTCGTGCGTGCCCCGCTCCAGAAGCGGTGCCAGGCCGCGCTCGGCGGCGGCGTCGGCCCCGTAGAAACGCAGCCCGCCGCGCGCGTAGACCTGCACCGGCGCATCCGCGAGCCACCAGTTGACCAGGTCGAAGTGGTGGGCGGCCTTGTGCACGAACAGGCCGCCGCTGTTGGTCTTGTCGCGGTGCCAGCGGCGGAAGTAGTCCGCGCCGTGCTGGGTGTCCAGCACCCACTCGAACACCACCGAGACCACCTCGCCGATCTCGCCGGACGCGATGACCTGCTTCAGCGCGGTGTTGCGGGGGCTGTAGCGGTAGTTGAAGGTCACCACCACGGAGCGGCCAGTGCGATCGATCGCCTCCTGGATCGCGCGGGCCGAGGGGGCGTCGATGGTCAGCGGCTTCTCGACCACCACGTCGGCCCCGGCGTCCAGGGCGCGCACCACGTGCTCGGCGTGGAGGCGGTCCACGCTGGTGACGATCACGCGGTCCACCGACTCCTCGGCGATGATCTGCTCGAGCTCGTCCGGTCCTCCCAGCCGCGCCCCGGCGAAGGCCTCGTGCCGGCCCTGGTGGTACTCGCGACGGGCGGGGTTCACGTCGATCAGGGCGACCAGCTCGGCGACGTCGGCGTGGGGGCCGGCGATCGCGTCGAGGAACATCTGGCTGCGGTGGCCGGTGCCGATGACGGCATAGCGGGTGGGCATGTCTCTCCTGAGTGGGTGCGGAGGGCGGGAACGCGGACGAGCTCGGGCGGGGACTACTTGATGCCGGTGGTGGCGAAGCCCTTGACCAGGAAGCGCTGGCCGAACAGGAACACCAGGAACAGCGGGATCAGGGAGACCACCGACATGGCGAACATCGCGCCCCAGTCGGAGGAGCCCTGGGTGTCCAGGAAGGACTTCAGCGCCAGCGGCACGGTGAAGTTGTCCGGGGTGGTGAGGTAGATGAGGGAGCCGAAGAAGTCGTTCCACATCCACATGAACGTGAAGATCGTGGTGGTCGCCAGCGCCGGCAGCATCAGCGGCAGGATCACCTGGAAGAAGATCCGGAAGTGGCCGCAGCCGTCGATGCGGGCCGCCTCGTCCAGCTCGCGCGGGATGCCGCGGATGAACTGCACCATCAAGAAGATGAAGAACGCGTCGGTGGCCAGGAACTTCGGCAGGATCAGCGGCAGCATCGTGTTCACCCAGCCGGTCTGGGAGAACATGATGTACTGCGGCACGATCACCACGTGGATCGGCAGCATCAGGGTCATCAGCATGACCGCGAAGGCGATGTTGCGGCCCCAGAACTTCAGCCGCGCGAAGGCGTAGGCGGTCAGGGAGCAGGCGACCAGGTTGCCGATCACGCAGCCCAGCACCAGCAGCGTGGAGTTCATCAGGTAGTGCGAGAACGGCTGGGACAGCGACTCCCAGCCCCGCGCGTAGTTCGACAGGTCGAAGCTCAGCGGGAACAGGCTGGGGTTGCGGAAGATCTCCTCGTTGGGCCGCAGGGAGGAGACCACCATCCACAGCAGCGGGTAAATCATCGCGATGCTGGCCGCGATCATGATCGCGTGGCGCAGCACGCGGCGGCCCAGGCGGCGCGGGCGGCGCTTGGGGACGACGGGGGCGGGGGCCTGGCCGACGGTCTCGGCGGGCCGGCTCTGCAGATCAGTCATCGTAGAACACCCAGAACTTGGAGACGAAGAAGTTGATGGCGGTGAAAATCGCGACGATGATCAGCAGCAGCCAGGCCATCGCCGAGGCGTACCCCATGTCGAACTGGGTGAAGCCCTTCTGGTACAGGTACAGCGTGTAGAACATCGTCGAGTCCGACGGACCGCCGGTGCCGCCCGAGACCACGAACGCCTGGGTGAACGACTGGAAGGCGTTGATCACCTGCAGCACCACGTTGAAGAAGATGATCGGTGTGAGCAGCGGGATCGTGATCCGGAAGAACTGCGCCAGCTTCGAGGCACCGTCGACCGACGCGGCCTCGTAGTACATCTCCGGGATCTGCCGCAGGCCGGCCAGGAAGATGATCATCGGGGAGCCGAAGGTCCACACGTGCAGCAGGATGATCGTGCCCAGCGCGGTATCCGGGTTCGAGACCCAGCCGGGCAGATTCTCGAAGCCGAACATCCCTGCGACCTGGTTGATCAGGCCGTTCGCGCCGAACATCTGGCGCCACAGGATCGCGATCGCGACCGAGCCGCCCAGCAGCGAGGGCAGGTAGAACACCGAGCGGTAGAACGCCAGGCCCTTGATGCCCTGGTTCAGCACCACCGCGAGCAGCAGCGCCGCGACCAGCTGCAGCGGCGTGCCGACGAACACGTAGATGAACGTGACCACCAGCGAGTTGTGCAGACGCGAGTCCGCGATCATCTCCTTGATGTTCTCCAGCCCCACGAAGTTCGGTGCGGCCAGCAGGCTGTAGTCCGTGAACGCGAGCACGAACGAGGCGATCATCGGGATCAGCGTGATCCCCAGGAACCCCAGCAGCCACGGCAGCATGAAGACTGCCGCCTGCTTGTTGTCGGGGTGCTTCTCCTTCGCGCCGCCCTTCTTGCGATTCGCAACGATCTGGGTGAGTTCACCGACCGCGCTCATAGGCTTCTTCCCTTCTTCATGGGGATCTCGGGGCCGGTCCGCCTGAGGTCGTGACCTCGACGGACCGGCTTCCGGGATGACGGTCTGCTCAGCCCAGGGCTCCGGCGAGGTCGTCGAGCACGCGCTGACCGGCCTCGGCCGGAGTGAGCGTGCCGAAGAGCATGTCCTCGCAGGCACGGGTGAGGATGTCCTCGAACTGACCGCCGCCCTGCGGCGTGATCTCGGGTGCCTCGCCGAGCTCCGCCTCGACCGATTCGAGGAAGTCCACGGCCTTCATGTTCGGCTCGTCCAAGTCCGGGACGATCGCCTCGCGCACGGTGAGGTTGCCGGGCACGCCGCGCTCGACCGAGAGGATCTTGCCGGCGTCGGGAGAGTTGACGAGGAAGTCGACGAAGGCGACAGCGGCCTCCGGGTTCGCGGCCTTCGCGGAGACCGCCCAGTACATCGAGGCCTTGTACCAGAGCTGCGCGTCGGAGGCGGAGCCCGTCATCGACGGCGGCCGGAGCACGACGACGCCCGAAGGGACCAGCCCGTCGTGGGCGACGACCTGGTTCGACCAGGCCACGGTCATGGCGACCTTCCCGGTCGCGAACAGCGACTGGTCCATCGCCTGGGCGGCGTCCTCGACCGAGACGCTGGCGCTGGGGCCGGCCTCCTCGTCCTGGACCTTCTTGGCCCATTCGAACCACTTGGTGGCGGTCGCCGCGTCGAAGCCCGCCGCCCCGTCCTTGTACTGGTCCTGGCCCGCCTGGCGCACATACACCTGGAACAGGCCCTGGACGGAGCCCATCTGGGTCATGCCGAAGGTGCCGTCGGGCGTGGCCTCGGTGATCTTCGTGGCGGCCTCGATGAGGTCGTCCCAGGTCCAGGTGGTGTCGTCCGGGATGTCGACGCCGGCCGCCTCGAAGACCTCGGGGTTGATGAGGAAGGCGAGGGCGTTCAGTCCGGCGTTGATCGCGGCGAGCCCCACCTCCGGCAGCTCGCCGACCTCGACCGAGCCCGGCGCGAAATCGGCGGTGTCCAGGCCTGCACCGGCGAGGTCGAGCAGTGCACCGCGGCCGCCGTACTCGGCGAGGTACTTCTCGTCCATCTGGACAATGTCGGGGAAGTCGTTGCCGGCGGTCTGGGTGGCGAGCTTGTCCCAGTAGCCGCTCCACTCCCCGGGCTCGAGGGCGATCGTGACGTCGGGCGCAATCTCCGCGTAGGCGTCGACGACCTTCTGGGTGTTCTCGTCGCGGGTGGGGTTGCCCCACCAGGCGAGGCGGAGCGAGGCGGAGCCGTCCTCGCCGCCCGAGCCGCCACCGGAGCCGCCGGAGGCGTTCGGGCCACAGGCTGCGAGGGCGGTCAGGCCGGGGACGGCGATGCCGAGCGAGAGTGCGGAGCGTCGGGTGAGCATCAGATCTCCTTTGATCGTGAAAGACGGCGACGGGTCGGGTCGCAGCGGGTGGGGCCGACGAGGTCGGTGGTCGGGGGTGGGATGTCCACCCGAGGGCGACGGCGAGCGGTGGTGGATGCCCCAGCGCCTGCGGGCCCCGGGCATGCCGCTCCGGGCGGGACCGGAGCGTGCGCTGCGCCCGGAGGCTCCGACCGCAGCACCAGCGGAATGAAACTTTTGCACCCGCCAGGCGATCACGTCCCGGTCTTACCGGATCGTGGACCGCGTGGTGGTGAATGCAAGGAAAGCGCTTGTCCGCAGGTTTGTCAACTGTTCCAGATCTCGCTCGCGTCACGAACCCTGCCCTCGCGAGAACGCGTCTGGAATGAGAACGTTTTCAGGCGAGCCGACCCACCCGAGGTCGGCAGACGAGCCTCGCGCGGCAGCTCTCGCGCACTGCGCTCTGAAACGCCTCATTCTGGGGCTGGGACCATCCGGTTCACCCTCATCGCCCTGTCCGCACAGTGCTGTTCATCTGTGCGCCATCCGCGGCCGTTAGCCTCCGGCGCACTGGACGGCGCGCAGGAGGAGGGCCCGATGGACTTCACCGCATGGGCGATCGCCCTGATGGAGCTGCTCGGAGGCCCGGGCACGGCACTGGTGATCGCCGCCGAAGCGCTGTTCCCGCCGATCCCCGGCGAGATCCTGCTGCCCTTCGCGGGGGTCGCCGCAGCCGCCGACGGCCAGCACGTGCTGGTCCCGCTGGCGTGGACCACGCTCGGTTCGGTGGTGGGCGGGCTCGGGGTCTACGCCGTCGGCCGCGCCCTGGGGCTGCATCGCACCAAGGCGGTGGTGAGCCGCCTGCCGCTGCTCGAGGAGCGCGATGTCGACGCGGCGATGCGCTTCTTCGAGCGCTGGGGCTTCCCGGCGGTGGCGATCGCCCGCTTCGTGCCGATGGTGCGCACCGTCATCTCGATCCCGGCCGGGATCGAGCGGATGCCGGTGTGGCTGTTCGCCCTGGCCACGGGGCTGGGCTCCGGGGTGTGGAATGCGCTGTTCGTCGTCACCGGGTATGTGTTCGGGCAGGCCGGGGGTGAGCTGCTCGAGGGGTTCGTGCGCCTGTACTCCGGGGTGGTCGCGGCGATCGGGGTGCTTGCGGTGCTCGTCATCGTCGTGCGTCGGATACGTGCCCGACGGGAACGTCCCACACCGCCTACGCTCGAGGAATGACCAGCGAGCCCGCCTCCGCCCCCGACGCCGCTCGCGCAGATGCAGCAGGCAGCGCAGGCAGCGCAGGCAGCGCCGACGATCCCGGGATCGCTCGCGCAGGCTCCGCGGACGTCGGCCGCTGGTTCGCGACCGCCACCCGCCGCAACCCGGACGGCCCCGGCCCCACCCGCGGCGGACCCCGACTGCCCGCCTGGGGCCCGATGGACGGGGCGCAGTACGGCCACCGCAGCCCCGGCGAGGAGATCGATGCCGCCCTCGACCTGCTGTCCGGGGCGCCGGTAGCGGTGCTCACCGGGGCGGGGATGTCCACCGGCTCCGGCCTGCCCGACTACCGCGGGCGTGATGCGGTGCCCCGCTCCCCGATGACCTACCAGGAGTTCATGGGCCACGACCTGGCCCGTCGGCGCTACTGGGCGCGCTCCACGGTGGGGTGGGAGCAGTTCCGCGCCGCCCGCCCCGGCGCCGCGCACCGACTGCTGGCCGCGCTCGATCCCGCGGCCTTCTCGATCACCGCAGTGATCACCCAGAACGTGGATGGGCTGCACGCGACGGCCGGCTCCGATCCGGTGATCGACCTGCACGGACGGCTCGACCGCGTGCGCTGCCAGCAGTGCGATGCGCTCTCCTCCCGCACCGCACTGCATCAGCGGCTGCTGACGATGAATCCCGAGCTCGCCGCACGGCTCGGACAGCTCACGGCCGACGCCGCCCAGGCCCCCGACGGGGACGCCGAGGTGGATCGCACCAGCAGCTTCCGCTACCCACCGTGTCCGTTGTGCGGCGGGATCCTCAAGCCCGATGTGGTGTTCTTCGGGGAGTCTGCGCGCCGCGAGGTGGTGGCCGCGGCCTTCGCATCGCTCGAGGCTGCCGAGGCGCTGCTGGTGCTCGGCTCGAGCCTCACGGTGCAGTCCGGGCTGCGGTTCGTCCGGGCTGCCGGCCGTCAGGGCAAGCCCGTGGTGATCCTCAACGACGGTCCCACCCGCGCCGATCCGGACGCCACGCGGCGCCTGCACGGACGGCTCGAGGACGTCCTCGGGCGCTGGGTGGCCCGGGCCTGAGGCCTGAACGCAAAGCCCTGCGTCCCGCGCCCCGTACCCTGCGTCCTGTCATCTTGCCCGGTGCGGTCTCAGCCCTGCGCGCCCACCAGCACCGTTGCCAGCGCATGCAGCTCCGCGGAGTCGACGCTGCGGAACTCCAGCCGGGGATCCTCGGTGCCCGGATCCAGGGCCTCCATCACGAGCACCTCGTCGCCGGTGGCGTACACGCTGGTCTGCCGCACTCCGCCGTCGGCCGTGGTGACGAGGGTGAACACGGTCAGCGCGCGAGTGGCGGCGAGGCGCTGCGCGAGCGGGCTCTCGGCCAGCTGGGATGCGCGGAGCTGCATCGGCTCCCCGCGGCCGGCCGCCACCCCGGCGGGGTCCACGAAGGCCAGCAGGCGGGCGTTGACCTGCGAGGAGCCGAGCGGCGTGAAGCGGTGGATGCCGAGCGCGGTGACCTCCTCCTCGAGCACTCCGCCCTCATGCACGTAGTAATGCAGGCGGTGCACCTCGGGGCCCTGCGGGCTCTGCACCGTGCGTTCGGCGGTGGTGAACACGGAGGCGGTGCGGCGCAGCACCAGGCAGCCGGCGAGCTCCGGATCCGCCCGCCACTGCTCGCGGCCTCCGGCCGGGTCGGCGTCCGCGCTCACCAGGCCGGCGGCGATCAGCGCCCGCAGTCCCACCCCGGCCGCGAAGCGTCGCTGATCAGGATGTTCATCGAGCCAAGGGGTCGCGGCGAACTGCGGACGTGCGTAGCCGTCCAGCGCTGCGAGCTGCTCATCGGTGAGGGCGACCAGCAGCTCCGCCTCGCCCTCCGAGGCGCGGGCCAGCACCTCGGCGGCAGCGGAGACATCCGCCGCGGTGTAAGCCACCGGCGCCTCCGGGTCGCTCGAGCCGAGGCCGGCCGGGAGATCCGGGACCGCCCCCGGGGCCGACGGGTCCGCCCAGGCGGGCGCAGCCGGCGCGGGCGACGGCTCAGCTGCGTCCGCGCGAGAGGGGTGGTGCTGGTCTGCGGAGGACTGACTCATCCCTCGACACTATCTGCCAGCCCGGTCACGTCCATCCCCTCCCAGCTGTCGTCACGGCACCCATCCAACGACAGCTCAGAGGGGATGGCCCGCCACCTCCTGCGCCGAGGGTCGACAATGGACGGGAACCGCCATCCGCGCGAAGGAGACGATCACCGATGACCGCTCAGCCACTCCTGCTCGACCTCAACGCCGATCTCGGGGAGGGCTTCGGCGACTGGTCGATGGGGGACGATGAGGCGATGCTCGACGTCGTGACCACGGCCAATATCGCCTGCGGAGGGCATGCCGGGGATCCCCGCACGATGCGCGCGGCCGTCCGGGCGTGCCGTGAGCGGGGCGTCGCACTCACCGCGCACGTCGCCTATCCGGATCTGCAGGGCTTCGGCCGACGGTTCCTCGACATCACCCCCGTCGACCTCACCGATCAGCTGATCGTGCAGGTGGGCGCACTGCAGGCGATGGCTCACGCGGAGGGGACCACGGTGCGGGGAATCAAGCCGCACGGCGCTCTGTACACCGCGATCACCTCTCACCAGGGCCAGGCGGCGGCCGTGGTGCAGGCGCTGGTCGAGCTCGGCGGCGCCCTCCCTCTGGTCGCCGCTCCGGGTGCCGTGGTGGTGGAGCTGGCCCGAGAGTCCGGGATCGAGGTGGTGCTCGAGGGATTCGCCGATCGTGCCTATCTGGCCGACGGGGCCCTCTCGCCGCGCAGCCGCCCCGGAGCGGTGCTCACCGACCCTGCGGCGGTGGCCGCGCAGGCGCTGTCGATCGCGGTCGAGCACGGGGTGCGCACGGCGGAAGGGTCCTGGGTGGAGCTGCCGGTCCGCACGCTCTGCCTGCATGGGGACACCCCCGGCGCGGTCGCCCTCGCCCATGCGGTGCGGGCCCGCCTCGAGGAGGCCGGCGTGAGCGTCGAGGCGGCGCTATGACCACGAACGCCGAGTGCCTGGACCCGCCGCTGGCCACACACCGGACCGGGGAGAGCGCGCTGCTGGCCGAGTACCCGGACACCGCCGCCGTGCTCGCCGCAGCGGCTGCGGTCGAGCTGCTCGCCCCGCCGCACCTGGTGGACCTGGTCCCGGCAGAGCGCACTCTGCTGCTGGTCGGGACGGCTGCCCGGGATGTCGCGGCCCTCACCGCCCTCCTCGACGAGCTTCCGGTGCCTGACGCACTGGAGGAGACTGCCGCAGAGGTCCAGCTCGGGATCGTCTACGACGGTGAGGACCTCGACGAGGTTGCCGCGCTGCTGGGCATGAGCAGTCAGGCGCTGGTCGCCGCGCACTCCGCGACCCGGTGGACTGCGGCCTTCGGCGGCTTCGCGCCCGGCTTCGCCTACCTGGTCCCCGACCTCGAGGGCCCCTCCGAGGGCGGTATCCGCTGGGAGGTTCCCCGCCTGGCCGAGCCGCGCACCGCCGTGCCGGCCGGGTCAGTGGGCCTCGCCTCCCGCTACTGCGGGGTCTACCCGCGGCCCTCCCCCGGCGGCTGGCAGCTGATCGGACGCAGCGACGCCTCCCTGTTCGACGAGCACCGGGACCCGCCGGCACTGCTGGTGCCCGGCACCCGGGTGCGATTCCTCCCGCAACGGGCGACGGCACGATCCTCGACCACCGCGCTCAGCCGCCCCGCCCAGGAGGGCGCCGGCCCCAGGCGACGAGGCCGCCGGCACGCAGCAACGCCCACCCCGTCGACCCGCACCGTGCTCGAGGTGGTCTCCCCCGGCCCCCAGACCCTGCTCCAGGACGCAGGACGACCCGGCCTCGCGACCATCGGTGTGAGCGCTTCAGGCAGCTTCGACCAGGGGGCACGGATCCGCGCCAACATCACGGTCGGCAATCCAGCGCGGGCCGCGGTGCTCGAGACGCTGATCGGGCCGTTGGTGCTGCGGGCCGAGGCGCCCACCGTCGTCGCCATCACCGGGGCGTCGGCCCCCTGGGAGGTGCGTCGCGCCGATGACCCAGGGCACCCGCCGATGGCATCGACCATCACCGCGGGCGAGCAGCCGATCGCATTGGATCCTGGAGACCTGCTCACCGTGGGGCCCGCAACCGACGGGCTGCGCCTCGTGGTGGCGGTGCGCGGCGGGATCCGCGCCGACGGTGGAGAGGTGCTCGGATCGATGTCCCGCGACACCCTCTCCGGCCTCGGCCCGGCGCCGCTGACGGCTGGGGACAGGGTGCGAGTCGGTGAGGAGCACGGTCTCGATGCGGTCCCGAGCACAGTCCCGCTCGCAGAGGACCCCGGCCCTGCCTCTGCCCTGCAGGCACCCCGGAGTTCAGCAGCTGGTGGCGATGATGGCGCGGACAGCGCACCGGTGCTCGAGGTCCCGGTGCATCCCGGACCTCGCGACGGGCTCCTCGGCCCGTCGGCCCTCTCCCAGCTGCTCACCACCACCTGGACCGTCCGGACCGATTCGGACCGGGTCGGGGTCCGGCTGGAGGGGCCGGGCCTGCCCGTCCCCCCAGGCAGCGGTTCTCTGCCCAGTGAGCCGATGGTTCCCGGTGCGATCCAGGTACCGCCCTCGGGGCTGCCCGTGGTGTTCGGCCCGGATCATCCCACCACCGGCGGGTATCCGGTGATCGCAGTGGTCACGCGCGCAGGTCTGGACCGTCTGGCCCAGGCGGCGCCGGGGGCAAGGGTGCGGCTCCTCGCGGTCCGGTGAGGCCCGCGAGACACGAGATGACACGATGGGCCCATGCCTCGCCTCCTCCCGGACCCCGCATACTTCGCCTCACTGCCCAAGGTGATCAGCTCCGGGGCGGTGATCCTGCGTGATGAGCACGGGCATCTGGTGGTGGAGAAGCCGAACTACCGCGACCACTGGCTGCTGCCCGGTGGCGGGGTCGATGCCGGTGAGGACGCCCGGCAGTGCGCCCGGCGCGAGGTGCAGGAGGAGCTCGGCATCGAGGTCGAGGTGGGGCGGATGCTCACCGCCGACTGGCTGCCCTCGAGCGCGGTGCGCAGCTCCCCGATGGGGGTGCATTTCCTCTTCGATGCGGGGATCGTCCCCCGCGCCCAGCTCGAGGCGACGGTGGTGCCGCAGGCCTCCGAGCTCGACGACTGGGCCCTGATCGACGAGTCCGAGATCGATCTTCTCGGTCCCTGGGGCGCGGCGCGTGCGCGCCGGGCGCTGGCGGTGCTGCGGGGCGAGCTCGAGGTCGATCTGGTGTCCCACGCACGGGGCTGAAGGGGCTCCGCAGAAACGCAACACATCTGAGACCTCCGACTTTTTCTCACAGTGACCAGGAGTGGGAGGCAGATTCCCCCTCCCCCAACGGTCGGCCTGTGATCCAGGCCTCATGACCTGGGCGACAACTGGGGCATGCTGTGGCCACCCCATCCCCCGTCGTCGGAGCTGAGAATGAGCAACTCGACCACCTCCTCACCGCTGTCGGCCCCCTCGGCCGAGCACCGTCTGACCAGGTCACAGCGCCTGGACCGTCTTCCCTTCACCCGCAAGCACGGCCGCCTGCTGGGCGCCTCCGGCATCGGCTGGGCACTTGATGCGATGGACGTCGGCCTGATCTCCTTCGTGATCGCGGCGCTCAGCGTGCACTGGGAGCTGAGCAAAGCTGACGGCTCCCTCATCGCCTCCGCCGGGTTCGCCGGGATGGCGATCGGAGCGAGCGTGGGCGGGCTGCTGGCCGACAGGATCGGCCGCCGCTCCGTCTTCGCCCTGACCCTGCTGGTCTACGGCCTCGCGACCGGCGCCTCGGCGCTCGCGATGGGTGTGGGCGCCCTGATCGTGCTCCGCTTCGTCGTGGGCCTCGGCCTCGGCGCGGAGCTGCCCGTCGCCTCCACCCTGATGAGCGAGTTCGCGCCGGCCCGGATCCGCGGCCGCGTGATCGTCTGGCTCGAGGCGTTCTGGGCGCTGGGATGGATCCTCGCCGCCGTGATCGGCACCTTCGTCGCCGCCTCGGGCCCGACCGGATGGCGCTGGGCACTCGCGATCGGGCTGGTGCCCGCCGCCTACTCGCTGGTGGTGCGGCTGGGCATGCCGGAATCGGTGCGATTCCTGGAGCAGAAGGGCCGCCACCAGGAAGCCGAGCAGGTGGTGCGCAGCTTCGAGAGCGCCGCCGGGATCGACGCCCCGACGGATGAGGCCGACGGAGTGGACGGGCAGGGCGGCGCCGCTCGCGCCGACGATGCCGTTCGTGCCGACAGTGCCGTTCGTGCCAACGGCGCCGACGTATCGGATGCCCCCGTCGCGGCGCGGGTCGCTGCTGACGAGGTGGGTGCCATCCCGGCGGCGGACACGGTCGATGCGTCGGCCGGGATCTGGTCGAAACCGCTGCGCGCCCGCACCGCCGGGCTGTGGGCCGTATGGTTCTGCATCAATCTGGCCTACTACGGGGCCTTCATCTGGATCCCGACACTGCTGGTGGACCGCGGTTTCACCCTTACCCAGTCGTTCACCTTCACCCTCATCATCACCCTCGCCCAGATCCCCGGCTACGCCGCCGCGGCCTGGCTGATCGAGGTGCTCGGCCGACGCTGGACCCTGACAGTCTTCCTCTCGGGCTCGGCCCTCGCCGCGATCGGCTACGGCCTCGCGGACACCGAGTGGACGATCATCGCCGCAGGCTGTGCGCTGAGCTTCTTCAACCTCGGCGCGTGGGGCGCCCTGTACGCGATCGGGCCGGAGCTGTACCCGACCCGCGTGCGCGGCACCGGCACCGGCGCGGCCGCCGCCTTCGGGCGCATCGCCTCGATGCTGGCCCCGTTCCTGGTGCCCGTGCTGCTGGTGGCAGGCGGGCAGGTGCTCGTCTTCGTCGCCTTCTCGATCGCGTTCGCCCTGGCCGCGGCCGCCGCGTTCACCCTCCCAGAGCAGCGCGGGAAGGCCCTCGCGGACTGACCCGGCGCGCCGCCGGCCGAGCAGCCCGCCACCGCACCGCACCGCACCGCACCGCACCGCACCGCACCGGCGACAGCCAGCTGGCGAACCAGAATCGGTGGTGCGCAGGTTCGCCAGCTGACTGTCGGGGGTAGAAGCGGCGCTCAGGCCTGCTCGAGCGAGCCGTCGTAGGCGCAGATCGCGTCGACCTTCGCGGCGGAGGACGAGGTGGGGTCGAATTCGAGATCCAGCCACACCTTGATCAGCTCCTTCGCGAGCTCGAGACCGATCACGCGCTCACCCATGCACAGCACCTGCGCGTTGTTCGAGAGCACGGAGCGCTGCACGGAGTAGAGGTCGTGGGCCGTCACGGCGCGGATGCCGGGGACCTTGTTGGCGGCGATCGCGACGCCGAGGCCGGTGCCGCAGATCAGCAGCGCCCGGTCGGCCTCGCCCGCGGCGATCTTCTCCGCCGCGGCGACCGCGACGTTCGGGTAGAAGGTGCCGTCCTCACGGCCGGTGACGCCGACGTCGATGACCTGGTCGACGCGGGGGTCGTTCTCCAGCAGCTCCTTCAGCGCGCTCTTGTGGCCGTAGCCTGCGTTGTCCGATCCGGTGATGATCTTCCAGCCCATGTCAGTGCTCCTTCGTGAGTTCTCTTCGTGTGGTGCGGGTTCCCGAACAGGGTCTCAGGCGGAGAGCTGCTCGCCCAGCAGCGTGACGATCCGCGAGAAGGAGACCGCGCCGGGGTCGGGGGTGCCCACGGACTTGTCGCCGTGGTTCCGGGCGCGGCCCTTGCTGGCGGAGATGTCGGCGGTGGCCGCGGCGGCCTCGGTGGCGCGCGCGGCAGCGGCGGCGATCACCCGGGCCCGGGTCTCCTCGGTGCCCGCGGACTGTGCGAGCGCGATCGCCTCCCGGAAGGGCACTGCGGCGTCGATCATGGTCTTGTCACCCGGAACCGCGCCGCCGAGGCGCTCGACGGCCTCGACCGCCTGCACCAGCCCGGTCAGGAGCTGCTCGACGCTCACTGCCGCGTCGTCACTGAAGGCGCTGCCGAGGCTGGTCAGGGCCGCGCCCCAGAGAGCACCGGAGGTGCCCCCGGCCTCGGCGGACCAGGCTGCTCCGGCCTGGACCAGCACGGTGCGGGCGCCGCAGCCGCCCTCGACGGTGCGCAGCGCGGCAGCGTGCGCGGCGACGGATCCGAGCACCATGCCCTGGCCGTGGTCACCGTCTCCCGCGATCGCATCGAGCCGACCGAGCTCCGGCTCGAGCTCGGCCAGGAGCGTCTCGATGTCGCCGAGGATGCCGGCGATCCGCTGCGCGGAGACTCGCGACTCCTCGGTCGCGGCGGGGATCGGGTCCTCGCCCGGGGTGTAGATCTCCCCGCGTTCGCCGCCGAGGTCACCGCTCACCGTGCCGCCGCGCCGGAAGGCCGGGGACTCGACGGGGGCGAGCCAGAGCTGTTCGAGCTCCTCGTCCAGGCGCACCACCGTCAGCGACAGGCCCGCCATGTCCAGGCTGGTCACGTGCTCGCCGACCTCGGGGCGCACGATCGTCAGCCCGGCCTCCGCCAGGAGCTGCGAGGCGTGCTTCCACACCACGAACATCTCCTCGTACTTCACGGTGCCGAGGCCGTTGAGGACGACCGCGACCCGATCTGAGGCGAGCTCCGGGGTCTCGGCGAGAACGCCGTCGACGAGGGTCTTCGCGAGTTCCTTCGCCGAGGGCAGCGGCTGCTCGTCGATGCCGGGCTCGCCGTGGATGCCCAGGCCGATGGCCATCTTCCCCTCGGGGACGTGGAACAGGGCATCCTCCGCACCGGGCAGGGTGCAGCCGTCGAACGCGACCCCGAGGGTGCGCGTGGCGTCATTCGCCTTCCAGGCGATGCGTTCAGCGTCGGCGAGGTCGGCACCGGCCTGGATCGCGGCGCCGGCGATCTTGAACACGGGCAGGTCACCGGCGATCCCACGGCGGTCGCGGTGATTGCCTTTCTCCCCCGAGGCCACGTCATCGCTGACGGCGACGATCCGCACGTCGATCCCCTCCGCACGGAGCTTCTCCGCGGCGACCCCGAAGTGGAGCACATCGCCGGCGTAGTGGCCGAAGCCGAGGATCACGCCGCCGCCGTTCTCGGCGTTGCGAGCGACCGAGTAGACCTGGTCGGCGGACGGCGAGGAGAAGATGTTCCCGCACGGCGCGCCGTGCGCGAAGCCGGGACCCACCCAGCCGGCGAAGGCCGGATAGTGGCCAGAGCCGCCTCCGACCACCAGGGCCGGCTGGCCGGCCGGGGTGGCCTGCTTGCGCACCACTCCGCCGTGCACGCGCAGCAGCTCCTCGGGATGGGCGGCCACCAGGCCTTCCACGGCGTCGGCGGGGAAGGTCTTGGGATCGTCGAACAGGTAGGTCACGGCGTTCTCTTCTCTGGCGGTCAGCTGCTCAGGCGGTCAGCGGCGGGCGGGTGGTCGGGCGGCGAGGGGATGCTCGCCGAACGGGGCGAAGGGACGCTCAGCGGGCGAGGACGATGGGACGCTCGGCGAGCGAAGGGCGGGCTGTGGGCGGTCAGGCCGCCGTGTAGCCGCCATCGATCGACAGGATGGATCCGGTCACGAAGCTGCTGGCATCCGCGGCGAGGTACACCGCGGCACCGGCGAGCTCCTCGGGCTCGCCGGGGCGGCCCATCGGGGTCATCAGGTTCCACTGATCGATCTGGGCACCGCCTTCTTCATAGAAGCCACGGGTGAGCTCGGTGCGCATATAGCCGGGGGCGATGGCGTTCACGCGCACACCGCGACCGGCCCACTCAAGGGCGGCGCTGCGGGTGAGGTTGTGGACGGCGGCCTTGGAGGCGTTGTACGAGGCCTGGGTCTGGGGGATGTTGGCGATGATGCCGCTCATGGAGCCGGTGTTGATGATGCTGCCGCGTCCTCGTTCGAGCATACGGCGGCCCACGGCGGAGAGCACGTGGTAGACGCCGTCGAGGTTCAGGCTCATCACCGCGCGCCACTTCTGCGCGTCGCCGTCCTCGAGGGGGTGGTGGATCGTGCGGCCGGCGTTGTTCAGCAGGATCTCGATCCCGCCGAACTCCGCGTCGACCTCGGCGACGACCTGCTCGACCGCTTCCTGATCGGTGACGTCCAGGTGGCGGTAGGCGGTGGTGACGCCGGTGTCTGCGGCGAGCTGCTCAGCAGCCCGCTGCCCGTTCTCGTCGTCGATGTCGGCGAGGACGACGGGGGCGCCGTGCTCAGCCAGCGCCCGGGCCATCGCCAGGCCGAGGCCCTTGGCGCCGCCGGTGACCAGTGCGGTGCGGCCGGTGAGGTCGAAGAGGGGCGAGATGCTGCGAGTCATGTCAGATTCCTTCGGTAGCTCGATGCACAGGAGAGGTAGGAGAGAGCACAGGGACTGGGATGGCCGGTCCCCGGGCGCTCATGCTCAGGCCTCGGCGGCGGCGATGTCCTTCTTGCCGATACGGGGCTGATCGACCTTCAGCGCGAAGGTCATCAGGAAGGCGAGGACGTAGAGGGCCACGAAGGACCAGACCACGCCGACGTTCCCGCCCCAGGGCCGCACCACGGCGACCACGGCGGAGCCGAGGAAGGTCGCGCCGCCGGCCGCGGTGGTGTACATCGCCATCGCGGCACCCTTGTGGTCCGGTGCCAGTGCGGGCATGATCGCGCCGAGCGGCACGAAGCCGGCCAGCAGGATGCCGAAGACGGTGCCCGCGATGACGGAGACCACGAAGCCCCAGTCGGAGCCGGCCGGGACCCAGTGCGGCACGTACCACCACAGCAGCAGGCCGATCGCGGAGCCGACGATCCCGAACCAGCGCACCGTGGTGGTCCAGCCGATCTTGTCGCCGAGGGCGCCGAAGGCCGCGTTGAACAGGATGTTGCCGGCGAAGACGATCGAGGTCATCAGCAGCCAGCGGGACTGTCCCCAGCCCAGGGTCTCGGCGATCACGGTGGGCAGGATGATGAACATGCCGAACTGCGGGGCGGTGTTGATCAGGCGGGTCAGGAAGCCCATCATCACGCGCTTGTTCTTCAGCGAGAGCACCACGCCCGAGAGGATGACCTGGCGGCTGCTCTCGCCGGCGGGGGCGAGGCGGCGGTCGCCGTGCTCCTCACGCACCCCGAGGTAGGCGATCAGGAAGCCGGCGATCACGATCGCGGTCGAGGCGACCATGGCCCAGCGCTCACCGAGCAGCCCACCGCCGAAGGCGGGGATCATGCCGATCGCGACCAGGGAGCCGATGGTGGGCATGCCACCGGTGAACATGACGTAGAACCAGCCGACGGCGGCGCCGGCGCGCTCCTTCGGGGAGACCGCGTTGACCCACACCAGGAAGGCGAAGGCGAACAGCGGGAAGCCGAAGCCGCGGACCATGTAGGTCAGGAAGATCAGCGGCACCGACTCGGTCGCGAGGGCGCCGACGAAGGCCGCCTGGAACACCACCCACACGATGACGCCCAGCAGCATCACCTTGCGCGGGCCCCAGAGGTCCGAGAGGGCGCCGGCGAGATAGGAGCCGATCAGGGTGGCCAGCGCGTAGAAGGTGATGACCGTGGCGGCGAGGTTGATCATGTCGTCGCCACCGCCGAACACGTTGGCCATGTGCGGGGAGACGAAGTTGGTCTCCACGCCGTTGCCGGTCATGAAGACGAGCACGCCGAGGAAGCCCCAGCGCAGGACGTGGGGGATGCCGAGGCGGTCCAGGAAGGTCTCCTGGGCGGAGCCGGGGGCGGGGACGGCGGGGCTGCTGGCCGTCGAGGTGGATGCGGAACTCATGCGGGCACTCCTGTGTGCTGAGGGGAGGGCGGCACGTGACGGCCGACGGCGCGGTCGGCGTCGGCCGTCACGTGGGGCGCGATCTCGGGCGGATCAGAGTCCGGGCGGGATCAGAGGCCGGGGAGGATCGAGACCTTCACGGAGGCGCCGGCGGAGTCGGCGACCGAGTCGAGAGCCTGCTGGAAGTCCGCGAGCGCGAACTGGTGGGTGCAGATCTCGTCGAGCGGGAGGTCGCCCTTCTCGATGATCTTGATGGCGGCGGGCCAGGTGTGGGGGCCCAGGTGCGCGCCGCGCACGTCGAGCTCCTTGTCGTCGGAGATGATCGACCAGTCCACGGAGACCGGCTCCTTGAACACGGAGTACTCGACGAAGGTGCCGAGCTTGCGCAGCAGGTTCAGGCCCTGCGGGACGGCGCTGGGGTGGCCGGTGCACTCGATGTAGACGTCCGCGCCGTAGCCTCCGGTGAGCGCGCGGATCTCCGCGTCGAGGTCCACCTTCGAGGGGTTCAGGGTGAGGTCGGCGCCGCACTTCCTGGCGAGCTCGAGCTTGTCGTCGTCGAAGTCGAGGGCGATCACGAGCTTGGGGTTCTTGTGGGCGGCGCCGATGATCGCGCCAAGGCCGATCGGGCCGGCGCCCGCGATGACCACGACGTCGTCGAACTGCAGCTCGGCGCGCTCCACGGCGTGCATCGAGCAGGACAGCGGCTCGGCGTAGGCGGCGTGCTGGGGGGCGATCTCCTTGGAGATCGTGTGCACGCGGGCCAGCGGGGGCACGATCATGAACTCGGCCATACCGCCGTTGAAGCTCTTGAAGCCGAACATGTCGTGCGGGTCGCACATCCAGTACCAGCCGCGCTGGCAGTACATGCACTCGCCGCAGGGGACGATCTGCTCGACCACGATGCGCTGCCCGAGGGCCGCGCCGTGCTTGGCCAGGGCCTCCTCGGAGCCGGAGACGACCTCGCCGGTGATCTCGTGGCCGGGGATGATGCCGGGCTGGACCCAGCGCTCGCGGTTCTCGTCGCCCCAGAACTTGGCGGCGCCGGCGTAGGCCTTGAGGTCGCTCGCGCAGACGCCGACGGCCTCCACCCGGATCAGCAGCTCGTCGGCCGCGGGGGTGGGCACTGCGCGTTCTTCGAGTCGGTAGTCCTCGGGCGCATGCATGACGACGGCCTGCATGGTCTTCGGGATCTCGGTCATCTCGGCACATCTCCTTCGATACGTTCCGGGTCGGCCCCGGCTGAGCGGGCCGGCGCGAGGCCGACCTCGGGGCCGAGGGTGCGTCATCGATGACACCGCGGGGCGCCCGTCCGAGTTCCACTCTAAGCACCCCGGGAACAATCGTCAAGAACAAATGTTCCGGAGCGGGAGACACCGATGTTCTCGACCTGGTCATCTCGCATCACCGCTGGTCAGCAAGCGCCCTCGGGCTAGTGCGTGAACCGTGTCTCATCTCAAGGGGCATGCGCGGGATGCCGCACCCGTCGTCCAGCAGCGGCCTGCGGCCGACACGTCACCGCGCGCGCCGACAGGCAGCCCAACAGCCCGGCCCGTCACCGCATGGGCGACGGGCGGGTCAGCGGCCCGGCGCTCCGCCGCGCGGGTCGACCCCGGCGTCGACGAGCACGGCCTCGGCCGTCGGCACGTCGGTGATCAGCGAGCTGAACATCCCCGTCTTCGCCCCGGCACGGATGGAGGGCGCCTTCTCGCAGCCGGCGGCCAGGGCGATCGTGGTGGGGATCGCGCGCAGCGTCTCGAGCGGGAGCCGGACCAGGAACTCGGCACCGGGGAAGGTGAGGGTTGCGCCGTCCTCGTCGAAGAAGTGGAGGCACACATCCCCGGCCGCTGTCGCGAGCGCGGGCTCATGGCGCGGGACCACGGAGGTGAGGCTGGCGCGGCCGTCATAGGGGGCGCCGATGCCGACCACGGCCACGCGGGCCTCGTCCCAGAGGTCCACCACCGAGCGGAATCCGGGATCCTCCTGCAGCGACGCCCAGAGGGTGGGGCTGGTCAGCGCGGGAGCGAAGATGAAGCGGGGCTCCGCCCCGGTGCGGTCGGCGAAGCGCCGGACCGTCTCGTTGGTCTGGAAGGAGGGGTCCGGCTCCTGCTGACCGCCGACGGTGGGGACGATGCGCGCCCCCGGCATGCGCGGCATCCCGCCCATGCCGGCCACGGCGTGGATCGTCTTTCCGGAGGAGAGCAGCACGATCTCTCCTTCCTGGATCTCGAGGCTGCGCAGCTCCTCCCCCAGCAGGTCGCCGATGCCGCGGAACTCGCGCTGCACCTGGTCCCCCGGGGCGATCCGGACCGAGTCGATGCCCAGCAGGTCGCGCAGCCGTTCGGCGAGCTCGGTGAGGTCGACCGTGGGCACGTCCAGCACCTCGAAGCGCACCATGCCGATCCGGCGCGCCTCGGCGAGCAGCTTGCTGATGGACGGGCGGGAGACCCCGATCCGCTCGGCGACCTCGGCCTGGCGCTGACCGTCGAGATAGTAGGCGGTGGCGGCGCGATGCAGCAGCTGCATGTCCATCGACGTCTCGAGCATGGCGTCACTCCTGTCCCATGAGGCCGAGCCATACTCCATGGCTCGGGCGTGACAGAGGGTGCGGGCCTGCGACCGCGAGGGGTCGGCAGCGCAGTGCCGTCATCGCCACGTGGGAACAATAGTTCCGCACATTTGTCGTGGGTGCAAGCCTCGAGTTCGCTGCGGATGCTCGCCTCGAGTGTGCTGCGGGTGCACGCCGCGAGCGCAGCCCGAGTGCTGCTCGAGCTCAGGCTCGGACCCCCTCCGGCGAGGGGAGGCCTCGATGGCAGGATAGAGCGCGGGGCGAGCATCGGCGCGGCCGACGACAGAATTCGGACCGGACTCCGTTCCGAACGGGAGGCGAGACGACGAATGGCTGCTGGTGCAGGAACTGCGGCGGGTGCTGGGGCTGCGGCAGGCACGGGCGCTGGGGCTGGCGCGGGCGCGAGTGTCGGACACGCGAACGCAGTGCTCGGGATCGACGTCGGCACCTCGAGCACGAAAGGGGTGCTGGTCGCTCTCGACGGGACCATCCTGCGCACCGAGGTGCGCGGGCACGAGGTGCGCCGCCCTGCTCCCGGCCAGGTGGAGATGGACGCGGAGACCTGGTGGGACGAGTTCGTCTCGATCGCCCGATCCCTCACCTCCGCCGCCCGGACGGCAGGCCTCGAGGTGTCCGCGATCGGGCTCTCGGGGATGGGGCCCTGCGTGGTGCTCACCGATGAGCAGGGGATCCCGGTGCGGCCGGCGATCCTCTACGGCGTCGACTCCCGCGCCGAGCAGCAGATCAGGTCCCTCACCCATGTGCTCGGCCAGGAGGAGATCCTCGCCCACTGCGGCGTGGTCCTCACCGCACAGTCCGCGGGGCCGAAGATCACCTGGGTCGCCGAGCACGAGCCCGAGCTCTACGCCCGCGCTCGGCGCCTGTTCATGCCCGCCTCGTATCTCGCGTTCCGACTGACCGGGCAGTACGTGATGGATCATGTCAGCGCGAGCCAGACAGCCCCGCTGTACTGCCTGCGCCAGCAGGAATGGCATTCCTCCCGGTCCGGGCACGGCAGCACCGACATCGACTGGTCGCAGCACGTCGCCCCCGGCATCGAGCTGCCGGAGCTGCGCTGGGCGGGCGAGGCCGCCGGTTCCCTGGACCCGCAGGTCGCCGCGCTGGTCCCCGGCCTGCCGGCAGGCATCCCGGTGCTCAGCGGGACGATCGATGCGTGGGCGGAGGCGGTGAGCGTCGGCGCCACCGAGCCCGGGGACCTGATGCTGATGTACGGGACCACCACGCTCCTGCTGGCCACGACCCCCGAGCCGTTGGCCAGCCGCACGCTCTGGTCCACCCCGGGGGTGACCCCCGGCTCGTCGAGCCTGGCGGGCGGCATGGCCGCCTCCGGGGCCATCACCGGCTGGCTGCGGGAGCTCACCGGCGGAGCGGATTTCCCGGGGCTCCTCGCGGAGGCCGAGCGCAGCGGCCCGGGCGCGGGAGGCCTGGTGATGCTCCCGTACTTCGCCGGCGAGCGCTCCCCCATCGCCGACCCCGACGCGCGCGGCGTGGTCGCGGGGCTGACCCTCTCCCACACCCGCGGGGACCTGTACCGCGCGACGCTCGAGGCGGTGGCCTACGGGGTCCGCCATCACCTGGAGACGCTCGAGGCGGCGGGCCTGACCCCGGGCCGGGTGATGGCGGTGGGCGGCGGCACCCAGCACGACCTGTGGCCCCAGATCGTCTCCGACGTCACGGGGCTGACCCAGCAGATCCCCCGCAGCACCGTCGGCGCCTCCTACGGCGGCGCGATGCTGGCCGCCCGCCTCGCCCACGGCGTGGAGACCAGCACCTGGAACCGCACCGACCATCGGTGCGTCCCGAATCCGGCGCACCGTGCCCGGTACGACGAGCTGAACCGGCTCTACCGCGAGCTCTACCCGGCCACCCGGGAGATCACCCACGCCCTGGCCCGGATACAGCGGGGCTGAGGCAGGCAGGGCCCCCAGCGGGCCGGGCACCGTGGATCCGGCCCCCGTCCCCGCCGGTGGCTCATCCCTCGAGCTTGGGCTGGATCTCCTTGGTGTAGATCCCCTCGAGGGTCTCCTTGAGCCCGTCCATCGCCTCCTGGACATCGCCCTCGGTGGTGACGACGGAGGCGATGGCCTCGGCCATCTCCTGGTCCGCGCCAGGCAGGAACACGCGGGCGAAGTCCTGGGGCTTGGTGACGTCCAGCTGGTCGACCGCGAGCTGGATCTGCGGGGTCTCAGCGGTGAGCTCGGTGAGGTCCGCGCTCTTGCGGATCGGCATATAGCCGGTGGCGGCGGAGAACGCGACGGTGCTCTCCGGTCGGCCCATGAACTCCATCAGCATGGCCCCGGCGAGCTGCTCCTCCTTGGTCACCGCGGCCGGGATTCCGAGCCCGGCGCCGCCGGTGGGGCAGACCGGCCCGTCCACGGACCCGCCGGGCAGGAAGCCCACGCCGACGTCGAAGGTCGCGGACTCGAGCACCCCCACCAGCGAGCCGGTGGAGGCGATGGTCGAGGAGCACACCCTGGCGGCGAAGGTGTCGGCCGAGTCGCTCGAGGCGACCTGTGCCCAGCCCTTGGAGAACACCGAGTCCTGCACCCACTGCAGGGCTTCGACGGCTGCCGGCTCTGCGCAGGTGATCGTCCACTCGTCGGACCATGCGGCATCCTGGCCCCACAGCACGTTCTGCAGGGTCCAGCCTGCGTAGCCGGCGAGGTCGGGGTACATATACGCAGTCTCGGACTCGGTGAGCTTCGGCGCCCACTCCTCGAACTCGCTCCAGGTCTCCGGGGCGCGGTCGGGCAGCCCGGCGGCGGAGAAGTGGTCCTTGTTGTAGTAGAACAGCGGCGTGGAGCGGCCATAGGGCAGGGCCCACTGCTGGTCGTCGTACTGGTAATCCTGGACCAGCGAGTCCCGGTAGTCGGACAGGTCGATCTCGAGCTGCTCGACGAGGGAGTCGATCGGGATGACGTTGCCGTTGAGGAAGTACCGGAACCACCAGACGTCCGAGAGCACCACCACGGCGGGAAGCCCGGAGTTCGCGGCCTGCGCGGTCTGGAAGCGCTGGGCGATCTCCTCGTAGTTCGAGCCCGCCGTCACGTGGTTGACCTCGATGCCGGTCTCCTCGGTGAAGGCGGCGAGCAGCTGCGCCTCGACCTCCTGGGAGCCACCGGGGTGGTTGGTCCAGAAGTCGATCTTCTTGGCGGGCTCGACACCGGAGAAGTCGAGGTCGAGCTCCTCGCCGCCGCCGGCACCGCCGCCGCCACCGCCGACCTCAGGGCCGCCGCCGCAGGCGGCGAGGCCCAATGCCCCGGCACCGGCGACACCGAGGCCGAGCAGGGAGCGTCGGCTGAACCCGCGCGGAAGGTGAAGTGAACTGGTCATGGGACATGGTCCTTTCAGGGGTGGTGGACGGACGCGGGCGCGTCAGCCGGTCACGCTGCCTTGGGTGAGGCCGGAGACGATGTGCCGTTGCAGCATCGCGAAGACGATCAGGACCGGGGCGATCACCAGGACCGTGCCGGCCATGAGGATGCCCCAGCCGGAGCCGGTGTTGCCCTCGGAGTTCTGCAGGGCGGTGAGCCCCACGGGCAGGGTCATCCGGCTGGCATCGGAGGTGATGATCAGGGGCCAGATGTAGTCGTTCCACTCGGTGACGATCGTGACCAGGGCGACTGTGGCCACGGTCGGCACCGAGATCGGCACCACCACGGACCGCAGGGTGCGCAGATGCCCGGCGCCGTCGATCTCGGCGGCCTCGATCATCGTCGGCGGGATGGTGAGGAAGTACTGGCGCAGCAGGAACGTTCCGAAGGCGGTGCCGAGGCCCGGCAAGATGATCCCCCAGTAGGTGTTCACCCCTCCGAGCCCGGCGATCAGCACGTAGTTGGGGAGGATCGAGACCTGCGGCGGCACCATCAGTGCGACCAGGATCAGCACGAAGATGACGCGCTTGAAGGGGAAGCGCACGAAGACCAGCGCATAGGCGGTGAAGACCGCCAGCAGCACCTTGATGCTCGACCCGATCGTGGTCACGATGACCGAGTTCAGGAAGAACCGCGGGATCGGCACCGAGTTCCAGGCGGCTTCGTAGTTCGCGAGCGACGGGCTCTCGGGCAGCACCACCAGGTCGGTGGAGAGGATCTCGTGCGGCGCCTTGAAGGAGCTGATCATCATCCACAGCAGCGGCAGCACCATCACCACGGTCGCCAGGATCAGCGGCAGATAGCCGGCGGTGATCGTGGAGACCAGGTTGACCCGGGTGAACGGGCCGTTCTTCCGGGGCTTCGGTGCGGGCCGGTCCATGGTCGCCTGCTCGGGGCGGGGAAGGGTGGGCGTGCTCATGCGTAGTGCACCTTCCGCTCGACGAACATGATCTGGGCGACGGTCATCACGATCAGGATGACGAACAGGAGCACTGAGATCGTGGCCGAATAGCCGGCCCGGGAGTAGCCGCCGAACGCCTGCAGGTAGGACTCGAAGATCATCGTGTTGGTGCCACGCCCGGTGGGCGTCATGATCCGCAGCAGGTCGAAGGCCTGCAGGCTGTTCAGGGTGGTGGTGATCAGCAGGAAGAACGTGGTGGGCGACAGCAGCGGGATCGAGATGCTGAAGAAGCGGCGAGCCGCACCCGCGCCGTCGAGCTGGGCGGCGTGCATGACGTCCTGCGGCAGAGACTGCAGCCCGCCGAGGTAGACGATCGCGCAGTACCCGAGGTTCTTCCAGACGTACACGATCATCACCATGACCAGCGACATGTCCGGGTCCAGGAACCACTGCGGGCTCCCCATGCCCAGCTGGCGCAGGATCCATCCCAGCGCCCCGAAGTTCGGGTCGAAGATGAACAGCCACACCAGGCCCACACCGACGCCGGAGAGCACGTAGGGAGCGAAGACCGCCGAGCGGGCGAGGGTGCGGCCGGGGATGTTGATGTTCAGCGCGAGCGCGATCAGCAGTCCCAGCACCATCGCGCCGCCCACGGTGACCAGGGTGAAGATCACGGTGATCCGCAGGCTCGTCAGGCCCTCCTCGGAGGTGAAGAATTCGACGTAGTTGCCCAGCCCGATGAACGTCGCGGTGCGCGAGCCCAGCGTCCAGTCCAGCATCGAGTACTGGATGTTCAGGATCAGGGGACGGTAGGTGAACATCGCGATCAGCACCAGGTTCGGGGCGGCGAAGGCGAGGAACACGAGGGCGTCGCGCCGCGCTCGTCGGCTCATCCGGCGGCGTCGCAGCGGGGGCCTGCCCGTCGATGCCTGGGCGCGGCCGGCGGCCTCCGGAACCAGGGCCCGCGGGGTATCTGCACCCGGGACCCGATTCGGGGAATCGGTCATGAGGAGCTCATTCGGTCAGGGAGGAAGCGTCCCACCGGCCTCGGTGCCGGCGGTGGACCCCATTATGGGCACTGCAGGGAGTTCCGGGTCACGTTTGCGCAAGTCCGGGTTTGCACGAGTCCGGGTTTGCGCGAGTCCGGGTTTGCGCGAGTCCGGGCGCCGTGCCTCGACTCGCCCCGGTGGAGGGTCGGGCCGACGCCGGCATCATCGCCCGCCACGCGCGGACCCCGCGTACGGTGGGCCGGACCGACGAGCTGCTCGTCGGCGCTCTGCATCACCCCGCGGAACTGGAGGGTCCCATGCACGCCGAACGCATCACCGATTCGATCTGCCATCACGCCGAGGGACCGTACTGGTCCGACACCTGGGGCGGCCTGCGCTGGGTGGACATGCTCGCCGGGGACATCATGCACCTGGGCCCGGAGGGATCGGTCCGGGCCGGCGGCGCGCCCCTGCTGGCGGACGGCCCCGGTGGCGAGGTGACCCGCTTCCCGGCCCCGAGCTCGGTGGTCGCCTGTGTGCGTCCGGCCTCGAGCGGCGGCGCCGTGCTCGCGCTCGAGAAGGGCTTCGGGCTCGAGGACGCCGATGGCTCGATCGAGCCGCTGCCAGACCTGTGGGACGAGCCGGTACGGATGAACGAGGGGGCCATCGCCCCGGACGGCTCGTTCCTGTGCGGCACGATGGGCTACGGAGCTCCGCAGGGTGCGGCCGCGATGTGGCGGCTGCGACCCGACGGCACCACCACCCGTGAGTTCGGTGATCTGACGATCTCCAACGGTCTCGCGTTCACGGCCGACGGCACCCACGCCTATTACGTCGACACCCCGACGGGCCGGGTGGATCTCTTCGACTGGTCCGACGAGGACGGGCTGGTGGAGCGTCGGCCCTTCGCCGATCTGAGCGGCGAGGACGGCCATCCCGACGGCCTCTGCCTCGATGCCGAGGGCCGGGTGTGGGTGGCGATGCACTCGGGCAGTCAGGTGCTCGGCCTCGACGAGCACGGCGCGGTGGCCGAGAAGATCTCGGTGGACGCCCGTCAGGTCACCGCCTGCACCTTCGGCGGCGCGGACAGGTCGACCCTGTTCATCACCACCAGCCGCGAGAACCTGCCCGACGGGGAGGATCCGGCGGCCGGATCGCTGTTCGCAGTGCGACCCGGGGTGCGCGGGCCGGAGACAGAGCTGCTCTTCGGCGGCTGACCCGGCCCGGGCGCACTGCCGCACCCCGCACCCGAACCCGCACCCGGCACCCGGCACCCGCACCCGCACCCGCACCCGCACCCGCGATCGGACGATTCCGAGCCAAAATGTGGAAGATCTGGCTCGGAATCGTCCGATCCATCGCGGCCGCATGGCCTCAAGCGGGAGCGCACCTCGGACGTGGTGGCCCGGTGCTCCCTGCGGCTCAGACGGTGCCGGTGGTGCCCGTGGTATCGGCGGCGGGTGCGGCCCCGGCCGCCTCCGCGCTGCGGTCGCGGGCCTCACCGCTGGCCAAGGATTCGAGCATGTCGTCGAACTCCTCCATCGCCTTCGCCGGCGGCTGAGGGGTGATCATGCTGACCAGGACGGCGAGCACGAGGCAGACCAGGAAGCCGGGGATGATCTCGTACAGGTGCTGTTCGCCGAACAGACCCCACGCGACATCGGGGGAGAACTGTCCCCAGACGAAGGCCACCGCGGCACCGGCGACCATGCCCGCTGCGGCACCGGCCGCGGTGAGGCGACGCCAGAACAGCGACAGGAGCACGATCGGCCCGAAGGCGGCGCCGAAGCCGGCCCAGGCGAAGGCCACCAGGCCGAGCACGGAGCTGCCCGGGTCCAGGGCCAGCAGCACCGCGATGATCGAGACCACCAGCACACCGATGCGGCCGCCCCACAGGGCGCCCTTGGCACTGAGCCTGATACCGATGCCGCCCATGAGGTCCTCGATGAGCGCCGAGCTGGAGACGATCAGCTGTGAGGAGATGGTGGACATGATCGCTGCGAGCACCGCAGCCAGCAGCACGCCGGCGATCAGCGGATGGAACAGCAGCTGCGAGAGGTCCAGGAACACCGACTCGCCGTTCTTGGTGTCTGTGAGGATCGCGTCCGCGTTCTGCTGGAAGTACGCCAGGCCGGCGAGTGCGGTGAACACGGCGCCGATCACGCAGATGATCATCCAGCTCATGCCCACGACCAGGCCGTACTTGGCATCCCGCGAGGAGCGCAGCGCCATGAAGCGCACGATGATGTGCGGCTGGCCGAAGTAGCCCAGGCCCCAGGCCAGCGCCGAGATGATGCCGATGGCGGTGCCGCCGGAGGTCATGGAGCCGAAGTCGGCATTGACCTCGCGCACGGAGGCGAACATCTGCGCCGGTCCGCCAACCACGAACATCGCGGTGACCGGCACCAGGATCAGGGAGACCAGCATGATCGTGCCCTGGACCACATCCGTATAGCTGGCGCCGAGGAACCCGCCGAACAGGGTGTAGAGGATGGTGACGCCGCCGACCAGCAGCATGCCGGTGAGATAGGGCCCGCCGAACATCGACTGGAAGAACACGCCGCCGGCGACCATGCCCGAGGAGACGTAGAAGGTGAAGAACACCAGGATGATCAGGCCCGCAGCAATCCGCAGAACGTTGGTGCGGTCGTGGAGGCGGTTGCCGAAGAAGCTCGGCACGGTGATCGAATTGCCGGCGATCTGCGTGTACTGCCGCAGCCGAGGGGCCACGAAGAACCAGTTCAGGCCGGCGCCGACGGTGAGGCCGACGGCGATCCACGCCTCGACCAGACCATTCATGTAGAGCGCGCCCGGCAGGCCCATCAGCAGCCAGCCGGACATGTCGGAGGCGCCGGCGGACAGGGCGGCGACGAACGGATGCAGCTGGCGCCCGCCGAGCATGTAGTCCTCACCGCCCTTGGTCTTGCGGAAGGCGTACATGCCGATGCCGATCATCGCGAGGAAGTAGACGGCCAGTGCGACGAGCTTGAAGGCGAGATCCATGGGAGGACTCCGATCTCAGATGCGGGGAGGCGAGGAGGTGGGGACAGGGACGGGACGACTGCTCGGCGCGCCTGCTCAGCACCTCACGGCGCGGCAACGGAACGCCGCACGGCGTCTGGGTCGGTGGTGATCCCTCCGACCGTACTCGCCGCGAACTGCCGAGGTGGGGGAATCGCAGTCATGCATCGACGACGGATCGTCGACGACCCTGCTGGTCACAGCACTGTGAAACGGGCCCTGCCCTCCGGCGTGGCGGAGCGTGATCCACCTCACCCGCCAGGGTCTCACACGAGCAGATTGCTACCGAAGGGTCACCCCCGCGCGTCGACCGTGTACGACAGCCCTGCGCACGCGGCTCCCATCGGAAAGCACGTGCACAGGGCTGTGCAACTCCGCTGTGCTCAGCGGGTCAGCTGTACAGCGCCTCGGTGTCGTCGTCGACCCAGTCCAGGGTGCGCTCGACGGCCTTCTTCCACAGGCGCATGTACCGGTCGCGGGTCTCCTCATCCATCTGGGGCTCCCAGCGTTTGCCCTCGGACCAGTTGTCGATGACGTCCTGCTCACCGTCCCAGAAGCCCACCGCGATGCCGGCCGCGTAGGCCGCACCGAGTGCGGTGGTCTCGATGACCTGCGGACGCACCACGGGCACGCCGAGGATGTCGGCCTGGAACTGCATCAGGGTCTCGTTCATGACCATGCCGCCGTCGACCTTGAGCTCGGTGAGCTCGACGCCGTCGGCCTCCGCGTCGGCGACCATCGCGTCCAGCACCTCGCGGGACTGGAAGGCGGTGGCCTCCAGGACGGCCCGGGCGATGTGGTGCTTGGTGTGGAAGCGGGTCATGCCGACCATCACGCCGCGGGCGTCGGAGCGCCAGTGCGGGGCGAACAGGCCCGAGAAGGCCGGGACGATGAACAGGCCGCCGTTGTCGTCGACCTCCTTGGCGAGATCCTCGATCTCCGGGGCGTCCTTGATCAGGCCCAGGTTGTCCCGCACCCACTGCACGAGCGAGCCCGTCACCGCGACCGAGCCCTCGAGGGCGTAGACCGCCTTGTTGTCACCGATCTTGTAGGCGACGGTGGTGAGCAGCCCGTTCTCGCTGCGCACCAGCTCCTCACCGGTGTTGACCAGCATGAAGTTGCCGGTGCCGTAAGTGTTCTTGCCCATCCCGATCTCGAAGCAGGCCTGGCCGAAGGTCGCAGCCTGCTGATCACCGAGGATGCCCGCGATCGGGGTGTCGATGAGCAGGTCGTTCTTGCGACCCTTGCCGTACACCTCGGAGGACGACTTGATCTCCGGGAGCATGGACAGCGGGATGCCCATGTCCTTCGCGATGTCCTCGTTCCAGTCCAGGGTGTCGATGTTCATCAGCATCGTGCGCGAGGCGTTGGTGACGTCGGTGACGTGCACACCGCCGTTCGTGCCGCCGGTGAGGTTCCACAGCAGCCAGGAGTCGGTGTTGCCGAACAGCAGCTCGCCGGCCTCCGCCTTCTCGCGGGTGCCCTCGACGTTGTCGAGGATCCACTTCACCTTGGGGCCGGAGAAGTAGGTCGCCAGGGGCAGACCCACGCGCTCCTTGTACTTGTCGGCGCCCTCGTCGCCCGCGAGCTCGTTGCAGATATTCTGGGTGCGGGTGTCCTGCCAGACGATCGCGTTGTAGACCGGTTCGCCGGTGGCCTTGTCCCACACCACGGCGGTCTCGCGCTGGTTGGTGATGCCGACGGCGGCGAGCTGGTGACGGTTGATGTCGGCGCCCACGAGCGCCTGGCCGACGACGTCGCGGGTGTTCTTCCAGATCTCCTTGGGGTCGTGCTCGACCCAGCCGGACTTCGGGAAGATCTGCTCGTGCTCCTTCTGGCCGCTGGAGACGATCTGGCCTGCGTGGTCGAAGATGATCGCTCGGGTCGAGGTGGTGCCCTGGTCGATCGACATGATGTACATGGTCTCGTCGTTCATCGGAACTCCTTCGTCGTGGATGAGAGGTCGTGAGGTCGCAGCGCCACGCTCGGGCGCGAGACTGCTGGTTCGAACAGAGGTGCTGCTCAGAAGTAGAGGATCGAGGCGAGGCCCGCGAGGGTACCGCCGATCATGGGGCCGACGATCGGCACCCACGAGTATCCCCAGTCGTTGCCGCCCTTGTGCTTGATCGGGAGGATCGCGTGCGCCACGCGCGGCCCGAGGTCTCGGGCGGGGTTGATGGCATAGCCCGTCGGCCCGCCGAGGGAGGCGCCGATGGCGAGCACCAGCAGGGCGACCGCGAGGGGGCCGAGCTCATGCGGGGTGTTGCCGAACATGATGATCACGAACACCAGCACGAAGGTCGCGATGATCTCCGTGACCACATTCCAGCCGCGGGAGCGGATCTCCGCACCCGTGGAGAAGGTACCCAGGATGGTGCCGGCGTCCGTCTCCTGGTCGTAGTGGTTCTTGTACGCGAGCCAGGCCAGCACGGCGCCGAGGAAGGCACCGATCAGCTCTGCCACGAAGTAGGTGATCGTGGTGCCGACCGTGATCGGGATGCCCGGCGCGTACTCGGCCGCGCCGCTCGAGGCGAGGCCGATGGTCACTGCGGGGTTCAGGTGCGCACCGGTCTTGAAGGCGACCCACACACCGGCGAAGACCGCGAGGCCCCAACCGAAGTTGATCATCAGCCAGCCGCCGCCGTTGCCCTTGGTCCTGCCCAGGATGGCGTTGGCGACCACGCCGCCGCCCAGCAGCGTGAGCATCGCGGTGCCCGCGATCTCCGAGGCCAGGATGGTTCCGAGTGTTTCCATGGGTGGTTCTCCTTAGCGATCCGCGTCGATGCGGATCGGGATACGGCTGATCGAGGTCCTGCCCCGGCATGCTGCGGCGTCGGTGGGCGCAGCGTGGTGCACGGGAGACGCCGGCCCGGCCGCTCGTCGTGGAGCGGGGGCCCGACAGGCGGAGCTCGATCAACCGGTCGCAGGGCTCGCGGGGAGCCCTGCCGGGACGCACACTCTGCGCGCCCCACGCAATACCCGGATCTCGTCTCCGGGCACCGGATCGGTCAGTGTCGGGACGGCACCTCCGGGACGTCGGCGAGGCGGGCCGCTGCCTCGTCATCGCTGGTGGTGCGTTCACCGTCCAGGCGGGCCGCGATGAAGTCCCGGTAGGTCTCGACCTCGCGGGCGCGTTCGGCCTGGGCCCAGCCCAGCTCGGGGCCGACGAGAGCGGCGACCTCGTCGGCCGCATCGACGCCGCGGTCGCGGGTCTCATAGTCCAGGCGGGTGCGGCGCTGGAGGATATCGGCCAGGTGGCGGGCGCCCTCGGCACGCACGGCGTACAGGATCTCGGCCCGCAGGTAGCGCGGGGCGTGCTCGAGTGGCGTCCCGAGTGCGGGATCCTCATCGATCAGGGCGAGCACATCGGTCAGCAGGGCGCCGTAGCGGAACAGCAGCCGGTCCACCCGGATCTCGTCGAGGCCGTAGCGTCGGCCGATCTCCTGCTTGTCGCGCATGAGCGCCTCATAGCCCTGGGCGCCGACGACGGGGATCGAGCGGGTCAGGCTGGGGCGGCCCGGCTGGGAGTCCTTGATCGCGAAGTCGACGACGTCCTCGGCCATCACCCGGTAGGTGGTGTACTTCCCGCCCGCGATCGCGGACAGCCCCGGCTCGACCTCCATGACGGTGTGCTCACGGGAGACCTTCGTGGACGAGGAGGAGCCGCCTGCGCCCTTCTTCACCGGCTGCAGCAGCGGGCGCAGGCCGGAGTAGACGCCGATGACGTCCTCGCGGCCGAGGTCCTCCGCGAGCACGGCGTTGGCGTGCTCGAGCACGTACTCGATGTCGTCGCTGGTCGCGCCCACGTCACGTGGGTCCTGGGTCCACGGGGTGTCGGTGGTGCCGATGACCCAGTACTCGTCCCACGGGATGATGAACAGGACCGACTTCTCGGTCTGGGTGATGATGCCGGTGTCCGGCACGGCGGAGATCCGCTCGCGGTCCACGACGATGTGGATGCCCTTGGAGGCGAGCACCTCGAGTCCGGCATCGGCCCCGGCGAGCTCCTGCTGCTCCTGGGTCCAGACGCCGCTGGCGAGGATGGTCTCCCTGGCGTGGACGTCGAATTCCTCGCCGGTCTCCTCGTCGCGCATCCGTGCACCGATCACGCGGGTGCCCTCGTGGAGGTAGTCCACGACGGTGGTGTAGTTGGCGACCACAGCGTCATGCTGCGCGGCAGAGCGCACCAGCATCATCACGAAGCGGGCGTCGTCCATCTGCGCGTCGTAGTACTCGAGCGCGCCGACGGCCTTCTCGCCGTCCAGGCCCGGGAAGACCTCGAGCATCTTGTCGTGCAGGAGGTGGCGGTGGAAGGGGACGGCACGCTTGTGGCCGATGGACTGCATCGCGTCGTAGAGCATCACGCCGGAGCCGATGAAGGCACGGTCCACGACCTTCTTGAAGAAGGGGAAGACGAACTTGATGGGCTTCACCAGGTGCGGAGCCGTGTGCTGGATCAGCAGGTCACGCTCACGCAGCGCTTCGGCGACGAGCTTGAAGTCGAGCATCTGCAGGTAGCGCAGGCCGCCGTGCATCAGCTTGGAGGAGCGCGAGGAGGTGCCGCTGGCCCAGTCGTGAGATTCCACGAGGCCGACGGAGAGACCGCGGGTGGCAGCATCGAAAGCGGCCCCGGCCCCGTTGACCCCGCCGCCGACGACGAGCACGTCGAGCGGGTCCTGTGCGGTCGCGGCACGCAGACGCGCGAGGTGCTCCTCCCGGCTGGCCGGGGTGAGGGCGGACCGCTGCTGATCGGACACGTGGGTGCTCCTTTGCCGTGACGTCTTCGGGTGCCGCATCCTGCGGGCACCCGTCACCGACATCGTGGAACCTCCGTGCAGGCTGATGCAAGCCGGATGCACGAACGTGCAACACTGGGTGCATGATCCCCGAGGGCCGCCTGGAAACCGCGTTCGCGGCTGCACGGATGTACTACGGCGAGGGCCAGACGATGGAGGCGATCGCGGGCTCGCTGTCCGTCTCCCGCTCCACCGTCTCCCGCATGCTCGCCGACGCCCGTACGGCCGGGCTGGTGCAGATCTCGCTGCGCCCGCCGGAGGCGCACCGGGTGGAGGAGCTCGGTCGGCGCATCGCTCGGCAGTACGGGGTCCAGGCGCATGTGGTGCCGATGGGCACAGGCGCGGACGAGCGCGAGCGCCTGCACACGGTCGTCGAGACCGGCGCGACCCTGCTCGACGAGATGCTGGAACCCGGGACCACCCTGGGCATCGCCTGGGGCACCACCATGGCGGCTCTGCTCAGCAAGGTCCGGACGAGGCCGGTGCCGGGGATGCGGATCGTGCAGCTCAACGGCGCGATCAACGTGGAGGGCTCGGGACTGACCTACATCGCCACCGTGCTCGCCCGCGCGGCCACCCGCTGGGATGCGACCGTGCACCAGTTCCCGGTGCCCGCCTTCTTCGACTACCCCGCGACCCGCGAGGCGATGTGGCGAGAGCGCTCCGTGCAGCGGGTCCTGGACGTGCAGCAGCAGGCGACGGTCGCGGTGTTCAGTGTCGGGGCGTTCGACGCCGAGGTGCCCAGCCACGTCTACACGCACAACTACCTCACCGAGGAGGACCTCCACTCGCTGCGGGCCGACGGCGCGGTGGGCGATGTGTGCACTGTCTTCCTGCGCGCCGACGGCGGCTACCGCGACATCGCGATGAACGCCCGTGGCTCCGGCACCTCACCGGATCAGCTCGCCCGGATCCCGCGCCGCCTGCTCGTGGCCTCCGGCTCCCGCAAGGCGCTCCCCCTGCGTGCGGCGCTGCGGGCCGGCGTCGCGACCGACGTGGTCCTCGACGAGGTCACCGCCGCGCACCTGCTGGCCCTCCGCTGAGACGCTCCGCCATCGCCCACACCCCGCGCCGCGCGAGCTGCGTCATGCGTCCCGTGCCCTGAGTCGCCCCGCGCCCTGAGCCGCTCGCTCTGCGCCCCGCGCCGCCCGCACCGTGCGCCGCGCTCTCTGCGTCGATTCCGGTCGATTCCGAGCCAGAACAGGCCCCGATCTGGCTCGGAATCGACCGATCCGGCTGGGGGTCGACCACTCCGGCGCGGAAACGACCGCTCCGGCCCGGGATCTGGCCCGGGCCAGCCGCGGGTTGCCGCGGGGTCGGCCCCTGGTCACCCCGGTCGTGGACTTACGCGCATCGAGGGACGTTTCGCGGCCAGCATCGACAGCGTGCGGTGGATGCGCTCCTCGCTCGGCACCTGCAGTCCTCTCTCCCCGAGGCTCCGACGCAGACGCAGCAGAATCCGACGTGGACGCCAGAGGTCCGTGCCGTTGGCGCGTGCCAGCATCCACCCGCGGGCCGCTAGTTCGTCGCGCCGAGTCTCGTCCGCGCGCCACTGCTCCTTCGTGGTCCGATGACCGTCGCCGTCGTACTCCAGGCCCACGCCGACCTCATCCCACGCCAGATCGATGTAGCGGGTCCGTCCCGTGAGCGGGTCCGGCACCGGGAGATTCGGGAACGGTGCCGGGAACCCTGTCGACTTGAGCATCAGCCTCATCAACGTCTCGCCCGGTGAGCGCACCCGTGTACACGCCAGCGCGAGGGCTCGGCGTGCACGTGCGGTCCCCGCCCCGCCACCAGGCGCCTCGAAGGCCGCACCCAGAGTCCTCATCGTCTGCCCGGGTGACACGGGATCTGGTCCGACCACAGATTCGATCGCCGCGACCACGTCCCACAGCGGAAGCATCGTCGCGAGCTCCCGAATGGTCTCCGCCTGCGACGACACCACGAGCGTGCCGAGCAGTGCGGTGCCGCCAGGTCGCTGCCGATGCACGATGGCGCCCCTCCCTATCCGTCCACTCTGCTCCGGTGGGACGCGACAGTGCAGTACGGGAAGCTTCGCGTCGACGCCCAGCGCACGGCCCGGCTGCACCGAGGGGATGACCGCGACTCCGTCACGCACCTGCAGGTCGGGGCCTCGGAGGAGGCCGACCCCCTTCTCGAGCGCCGCAGGGATCGGGATGCCCCACAGCAGCGCCGCGGTCGTGTGGCTGAGGACGCTGCCCGGACGGACCCTGTTCTGCAGCACCCACGACATGATGTTGAGCGTCGCAGGGCCGCTGGTGAGGGTCAGATAGCCGGGGAACACCGTGGTGAAGAGGTCCGAGGCGAGATCCCGCGAATGCATGCCGAGTTCCAGCCATGCCGAACGGTGATCCAGCGCCCCCGCGTACCGCCTGAAATCCCTCGCCATTCACCCGACGCTAGAGCCATCCCGACCGTCGTCGGGATGCTCTGGCCGGCTGTGGAAAACCTGCCCCTGGGGAGGAACCGTCGCCCGGCCGTCACCGGGCGAGCACGCTCGCCCCACGGGCGGGATCGGTCGATTCCGAGCCAGAATCGCCCCGGAAACGGCTCAGAATTGCACGATTCCGTACACGCCGCGCTGGGTGAGCTGGCAGGGCAGGGCGGGCGGGGCTGGGGCAGGGCGGGCTGGGCTGGCGCAGGGCCGGGCAGGGCAGGGCAGGGCGAGCGGGCTGGGCTGGGGCCGGGCAGGGCGGGCGGGCAGACAGGGCGATCCGGCGGGATCAGCCCTCCGCCCCCGCCAGGTCCACCCGCTCAGGATGCGTGTACACGTTCATCCGTCCGTCGCCGTCCTCGGCCGCGCGGGTGAAGCCCACAAGGGTCTGGCCGAACTCCTCAGAGGTCTCGATGGCCAGGGAGCTCGCGGCGGAGACGCAGGCCAGCAGGGGGATCCCGGCCATGCAGGCCTTCTGGGCGATCTCGAAGCTGGCGCGGGAGGAGACCAGCAGGAAGCAGTCCCGCAGCGGCAGGCGGTCCTCGAGCAGCGCCCAGCCGATCACCTTGTCGACCGCGTTGTGCCGGCCCACGTCCTCGCGGACCACCAGCAGGTTCCCCTCGAGGTCCACGAGCGCGGCGGCGTGCACCCCGCCGGTGCGGGCGAAGACGGCCTGCTCGTCGTTCAGGGCGCGGGCGGCGGCGAGGACAACGCGGGGATCCAGCTGCCAGTCCTTCAGCAGCGCGTAGCGGCTCTTCTGCCGCACCGCGTCGATGCTCTCAGAACCGCACACCCCGCAGGCCGAGCTGGTGGTGAAGTTCTTGGTGGCCAGCGGCAGCAGCTGCGGCCGGGTGGTCGTGAAGTCCATGACGTTGTAGGTGTTCTGCGCGAAGCCGCTGCCGTCGTCGACCACGGCGCCGTCGCAGTAGCGGGCCTCGGTGATGTCCTCGCGGTGGGCGATGATCCCCTCGCCGTGGAGGAAGCCGTGGATCAGCTCGACGTCATGGCCCGGGGTGCGCATCGTCAGCGAGAGCTGCTGACCGTTCAGGCGGATGTCCAGCGGCTCCTCGACGGCGACGTGGTCGCCCTTGCGGCCGGCGTACAGCCTGCCCTCACGCACCCTGACGGTGCGGATCCGTGCTCTGTCGGTGACCCTGCCCATCCCTTGAGGATAGCCCGCTCACCTGCGGTGCGGCCGTGCCCGGTGGACGCTCCTGGTCGCGGCCGATCTGCCGTCGATCAACCGCCGATCGCTCGCCCGGCGCCGCTCACTCCTCGCTCGGCGCCGCTGACTCCTCGCCCGACGTCGCTGACTCCTGGTCGCGCTGTCGCCGCCGGCCCTCTGCGAGATCACGGGCCACGCCGAGCTGCTGCTCCCAGCCGTGGAGGTTCTCCTCGTAGTTGCGACGGCGCACCGCCTCGTCGAGTCCGAGTTTGGCGAAGCCGCGTTCGCGCACGGTGAGCCGCACCAGGTTGCGCTTGGCCGTCCCGGCGGGGTCGATGACGAACTCGACGGTGTTGTTCGGCGCGTCGGAGATCTCTCCGAGGCCGCCGCCGAGCCAGCGGAAGAAGATCCGGTTCGGCGGCTCATGGGCCTCGATCGCGAGCTGGAACCTGCCGTAGACAGGGTCGATGACTTCGGTGAGAGGACCGTGGCGGGTGATGGTGTGCTCTCGGTACTCACCGTCGTTGATGAACCAGCCCGGCTCGCGGATGACCGCGAACACGTTTTCGGCGCTGGCATTGATCAGCACGCTGCGCACGATCTCATCGGGGACCGCACCACCGGCGTGGAGAGCGGATTCGTCAGCCATGACTGTCCTCCTCGGGGTCGGACTGCGGCCTCGTCGCCGCCTGAGAGGAAGCCTGACAGACTTCCGCCATCCCGGCGACCCCCGTACGCTTCGAAAGCAGTCAGCTCGAGGGCAGTCAGCTCGAGGATAGTCAGCGGCGCGCATGCAGCAGCGCGCATGTTGCAGCCCACCCCGCAGTTCCGCCCCGAGGAGCTCCCATGGCCCGTCCGCTCATCGTCACCGAGTTCCTCACGCTGGACGGGGTGATGGAAGCGCCCGGCGGCGGCGATCACCCGCAGGCGGGGTGGACGTTCCAGGGCATCGACTTCGTGCCCGAGGCGTACGAGATCAAGGGCAGCGAGCAGGAGGAGGCGGGCGCGCTGCCGCTGGGCCGCGCCACCTTCGAGGAGGTCGCGCCGGTCTGGCCGGGCATGGACGAGCAGTTCCGCCAGTACAACCGGATGCCCAAGCATGTCGTCTCCACGACGCTCTCGGCCGAGCAGGTCACCGGGACGGGCTGGGAGAACTGCCATCTGCTGCGCGATCTGGACGAGGTGCGGGCGCTCAAGGACACCGACGGTGGGCCGCTCCTGGTGCACGGATCGGCCCGACTGGTGCAGTCGCTCGTCGCCGCGGATCTCGTGGACCGCTACCACCTGCTGACCTTCCCGGTCCTGCTGGGCAGCGGCAAGCGGCTGTTCGCGGCCGACGCCCCGACCCAGCGCCTGGAGCTGGTGCGCTCCGCGCACTTCTCCAACGGGGTGCGGATGGCCGTCTACGACGTCCGCCGGGACACCTCCCCGACGGCCGCCTGAGGGCGACGCCGGGGCGTCGAGGCGCTCGCCGCGCCGAGCTGCGCCCGGGGCCCCGGGCCGAGCGGCGCCGGAGGCGCCGAGATCACTGCGTGCTGGTCAGGACCTCAGGACTTCGTGACCGCCGCGGCGAGCAGGTTCAGGGATTCCTCGAGAGCCGTCTGCGGGATCGCCGGGAAGCCGACCTTCTCGAGCAGCTTCTGGTCGGTGACCCTCGACCAGTCGTAGGTCAGGGACACGTCGGTGGAACCGGCGCCCTGGGGCTTCAGCTCGTAGAGCCACTCCCAGCCCAGCGGCTCGGTCGGCGCGCTGCCGTCCTCGGCTTCCGGGGCGGGCTGCCAGCCGATCATCTTGTTCTCGTCGTAGGCGGTGACGAAGTTGTGGGTGCGATAGTCGCCGCCCATGGCCTCGCGGTGCATGTTCATCACGAACTTCTCGCCGGACTTGTGGATGCGCTCGGTGTCATCGGCGCTGCGCACGGTGCCGGAGCCATCGAACTCGGGGTGGCGCGCCGGCAACGTGAGCAGGTCGAACAGATCCTTCGCGGGCACATCGACGGTGCGGGTGACGGTCAGGTGGGTCTGGTTGCTGTTCATCTCCCCCACCCTGCCGTCTCCGCTGCGAGATGTCATCCGCGGGCCGACCGTGCGGTTGGCGCGCTGGCATCTGTGCTGGTCACAGCGAGGCGTCGGTCCGTCACAGAGGGTTCGCGACAGCGTCGGCGAGCGACGTCGGCTCGCGGCCCAGCACCTCCCGCACCCCGTCGCCGACCACATCGAGCGCTCCGGAGGCGATTGCCGTGTAGGTGCTGAGCCAGGCGTCGACCTGCCAGTCCGGTGCGCCGTAGGGGGCGCGGGAGGCACGGGCCTCGGCGAGCGTCTCGTCGACGTACTCGTACTCCTCGCCGCGAGCACGGGTCATGAGCAGCGTGGCCTCCGCGAGGCTCACCGACACCGGTCCGGTCAGATCCAGGATCCGGCCGGCCCAGTCAGCGGGATCGCGCAGGATCCGAGCGGCCACGTCGGCCACATCGCGCCGGGCCACGAAGGCGCAGCGACCGGTGCCGCCCGGCCCCCGGATCACCCGGTCCGGCCCAGCGAAGTCGAGCAGCACGTCGGCGTAGAAGCTGTCCCGCAGGCAGGTCCAGGCCAGTCCCGATCCGCGCAGCATCTCCTCGGTCGCGCCGTGGTCGCGGGCGAGGGTGAACTCAGCATCGGCTCCGGCGCCGAGGAAGGACGTGTAGAGCACATGTCCCACCCCTGCCGCGACGGCGGCATCGATCGCCGTGCGGTGCTGGGCGAGGCGATCCTCGGCCTCCCCCGCGGAGACCAGCAGCAGCGCGTCGGCCCCGGCGAAGGCGGTGCGGCAGGCGTCTGCATCGGAGAATTCCGCTCGCGCCGTGGCGACGCCCTCGAGCTGCGGGGCGCGGTGCAGGCTGCGCCCCACCATCAGCAGCTCGATCCCGGGCGCCGGGGCCAGCAGCCGGGCCACCTGCCCGCCGACCTTCCCGGTGGCCCCGGTGACCACGATGCGCATCAGACCAGGCCCTTCTCCGTCAGCCAGCCCGAGGCGATGTCGGCGCTGCTGGCCTGGTCCACCACGCTCTGGCGATTGAGCTCGACCAGATCCGCGGCGCTGAGCTGGGCGAGGACCCCGTCGATCGCCGCCGCGGCGGCCTCGTCGATCTTCTCGGACACCACCGGCACCACGTTCTGCGGGAGGATCAGCGACTCAGGGTCCTCGAGCACCACCAGGTCGTTCTCGGCGATGGCGGGGTCGGCGGTGTAGATGTCGGCCAGCTGCACGTCGCCGTCGATCAGCGCCTGCACGGTCAGCGGGCCGCCGGAGTCCTCGACGGGCACGACGGTGAGGTCCACGCCGTAGACGGTCTTGACTCCCTCAGGACCGTAGGGCCGCACCTCGAACTCGCTGTTCGCGGCAACCTTGAGGTCCTCCTCGACACCAGCCAGGTCCCCGATCGTGACCAGGGAGTGCTCGGAGGCGAAGTCGGCGGTGGTGGTGTAGGAGTCCTGATCGGAAGCCTCGGCGAAGGAGAGCACCCGCAGGCCCTCCGGCAGGGCCTCGGCGAGCGCGCCGTGGATCTCCTCCGGGCTCGCGGAGGCGGCCTCAGCGTCGTAATGCTGGAGCAGGTTGCCGAGGTACTCGGGCAGCAGATCCAGCGAACCGGCCTCGAGCTCCGGCATGTACACCTCGCGCTGACCGATCTGGAACTGGCGGTCGACGGTGAACCCCTTAGCCTCGAGGACCTGCGCGAACAGCTCGGCGATGATCTCGTTGGAGTAGTAGGCCTGGGAGCCGATGGCGAGGGTGCCGCCATTCCCGCCCTCGCCGGACCCGGAGTCGGAAGCTCCGCCCTCGCCGCCGGTGCCGTCCTCCTCTGCGAAGGGGTCGGAGCTGCCGCAGGCCGCGGCGCCGAGCGCGACGCCGCCGATGCCGAACGCCCCGAGCAGGTGACGGCGGGTGCTGTGGATGGTCATGGTGTTCTCCTCATGATGGTGCGGGCCGAGTGGGATGTGCGGGAAGGATGGGACCTGCGGACGGGAGCGAGTCATGCCGTCCTCGCCCCGCGCGGGGTGGCGAGGCGCTGGGCCAGCAGCAGGGCCAGATCCAGCATCAGCGCGAGCGCGATCACCAGCAGGGAGCCGGCGATCATCTGCGGATAGTTCTGGGAGCCGAGGCCCTGGAAGATGTACCGGCCCAGCCCGCCGCTGCCGACATAGGCGGCCAGCATCGCGGTCGCGACGACCTGGACGGTCGCGCCGCGGAACCCGCCCACCAGCAGCGGCATGCCCAGCGGGAGCTCGACCCGGGTGAGGATCTGCCATTCGGTCATGCCCTGGGCGCGCGCGGCATCGACGGTGGCGGGATCTGCGGACTCGATGGCGGAATACGCCCCGGCCAGCAAGGACGGGATCGCGAGGATCACGAACGAGAGCAGCGGGGCGGTGAGCCCGATCCCCACCAGCAGCGCGAACAGGGTCACCAGGCCCAGGGTGGGCAGGGCGCGGGCGGCGCCGGCCGCGGCCACGGCGAGGCCCTTGAAACGGCCCGTGTGGCCAACGTACAGGCCGACGGGCACCGCGAGCAGCGCTGCCACGAGCACCCCCAGGGCGGTATAGCCGAGGTGCTCGAGCGTGCGCAGGGGGATGCCGCCCGGACCGGACCAGTGCGCCGGGTCGGTGAGCCAGGCGAGGGAGCCGACGTAGGGATTTCCGGTCATGCTCTGCGCACCTCCCTCTGCCGGGTCCAGGGCATCACCGCGCGGCCCAGCAGCACCAGCAGTGCGTCGGTGAGCAGCGCGAGGGCGGCGGTGACGACGATCCCGGCGGCGATCTCCGCGACGATCCCGCGTCGTACACCGTCGACGAACAGCATGCCCAGGCTCGGCACGCCGAGCACCCCGCCGACGGTGACCAGCGAGATGGTGCTCACCGCGACCACGCGCACCCCGGCCAGCAGCACCGGACCGGCCAGCGGCAGCTCGACCCGGAGGAACCGAGCGGCCGGCGCGTAGCCCTGGGCGGTCGCGGAGCCGAGCACGTCCCGGCTCACCGAACGGAAGGCATCCGAGGCGGTGGGAACCATCAGCGCGAGCCCGTACAGGGACAGCGCGATCGAGATGTTCACGGGGCTGCGCACGTTGGTGCCGATCAGGCCCGGCAGCAGCACGAACAGTGGCAGCGAGGGGATCGCGTACATCAGGGAGGAGGTGGTGGTCACGGAGGTGCGCAGCCAGCCGCGGGCGTTGGCGAGCTTCGCGAGCGGCAGCGAGAGCAGGAACGCCACGAGGATCGGCGGCAACGCCTGGAGGAGGTGAGCGCCGGTGTAGCCGCCGATCACCTCGAGGTTCTCGAGCACCCAGTTCACGAGGGCCGCTCCCCCATCGGGCCGTCGCCGGCGCGTCCGGCCGTCTGTGCAGCGAGCACCCCGGCGGGCCGCCCGTCGGCGTCGACCACGACGTCGCGGCCGTCGACGCGTTCGATGTGGAGGGTGCGGGCGCCGCGGTCCGCGCCGACGAAGCTCGCGACGAAGTCGTCGGCAGGATCGGCGAGGATCTCCTGCGGGGTGCCGACCTGGGCGATGATCCCGCCGGGCTTCAGGATCACCACGCGATCGCCGAGCAGGAACGCCTCATCGATGTCGTGGGTGACGAAGACGATGGTCTTGCGCAGCTCGTGCTGGAGGCGCTGCAGCTCGCGCTGGAGCTCGTGGCGCACGATCGGGTCCACGGCGCCGAAGGGCTCGTCCATCAGCAGGATGTTGGGGTCGGCGGCGAGGCCGCGCGCCACGCCGACGCGCTGCTGCTGGCCGCCGGAGAGCTGGGAGGGATAGCGCCCGGCGAGTGCCGCCTCCAGCCCCACGGTCTCCATCAGCTCGTGCGCGCGCTCGCGGGCCTCGCGCTTGGCGGTGCCGCGCAGCACGGGCACGGTGGTGATGTTGTCCAGCACGGTGCGGTGCGGGAGCAGGCCCGAGGCCTGCATGACGTAGCCGATGCTGCGGCGCAGCTGGACGGGGTCCAGGCTGGCCACATCGTCGCCGTCGATGTGGACGCGTCCGGAGGTGGGGTCGACCATGCGGTTGATCATCCGCATCAGCGTGGTCTTCCCGGAGCCGGAGGAGCCGACCAGCACCACGGATTCGTGGGAGGCGATCTCGAGGTGGAAATCCTGCACGGCGAGCGTCCCGCCCGGATATTCCTTCCGGACGTTCTCGAATCCGATCACGGGGCCTCCCAGAGGGGGTCGGGCCGACGAGCTGTCACTGCCGGAAGGCCCAGCCTACCGAGAGCGCCCGACCGGTGGACGACACGGCCGGAAGCAGACCGGCTGGTCGGCGCGCAGCATTCAGGTCACCAGCGCAGCGATCCGCGGGCGCACCGAGACGCTGAGGTCGTGGCGATGGACCACGAGCGCCTGGCCCTCCCCCACCTCGAGGTATCCGGTCTGGGGGATCCCGGTGGAGGCGACGATGACCCGGTCGGCATCGATGCGATAGCGCAGCGAGTAGTTGTCCGCGGTGTGGTGGGGCCGGGCCTGCGCGGGATCGGACTGCTGGTAGGCGATTAGCAGGTCCGGGGTCATGTACAGGCAGTTCAGCGCCTCCGGCACCCTGGTCCCGTGCTCGAGGCTCAGCGCGGTGATCTCCGCGGCGGCGCGCTGCACGGCGGTCGCGGGGTCAGTGTCCCGGGCGTGCAGCTCGATCAGCGAGAAGTAGAGCTCGGAGTCAGTGGTGCCCTCGGGGGTGCGGCCGCCGCGGGCGAGCACCGCCTCGCCCAGGCCCTCCGGCAGGTCGAACTGGCCGTTGTGCGCGAACACGGTCTCGCCCTCGCGGAAGGGGTGGGTGTTGTCGATCCGCAGCGCCAGACCCGGGCTCGCCTTGCGCAGGTGGATCAGCATCATCGGGCCGGTCGCTGAGCGCACCGCCTCGCGATAGGCGGCGGATTCACGCGCCACGTCCAGGTGCCGACGGATCTGCGGCCGACGGGGGTTGGGCAGCGGCATCGGCCGGGCATCGCTCGCTTCAGCGTCGGCCGGCCTCTCACTCCCGCCGGCCGCACCGGACCCCTCCGGCGAACCAGCCCCATCGGCCGCCTCGAACCAGGCCACCCCCCAGCCGTCGCTGTGCACCTCGGACTGCGCGGTGAACGGCTCGATCTCCTCCGCGACCGCGCGATCCAGGGAGATGGGCTCACGGGAGACGACACCGAGCAGACGGCACATGCACAGACCAGCTTTCGAGTGGTGGAGGGAAGACGGCGCTCAGTGCGGCGCAGGGCTCAGCTCGATGCGGCGCGGGCCTTCATCCGCGCATCGAGCACGAGCGCGATGCGGGTGAGCAGGAAGTTGATGACGATGTAGATCAGCGAGACGACCAGGTAGGTCTGCACCAGGTAACGGGTGATCGAGACCAGCGTCTTGCCCTGGAACTGCAGCTCGTTGTAGCTGACCACATAGCCGAGCGTGGAGTCCTTGAGCAGGGTCACGAGCGCCAGGATCAGGCTGGGCAGCACCAGGCGCACCGCCTGCGGCAGCACCACGGAGAACATCGCGTCACGTCGGCTCAGCCCGATCGCCGCCGCGGCCTCGTGCTGGCCGATGTCCACGGCCTTGATGCCGGCGCGGAACACCTCTGCGGTGGAAGCGCTGGAGACCAGGATCATCGGGATCACGAGCATCCAGAACCGTGGGAAGGTGACGCCGAAGGCGGGCAGGGCGAGCAGGAAGGCGTAGACCACCAGCAGCATCGGGATGCCGCGGAAGAACTCGATCCAGGTGATGGCCGCGCCGCTGAGCAGCGAGAAGCGTGAGATCCGCGCGAGCGCCAGCAGCAGTCCGAAGGGGAAGGCGACCACCGCCGCGATCGCGGTCACCTTGAGGGTGCCCCAGAGGCCCTGTCCGAGGAATGCGAGGTAGTCCACCCGCAGGTAGACGATCCACTTGTTCGGGTCCAGCTGACCGTTGGCGTGGAACTGCCACAGCGCTCCGGCCAGCAGCGCCGCGATCGCGAGCATGCTGAGGACCGACAGCAGCAGGATGCGGCGGCGGCCCTTCGGACCGGGGGCGTCGAAGAGGACCTGGGTGGCGGTGCTGGACGTGGCTGTGCTCATCTCCCCATCTCCTCCCGCTCGTTCCTCGCAGTTCGTCGACCGAAGGTGGTGCTCATGCCTGTGCTCCTGCCGTGACGTCCAGCGTGGTGCGGGACTGTGAGCGGGAGGCACCCTTGGACGGTGCCACGGCCCGTTCGATCACGCCGCCGAGCGCCGCACCGCCCAATGACATCCCGAGGTAGACGGCGCCGGCGACCAAGAACATGACCACGGCCCGCCCTGACTGGATGTTCAGGGTCTGGGTGACCCAGGTGATCTCGCTGACCGCGATCGCCGAGCACAGGGCAGAGCCGATCACGGTGCCGATGAAGACGTTCACCAGCGGCTGGACCATGGAGCGGAACGCCTGCGGCAGCACCACGAAGCGCAGCGTGCCGAAGAAGCCCAGCCCGATCGAGCGCGCCGCCTCGGCATGCCCGATCGGCACCGTGTTGATGCCCGAGCGCACGTTCTCGCACACGAAGGCGGCCGAGGAGAGGGTCAGCCCCAGCACGCCGCACCAGAAGTACGGCAGCAGCAGGCCGACGTCCGGCAGTCCGAAGGCGATCAGGATCAGCAGGCTCAGCAGGGGGATGTTGCGGAAGATCTCGACATACACCGCGGACCCCCAGCGCAGCGGCGGGATCGGGCTGACCCGGAAGATCGCGAGCACCGTGCCGAGGATCAGGGCGAAGCCGTAGCCGAGCACCGTGAGCGCGACGGTAAAGCCGATGCCCTGCAGCAGCAGCGGAAGGTTCTCCGCGAGCAGGGCGACGCTGTCTCGCAGGTACTGGATGATCCCGTCTGACTCGTCCATGGGGTGCCTCTCGGTGCGGTCGGGGGCCGACGGGGATCGCCCGGCATGGGCGATCCCCTTCCGCGCGGAGGGCGGTCGGCGTCGTCAGAGGCTCAGGGAGCCTCCGACGGATCAGGCGGGGAGCTCGCCGGGGACGGGCGGCTCGGGGGCTTCGCCGTCGATGACCTCGCCGACGGTCGAGGTCCACAGCTCCTGCCAGGTGCCGGAGTCGATGATCTCCTGCAGGAAGGTGTTGACGAAGTCAACGGCATCCTCGCTGTCCTTCGACAGGCCGATGCCGTAGGGATCGTCCACGAAGGGCTCGCCCACCACGGTGACCTCAGGGTCCGCGGCGGAGTTGCCCAGCAGCACGCCCTGGTCAAGGACGTACGCGTCCACGCGGCCCTGCTTGAGCGCGGCGACGCAGGACTCGTTGTCCGGGAGGGTCTCGACGCTCTCGGGATCCGTCACGAACTCCTCGATGGCCTGGATCCCGGTCGAGTTCGCCTGGGTGACGAGCTTGAGCCCGGTGAGGTCCTCGGGGCCGGCGATCGTCTCGGCATCCTCGGTGCGCACCTGGATCGCGGTACCGGAGAGGTAGTACGGCCCGGCGAAGTTGATGACCTCGAGGCGCTCGGGGGTGATCGAGTAGGTCGCGATCACGCAGTCCACGGTGCCGTTCTGGACGAGGGTCTCGCGGGTCTCGACGGTGGTGTCGATGTACTCGACCTTCTCCTCCCCACCCTCGCCGAGGATGTACTTGGCCAGCAGCTGGGTGATTCCGGCGTCGAAGCCGGTGGGCTGCCCGCCGGAGACGCTGGCCAGCGAGAACACCTGGTTGGCGACGGTGCCGCCGCGCACCAGCTGGTCCTTGTCCTTGATGGCGGTGGCCCAGGGGCTCGCCGCGATGGCGTCGTCCGAGGCGATCGGCCCGGAGGCGATCACGTCGCCGGAGCCCCCGCCCTCGCCGCCGCCGTCGGAGGCATCGGAGTCGCCGCCGCCGAGGTCGGGGCCTGCGCCGGTGTCGGAGGAGCAGGCGGCGAGGCCGATCAGCGGCAGGGCTGCGGCGGCGGCGACGACGGCGCGGCGGCCGGGTCGGAAGCTGGTGGACGTCATGGTTCTCTCCATTTTTTGAGCTGCTCCAGAAGGAGCGGCGGGTCAGGTCCGGCAGGTGCCGGAGGTCCGCTGTCGCGGTGGTCGGTGGGGGTCCTGCTCAGGTCTGCGGACGACGGACTCTGCGGGCCTCGCCGGGCGCCGTGTCAGTGGGCGAGGATCTTGGACAGGAAGGCCTTCGCCCGCTCGCTGCGCGGGGCGGTGAAGAACTCCTCGGGGTCGCCCTGCTCGACGATCTCACCCTGGTCCATGTAGACCACGCGATCGCAGACGTGCCGGGCGAAGCCCATCTCGTGGGTGACCACGAGCATCGTCATGCCCTGCTCGGCGAGTTCGGTCATCACGTCGAGGACCTCGTTGATCACCTCGGGGTCCAGCGCCGAGGTGGGCTCGTCGAAGAGCAGCGCCTTGGGCTTCATGGCGAGCGCGCGGGCGATCGCGACTCGCTGCTGCTGGCCGCCGGAGAGCGCGGTGGGCAGGGAGTTCGCCTTGTCGGAGAGGCCGACGCGCTCGAGCAGCTCCATCGCCTGCTGATCCGCCTCGGCCTTGGACACCCCGCGCACCTTCCGCGGACCGAGGGTCACATTGTCGATCGCCTTGAGGTGCGGGAAGAGGTTGAAGCTCTGGAACACCATGCCCACGTCGGCGCGCAGCCGGGTGAGCTCCTTGCCCTCCTCGGGCAGGAGCTCTCCGTCGATGGTGATCTCGCCGGCGGTGATGGTCTCCAGGCGGTTCAGGCAACGGCACAGGGTCGACTTGCCGGAGCCGGAGGCGCCGATCAGCGCGACCACCTCACCGCGGTGGATGTCCAGGTCGATGTTCTTCAGCGCTTGGAAGTCGCCGAAGAACTTGTCCACGCCGCGCGCGGAGATCAGGGGCTCACCGATCGTCGTCGACCGCGACGTCGACCGCGAGCGGGCGCGCGAGGACCTGGACGCCGGTGGCGCCGCGGGGGTGCCTCCGGTGGTCCCGTCGGGCGTCCCGCTGCGGGGCGTCTCCGGGGGCGTGCTGCTCTCGTTCATCCTTCGAGAATGCGGTGCTCGGCGACATCTGTCCACATCCTGGGTCGAGTGTTCGCATGTCGGAACGTATTCGTAACAGTGAGCCATCCGAGGTGATGCTCCGCACGCCCTGCTCCCCGCCCGCTCCCTCGGGACCGAGGCTCACCTGCTCAGCAGCTCCTGGTCGCTGCGGGGCAGCTCCTGCCCCGCAGCCCAGGTGCGCCGCTCAGGCCCGGTACGCGCCCTGGTAGACCGCATCGAACGGGGTCGCGCCTTCCTGGCGATGCTCGATCGAGCTGGTGACCACGGCCTTCGCGGTGCGAGCGGCCTCGAGCGGGGTCGCACCCTTGGCGAGCTCGGCGGTCACCGCGGCGGCCAGGGTGCAGCCGGCGCCGGAGACCCGGTGCTCGCCGATCTTCGGGCTGCGCAGCTCGACGGTCTGCTCCCCGTCGTAGAACACATCCACCGCGTCGTCACCCTCGAGCACCACGCCGCCCTTGGCCAGCACCACCACGTCATAGATGTCGTGGATGCGGCGAGCGGCCTCGGTGAGGTCCTCGACGGACTCGATGCGCTCCATCCCGGAGAGGGTCAGCGCCTCGAAGTGATTGGGGGTGACGAAGGTGGCCAGCGGCAGGATCTTCTCCTTGAGCGCATTGTCGGTGTCGAGCGCGGCACCGGGCTCCTGGCCCTTGCAGATCAGCACCGGGTCCAGGACCACGTGGGTGAAGGAGCGCTCGGCGAGCGAGGCGGCGACGGTGTCGATCGTGGTCGGGGTGCCGAGCATGCCGATCTTCACGGTGTCGATCTCGTGCACGGCAGTGGTCGCCTCGATCTGGTCCGCGATCACCTGCGGGTCGACCGGCACGAAGCGGTGCGCCCAGTTGTTCTTCGGGTCGAAGGAGACGATGCAGGTCAGTGCCGCGGTGCCGAAGGTGCCCAGCTGCTGGAACGTTTTGAGGTCGGTCTGCGCGCCGGCGCCGCCGGTGGTCTCGGAGCCGGCGATGGTGAGGGCGACGTGAGTCATGGGGGCCTTCCTTGGAGGTGTCGTGGCGGTGCCGTGCGCACGTGGCCCGTCAGACGTGACGAACCGGGCCGACGCAGCGGCGGTGACCGCGCGCTCCCAGGGCTCGGAACCCGGTGGGTCCCGCCTGCCCGTCGCAACGGTCGGGCCGCGCGCTCCCAGGGTCCGGGGCGCCTGTGAGTTCGCTCCGGCCCGTCGCAGCGGCCGACCTCCGATGGTAACGCCTCGGGTACAGTGCCGCTCGTGCTGACCCCGGACTCGACGACGGAGAAGAACACTCCGTCCCCCTCCTCCCCGGGGACCGCTGCGCCTCGAGGAGCCGTGCGCCGCGGGGCTCCGGGACTGCTGGCGGAGCATCTGGGTCCCACCCTGAAGTTCCTGCTGGTGGGCGGGGTGGTGTTCCTGCTCGATGCCGCGATGTACAACGTGCTGGTGTTCTGGCATCCGACCCACGGCTGGGGCGAGGGGCTGATGCATGCGAACCCGTTGACGGCGAAGATCATCGCCATCGCCATCGCGTCCTGCCTGACCTATCTCGGCAACCGGCTGTGGACCTTCGGGGACCGCCCGCGCCCGGACACCACCCGCTCGATCATGATGTTCATCCTGATCAACCTCATCGCGACCGCGCTGCAGCTGTCCTGCCTGGGGTTCTCCCGCTACGTGCTGGGACTGGACTCGGTGCTCGCGGACAACATCTCCGGCACCCTGATCGGCCAGGTCGTCTCGACGTCCTTCCGCTACATCACCTACGGCCGCTTCGTCTTCCCCCGGCGCTGAGCTGTGCCCGTCGAGATGTCCGCTCCTGCCCTGATGACTGCTCCTGCCCTCACGACCGGTCCGGCTCCCCTGCTCGCCACGGGTCCCACCTGGCCGGGCGACTGGTCCACCTTCTGGCCGGACATGGTGATCGGCTGCATCACGGGTCTGATCATCGGCCTCGCGCTATGGCTGCTGGACATCTGGGCCGCCCAGCGCCATTCCCGCAAGGTCGCACGCCGGGTCTCGCTGCGGATCGTGCAGCCGCTGCTGCTGGTCCTCCAGCGGCCGACGTACACACAGGGTTTCAGCGAGATCGCGGTGCTCCCCCGCAAGCACCGCACGGCCCTGTCCCTCATCGAGCAGTCCGACCTCGACGACTGGCATGAGGAGCTCGCCACCGAGCTCACCGAGACGCTGCGCGACTACCGCGGCCGGCTGTGGAATCTGCAGGCCGACGCCGATGACCTCGAGCAGGCCGTCGAGCGCTGGTTCACCGTGCACCGTACCCCGCCGGTGGTGCGGGAGTGGGTCGAGGCCCGGCTGCTGGGGGCCAGCGACGACTACCTGCGCGTGATGGTCCGCGCCGAGGACGACTACGACGAGATCGCCGCCGCCGGCGGCCAGATCGTCTCCAGCCGACTGGTGCGCAAGCATGCCCGGGCCTATGGGCAGGCACTGCGCAAGGCCGACCGCACCCGGCAGCGCCTGATGCCGATCCTGATCGAGAACGTGCGGCGACGCTCGAACCGCTGAGGGCCCGCTGCGCCCCTGCGGGTGGCGCTCTCTGTCAGCACCCTACGGTGCACTCTGTCTGCACCCTCCGGTGTTCTCCACCTGTGCCCCGGTGGTCCTCTCTGCCGGCGGTTCTCTCTGCCGGCGGTCCTCTCTGTCAGACTCGGGCACATGGAGATCTCAGGCCCCTGGACCCGTGCCACCGCCGCTGCTGGCCTGTTGAAGGACGGCGTGGCGCGCCCCACCGTCTTCGCCCGGATGTCGGCTCGGGCCGCGGAGCACCAGGCGCTGAACCTCGGCCAGGGCTTCCCCGACGATGCCCCGCCCCCGGAGGTGGCCGAGGCCGCGGTCGCCGCGATCCGCGAGGGCCGGAACCAGTACCCGCCCGGCGCTGGGGAGGCGGTGCTGCGCGAGGCGATCGCGGAGCATCAGGCCCAGTGGTACGGAGTGAACTGGGATCCCGCCACCGAGGTGCTGGTGACCACGGGTGCGACCGAGGCGCTCGCCGCGACGATCCTGGCGCTGGTCGAGCCGGGGGACGAGGTGATCACGCTCGAGCCCTTCTACGACCAGTACGCGGCGGTGATCGCCCTGGCCGGCGGGGTGCACCGCACGGTGCCGGTCACCTCCCGTCCCGCCTCCGGCTCTGGCTCCGACGCCGCGCCCGACGCCGGCTCCGGTCCTGGCTCCGATGCCGACGCCGACGCCGACGCTGGCTCGGGCGATCTAGTGCTGGATGTCGACGAGGACGCGCTGCGTGCGGCATTCTCTGACCGCACCCGTCTGGTGCTGGTGAACACCCCACATAACCCCACCGGGCTGATGCTGTGGGTCGGCGCGCTGCAGGCGATCGTCGACGAGGCCGTCGCGCACGACGCGCTGATCGTCACCGACGAGGTCTATGAGCACCTCACCTTCGGTCCCGCCCACCTGCCGATCGCGACCCTGCCCGGGGCGCAGGACCGCACCATCTCGATCTCCTCGGCGGGCAAGACGTTCTCGGCGACGGGCTGGAAGATCGGCTGGATCACCGCCCGTCCCGAGCTGATCACCGCGATCACCGGGGTGAAGCAGTGGCTGACCTATTCCTCCGGAGCACCCTTCCAGCCTGCGGTGGCGGTGGGGCTGGCGATGCCGCCGTCGGCCTTCCACGACCTGGCCGCGGATCTGCGCGAGCGCCGGGACCTGCTCACTAACGGGTTGCGTGAGATCGGCTTTCGGGTGAGCGTGCCCGAGGCCGGATACTTCACCGTCGCGGACGCGGGCCCGCTGGGAGAGCCCGACGCCGACGCCCTCGCCGACCGCCTGCCCGCCGAGGCCGGGGTGGTGGCGATCCCGCTGTCCGCCTTCTACCGCGACGGGCAGGCCGGCGAGGCGAGCGCCTACCTGCGGATGGCGTTCTGCAAGTCCCGCACCACGATCGAGCGGGCCCTCGAGCAGCTCGATGCCTGGGCGGCGCCGCGCCGCTGAGCGATCAGCGCCGCCCGGTCAGCTGACGGCCGCCCACGCCGCTACCTCGCTGCAGGCCGACGTGGCCTTGACGGTCAGTGCTCCAGTCAGGCGGCCTTCACCCAGGTGTCGTCGGCGCTGAAGTTCCACAGCGGACGGACGACGAAGCTGCCGGCCTTCACCTCATCCACCGGGACGATGATCCCGTAGTCCCAGCTCCCACTATCGCCGTCGTTGAGGGTGTCGACGTAGATTCGACTCTCCGGAGTCAGCGCGCCCTCGTCCGAGTAGGTCCCGCCGGCCTCGCTGCGGTACTCGAGGCTGAGCAGCAGCATCGGCTCCGCCGAGTCGTCGCCGTGATAGGTGACCGAGACCGGGACCAGGATGTAGGTCTGGTTCTCGGAGACCTCGGTGTTGGTCGAGCTGGACGCCATCACCGCCTCCGTCGCTTCCCAGTTGATCTCGCCGATCGTGATGTCGAGGGTGCCGCCCTCCCCATCCTCGAGCGTGAACTGCTGGCCGAGCGCGTACGGGCTGTCCTCGGTGCCGCCGCCGTCACCGGCCGGGGCCTCCGAGGGCTCCTCGCTGGGCTCTTCCGACGGTTCTTCGCTGGGCTCTTCCGAGGGCTCCTCACTCGGCTCCTCGGACGGCTCCTCACTGGGCTCCTGCGTGGTGGTCTCGCCACCTCCGGTGGGCTCTCCACCGCTGCGGGTGAACAGGAAGATGCCGCCGCCCACCACGATCAGCAGCAGCGCGAGCACTGCGCAGCCGGCGCAGATGATGATCGGGAGCTTGTTGGACTTCTTCGGGGGTGCGCCCTGCGGTGCGAAGCCCTGTCCGCCGCCGTCCCCGAAGCTCGGAGCGAAAGAGGGGTCCTGCCCGTATCCGGCGTTCGGGGAGGCCTGGTCGTAGCCCTGCTGGCCGTAGCCCTGCTGGCCGGATCCGGCCTGGTCCTGGCCATAGCCCTGCGACGGCTGCGACGGCGAGCCGTAGCCGCCCGGTGCGGGCTGCTGGGCATGGGAATCGTCGGACGGGGGCTGGCCCCATCCGTTCTGCGGTGGCTGCGACATGTTCTGCTCCGACGCCGGTGACGGCGCCGTCCCCTCTCTGCTGACACGACCTGCGATGGCCGAGACCCCCTGGGCCTGTGCGCCACATCGTACGGCGCGTTCAGGCCCCGTCCCGATTCGGTCTGGTCGCTATCAGGTCACGAAGCACGCCGCCCCGGGCCCGGCCGGAGCCAGGTCCCGGGGCGGCGGACAGCAGGGTGCTGCTCAGCCGCGGCCGGTGAACAGCTCCCCGTGGAAGGTGCGGCCGGTGGCCCGCTGGGAGGCACCCGAAGCGTCGAGGTAGGGCGTGATGCCGCCGCGATGGCGGGGGAAGCCGGCGCCGAGGATCAGCGCGAGGTCCACCTGCTCGGGTCGCTCGACGATGCCGTTCTCGAGCATCAGGGCGATCTCCTCGGCCAGTCCGTCCTGGACCTTCTCGAGCAGCGCGTCGCCGACGGGCGCGTCCGTCCGTGCCGTGCTGTGCGGCGCCGCGCCGCTGTGCGGCTCCGCGGCGAACACCTCGGCGACCGTCGGGGAGACCGGCGGGTGCACGGACGTCTTGCTGCGCTCGGTGAAGTGGGCCTTCTTCTCGACCATCGAATGCAGTCCCGGAGAGGCGTGGAAGCGATCCCCGAGCTCTTCGGCGAGCACCGTGCCGACGTGGTCCGCGACAGCGAGGCCCACCAGGTCCAGCAGCTCGAAGGGTCGCATCGGCATGCCGAGGGCGTCGAGGGAGGCATCGACCTCCGCCGGATCGGCGCCCGCGTCGACGGAGGCGAGGACCGCGCCGAGCACCCGGAACAGCAGCCGGTTGACGATGAAGCCGGGGGCGTCGGCGCTGCGCACCGCAAACTTCCGCAGCCTCCGCACCACCTCGAGGCCGGTGGCGAGGGTGGTCTCGTCGGTCGCCTCGGTGTGGATCACCTCGACCAGCGGCATCTTGGCGACGGGGTTGAAGAAGTGCAGGCCCACCACCCGCTCGGGGTGGGCGAGGCCCTCCGCCATCCGCGTCACCGAGAGCGAGGAGGTGTTGGTGACCAGCAGCGCGTCCTCCGCCAGGACGGTCTCGAGCTCGGCGAAGACGGACTGCTTGATCTTCAGCACCTCGGGCACGGCCTCGAGCACGAGGTCGCAGCCGGCGAGCTCCTGGAGGTCCGTGGTGGCGGAGAGGTTCTCGGAGATCTGGGCGGCGGCCGCCTCGTCGAGCAGCCCCCGCGCGGCGGTCTGGGCGATGACCTCGCGGGCCGCGGCGAGGCCCTTGGCGGCGATCTCCGTATCGAGATCCCGCATTACGACCGGGACCTGCAGGCCGAGAGCGAGCTGGGCGGCGATCTGCGAGGCCATCAGCCCCGCGCCGGCCACGCCCACCCGGCGGATCTCGCGTGCGCCCTCGACGGGGGCGCGTCCGGGCTTGCCGCGACGCAGCAGCTCGGCGGTGTACATCGAGGCCGCGGCACCGTCACTGCGCACCAGCTCCTCGAGGGCAGCAGCCTCCCGGGCGAGGGCGTCGGGGAGGGTGGAGCCCGGGAGCTGCTGCAGCAGCTCCAGGGCGCGGCCGACGGCGGGGGCGCCCTGCGCCTCGAGCCGAGCGGCCCAGGTGCGGCGGGTCTCGGCCGGGCCGTGGGCGGCATCGAGCGCATCGCGCAGCGCCTCCGCCTCCGGCGTATCGGCGGCGGGCAGCGGTGCGGTGCGGCCGCCCCAGGCACCGTCGGCCGCGACGGTGCCGGTGGGAGCGGATTCGGCGAGCGCGGGATCGACCACGTCGGCGTCGGCCTCGTCGAGGTCGTCATGCGCGGCGACCAGGGCGGCGAACTCGTCGAGCGCTTCGTCCAAGTCCTCCGCGAGCTCGTCGACCAGTCCGATCTCAAGGGCCTGCTCGGCGTTCAGCTGCCGGTCGCGGGCCGGGTCCTCGAGGATCATCCGCACCGCGTTATCGGCGCCGACGACTGCCTGCAGCAGGGTGGTGCCGCCCCAACCGGGCAGGATGCCGAGGCTGGTCTCGGGCAGACCCAGGCCACGCACTGCGGGGCCCGCGGTGCGGACGTCCGCCATCAGCGCCACCTCCAGGCCGCCGCCGAGGGCGACCCCGTTGAGGTGGGCGAGCACTGGAACCGAGCTGGTGCGCACGCGGACCTGCAGGTCATGGGCGGCGCTGGTCATGCCCTTGACGTTCGCGACCGCGGTGGGGTCGGCGAACATCGACAGGTCGGCGCCGGCGAGGAAGACGCGGCCGGTGCCGGTCATGGCGATCGCCTGGATCTCCCCGGCCTCGGCACGATCCAGGGCGGCACCGATCGCGCCGGTGACGGCGTCGATCGAACGTGGCCCGAGGGTGGCGGGACGTCGCTCCTCCCCCTCCGGCGGGGCGAAGGTCAGCACGGCTACCGTGCCCAGTCCGGGATGCTCGCGGTCCTCGGCCAGGACTCGGGTGACGTGCTCGGTGTAGCTGCTCATCAGTGACCTTTCGCGATCTCTTCGTCGAGGGCAGGCGACATCCGCAGGATTGTCTGATACTGCGGGTTTCATGTAGATCATGCCTCAGGTCGACGGCAGGTGTCCACCGACGCCAGCCGTTCCCACCGCGAGCGCGGCAGCTCACGTCACCGGCTCCACGTGCCAGCTCCAGGTGCCGGCCCAGGATGCAGTCCGAGGCACTGGCTCGAGGCGCTGGCTCAGGGCGCTGGCTCAGGATGCCGCCATCCAGGCTCCCTCCTCAGTCACCTGCATATCGTCGAGGAGCACGAAGTGCCCTCCACCCTCGACCTCTGCAGGGAGCTCGAAGGCGAGCTCCGAGAGGAAGGTGCCTCCTGCGGTGACACCGCGCTGCTCGAGGAGGTCGTCGTAGTGCGGGGTCACGACGAAGGCACGGCTGTGCTCGGTGCCGTCCTCGGCGATATAGACCGCCCGCATCCAGACCTGCAACGACGAGGGGTAGTCGCTGTCATCGTGATAGAGACCCTCGAGCGTGAGCAGCACGTACTTGTTTCCCTCCTCCGGCTCGGCATTGAGGGAGTTGGCCTCCAGGATCTCGGAGGTCGCATCCCAGTCCATGGCGGTCGCGGTCACGTCGACGTCAGCTCCGAGCGTGGTGGAGTGGAACGGGAAGGTGCTCCCGAAGGGCACGGCATCCTCGGGCCCCACCGGCATCTCGTCGAAGGTCGGGGGCGTCGTCTCCGTGCCCTGCTCGTCCCCGCCGCCGTCGGACCCTCCGCCGGCGATCGAGATCCCTCCCCCGTGCTGGAGGGCGCGCACGCCGAAGAATCCACCGACGCCGAGCACGAGTCCGGCGATCACGGAGAGGCAGCCGACGGTCAGGTAGAAGGAGGTGCGAGGAGCCCGCGCAGGCAGTGGCTCGGTGAGGGCGGTGCGGTGCGAGGGGTGAGGGGGTGGGCTCTGGTGCATGGCGGTGCGCGACGCGGGAGCGGACTCGTGGCCCGCAGTGCGACGGTCTCCCCTCCTCGGCGGACAGTTCAGGTCGGGATCGCACTCCACGATCCGCCGTCACGCTAGCGCACGCGCGGCCGCTTGCGGTGAGCACCTTCACTCAGCACCCCGGTCAGCACCCTCGAGCAGGGGCGCCCGCCAGCGGTCATGCGGTCGTGAAGTACAGGATCTCCCCGGTGAACGTCTCCACACCCAGCCGGAAGGTGTCGACCTCCCGCTCAGGGACCAGGTAGGCGCTGCGGAACTGCGCGCTCTCGCCGCTGCCCAGAGGGCTGATCGACGTCATCGGGTCCGGGACCAGGCCCTGGGCGATATCGGGGAAGTAGGTGCGATCCGATTCACCGGTCAGCCAGAGCTCCTCCACGGGAGCCAGCTGGCCGGGCCCGTCGTAGCGCACTGCACAGGTCACCAGGACCAGTCGGTAGCCGTCCTGGACCACGTCCTTGCCGTCCGCTCCGGGAGCGGTAGCCGCGAGGTCCACCTCGAGCGGGGTGACGCTGAGAGCTCCATCGGTCCAAGCCGTCCAGCTGACGGTGTGCTCTCCGATGGTCGCCGGGCGGTCGTACCCGCCGGTCCCGTCGGTCACCTCCCGTCCTGCGGAGTCGGTGACGGTGCCTGGCTCCCGTTCCTGGGAGGCCTGCGAGGCGGGCACGCTCGCGCTCTCCTCCTCACTGGCAGGGGCAGCTGCGGGCGTCGCGGGGGACGGGGCGCCGAGCCGCTGCAGCCCGCCCACCACGAGGCCGACGACCGCGACCAGCGCGGCCGCCTGCACGAAGACGATGGCGACGATCGCCCAGGCCGGCAATCCACTGCGGCGCGGCTCCTCGTCGAGGGGCTCCTGCGGGTCGTAGGTGAAGGAGGGAGCCCCGAAAGGTGCGTCGTCCTGGACGATGTCGTGCGGGACCGGTTCCCCCGGCACTGAACGGGCGGCGTCCCTGCTGCGGCCTGGCTGATCGTCACCGAGGCTCGGCGGCTCAGGGCCGGCCGCCGACGCCCGGCCTGTCGAGCCGAGCCCACGATCGGGCAACGCGAGAGGCGCCGGCTCGGACGGGTCGGTGAGGTCCTCCCAGTCATAGCCGGTGGAAGAATCCCGCCCCTGTGCCATGCCATCGAGCATAGGCGCGCCGGGCCCGCGATTCGACCCCTCCACTGCCCGCTGTGCGCCATCCCTGCCGACCCCCGCCCGCCGTCTCCGCAAGAAGTCTGTCTGCACCCCTTCCAGTCACAACCAAATGGTTGTAGGTTTTTCGCATGCAGAGGAACGACGACGCCAGAGCGGATGCCTGGTTCCACGCGCTCTCGGATCGCACTCGGCGGGACATCCTGCGCCGGGTGCTGGAGCACGAGCAGTCGGTGTCCTCCCTGGCCCGGAACTACTCCATGAGCCTCACGGCGGTGCAGAAGCACGTTGTGGTGCTCGAGCGGGCCGGGCTGATCATCCGACGCCGTCACGGCAGGGAGACCCTGACCCGCGGCGACGCCGGAACCCTCCGCTCCGCCTCCGAGCTCCTCACCGAGCTCGAGCGCGGCTGGCGGGACCACATCACCCGTATTGACGAGCTGTTGGAGTCCGACCCCGCACCCGTTCCATCCCACCGGGACCCCGCGCCCACCACGAAGGAGTGACCATGCCTGTCACCGACATCACCCATGATCTGGAGAACCTCACCCTCACGATCACCGCGCAGTTCGCCGCGCCGGTGGAGCGGATCTGGGAGGTCTACGCGGATCCGCGTCAGCTCGAGAAGGTGTGGGGGCCCGTGGGGTATCCCGCCACCGTGGTCGAGCACAACCTCACCCCCGGCGGCCGGGTCACCTATTTCATGACCGGCCCCGAGGGCGAACGCTTCCCCGGGTACTGGAAGGTGCTCGCGGTCCAGGAGCCGGACTCCTTCACCTACGAGGACGGGTTCGCCCATGACGACTTCTCGCCGAACACCGAGCTGCCGGTCTCGACCTGCGTGAGCATCTTCACCGCCCAGGACGGCGGCACCCGGGCGGTCTACGTGACCACCTTCGCCAGCCGGGAGGGGCTGCAGACCGTGCTCGACATGGGCGTGGAGGAGGGGTCTCGCTCGGCGATCGACCAGATCGACGCGCTGGTCGCCTGACCACCCCTCCGATCCCATGCGCAGCGCCCCCGGTCACCATGGGTGAACGGGGGCGCTGCGGGAGAGCTGCCGCGGGCGGGGCTTACGCCGCCCCGGGATCAGGCGGCTTCGGGGCTCAGGCGGCCTCGACCCACTGCCCTTCGACGAGCACCTCATCCAGGGGGAGCGAGCCGGCGACGACGAAGTGACCGCCTTCGGGAAGGTCGGCCGGCGTCATGAACACGAAGTGCATGGTGCCGGACTCACCATCCTGCAGTGCCAGCTTGCTGGTGGTATCCGGGGTGACGACGCCGGCATCCTCATAGGGAGTGCCGTCGGCCGCGACGTAGTCGATCGGACCGAACGCGAAGGAGTTGAACGTGTCCGGTCCGTGGTAGGTCATCTCGGCCTGGACCATGATGTATTTGCCCTGGTCCGTGGGCTGCGGGTTGTGGCTGTTCTGCTCGCTCACCCATTCGGTGGCATCCCAGTTCACGTCGCCGATGACGATGTCCATCGAGCCGGCGAAATCGTTGGGGTCCTCGAGGGTGACGACGGTGCCCTTGGGCACTGCGTTGGCCTCGCCGACGGGCGCCGCCTCCTCGGTGGGCTCGGTGGTCTCCTCGGGCTCGGTGGTCGCGCCCTCCACGGGCTCCGAGGTCTCTTCCTCGGGGTCGGTGGTCTCCTCCGGCGCGGTGGACCCCTCCTCGGCCGGGGACTCCTCCTGCGAGGAGGTGGGCTGCTCATCATCGCCGCTGCCCATCAGCACGCGGACGCCGAAGAACCCGACGAGCGAGAGCACCAGCACCAGCACCAGGAGGCCACAGCCCACCATCGCGAGGATCGGGCCCTTGCCGAGCCCGGACTTCCCGCCTGCCGCACCCTGCTGGGGCATGACCGGGAGCTGGCCGGGAGCGGCGGTGCCGGACTGGCCGTTCTGGCCCTGCTGGCTCTGCTGGGGGTCCTGGCCGGGCACGGGCTGCCACTGCTGGCCCCCCGGCTGCTGGCCGGGACCAGAGTTCTGACCGGGGCCGGGCGTCGGCGCGCCTCCGGGGTGCTGCGAGGCGCCTCCGTGGTGCTGCGAGGCGCCTCCGGGGTGCTGCGATCCCTGAGCGTCGGAGGGCCCCTGAGCGTCGGAGGGCGAAGGGGGCTGGGGAGGCTGAGTCATGACGCGGTGCGGCCCGTGACGGCCGCGGTCCTTCCTGGAGAGGGGGTCGCCGAGGCACGGCGGACGGGTTCACGCTATCGGATGCCGAGGCTCCGTCGGGAGTAGCGTGTCCGCGTCACCCGTCGGCCCTGCCGACCCTCCCCAGCACGAGGACCTCGCATGATGCTCCAGGACTCCCCCGCCCCCGAGCCGCTGCACATCGATGCACGCCCGAAGGCGCCAACGGACGCTGCTCCCGCCCCCGGCTCGAGCACCGCCGGCTCGAGCACTCCCGCTGCGGAGCACGCAGTGCTGGACAACCCTGCCTGGTCCTCGCTGACCGGCCACCACCGCCACCTCGCGGAGGGGAACGAGCACGTGCTGCGCTATCCGGGCGACGTCTCACCGTTCGTGGGAGTGCGCGACTGGGAGCATCCGGACGCCTGGGACGCGATCCTCGAGGTGTTCGGCCATGGCGCGGCCGTGAGCGTCTCCCATGCCGATCCGCTGCTGCCCGCAGGGTGGACACCGGTGTTCTCCATCCCCGGCGTGCAGCTGGTCCAGACCGACCGCCTCGCGCCGCGACCTGATGAGGAGGCCATCGAGCTGGGCGAGGAGGACAGCGCCGACATGCTCGCACTGGTCGAGCGCACACGACCCGGACCGTTCGCACCGCGCACCCACGAGCTGGGCCGTTACGTGGGCATCCGCCGCGAGGGCCGCTTGATCGCGATGGCCGGCGAGCGCCTGCACCCCGAGGGCTGGACCGAGATCAGCGCTGTTGCCGTGGACGAGGCGCACCGCCGCCAGGGACTCGCCTCCCGCCTGGTGCTCGACGTCGCCTTCCGCATCCAGGAGCGCGGAGACCGCGCGCTGCTGCATGCCTCCGCCGAGAACACCGCAGCGATCACCGGCTACGAGAGGCTCGGCTTCGCGCTGCGGCGCCGGCTCACCTTTGGTGCCGTGCGCACTCCATGACAGCTGGCCACAAGGCCCGTACGGTGGCGGGAGCAACGAGGAGGGCACGATGCATACCGAAGCACCCACCACGACGAGCACGCAGACCGGCCACCCAACCCACCCGGCACAACGCGTGTCCTGGGCAACCCACCTGCTCGGCGCCGCGCTCTACACCGTCGGGACCTACGGGATGCTCGGGGGCTACCCCTCGCCCCTGAGCGACCTGGGGCTGGGGCTGGGGGTCCTGATCCTGGCGATCGGCACCATCATCGTTGCCCGTACCCAGATCCGGCACCACGGCCGCGGCTCCTCCCTCCCTGCCATCGGCGGGCCCCGTTCTCTGCTCAGCGGCTGGATGGCCGGTGGGCCGCTCCTGTTCCACGTGCTGTTGCCGGAATCCACCCCGCTGAGCGTGATCGTGCTCCTCTCGCTGCTGCTGGGCACGGTCTTCTACGTCGTGTTCCGGCTCGAGGACGCCGAGCTCACCGCGCAGGCCGCACCGAAGCCTGCACGGCGCACCAAGTAGGACTCGGCACGGGCTACCGTCATCGCATGGATGACACAGCGACGTGGCCGCAGCACCTCGAGGATGTGGATCGCAGCGATGATTCACTGCGGGCATGGGTGGCGGAGCGGATCCGTCGGCTCGAGGCCGACGGGCGTCGCAGCGCCGACACCCACCTGGTGACCGTGGACCTGCCCGCCGAATGGGACATCCAGCTCTACCTCAAGGACGAGTCGACCCACGCCTCGGGCAGTCTGAAGCATCGCCTGGCCCGCTCGCTGTTCCTGTTCGCGCTGGTCAACGGGCAGCTGCGGCCCGGGATGCCGGTGATCGAGGCGTCCTCCGGCTCGACGGCGGTGAGCGAGGCGCATGTGGCGCGGATGTTGGACATCCCCTTCATCGCGGTGATCCCCCGCGGCACCAGCACCCGCAAGATCGCACTGATCGAAGCCGCCGGCGGCCACTGCCATGTGGTCGCGAGCGCGGAGTCGATGAGCCGGGAGGCGCAGCGGCTGGCCGATGAGCAGGGCGGGCTTTTCATGGATCAGTTCACCCACGCGGAGCGGGCCACCGACTGGCGCGGGAACAACTCGATCGCCGTCAGCGCGTTCGCGCAGCTGGAGCTCGAACCCCATCCGGTGCCGCGCTGGATCGTGGTGGGCGCCGGGACCGGCGGCACCAGCGCGACCTTCGGCCGCCTGCTGCGGTATCGCAGTCTGCCCACCTCGCTGTGCGTGGCAGACGTGGAGAACTCCGCGTTCTTCGAGGGGTGGGTGCAGCAGGATCCGACGGTCACCACGGACCGCGGTTCCCGGATCGAGGGGATCGGCCGCCCGCAGGTCGAGCCGAGCTTCGTGCCCGGGGTGGTGGACCGGATGATCCGGGTGCCCGATGCGGCGTCGGTCGCTGCGGCGCGGTATCTCTCCGAGCATCTGGGGCGGCGCGTCGGCGCATCGACCGGCACGAACCTGGTGGCAGCCGCGCAGCTGATCGGGCAGATGCGTGAGCGTGGGGAGTCCGGCTCGGTGCTGACGCTGCTGTGCGATCCCGGCGATCGGTACACCGACACCTACTTCGACGATGACTGGGTCGCGGCGCAGGGCTGGGAGCTGGGACCGTGGCTGGAGGCCCTCGCGCGAATGCTGCCTCTCGGGAGCCGCTGAGCTCGCCGCGGGTCCCCGTCACCACCACCCCACCTCTCCAGGAGGCTCGCCCATGAGCATCGTCCGCACGGCGGTGAGCATCGCCGGCACCTGCTACGCCGCCAATGCCGCGCTGGGGCTGAGCGTCGCGTCGGGCCTGGTCGACACCTCGGGAGCGCGATGGATTCACCACGGGCTCTTCATCGCCACCGCCTCCACCACGGGCCTGGCCCTCGCTCTCGGCACGGTCCGCCGCGACCCGTCGGCCGTCGCCCTGGGCGCGGCGGTGATCCCTCTCGTGCTGCTGCAGCGCCGGGGGTCACGTCCGCTGGCCCGCCATGCGCCGACCGCCGCCCTCGCCGCCCCCTGCTTCGCCGCCGCCCTGCTTCTGACACGGAGATGATGATGGAATTCCTCGATGCCGTCTTCAACCGCCGCACCACCAATGGACCGTTCCGGCCCGACCCCGTCAGCCCCGAGCATCAGCAGCTGCTGATCCGCGCCGCGGCCGCGGCCCCCTCCCAGTTCAACAGCCAGCCGTGGCGATTCGTGCTGATCGAGGATCCGGACACGATCGGCGAGATCGCCCGGATCAGCGGCGAGAGCATGACGCAGGTGATGGGCGAGGGCACATTCTTCCATCGCTACCGCAAGTACTTCCGCTTCTCCCAGCAGGAGATGGACGAGACGCGCAGCGGCATGCTGTTCGACCGTCTCCCGGCGCTGCTGCGCCCCTTCACGAGCCAGGTGTTCACCAGCTCGGGGCAGAAGCTGATGAATCGGCTGCGGGTGCCGCGCAAGCTCGGCGAGGAGAACCGGAAGCTGGTGGCGGGGTCGCCGCTGCTGATCGGGGTGATGCTCGAGCGCGGGGAGTATCGCCCCGAGGCGCTGTCCGGCTTCTACTCGGTGTTCAGCATGGGCGCGGCGATGGAGAACCTCTGGCTGACCACCACCCAGCTCGGAATGGGCATCCAGTTCGTCTCCTTCCCGATGGAGGTGCCGGAGAACTGGCGCGGGATCGTCGAGCTCCTGCGGGTCCCGGACGAGCTCGAGCTGATGGCGGTCTACCGCCTCGGCTACCTGCCCGAGACATCGCGCCGCCCGGCGATCGACTGGTCCAGCCGCGAACGGAAGCTGCCCTCCCAGTTCGTCTTCCGGGAGACCTGCGAGAGCCCTCAGACCGGGTGGGACGAGGACTCCCGGCCGGACCGCTGAGCCGATCTCGCGCTGGGCGCAGGGTGCTGGGTCCGAGGTCCAAGGACGACCCGCATTCCCCGCTGCAGGCGCTCGGCGCCGCCCTCGCGACGCGAGAACCAGTGGAAGGCATCGATCTCGAGCCGGAGCAGCTGTTCTCCGTCCCCCGCCCAGCCGAAGGAGCGGTTCATCGGCAAGTCCCGGGCCGACAGCGCCAGCACTGAGAACCCGTCGATCAGGCTGAGGCGCCGGGCCTTCCCCCACTGGATCACCTCGAGCACCGCGTCCTCCGGGGCAGGATCGGCGACCACCCGCACGAGGCAGCTCCCCGGGACCTGGGTGGGGTCCAGCGGTGCGACAACCTCTCCGCCAGCGCCGCGCACCACGATGCGCACGAGTGGTGGCTCCACGGGGTCCGACAACTTCCAGGCACCGTGTTCGACGTCGAGGGGCAGGAGCAGGAACTCCTCCCCTGGAGCACTCGAGACCGCGCTCATCCTCCGGGATGATTCCCTGAGCGAGCAGTCGGAGCTCTGCGGCGTACGTCAGCGACCGTTTCTGATGACGTTGACGGAGCTGGTGGGAGGGCTGTGCCCGGCGGGTCTCCGGTCGAGCCGCTCCCGTCTGCCGTGCTGCCTGCCGACCTGCCGACCTGCTGTCCGATTCGTCCGCCATCTCCCTATGATGACTCCAGGTGCTCGGGCATCGACCTGCATGAATCCACCGGAAGCGCGCTCGGAGCGCCGGGCCGAGGAGGCACCGCATGAGGACGTCACAGGTGGCACGGGGCCTCGCCCTGCTGGGCGGGCTCGCCATGGTGCTGAGCGCCTGCACCCTGCCGCCGCTTCCGGGATTCCCCGGCAGCGGCGGCGGTGGAGGCGGCGGTGGGTCAGCGGCAGACAGCATCGATCTCACGCACGACGATGTCATCACCTACACCTCGCACCAGATGGCGATGGAGGGTGATTTCGGGGACGAGGTCGTCGAGATCCACCGCGATCGGGTGGTGCTGCGCTTCGAACTGCCGGACGACTCCGTGCTCTTCGAGGTCGAGACCGAGCTCGAGCCCGAGCAGCGCGCCCGCGTCGAACAGGCCGCCGAGGCGTATCTCGAGTGGGAGCCGACGGTCCCCGACTCGGACCGCGACGCCTGCACGGACATCGGCAGCGACATCGTCGAGATCTCAGGCTCGATCACGCACCGCTCCACGATGCAGAACTGCCAGGGAGAGACACCCTTGGCCGCGCTGTCGGACGAGGCCCGCGAGGCAGTGGGCCGGATCGATGAGCACCTCGCCCGGCCATGGCAGCAGTGGACCGTGGAGATCCGCCCCTGGGACGAGTCCCTCCAGGGCGCCGACGAGGCCACCCCGCCGGAGAGGTACTCCCTGGATCGGGGCTGGGGCGGCGAGGGGATGCTGCTGACGGCGACGAACACCCCGGAGGGCTGGGGCGCCGAGGTGGACGTCGAGCAGGCGGCCGAGGGAGTGCTGCTCAGCTGGGCTCAGACCGGCACCGTGCTCACCGCGGTCAACGAGGTGCACCTGGAGCGGCGCAGCATCGGCTGCGGGGACCCCACCGGCGAGATGCGGATCATCCGGGCGGGCGAGCCGGCAGCGCTCTGGACGCACCGGGTGTGCCCCGGCGACGTCACCGAGGATCTCGCGACGGTGCTGCGCGCGCTGTGACGGGCCGGACGCGGAGCCCGGCCCGTCACCGCATCTGCATCTGCCTCTGCATCTGCGCTTGTCCCGACAGTCGTTTCCGGCGGGAGGAGCGACTCACGCGAAGGCGCTGACCCCCGTGATCGACCGGCCCACGATGAGTGACTGCATCGTGTCGGTGCCCTCATAGGTGTGCAGGGCCTCGATGTCGCTGCGATGGCGGACCACGCGGTTCTCGAGCAGGATCCCTGATCCGCCCAGCATGTCGCGGGCGTCCGAGGCGATCTCGCGCGCGGCGCGGGTGTTGTGCACCTTCGCGAGCGAGGCCTGCTCGGGACGGATCCTCCCGGCAGCCTCGAGCTCGGCGAGCCGTACGCAGTGCAGCTGCATCGAGGTGAGGGTCTGCAGCATCGACGCCAGCCGCACCTGGACGTGCTGCGCCTTCGCCAGCGGTCGGCCGAACTGGATGCGCTTCTGGGCATGCTCGAGGGCGGCCTCGTAGCAGGCCACGGCATGGCCGAGCGCGCCCCAGGCGACCCCGGCGCGGGTGGCGAACAGGACCTTCGAGGTGTCCTTGAAGGAACGGGCCCCGGGCAGGCGCTGATCCAGCGCGATCCGCACGTCCGTCATGGTGATGTGGGCCTGGTGGATGGCGCGCAGGGCGACCTTGCCGCGGATCACCTCGGCCTCGTAGCCGGGCAGCGACTGGTCCACGAGGAACCCGCTGACCTGGCCGTGCAGCTCCGGCTGCGATTCGTCATCCACGCGCGCCCAGACCACGGAGAGGTGGCAGCCCGCACCGTTGCCGATCCAGCGCTTCTGCCCGGAGAGCACCCACTGCTCCCCGTCGCGGCGGGCGACCGTCTCGAGTGAGACGGAGTCGGAGCCGTGATCAGGCTCGGTGAGGGCGAAGGCGGCGTGCTCCGCGCCGGTGGCGAGCGGCTCGGCCCAGCGCTGCTTCTGCTCCTCGGAGCCCAGCAGCATGATCGAGCGCAGTGCAAGCCCGCCCTGGACGCCCACCATGGTGCCGACGCTCCCGTCGATGCGGGAGAGCTCCATGTTCACCAGGCCTGTGGCGAGAGGGGAGAGGGTGCGGTGGCCGGGCACGTCGAGGCCGTCGGTGAGCAGGTCGAGCTCACCGAGTCGGGCGATCAGCTCGATCGGGTACTCTCCGCGGTCCCACCAGTCGTTGATCTGCGGAAGCACTTCGGCGGCGAGCGAGCGGGCATCCGCCCAGGCCCGGAGATCCTCGCCGGCGACGTCCTGGAAGAGCGCGTAATGGTCCGCCGCGGCGGGCAGCAGGTCGGCCGGGGTGGCGGCCGTGGCATCCGGTGCGGAGACGACGGCGCGGTCGGTGACCACGCTGTCCCGTCGGGCGTCGTCGGAGCCGCCGGGGTTGCCCCCGGGGGAGATGTGGCCGGGCACTGGGGCGTTCCACCCGGACTGCTGCGGAGCGGGCTGGGCGTGGGAGTCGTTGCTGGTCATCAGTTCATCCTCTCGATGATGAGGGCCATGCCCTGGCCGCCGCCGACGCACAGGGTCGCCAGGCCGTAGCGGCCCTCGCGCTCCTGCAGGCCGTGGAGCAGGGTGGTGGTCATGCGGGCGCCGGTGGAGCCCCAGGGGTGGCCGAGCGCGATCGCCCCGCCGTGGACGTTGAGCTTCTCGTGGTCGATGCCGAGGTCCTCGGCGGCGGGCAGCACCTGCGCGGCGAAGGCCTCGTTGAACTCGACCAGGTCGATGTCGTCGATGGTCAGCTCGGCGAGTGCGAGCGCTCTGCGGGTCGCCTCCACCGGTCCGAGGCCCATGATCTCGGGGCTGAGGCCGGAGACGCCGGTGGCGACCACGCGGGCGAGCGGGGTGATGCCCAGCTCCTTCGCGTACTCCGCCTCCATGACGATCAGCGCTGCGGCGCCGTCGTTCAGCGGGCAGCAGTTGCCGGCGGTGACGGTTCCGCCCGGGCGGAAGACGGGGTCCAGCCCGCCGACGGCCTCGAGCGTGACACAGGCGCGCGGAGAGTCGTCCGCGCTGACCACGGTGCCGTCGGGCAGGGTGACCGGCGTGATGTCCCGTGCGTAGAAGCCGGAGGCGATCGCGGCCTCGGCGCGGTTCTGGGAGCGCACGGCGTACTCGTCCTGGGCGGCGCGGGAGATGCCGCGCAGCTCGGCGACGTTCTCGGCGGTCTGCCCCATGGCGATGTAGGCGTCGGGCAGCTCGCCGTCCTCGCGCGGGTCGTGCCAGGGGGCGGGGATCTCTCGGGTGGCGCGCTTCTCGGTGCGCTCCCAGGCGTCACGGAACAGGGGGTCGCGGGCGTCCTCGTCCATCAGCTTGCCGGAGCTCGAGGAGATCGACTCGACGCCCGCGGAGATCACCACGCGGGCCTCGCCGGAGGCGATCGCGTGGAAGGCCGCGCGGGTGGTCTGGATCGAGGAGGCACAGAAGCGGGTAACCGTCGCGCCGGGCACGGTGTCCAGGCCGAGGCGGACCGCGACGGTGCGGGCGAGGTTCCCGCCCTGCTGGCCCTCGGGGATCGCGCAGCCCAGCTGCAGGTCGTCGATCGTGGTGGGGTCGAGCTGCGGAACCTGGTCGAGCGCAGCCTGGATCATCTGGCCGACGAGGTCGTCGGGGCGGATGTCCTTCAGCGACCCTTTGCGGGCGCGACCGATGGGGGAGCGGGCGGTGGCGACGATGACGGCCTCGGGCACGAGGGTTCTCCTTCGACGACGATGTCTGGGGGCGGTTTGCCGGCGGGTGCGGCGGGATGCACGCTACCTGATGTTCCTGATACTACGGGTTGCACATACCTGGAGGGAAGTCAGCCGACCGGCCAGCATGCCGAGAAGGGCGACTCCACGGCGCGGATAGGGTGCCTCAATGGCGCCGATAGGGTGCCCCCATGGCTCATCCCCGCTCTCTGCCCGCCGCCGGCGCGGCCCTGGACAGGATGCTCGACGCTCTCGAGCACGAAGAGTCCCTGGTGCCGGAGATCTCGAGCGCGATCCGTACGGCCCTGCCCGGCTACGGCGAGGTCCCCTCCGCCTCGCTCGAAGCGTCGATCCATCGCAACATCGACCTCAGCATCCGCACCGTGCGCCGCGGGGCCTCTCCGGATGCCGAGCAGATCGCCGAGGCGGAGGAGCTCGCCGTCGAGCGGATGGGGCAGGGGGTGCCGCTGGGCAGCGTGCTGGCCGGCTTCCGCCTGTGCATGACGGAGATCCTGGACCGCCTGCGGCGGCTCGCCCCGGCGCATGGACTGCCCGCCGAGGAGGTGCTGGTCGTGGCGACCCTGCTGTGGTCGCTCGGGGATTCGTTCTCCACCCGCGCCGTCATCGGCCACCAGGAGCGCAGCATCGCCCAGGCCGTCGCCGACTCCGGCCGCCGCTCCCGCTGGCTGATCGAGGCGGTGATGACCGGCCTGCCGCGCACCGAGCTGCTCAGCGGCGCCGCCGCCTACGGCGTTCCCGGCGAGGCGCCCGCACGTGCGCTCATCGCGGCTCCCTCCGCCCGACAGATGGAGAACTGGCAGCTGGAGAATGGTCAGCCGGAGAACGAGGACCGGTCCGACGCTGCCGACACCGCCCACCGGCTCCAGGACTGGGCGGCGCGCGCCGGGGTGGAGGTCCTGAGCACTCCGCACGGCATGGGCGAGGTCGGCCTAGTGCTCGGCGAGCCCGCCGTCGGCGTCGACCCCGAGGGCCTGTCCCTCGCGCTGGGCCCACCCGGCCCTCTCGCTCGACTGCCGGAGTCCTTCGTCGCGGCAAGCCGTGTGCAGACGGCCGCGGCACGGGTCGGCCACCGGGGCCTCGCCGACCTCGGGACGCTCTCCTGGCGGATGGGGATCACGGCCAGCCCCGAGGCCACCGAGCTGCTGCGGCGCCGCCACCTCGAGCCGCTGCGCGCCGAGGGTGCGTTCGGGCAGCTGCTGCAGGAGACGGTGCGCGCCTACCTGGCGCATGGACTGAACATCCCACGCGCCGCCGCGTCGATCCCGGTGCATGTGAACACGCTGCGCTACCGGTTGAAGCGATTCCAGGAGCTGACCGGCGCGGATCTGCACGAGCCGGAGCACCTGATCGAGGTGAGCTGGGCCCTGGCGGCGGAGCCGGAACACGGGCGGCCCGCGGGGTCGCCGACCTTCGCGGACGGCGCCTAAGCTCCGCTGTCGGTTCCCCTATCGGCTTCCCTGGCGGCTGCGCTGCTGCCTGCGTTGTCGGCCGCGCTGCCAGCTGCGCCGCTGCCTGCGTTGTCGGCCGCGCCGCCAGCTCCGCTGCTGGCTGTGATGCCGACCCCGCTGTCCACCGTGCTGACCGCCGTCGTGGCGGCCTCGACCTCCATGGTCATCCGGGCCACATGCAGCGCGAGGTAGGCGATCTCGTCGTAGGAGAGGGCATCGCCCATCCGCAGCCGCACGATCACCGCGAGCTGCTCGGCGGTGCGTGTCGCCTCGGGATAGGCCTCGCAGATGGTGCGGCTGATCAGGGACTGCTCACCGTCGAGCTGACGATGCTGCTGGATGCGCACGAACATATAGCGCACATGGGTGATGAAGCGGGCGGCGGCCATCGAGTGGCGATCCACCACGATCCCGAACCGCTCCCCCACGATCGCCAGCATCTGCTGGATGACCCCGGTCATGGTGTAGGTGAAGGACAGGTCACCCGTCGCGAACCCGGCGTTGACCAGGTGCAGCGCGAGAGCTGTCGCCTCATGCTCGGGCAGCTTCGGATCCACCTGACGGTTGACCTCGACGAGCAGCCGGCGGGCCCTGTCGTACTCCTCGGCATAGAGGGTCTGGACCTCGGCCTGCAACGGGTACTCGATCTCGATCCCCTGGTGCAGACGCTCAAGGGCGCCGGAGACGTGATCGGCCACGGCGATGGCGAGCGTAGGGCGGTGGGATTCGCGATCCTCGATGCCGGTCTCGCGCAGCGCGATGACGACGGCCCGCAGGATCTCCTGGTCGATCATCGCGAACGCCTCGGCGAGGTGGTCGGGATCCCGCCCGTCGGCCGGGACGAAGATCTGCACGATCTTCTCGGGGTCGACCTGCTGGCCGGGCTGCGCGCGGAAGCCGATGCCGCGCCCGGTGAGGATGACGCCCTGGCCGATCTCGTCGCGGGAGAGCACGACGTTGTTGTTGAGGACCCTCAGCACCTTCATCGGCACAGCACCTCTCTTCTCGGCCCTCGTCGTCGAGAGCACGTGCACCTCCTGCCAGGCAGCGGTCGGCTGCCACGGTGCGCGCACCCTCAACAGGAGGATACGCGCACCGGACCAGCGGCTCAGCGGCGAGCCACTACCACCGTGTCCCCGGCCACGACGTCGGCCGCAGGTGCGGGTTCGACCGCGGCAAAGGTCGAGGTGTTCGGGACGGTCAGCAGGGTGATCGAGTCGTATCCTGCGGCGCGGATCGCCTCGAGGTCGACCACGGCCAGCAGGTCGCCGGCCCGCACCCGCTGCCCCTGCTCGACGCGGACGTCGAAGCCCTCACCGTCCATCTTCACGGTGTCGATGCCGACGTGGACCAGCACCTCTGCGCCGCCGTCGGCCAGCAGCCCGAAGGCGTGACCGGTGGTGGCGACGGTGGCCAGCAGGCCGTCCGCCGGGGCGAGGATGCGCCCGTCGACAGGGATGATGCCGACGCCCTCTCCCAGGGCCTTCGAGGCGAACACCGGGTCGGAGACTTCACCGATCGGCACCAGGCGTCCGGCCACGGGGGCGGTGAGGACTACGTCGCCGGCTCCGGGCACGGCGGCACCGTTCGCGGCGGCACCGGACGTCGCAGCACTGGACGGCGCAGCACCGGGACCAGCAGCGCCCGACGCGGCAGCGCCAGTCGAAGCAGCGCCGGGAGCGGCAGCGACGCCGGTGGCAGCGGGTGCACCGACCGTCGCGAGCTCGCGCTCCGCGGCGGGTGCGACGGCCTCTGCCGCGGCGGGCGCGGCGGCGGCTTCAGCGGCGTCACGCTGGGCATTCGCCTCGGCGCGCTGCTCGGCGGTCCGGTAGTCGGAGAAGAAGACCAGGACCATGGCGACCACGAAGGCGATGACGATCGCGATGACGTAGGTGAGCATCGGGTCGAAGACGGGGATGGTCAGCAGCGAGGTGAAGGCGAAGACGGAGGTGTTCACTCCGCCGAGCAGGCCCACGGTCAGACCGCCGGCGAGGCAGCCCACGAGCATGCGCGGGTAGATCCGCTTGAAGCGCAGGTGGATGCCGTACAGCGACGGTTCGGAGATGCCGCCGAAGAGGCCCGCGGCGAGCGCGCCGGTGGCGGTCTGGCGCATCTCGGCCTCGCGGTGGCGGATCGAGAGCAGCAGCACGCCGGCGGTGGCGCCGAAGCAGGCGAAGTTCCAGGCGCCCATGGGGCCCTGGATGAAGTCATAGCCCAGGGAGTTGATGTTCTGCAGCATGAGCGCGTTCAGCGGCCAGTGCAGGCCCAACGGCACCAGGAACGGGTACAGCAGCGGGATGAAGATCGCGAAGACCAGCGGTGCGTTGCCGTTCAGCCAGGCCAGGCCCGCGCCGAGGCCGTTGCCGGCCCAGATGCCGAGGGGGCCGATCAGGAAGGCGGTCACCGGGATCATCACCAGCATCGCGAGGAAGGGCACGAACACCAGCTGCACGTTGGGCGGGAAGACCTTCTGCAGGCCCTTGTAGACCAGTGCCAGCAGCGCGACCATCAGCAGCGGCACGAACACCTGGCCGCCGTAGTCGTTCAGCTGCATCGGCAGACCGAACACCTGGGCGATGCACTGCTGGGTGCCCAGCAGCTCATTGGTGGTGCAGGTGACACCCGGGGTGGTGCCGTCGAGCAGGCCCATGTAGTCCGGGGTCATCACCGCGGCCATCACCGCAGCGCCGACCCAGCCGTCGATCTGCAGCTTCTTCGCGGCGTTGAAGGCCACCATGATCGGCAGGAAGTACAGCACCGAACGCCACATCGCATCGACGAACACCCAGGTCGAGGACTTGTCCTCAGCGCGGAAGTCGACCATGCCCAGGGCGTCGAGCACCGAGGCGATCGCGATGATCAGCGAAGCACCCAGCAGCACGCCCATCAGCGGACGGAAGGAGTCCGAGAGGTACTCGAAGAAGCTGTCGAGCCAGGACCACTTCCCCCTCGCCTTGGAACGGATCGCGGCTTTGACCTCGGCGTCGGACTGGGCGACGGGCGTGCCGCCGTCGGCCATCGAGGGGAGGTTCATGATCTGGGAGTGGACCCCGGCGACGGCGCCGCCGATGACGACCTGGAAGCGATCGCCGGACTGGGGCACGGTGCCCATCACGCCGGAGAGCGCGTCCAGGCTCTCCCGGTCCACCTTCTCACCGTCATGGAGCTGGAAGCGCAGTCGGGTCGCGCAGTGGGTGAGGCTCTCGATGTTCTCTGGCCCGCCGACGCCGCGGACGATGTCCTCGGCGATCGACGTGGTCCCTGGTGAGGAGGTGCTCATGATGCGTCGTCGCATCCTTCCTGGGTCGGTCTTCCTGGGGTCGGTGGACCTGCGGGCGGCAGGTTCCGGGCAACAAAAAAGACCCGGGCCCCGCCGGGTGCGCTGGAGCGCACGAGCAGGTCCCAGGTCTTGCTCCTCCGTCAAGGACGGGGGATGACAATCCGGTGAACACAGTGGTTCGGAGAGGAACACTAGCAGGCTCCTGCGATCACGCAAGCGGGACGGAGGTCCCGCGTCAGCCCGTCAGCCCGGAGTGTGGATGACTGTCCCGAGCGACCCTCTCAGGATCCACCCACGGGATGACGCCCTCGCGCTTCCCGGAGGACGCGGCGGCGGTGCGCCGCGCCGCACAGTGGAGGCATGAGAAACGCAACCATCTCCACCAGCCGCACCCGTGCCACCACCGAAGACCACCTCATCGACTACCGGCCGCTGCCGGCCACCTGGGGTGAGCTCGAGTCGCTGCAGCAGGTGCGCGCCGCGAAGGCTCGCGCCGCCGCGCGCGGCCAGGATCCCAGCACCTTCGAGCTCGCGGCGCTCCCCTCCCCGCCGGAGTCTCGCTCCGTGATGACGCGCCGGGGCCGTCGGGGCCTGTTCTCCTCCCTGCTGCGCGAGCCCGGAGTCCATCACCGTCCGCGTCGTGGCCGCGGGGATCTCGCGACAGTCTGAGAGCCTCCGCAGTCCGAGCACGGTCGGACACCACCCTCAGTCACTTGACGAACAGTGAAGTGACTCATAGAGTTTCCAACATGGAAAACGACATCGCGCAGGGCGGGCCCGAGGACGCACCCTCCGCCGCGGAGGCTCGCGCCAGGCTGGCCGCCATGGACACGGACGCGTCGCAGCTCGCCGCGCGCCTGGTCACGCCGTGGTGGTACCACCCCATCCTCGGCGGGATGGTCGCGGCGGCGATCATCGCCCAATCACTGCCCTCGGTCGCCTCCATGTCGATGATCGTGATGGTCATCATCTGGATCCCCTTCCTGATCAAGGCCTACACCAGCCGGTACAAGGTCTGGATGTCCGAGCCCGCCGGCCCCCGCAGCCGGCGCATGATGCTGCTGCTCCTGGGAACGCTGGTCGTGCTGATGGCATCCGGGGTGCTGATGAAGATCGCCGGCCTCTCCCCGTGGTGGGTGCTGGTGCCTGCGGTGCTCGGCTTCGTCGCGACGGTGTGGCTGGGGCGCCGGTACGACGCGGTGCTGCGCTCCGAGATCTCCACCCCCTCCCACCACTCCACGCAGCGATGAGCAGGGCTTCCGCTCCCCGTGCAGGGCAGGAACCCGCACCAGAATTCCATGAGCTCATCCACGCTCCGGTGAGGTTGCGGATCTGCGGGTTGCTGCGCCCGATGAGTGAGGTCGAGTTCTCAGTGCTGCGCGACACCCTGCAGCTGAAGGACGCGAACCTCTCGAAGAACCTCAAGCTGCTGGCCGACGCGGAGCTGGTGAAGCTGCGCAAGGAGTTCTCTCCGGTACGGAATGATGCCCGTCGGCTGACCTGGGTCTCGCTCACCGTGAAGGGCCATGCCGCCCTCGCCGGGCATCTGGCCGCGCTGCGCGCCATCGCCGAGGGCGACCCCGCGATGCCGAGCTGATCAGCAGCCGGTCAGATCAGCAGCCACTCTGGTCAGTGTCCGCACAGCACGGCGCAGGACAGCACGGCGCAGGACAGCACAGCGCAGGACAGCACAGCGCATGAAGTCCGCACGCGCTCTAGGATCAGCCCCAGGACGAGGACGTCCACCCCGCTGGTCGTCGGCGCCACCGCTTCCACGCGGCCCGCTGTCCCCGCGAGCCTGGTGCGGGCGGGGAAGACCACCGAGGGACAGGAGACTCCGATGACAGACCGTGCTGGCCTCCCCCGGCTCGCCGGCGAGCGCACCGACTATCTCGCCGGATCGCTGCCGGATGATGCCCCGTCTGATCCGCTGGCCCTGTTCGATCTCTGGCTGGCGGAGGCCTTCGCCCGCCGGGAGGAGCACGGGGATCTGCCGGAGCCGTCGGCCGTGGTGCTCTCCACCGTGGCGCTCGATGCCGATGGCATACCCCGGCCGCGCTCGCGCACCGTGCTGCTGAAGGCGCACGACGCAGACGGCTTCGTGATGTACACGAACCTGGACTCGGACAAGGGCCGCGAGGCCCGGGCCACGCCGCAGGCCGCGCTGCTGCTGCCCTGGTATCCGCTGCAGCGGCAGGTGCGCATCGAGGGCGCCGTGGAGGAGGTCTCTGCGGCGGAGTCCGATGCGTACTGGGCGCTGCGTCCGCGCGGCTCCCAGCTGGGGGCCTGGGCTTCCCATCAGTCGCGGTCCATCGCCTCGCGCGAGGGGCTGGAGGCGCAGTACGCCGCGGCCGAGGATCGGTTCGCGGACGGGCCGGTGCCGCGGCCGCCGTTCTGGGGCGGGCTGCGCGTGCGCCCGCGGACGCTGGAGTTCTGGCAGGGTCGCCCGCACCGCGTCCATGACCGGATCCTCTACACCGCAGCGGCCGACGGCACCTGGGAGCGGCACCGGCTGCAGCCCTGAACCGCTCAGTCCAGGTATCGGAGAAAGCGCTGCGGTGCGTCGAGGAAGCTGCGCCAAGTGCGCACCAGGACGAGGTCGTCGTAGTCGGTGCGGCGCAGGCCCCACTCCCCCACCTCATACAGCTCCGCGCCCGGCAGCGCGGCGAGCACCGGGGAGTGGGTCGACAGGATGATCTGGGAGCCGTTGTCGACCAGCTCTCGCAAGAGCCCCAGCAGGGCCAGGCAGCCGGGCAGCGACAGTGCGGATTCGGGCTCGTCGAGCATCCAGAGGCCGCGGATGCGGGAGCGCTCGGCGACCAGCTCGAGGAACGATTCACCGTGGCTGCGCTCGTGCATCATCCCGCCCACCCCGATCTCCTCGTAGTAAGTGAACAGCGAGTGCATGGTCTCGGCGCGCAGGAAGAAGCCGGACTTCGAGGCGCCCGCGCCGCGCACCAGTTGCAGGTGCTCGCCGAGCGGTGATTCCGTGGCGCGGGTGGCGTGCATCGCCCCGGTCCCGCCGCCTTCGGGGTTCAGTCCGTAAGCGCCGGCGATCGCCTCCACGAGCGTCGACTTGCCGGCTCCGTTGTCCCCGGTCAGCACCGTGACCTGCCCTAGCTCGAGCCCCTCGTCCAGCAGCTGGCGCACGGGTGCCAGGGTCGCGGGCCACGCGGACCTGTCGGCCGGGGCGAGGTGATGCTCTCGGACCATGCGCAGCGGGAGCAGCGGGCTCACGCCGCGCACGCAGACGGGTAGAGGTTCTCTCCGCGGGGCGTCGGCTGCTCGGGGTGAAGAGCGAGGTCGCGGAAGGCGTCTTCGGGGTCCTCGCGCAGGGCCTCGGGGATCGCCGGGGCGTCTTCCGGCTGTTCGGCTGGCTGTTCGGCGCGGCTGATCCGGCGGTTCTGGGAGGCAACGTCGTGAACCTTCATGCCCCCAGCATGCCTGCCACGGCGGACAGACCGCCCGACGGACAGATCCATCGTTCAGCGGCAGCTCCATCGCTGAACGGCGGTTGCCTCGCTAAGCTCTGGGCTCTGGGGGCCGACACCTGGCCCCACCTGCACCCGAGGCGGACCCATGGATGCACGCAGCTCCCGCACCCCGCTGATCTTCGGCGTCGTCGCCGCGGTGGCCTGCCTTGCACTGGGGATGCTGCTGGTGCTCTCCGTGACCGTCGGCGTCCTGGTGTATCGCAGCGGCGAGGCGGAGGCGAGCCGTACGGTCGACCCCGTCTCGAGCAACCCTTCCGCGACCGGCCCTTCCGCGAGCGGCACCGCCACGGCCAGCCCCGCCGAGGATCCGGCCCCTCACAGTGATGTCCCGCAGGAAGGCGGCAACCACTCCGACGAGCTGGTCCTGCCGCCCGAGGTCGCCCCCGATCAGCCCTATCTCGAGCTGAGCTCGAGCGAGGACGGCCCGGTGGTGGATGTCTACCGCGACTTCCTCTGCCCGCCGTGCAAGGACTTCCAGCGCATCCAGGGCGATGACCTGATCCAGATGGCGCTGGACAACGAGATCACCCTGCGGGTCCATCCGCGTCCGATGCTCGATGCCTCCTCGGATCCGCCCGGGTACTCGAGCCGGGCAGCCCATGCCGCAGTCTGCGCCTACGCCCAGGGCTCGGAGAGATGGTTCCCGGCGGAGATCACCCTGTTCGAGAACCAGCCCGGGAACGAAGGCCTCGCCGATCACGAGCTCATCTACCTGGTCAACGAGGCGACCGGGGTGGACATCAGCGAATGCCAAGCCGAGGGTGCCTATTACGTCTGGCTCCAGGATGTCGTCGAGCCCGCTGCGCTGGAGAGCGTCCCCGGCACGCCGTCGGTGCTGATCGACGGGGAGCTGTTCACCGGGGATCTGGGCAAGAGCGGAACCCTGAAAGAGGCGATCACCGCGGCCTGAGCCTCCATCTGGGCTTCCACGTGCACCTCCACCCGCGCTTCCACGGAGGACTCCGTCGCGGGCTCGCCCCGGAGCCATCGCGCAGACGGATCTCACGTCCTGGGTGACATCCCGGCAACGCAGCGGCGAACACCTGAGGACAGCTCGAGGATCCGCCTGGGCACGCCCGGGAACCCGCTCTACGGTGGCGATATGCACTCCGAGACCAGGCACTCCCCCGTCGGCCTCACCCCTGTCGGCCTCACCCACGACGCCGGGTGGCAGCTGGCCGTCCGTCGCGCCCTGCCCGCGTCCGCCGAGGACGTCTGGCGTCGGCTGCTCGCCGAGTGCCTTCCGCAGTGGCTGGGAGTCGAGTCGATCCCGCAGATGGTCGGGGCACCGATCCGCCATGAGGGCCGGGTCCGTGGCCGGGTGGTCGGCTGCCATGTGGGCCGTCGGCTGCGCCTGCGGTGGACTCCCGCTGCCCTCGACCACGAGACCGCCTTCCAGGTGACCCTGCAGGACTCGCCCGAGGATCCGCTCTGGGGCATCGTCATCGAGCTCCACCAGGAGCGGCTGCTCGGTGCGGCAGAGCGTCAGGCCCTGCTCGAGCACTGGACCACGGTGCTCGACACCCTGGCCGAGGACTATGCGCGGGAGAGCGCGCGCACCCAGGAACTGCTGGGCTGAGGGGAGGCTGGGCTGAGGGGACGCTGGGCTGACCAACGCTCGGGCCCGTCGACTCAGTTCTCAGGCCCCGTCGATGGGATGTCCGATCGCGCCTTCGCCCTCGGGGATGGTGGCATGGGAGCGCAGCACGTCGATCCGGGCGACATCGATGTCGACCCCGCCGCTGATCCCGGCGACGGTGCCGTCGAAGCGCAGCTGCCACACCGCCCAGTCCTCCTGGGCCGGCCGCTGAGCTGCGGAGAAGAGCCAGTCCGGGCGGTTGTTCGTCACCGGCAGCTCGTAATGCTCACGCCACTCCGAGGAGGAGTAGATGAGCATGCGCCGTCCCCAGGCCTGCTCGACCGCTGCGGTGAAGGCATCGATCTCGTTCTGCGCGTCGGCCGCCTCGGGCCGCTCCGCACACGAGCCGTCGAACTCGAGATCGAGGGCCGGCGGGAGGGCGGAGTCATCAGGCGGAGCGGCAGCCAGGAAGTCAGCAGCCTGGTCAGCGCCCGGTGAGCACAGGGTGAAGTAGTGGTAAGCGCCGGCGGTCACGCCGGCAGCCCGGGCCCCCTCCCAGTTCTGGCGGAAGTGCGAGTCGGTGAACCCGGTGCCCTCGGTGGCCTTGACGTAGACGAAGCGGTAGCCATCGCCGGCGACCTGCGCCCAGTCGATATCGCCCTGGTGGCTGGAGACGTCGATGCCCATCACCTCATCCGGGGTGAGCTCGGTCCCGTCGGGCAGGTTCGCGAGGGCTACGGCGTCCGCGGGCGTGGCGGCGACGGACATCGCGGCGTCATCCGCCTGGAAGGGCTCGGGCTCGGTGAGCGCCTGCTCCTTCTCGCCCCCGCGCAGTGCTCCGATCACGGACGCGGTGCAGCCGCCGATCACCAGGAGCAGCACGAGTGCGAGCGCGCCGGCGACGATCTGTCGTCGCCGGATCTGCTCTGGTGTGAATCGGGGCACGGTGCGGACGGTACCTGAGCAGGCCCCACTGAGGTGGGACGACGTGCCGCCCCCGGCCCCGCAGCTCAGTGCAGCGGCTCGGTCCTGCCGCTCTGTGCGGCGGCCCGACGCAGCGGTTCGACGCGACGGCTCGGTTCGACGGCCCGGTTCTGTGCGACGGTTCGGCTCTGCGCGCGAACGGTCAGCGCGCGAACAGGGTGGCGAAGGCGCGCAGCAGTCGGGGCGGCTGGTCGGCGACCTCGTTCCGCAGCGCGTCGAACACGTCCTCCATCTCATCCGGGGAGAAGTAGCCGTGCTCGCGGTAGGCGCGGGCCCGCTCGATGATCGAGGGAATGTCGAGCTCGGGATGGAATTGGGTCGCGTACTGGCGCGTGCCCACCCGGAACATCTGCACCGGCGAGGTCCTCCCGGTGGCGAGCACCGTGGCGTGGTCGGGGAGGGTGTGGACGGCTTCCTTGTGCCCGACCAGCCCGGTGAAGGTCTGCGGCAGCTGCGCCTCGCGGATCAGCGGATCCTGCTGGCCGGCCTCGGTGAGCGTGACCTCCACGGCGCCCAGCGGCTCGCCGTAGACCTTGTCGATCAGGGCACCCTGATGGGTGCCGAGCGTGCCGATGCCGTAGCAGGCGCCGAGGAAGGGGATGTCCTCGGCGATCACCTGGTCCAGGACTCGGAAGATCTCCGCCTCGGCGCGCAGCTGCTCAGCGGACTTCGACTCCACCGGATCGGAGACGGTGAAGGGACTGCCGCACAGGATGATCCCGGAGATGTCTGCGGCGTGCAGGTCAGGGAAGGGGTCGCGGTCCAGGCGGGCGAAGATCAGCTGGTCCTCGGCGAGTCCGGTGAAGTCGAGCACGGCGGCGCGCTCGGTGAGGGCGACGTCGTCCTCAGGGCGGGTAGCGATCTGCACGAACGGTTTCACGAGGGTGATGCTAACGGCCGCCGCCGGGAGTTCCAGACCGTGGGCCCGTAGTCTGCGGGAGCGCCGACCGCCTTCGAAGGAGATGCCATGCCCGCACCGTTCGCCGACACCCCTCACGATGCCGTGCCGTCCGCTGAGCCCCGGGCCCTTGCCGGTGCTGTCGCTGGTGCTGGGACCGGCGGCCGTAGCCCGGCGCCCGAGAGTGCCGGGACTCTTCGGGAGAGCAGCACGGGGATCTCTCGCGCCGCCGTGGAGGACGTCGCGGCGATGCTGCCCGAGTGGCTCGAGACCGTGCGCCACCTGCGCCGTCAGGCGGGATTCCAGGTCGCGATCTGGCATGACGGGGAGCTCGTCACAGAGGTCGCAGTCGGCGCGGCCGACGAACCGGCGGGAATCCCGCTGACCACCACGCACCGGCTGCGCATCGCCTCCCACTCGAAGATGTTCACGGCGCTGACGATCATGCGCCTGCAGGAACAGGGGAGGCTGCGGCTGGATGACACCGTCGGCGACCATGTGGTCGAGCTCGCAGATTCCCCCGTCGCGGATCGCACACTGCGCGACCTGCTCTCGCATTCGGCGGGCCTGACCCGCGACTCCGACGACGCCCGCTGGTGGCGCCTCAGCACTCCCTTCACCGACCGGGCGCAGCTGCTGCAGATCGCCCGCACCGGTGCGGTACGGACCGAGCCGGGCCTGCATCTGCAGTACTCGAACATCGGCTACGGGCTGCTCGGACTGGTCATCGAGGAGGTCACCGGAGCGAGCTTCGCCGAGGCGGTCACCGAGCTGGTGCTCGCCCCGGTCGGGTTAGAGCAGATTGGTCCCGACCTGCCGGCGGGGGCTCCGGGGCCGGAGGCGGCCGACGGCTTCGCCCTCGGGCACACCTCGCTGCTGCACGGACCCCGACGAGTGGTGGAGCAGATCAGCACCGGAGCCCTCGCTGCGGCAACGGGATTCTGGGCCACCGCCGGGGCGATCGCGAGCGTCGCCGGACGGGTGCTGACGGCCGGCGCGCTGCTGGAGCCGAGATCGCTGCGGGAGATGCGGCGCCGGGTGTGGACCCTGCGCGACGGCGCACAGTACGGGCTGGGACTGCAGGAGGGCCGGCTGCACGGCTTCACGGTCATCGGCCACTCCGGAGGGTTCCCCACGGGGCTCTCCCGCACCTGGGCGGCCCCGGCGGAGCGGCTGGCCGTGAGCGTCATCGGCACCTCGGTGGACTCCCCGAGCTCGGACGTCGCACTCGGCATCCTCGGCCTGCTGTCCCTCGCCGCGGGACGTCCCGCACCCCAGGCGGATGAATGGGAGCGAGCCGGAGCCCAGGGCGGTGCTTCTGACGGCCGGCCCCGACCCAGCGCACTCGCGGAGCAGAGCGGGGTGCGGTCGGCCATGGCGGGCGTGGGCGACGATGAGGGCGCGCTCTCCGCCGCCAGGATCGCGCAGCTGGTCGAGGGCACGTATGACTCGCTGTGGGGGCGGACCCGGTTGGTCACGCTCGGCGGGCGGTTGTTCTGCCTGGACGAGTCCTTGACCGACCCCGCATCGGCCGCTCTCGAGCTGTCGGTGTGCGGGACGCGCCCCGACCCGATTGAGCCGAATCGTGAGGTGGTCGAGCTCGCCACCTGGGGTGATTCCGGCTACGGCACGTGGGCGGAGCCGATTCTCGCGCGCCTGGTCGCTGAGGGGGATGAGGGTTCACTGTGCTGCACGGGCCTGGTGATGACGGGTCAGGTGCAGACCCCCACCGCGGACTTCGTGATGCCCGAGCGGGTCCTCGCGCCGTGACGGGGCTCGTCGCGGGCCATCCCCTGCCGGCGATGCTCGCAGCAGGGGACGACCCGGGCCTCGCAGCCTGGCGCGATGAGCTCCCACGCATGGTCCAGGGGTTGCTCACGAGGTGGGAGCTGGAGGCTTCCGCGCCGTTCTCCCCCGGTGGGACCAGCGCATGGGTGGCGCCGGTGCACGATGTCGACGGCATGGAGCGGGTGCTGAAAGTCGCGTGGGCCCATGAGGAATCCCGCGACGAAGCAGCGGGAATGGTCGCCTGGCAGGGACGGGGCGCGGCGAGAGTCCATCGCAGCGAGCGGCACGGCGAGACGGCAGCGCTGCTGCTGGACAGAGTGCACCCGGGAACGCCGCTGGCCGCGATGCTCACCTGGCCCGAGCGCGATGAGGTGATCGCAACCGTTGGCCGCGGGCTGTGGCGGCCGCCGAGCGAGCTGCTGTCCAGCGATATGGTGGACGCTGGCTTCGCGGATGCTGACTTGTTGGGCGCGGACATCTCAGGCGCTGACGCTGCGACAGGATTCCAGCCCCTCAGTCAGATGTGCGCGTGGTGGGCCGACTCCGCGCAGCAACGGGCCGATGCCGGGCATTCGCCGCTCCCCCGCGCCCTGGTGGACCACGGGCTGCAGCTTTTCCGCAAGCTCCCGGCGCAATGGGACGGTGAGGCGGTGCTGTTGGCGACCGATCTCCATCCGGGAAATGTCCTCTCCTCGGCCGGAGGGTCAGGCGCCGTCGATGGCTCCGTCCAGGACGGGTCCGGGCGGCACTGGGTGCTGATCGATCCCAAGCCGTATATGGGCGATCCGCACTATGACGTCCTGCAGCACATGTTCAATGATCCGGATCGTCTGCGGGCTCAGCTCGGTCCTTTCGCCGATCGGATGGCGCAACTCGCCGGTCTGGACCCGCATCGGGTGCGCCAGTGGCTGCTGGCTCGGTGCGTGCAGGAGGCCGGGGTGCTCGACGCCGCGGCGGAGGCGGCCCTGATGCTCGCTGCCGACGGGGTCGAGTAGCCCTCGATCGGGTCGGCTCGGTCGGCTCGGTCGGCTCGATCGGCTCGATCGGCTCGATCGGCTCGATCGGCTCGATGCGACCTTCGACCGCCGACGGCGGCTCGTCGGCCTCCGGCGCGCCCTCTTCCGGCGAGACGGATGGGCTCCCCTCGTCGTCGGGCCGCCGCTCCCAGACCAGCGGCGTCGGGGTGGTCACGCGGCTCACACCTGAATGGCCTGTCCACTCCACGCCGTGCCCCGGCACGTCCGGGTTCTCAGTGCGTTCGACGCTTGCGGCGCTCTTCTCCTTCTTGTTGCAGTGCGCGCAGGCGCCCTGTCCGTTGTCGAGGCTGGTGGCTCCGCCGCGCGAGACGGGCACGATGTGGTCGCTCTGGCGGATGGCGGCATTGCAGAAGGGGCCGCGACAGGTGGTGTCACGCCAGGTCAGGAATCGTTTCATCGCGGGCGGGAAGGCGCGGGCGGTCGAGTCCATGGCGACCAGCTCGCCGGTGGTCGGATGCGTGTAGAGCCGACGGATCTCGGCGCGGACAGCTGGCCCGTCGGCGTCGAAAGGATCGTCGGCCGGGTCCGCGGGTTCGGTGGTGACGGCGCGCAGCTGCTCTCGAACCGCCTCTGCCGGGACGGGGCCGTAGCCCTCGATGTGGGCGGTGTCGCCGGCGTCGGGACGGAACATGGCGCGATCGGTGATGATCAGGCCGATGTCCAGGGTGCCGGGCTCAATGGCGCCGCCGTCCCGTCCGAGCAGAGAGTCGGCGAAGGCGTCGGCCATGGCGGCGCTGTGTCCCTCTCGCGCCCCAGCGGCACGGCGTCGTTCTGCCTCGAGCGAGAACCGCTTGTGGATCCTGGCGGCGTCGATCGCCGAGAGCCGGGCGGAGAGGGTGGCCATGCCGTTCTGGCCCGGCTTCATCGTGACGTGGCGCTCCTTGTGCGCTCGGCGGTGACGGAGGGTGGCCCCGTCGGGGTCGAGTTCGCCCGCGATGGTCGCCACCGCGTCCTGCCAGCGCCTGGTGCCTGCGCCGTCGAACTCCGGGAGCCGCTGGCCGAGCCGGTGGTCCACCTCCCGGGCGAGCTCCGGGGTGAGGCCCGCGGCGGATCCCGCCACGGCGTAGGCGGCATCGCTGCTGATCTTGCCGGTCCGGAGCGCGTCCAGCATCTGCGGCAAGGTCTCGAGCAGACGCTGCGCGGAGGCGAGCGTGCGACCGGCCATGTGCGGTGAGCGCCGGGTGATCTGCGAGAGGTCATCCTTCGTGGTGTAGTCCGCCGCCTCCTCGACCGCTGCCTTGGACGGCTCTGCACCGTGCTCATGCGCTGCCTCGTCACGGGCCGCGGCGTACCGGTCACGGCGCGTGACGTCCCGCAGTGCGACCACTGACCGCGCCTCCAGCACGCCCATCGCCCCGACGCAGGCCTGGAGGTTGCCGAGCAGGTTCGAGAACTCTCGGCGGCTCCTCCCCGCGAGCTCGAACACCTCCCCCGGATCACCCGCGATCTCCTGCAGGAGATGGGCCAGATCCCCCAGCGCCTCAGCGAGTGCCGTCGGTCCCGCTTGCCGCAGCCCGTCGAGGAACGCCTGAGGGGAGAGTTCCCCCTCAGGGCCCGGGGTGCGCGGCGAAACAGTCATGACCCCATCGTTCCCGCAGGTGAGAAGCCACGAAAGGGCACTTGCGGAATTGTGGACGACAGGGGGCTGTGGAGGAACGGTGCGCCGAGCGGTCGCGCGCTGCGCTGTGCACCGGCCCGTTCAGCGCACGCTCCTCTCCAGGGTCGACAATGGGAGCCATGACGACTCTCGCCGACTTCACCGCCACCACGATCTCCGGCCAGGACCAGCAGCTCGCGGACCATCTGGGCTCCGTGGTGCTGGTGGTCAACACCGCCAGCAAGTGCGGGCTCACCCCGCAGTACGCCGGCCTGCAGGCCCTGCACGAGCGCTTCGGCGAGCAGGGCCTGACCGTGCTCGGCTTCCCCTGCGATCAGTTCATGCACCAGGAGCCCGGCACCGAGGAAGAGATCTCCGAGTTCTGCCAGATCAACTACGGCGTCAGCTTCCCGATGTTCGCGAAGGTCGAGGTCAACGGCGAGGACGCCCACCCGCTGTTCCAGTGGCTCAAGGCTTCCGACATCGACGCCGGCGACATCGAGTGGAATTTCGCGAAGTTCCTGCTCGGCCGCGACGGCACGGTGCTGCGCCGCTACGCGCCCGCAGTGGAGCCGGCCTACATCGCAGACGACATCGAGGCGGCCCTCGCCGCCACGGCCTGACCCCATTCAGCCCACGGCTGGCCCCCGGTCAGCTCCCGAGTGACCACCCGTCGGCGACCACCTGCTCGCGGTCGCCGGGCTGGTCCGTGTCCAGCACGTCCTTCCTGCCCTTGACCACCCGGAGCCTTCCCACCCAGGCGCCGAGCCCGCGGGTGGAGCCGTCGGTGTCCAGGCGCAGCCGGATCTGGACCTCGCCGGAGAGCGGCTCCCCGCCGTCGCCCGTGAGCGCGAAGGTGCCGTCCCAGAGCACGCGCCGACCCCAGCCGGTGATCTGCCCGTCGGCCACCTCGACCGGTTCTTCGTGCTTCGCCTCGAGGCGGCCGGAGAGCGGTAGCCAGGTCTCGCCCTGATCGGCCGAGGCCTCGAGGGTGAGGATGTCGTAGGCGGTCTCGAGGTGGGCGAACAGCTCCACGCGCAGCTCCGGCGAGCGTCCCGAACGATCTGCAGCGAGCTCGACCGCGAGGCTGAGCGTGGCGCTGGTCGCGTCCTCGGAGCCTGCGTGCCAGCCGTCGCGGACCTCCTTCGGCACCAGCCCGAGTGCGTGGGCGATGCAGGTGGAGACCTCGCGGCGGGTGACCGAGGTACTGGACCATTCGCGGGTGGGGTGCACCGAGTTCGTCAGCAGGATGACGATCGTGTCGGTGAGCGGGTCGATCACCAGCGAGGTGCCCGTGAATCCGGTGTGGGTGCCGCTGTAGGGGCTGGTGAGGCCTGCGTGGTAGAACCACGCCTCGAGCTCCGGGCCCAGGCCGCGGCGGGCCCCGCCGATGCCCGTGACGCCGGCGATCCGGTCGGTGAACATGTCCTGCACCGTGGCGGCCTTGAGGATCCGGGCCTCGCCGTAGCGTCCACCGCCGAGGAACATCTGTCCGAACACCGCAAGATCACGGGCGGTGGAGAACACTCCGGCATGGCCCGCCACCCCGCCGAGCGAGTAGGCGTTCTCGTCATGGACATGCCCGTGCACGAGATAGCCGTAATAGTCCACGTACTCGGTCGCGGCGATCCTGTCCTTCAGCTCCGCGGGTGGGTTGTACATCGTCTCGCTCATCCCCAGCGGCTGCGTGATGTGATCGCGCACGTACTCGTCCAGGCCCTGCCCGGAGAGCTTCTCGACGATCAGGCCCAGGGTGATCAGCCCGAGGTCCGAGTACACGTACGCGGTGCCCGGTGCGGCGTCCGGCGCGACGGTGAGCACGGCGTCCAGGCGCGAGGGGACATCCGGGTAGGCGGAGTAGAGGTTGATGAAGGCCGGGAGGCCGCCGACGTGGGTGAGCAGGTGTTGGACGGTGACATCGCCTTTCCCGTTCTGGGCGAAGCGGGGCAGGTGATCGGCGACCATGTCGTCCAGTCCCAGCAGTCCCTGTTCGACGTGCTGCATCACGGCGGTGGCGGTGAAGATCTTCGAGATCGAGGCGAGGTCGTAGATCGTGTCGGTGCGGGCGCGGATCCGCTGCTCTTCGGGCAGCTCGGTGGAGGCGTCCTGCCAGCGCAGCGCATATCCGTCGGCGTGCTCGTAGGCGATGCCGGCCTGGGAGGCGACCAGCAGGGACGCACCCGCGAAGCGAGGCGGATCGTTGTCGAGCCCGGCCCTGATGATCGCCGGGATGCCCTCGAGCTCTTCGGCGTCGAGGCCGACGGCGTCCGGCCGCGCCTCCCGCAGCGTCTTCCCGGAGCCGCGACGGTCCCAGGGATGGCGGTGGGGCTCGCCCCGGCTCCAGCTCGGGGCGGAGCGTGCGGATTGCGCGGTGGGGTGGTTCTTGTCCAGGTCGGGGTCGTGCAGGGCGGGGTCTCCTTCGGCATGCGCGGCGGCGGGGAGGCCGACGCCAGCTGCGGCGGCGAGCGCGGCCGCGGTCAGTCCGGTCCGACGGGTGATCCGGGGGTGCATGAGGCTCCTTCGCATCACGACGCTTCTGGACCGCTCCCGTCGTCGGGAGAGCCCGGACGCCGCCGCCCAACCTAGCGACGCGGCGCCGACGTGGCAACCGTCACAGCGGCGGCTCGGCGATGCACCAGCTCAGTGCGGCATTCACTCAGCGGGCCCAGTGCGGTGGTCACTCGGTGGGCGCCGTGCGGCAGCGCTCAGCGGGCCGGGAGCTCCGCCCGCTCGCGACGCACCTCGCGGATCCCGAGGATCAGGATCACGACTCCCGCGATCATCACCACGCCCCGGATCACCTCGACGATCACCTCGAGGACCGAGAAGACGTTCGATACGGCGACCGCAGCATCAGGGAGCTGCGAGGTGTCCCCGGAGACGGAGAAGGAGATGAAGAGCCCGAAGAGGGACGCGGCGATCATCAGCCCGGCACCGAGGCGCAGCTTCCCGCCGCCCTTGACCACCACCACGATGGCGAGCACGAAGGACGCCAGCCCCAGCCCGAGCATGCCCACCACGAGCACCAACGCGATCACCGCGGTCACGATGAGCTGCGGCGCGATCTCTCCGGTCATCATCTTCTCGGCGGCGTCGTCGGTGGGCAGCATCGTGAGCAGGTAGGTGCCGGCCAGCGCAAGCACCATCAGCACCGAGGTGATCACCAGCGCGGTCGCGGGCTTGAGCGGCTGATCGACGGGATGCACCGTGCGCTTCGAGCCGTTCGCCAGAGCGTTCATCGCTGACCCCCGTCCCGCTGCAGCTCGAGCACCGGCACGCAGGTCGGGCTGAAGCCCAGGACCTGCCCGTAGAACGACAGCGACGCCTCGGTGGCGCGGATGATCGTCTCCGCCCGGCGGAACCCGTGCTGCTCGCCCGCGAACAGCAGATATGCGTGCGGGATGCCCTTGGCGGCGAGCGCGTCACGGAACAGCTCCGACTGGCTGGGCGGGACGATCCGATCCTCCTCGCCCTGGAGCAGCAGCACCGGCACCTCGAGCTCGTCGACGTGGCTCAGCGGGGCGCGCTCGACGTAGAGGTCGCGCCGCTCGGGATAGGGGCCGACCAGCCCGTCGATGTACCGGGACTCGAAGTCGTGGGTGTCCATGCGGAACTTCTCGAGCTCGGCGACGCCGAAGCTGGAGACGCCCGCGGCGAAGGTGTCGGTGCGGGTGAGGCAGGCGAGCGTGGTCCACCCGCCGGCGCTGCCGCCCTCGATCGCGAGCCGGGCCCCGTCGGCGATGCCCTCGGCGACGAGGTGCTCCATCACGGCGACGGTGTCCTGCACGTCGACCACTCCCCACTGCCCGCGCAGGCGGTCGCGGTACTCGCGGCCGTAGCCGGTGGAGCCGCCGTAGTTGACCACCACCACGCCGAGGCCGCGAGAGGTGTAGTAGGCGATGGGCAGCGAGAGCACCGGCGGGACATGGGCGGTGGGCCCGCCGTGGACCTGCGCGATGAACGGCGGCAGCTCGCCCTCCCGGCCGGAGAAGCCCTGTTGCCGGGGGCGGTGGACGATCGCGTGGACCACGCCACCGCCGGGCAACGGCACCTCGATGCTCTCCGCGTGCGGCAGCAGCGCGGGATCGGGGGCGTCGCTGCGCGAGGAGCGCAGCGCGGACGTCGGCGACAGGGTCGGTGCCGACGGGGCGGGTGAGGCCAGGACCGACGGGTCCGCGACCGACGGGTCTGAGCCCGACGGAGAGTGCTGCGTCGCCGCTCCGTCGCCGAGGTCCAGGTGCGCGATATGGATCGCGGCGAACTGGGTCGGAGAGGCACCGGCGAGCACCAGCAGGCCGTCGGCCCGCAGCTCGGCGGCGGAGATCTGGGTGAGCGGCACCTCGAGCGGGCTCAGCTCTGCGGTGCTGAGCCGCAGCACCGACAATGCGGTCGCCGCCCGGCCGTGCTGCACCAGGGCACGGTCGGCGTCGAGCACCTGGTACCAGGTGGTGCCGAGCCCCCACATGGCGCTCGCGAACTCCACATCCAGCTCGATCACCTGGCGGGAGCCTCCGTCGGCCGACCACACCCAGGGGTTCCACCAGCCGGTCGCGTCGGAGAGGAACATCAGTCGCTGGTCATCCAGCCATTCGGGCTGCAGGACGGATGTCTCGATGCCCCCTGCGATGATCTCGCCCTCGCCGGCGCTGCCGTTGATGAGCGGGGCGAGGTGCAGCTCGGTGCCGTCCCACGGCATCTGCGGGTGCTCCCAGCTGATCCAGGCCACCTGGTCACCGCGCGGGCTGAGGCGGGCGTGCGCGACGAAGCGGGAGGACGGGGTGACGCGGCGCAGTGCCGAGCGGTCCTCGGCGGCGGAGCCGTCCAGCGGCACCGCGGCGACGTATCGCTCGATGTGCGGGGCGCCGTCCTCTCCCGTGCGCGGTCCGGCCTCGCCGCCGGTGTGGTCCTCGCAGATCCACCAGACCTCGGCGGTGCCGTCCGGGAGGGTGACCGGCGTGGGGTCGGCCCAGCGCAGGGAGGGGCCCTGGGCGGATTCGACCTCGGGGCCGACGGGGGTGAGCGGGCGGGGCTGCTCGCCCTCGCGCAGGGCGTAGACCCGCTGATCCTCGAAGTTCACGAAGACGACCAGCGGGGAGCCCTCGGCGCTGGAGCCCTCGGTGCTGGGGCTCTCGTCGCTGGGGTCCTCGGGCACCACGGTCCAGCTCGCGCCGCCGTACTCATGCACGCGGGAGCGGGCGTTGAAGGGGGCGGGCAGCACCGTGACGGGGTCTGCGGGGCGGTGCTCCTCGGCATCGTCGACCGCCGTGCTCGCGACCGCGGTGCGGCCGCCGGGCTGCGGGAGCGCGACCGGCCCGGCCGTGCGCACGATCGCCTGGCGGCCGCCCTCGGTCGCGATACCCTCCGTCCACCACACGGCATCGCCGACCAGGCGCGGGGCGCCCAGTCGGGTGCCGCCGGTCGCGAGGAGCTCGGCGGTGATGGGCGAGGGCCAGGAACCGTACGGGAGTGTGGTCACCATGGGCCCAGGGTATGCACTGGAGCCGCTCGGGACCTCCTCAACGCCCGGAGGAGCGGCGCCGATGCCTCAGAGCAGGATCGAGCCGGTCACCGTGAGCACGGTGTCGCCCCCGATCCAGATCGTGCCGTCGGCCTCGACCTGCACCTCGAGGCGTCCCTCGCGGTCCAGCACCGTGCCCTGCGCGACCGTCCACCGCTCGGGAGCCTCACCCCGAGCGACCAGCCACTGCGCGATGCCGGCGTTGAGGCTCCCGGTCACCGGGTCCTCGATGCCGCCGGGGGCGAAGGCCCGGACTTCGTAGCGGGGTCCGTCGGAGCCCTCATACCACCCCATCACTCCGACCTTCCACTCGGCGAGCAGGGAGAAGTCCGGGACGAGCGAGAGCACCTGAGCGGCAGTGGCCAGTTCGATCACCCGCCAGCCCGGGCCGTTGTCCGCCCAGGTGTGGTCGCGCACCGCAGAGGGTTCGAGGCCGAGGGCTGCGGCGATCTGCTGCACGTCGGATTCCTCGAGCCGCCCGCTGCGCCGCAGCGGTGGAGCGGCGAAGGCCAGGTGGTCATCGTCGCGCCGCACCTGGATGAGCCCTGCTCCGCACTCCTGGACGATCCGCTCCCCCGCCGGCTCGCCCCCGGCGTGCAGCCAGGCCCGCGCCGTGCCCAGGGTGGGGTGTCCGGCGAAGGGCAGCTCACCGGTGGGGGTGAAGATCCGCACCCGGTAATCGGCGTCGGGCACGGTGGGCGGCAGCAGGAACGTGGTCTCCGAGAGGTTCGTCCAGCGTGCCAGGCGCTGCATGTCCTCGGTGGTCAGCCCCTCTGCGTCGAGCACCACCGCCAGCGGGTTGCCGCGCAGGGGGCGGGAGGCGAAGACGTCGAGCTGGACGAAGGAGCGGCGGGACGAGGTCGGCATGGGCCCCATCCTGCCCTCCTGTGGTCTGCGGAGGGATCCACGTCCGCGGGCTCAGCGGTCGTCGTTGTGGGGCGTCTGCTCTCCCTCGCCCGGAGCCCGTTCGAGATCCTGCGGAGCGGTGCGCGGATCGACCGGGGACCCCGACAGATACGCGGCGCGTGAGAGCACGTTCGAGGCGACCGAGGAGACGATGATCAGGGCGATGACGGTGATGATCGTCTTGACCAGCATGTCTGCTGCGAATCCGTCGGTGCGGGTGTGCTGCAGGAATGCACCGACCACGATCATCGGCAGGCCCAGGCCCGTCGCCGGGGAGAGCACGTTGATCCGGGACAGCGAGTCCCGTGCCTGGAACATCGACAGTGCCGAGGTGAGCATCCAGAACCCGCCCCCGAGCAGTAGCACGGCGATCAGCACTGTCATCGCGATATCGAGCACGGCCATCATCGACGCCCCCTGGTGAGGATCCGCGCGAGCGCCACGGTGGCCAGGATCCCCAGCACCGAGGCGATGAGCGCTGCGTCCACTGCGGCCGCGGACTCCTTGAACAGGCCCACCAGGACGATCACGCCGATGGCGGAGAAGAAGACGAGGTCACCGACCACCGCGCGGCTGGCGGGATCGGGCGCGGTGGCGACCCGGAACAGGCCCACCAGGATCGTCGCCGCCAGCAGGACGACGGTCAGCCATAGAACCACGCTCATCGCTTCTCCTCCCGATCGGTGGAGCGCGATGGCCCCGGTGTCCTGCGCGCATCGCGCCCGTCGCCCTCATGGACGTGGCGTGCCATCCGACCGTCGGCATAGCGCTCGTCAGCGGTGCCGCCGCGCAGCGGCTGCAGGGTCGCATCCGCCCCGCCCCGGCCGCGGGTGGCGCGCAGCAGCCGGTCCTCCATCTCGCTGAGGTCGGCGAGGATCTGCTCGCGCGACTCGGCGAAGAGCGCGTGCACGAACAGGCTGGGCCCCTCCTCCAGGGTGCCGTGGGCTGTGCCGACCACGAGCGTGCCGGGAGTGATCGTGATCGAGGAGGCCATGGCGACAATCTCGACGTCGGTGGTGCAGCGCAGCGAGTACTCCACGATCGCGGGCGAGCTGCGGGTGGCCGGGCTGTAGACGCCGCGGGCGACGCCGAACGAGCCCTTGACGATCTCGACGAGGATCCAGAGCACGTAGCTCGCCGCGTACCACAGGCGCATCATCAGCTCTTCACCGCTTCCACGTAGGCGTCGACGTCGAGCAGACCGATCGCGGCCGTGTCGAAGACGGTCAGCAGCAGTCCGATGCCGACGAACATCGCGAGCGACAGCGCCATCATCACCGCGCCCGGCAGCGCGAGCCGCCACGGCACCCGCACCTCGGCCGGCAGCGGCACCTCGGCGCCGCGTCCGGTCTGCGCATCGTCGGGCCGGTAGGTGGTCATGTCATCTCCCCAGGCGATACGGCGCCACAGGCGCTGCAGTCCCAGCAGGGATCCCACGGAGGCTGCCAGCACCGCGAGGATCGCGGCCCAGCCGAGGACGACGTCCCCGGTCGATGCCTGCTCGGCGGAGGCCCCGAGCAGGCCGATCTTGCCCCACAGGCCCGACGTGGGCGGCAGCCCCACGAGGCTGAACAGGCCCAGGGCGAGGATCGCGATCACCCAGGGGTCGCGCCGGGCGAGTCCCGAGAGATGCTCGAGACGGCCGGATCCGTAGGTGTGCTCGATCGCCCCGGTGGTCAGCAGCAGCGCCGACATCGTCAGCACGTGGTGGACCAGGTAGAGCAGCCCCGCGGTGAGCGAGAGCTGGGTGAACAGCACCAGGCCCAGCAGGATGTGGCCGACTCCGGCCACCATCTGATGGCCCATCGCGGTGCGCAGGCGGGACGAGGCGGCGGTGGAGAACGCGCCGACGAGGATGGTCGTGATCACCAGGACGGCGAGCACCGCGAGGAACGGCATGCCCTCGGAGAACGTCACCGAGACGATGCGGTACATCGCGTACAGCGCCACCTTGGTGTGCAGCGCGGAGAACAGAGCCATGATCCCGCCCGAGGTCGCCGGGTAGGCGCGCGGCAGCCAGGAGTGCACGGGGACCATGCCGCCCTTGACCGCAAGGGCCAGCAGCACCACGGCGAGTGCGGCCGCGGTCATCGGGTCCTCGCTGCCGGCCCCGGCCAGCTCGGCGAGGTTCACGGTGCCCGCGGTCCCGTACACGAAGCCCACGCCGATCAGCAGCACGGTCGAGGTGAGCAGGTTGACCAGGACGAACAGCCGTCCGATGCCGAGTCGGCGCCAGGTGCCGGTCACGGCGATGAGCGCGTAGGAGGGCATCAGCATGACCTCGACCCACACGAACAGGTTGAACAGGTCGCCGGTGAGCAGCGCGCCGTTGACCCCGGCGGTCAGCAGCAGCACCAGCGGGGGCACGAAGCGGTAGCGAGACTCGCCCGTCATCAGCAGGAACGCGCTCGCGGCGAGCGTGGAGACTGCCGTGACCAGCAGCATCACGGCACTGGCCGAATCGGACACGAAGGGGATCGCCAGCACGTCGGAGAATCCGCCGACGGCGTGGGAGATCACCGGCACGCGCTGGTGGAACAGCAGGAGCCACACCGCTGCGGCGCCGAGCAGCACGGGGACCGCGAGCAGCAGCACGCGTTCGATCACAGGGCGCCGGAGGACCACCAGGATCGCGGCCCCCAGCAGGGGGACCACCACGAACAGCGGCAGCAGGGCGGGGTCGACGGCAGGGATCATTGGTCTCGGGACTCCCCGGTCGACGGGTGCTGGGCCATGTCGTCATCGCGTCCGATCACAGCCAGGGTCAGCATGAAGATGGTGACCGCCATGGTGATGACGATGGCCGTCAGGACGAAGGCCTGGGGCAGCGGATCTGCCATGTCGGCGCGGGATGAGATGTCGGTGAGCGGCTCGGCGCGCCATCCGGGGACCCCGGAGGCCAGCAGCACGAAGTTCGCCGCATGGCTGAGCAGGGTGATGCCGAAGACGGCGCGCACCATGTTGCGCTGGAGCAGCAGGTAGACACCGCCGGTCACGAGGACGGCCACGGTGAGGCTGAGGATCATCGGCGGCCGACCTCCTTCGGCTCGGTGCCGGTGTTGAGGTGCGCGGTGGCCACCCCGACCCGGCGGCGACGGGGAGCGGGCTCCCCACGGGTGGTCTCGAGCGGTCCGGGGAGCTCGCCCTCCACCGCCTCATCGGTGCGCTCGCGGGTGCCCTCGGCGGGCGGCGTGCCGCCCGTCGCGCTCGCTCCCAGCAGGTTCACCGCGATCATCACCAGTCCCAGCACGGCCAGGTAGACGCCGACGTCGAAGATCATCGAGGTGGTCAGGTGCACCCCCAGCACGTAGCCGTGCAGCGGCTCGAGGAAGCCGCCCTCGACGTACCCCATGAAGCCGGCGCCGAGCGCTGTGACGACGCCTCCGCCGATGAGGATCAGCGGCAGGCGGGGCGGGCCGATCTGACGGTCCCTCGAGGTGGACAGGTACAGCAGGGCCACGATCGCGGAGCCGACCAGGGCGGCGATGAAGCCGCCTCCCGGGGCGTTGTGACCGCGCAGGAACAGCACGGCCGAGATGAGCGCGAGGATCGGAGCGGTCACTCGCACCATGAGCTGCAGGGCTGCGGCGTTGCCCCAGGCGGAGCGGATCGCGCGATGCGCGGAGGTGCCCTCCTCTCGCAGGGCCGGACCGTGCTCGACCTCGTCGGCCGCTTCGGCGTCGGCGCTCTCCGAGGGGTCGATGAACCGGTGGCGCACGCTGGAGATCACCGCGACGATCGCGACGCCGGCCATCCCCAGCACGGACAGCTCGCCGAGGGTGTCCAGGGCACGGAACTCCACCAGGATCACGTTGACGATGTTGTGCCCGCCCGTGATCTCCTCGGCGTTCGCGATGTAGTACTCCGCGACGTCGCTGCGACCGCGCCGGCCCATGAACAGGAACATCCCGGCACCGCTCGCGAGGCCCACCAGCACGGCGACGGCCAGTGCACCGCGCCGGCGGGGACGCGAGGTGGCGAGGAAGTTCCGCGGCAGGCGCTGCAGGACGAGCATGATGATGATGATCGTCAGCGACTCGACCAGCAGCTGGGTCAGGGCGACGTCCGGGGCGCCCAGCACCAGGATCTGCACGGTGGCGAGGATTCCGATCGCGGAGAGCGTGACGGCGGCGCCGAGCCGGTCGTGGCGCGTGCACAGCGTGATGACGGCTGCGGTCATCAGCACCAGCAGGACGACGTCGAGGGGCTGGTTCATGCCCTCGGTCAACGGGGCGAGCCCGTCGCCCAGGACCGCCAGGGCGCCGAGGACGACGGCCGCGAAGGCGACCAGGATCGCGCCCAGGTGGCGCATCGGATCGTCCGAGGCGATTGGCCGCACCAGCACCCGCGCGACGCGTTCGGCCAGGGTGTCCACCGCGGTCAGGATGCGGGCGCCGTCGATCGGGAAGGGACGCGCCTCGAGCGCAGGCAGCAGGCGCCGACGGCCCAGGGCGAGCAGGGTGCCGGCCGCGATCACGGCCAGGGTGATGCCCAGCTCCGGGGTGAGGCCGTGCCACAGCGCGAGGTGGGGGTGGTGCTCGCCGCCGAGGGCCGCCTCCATCGCCCGGCCCACCGGGGTGTCCAGCACGCCGACGAAGAACGCGAGGGGCAGGCCCGCGAGGATCGGCAGCGCGGCCGGCCACAGCAGCAGCGCGCCGGGTCGGTGCGCGTCGGCCGGCCGGATGATCGCGCCCGCCGGGTCGGTGCCGCTCGGCGCGGTGCCTGCAGGCTCGGTGTCTGCCTGTGCAGAACCGGCATCGTCCCGAGCGGCGGCCGCCGCGGCGGCGTCGTCCCGCGCCAGCGCCGTCTCGTCGCGGCCGTCGATGAACGCGCCCAGCACGATCTTCGCGCAGTAGGCGAAGGTCAGGACGCTCGCACCGGCGATGCCGAGGGCGACCACCCAGCCCGTCCAGGCGGGGCCCTGGGTGGAGAGGGCTCCGGTCAGCAGCGACTCCTTGGAGGCGAAGCCGAGCATCGGGGGCAGTCCGGCCATGGACATGCAGCCCAGCAGGGTGATCACGAAGGAACCGGGCATCGCGCGGGCCAGGGCCGGCATCCGGCGCAGCTCCCGGGTGTGGACGGCGTGGTCGATCACCCCGACCATCATGAACAGCCCGGACTTGAACAGGGCGTGCGCGATGGTGTGGAGCACCGCCGCGAGGATCGCGGCGTCCGTGCCCACACCGATCAGGGTGACGATCAGGCCCAGCTGGCTGACCGTCGAATAGGCCATGAGCTTCTTGAGGTCGGGCTGCTGCAGGGCCAGGAATCCGCCGACGAAGGCGGTGACGAGACCGGCGGTGATCAGCAGGACGTTCCACGCGATCACGTCATGGAACGCCGGGCTGAAGCGCAGCAGCAGGAAGATGCCCGCCTTCACGACGGCGGCGGCGTGGAGGTAGGCGGAGACCGGGGTCGCCGCAGCCATGGCGTCGGGCAGCCACACATGGAAGGGGAACTGGGCCGACTTCGTGCACGCCGCGATCGCGACCAGCACGGCGACGAGGGTGGTGAACGCCGGGTCCGTCGACCAGACGTCGGCGGCGAGCACCTCGCTCACCGAGGAGGTGCCCAGGCGCAGGACCATCAGCGAGACCGCGGTCAGCAGCGCGAGGCCGCCGAGGAAGGTGATCAGCAGGGTGCGCATCGAGGCGGCCTGGCCCCCGCGGCCGGAGCGGGCGATCAGGAGGAAGGACGCGATCGAGGTCAGTTCCCAGGTCACGAACAGCAGCACGAGATCGTCGGCGAGGACCAGCCCCACCATCGACAGCGTGAACACGGCCATCACCAGGGAGAAGCTGAGCTGGCGGCCGGGGTCGAGGTAGCGGGCCGAGTACGCGAGCACCACGGCGCCGATGACCAGGGCGATCATCGCGAAGACGATGCCGATGCCGTCTGCCTTGAGGGCGAAGTCGATGCCCCATTGCCCGGCCCAGGGGACCGAGAAGGTGGTCAGCGAGTCATCGGAGGTCCCGCTGAGCACAGCGGCGGCCGCGGGGACCAGTGCCGCCGCGGCCACGAGGTAGAGCCCGGCGAGGATCCAGCAGGCGGACCGGCCGAAGGCCCGGTCCAGGACCGGGGTGAGCGCGACAGTCGCGACTAGGATCAGCAGGGTCCACAGCACCGACACCGTCAGCACCCCGGCCCGAAGCGGTCGGAGGCATCGTGGCGGGTCATGCTGGGGATCCTAGCGAGTTCTCCTGACCTCCCCAACTCGGTCCCGCTCCCCGTCCGCCGCCGGGCGATCGCGCGCACGCGCGAGAGAAATAAGCCTCAGCGGCCCGCCTCATGGTCATCGGCGCGGGCTTCGCGTGGTGAACGTCACCGCGGCTCCGATCCGTCCGGCGCGCTTCGTTGCTGCTCACCACGTTCACCAGAGCCAGATCTCCGGTGGCGACATGTCCCGCCCGCCGCCCGGGGTGATCAGTCGGCCTGGCTCATGAACGCGATGCCCTGCTCCTCCTCGAGACGGTGCAGGAAGGCCGCGGTGGCGTCGCGGTTCATCGGGGACAGCGGGCGATAGGTGCCGTCCCACCAGCCCTTGGTGATGCCCTCCTCCTGCAGCCAGGCGATCTCGGCCGCGTACTGGCTGCTCTCCGGGACGTCCTTGAAGGGACGCTCGGTGGGCCGGGGCACATCGGGCGAGCCGGCGTAGCGGTACACGAACGCGGCCATGGCGTCACGCGCGATGGGCTGCGTGGGGCGGAACGTGCGATCGGACCAGCCGGTCGTGATGCCCTGCTGGAAGGCCCAGATGATCTCCGTGTAGTGGGCCTGGCCCTTCCTGACGTCCGTGAAGGGCTCGCTGCGGGGGAGGTCCACCTCGGGCGATCCCGCCAGGCGGTAGAGGAAGGCGGCCATCGCGTCACGGTTGACCGGCTGCAGCGGGCGGAAGGTGGCGGTGCCGTCCGCCTCCGTCCAGCCCTTGGCGATGCCGTTCTCGAAGGCCCACAGCACCGACTCGTAGTGCTCATCGCCGGGACCCATGTCGGTGAAGGGATGCTCGGGCTCCTGGACCGTCGGCAGCACCTGGACGACGGCGGGCTTCGGGCCGGTGCCGTCGAAGTCGGGGAAGAACGAGGTGTGGGCGCCGTACTCGCCGTTCTCCCCCGGGTGCTGCACCGCCACGAAGGCGGTGCGATCCTGGTCGCGGATCACGGGACCGCAGGTCTCGGCGTCGCGGGGGACGGCGAGGAACTGCTCGACCCGGCCCCGGGACTCCCCCTCGAGGGTGACGCGGAACAGGCCGTCGTTCTTGCCGATGCTGCCGGGCTGGCCGTCGGTGGAGATCCACAGGTTCCCCACCGAGTCGAAGGCGAGGTTGTCCGGGCAGGAGATCGGTGAGACCTGGTCCCGGGGGAAGCCCGAGAAGTAGGTGGTGTCGATCTGCTCGGGATCGCCGCACAGCAGCAGGATCTTCCAGCCGAACTCGGTGCTGGTGGGATCGCCCAGCTCGTCCATCTCGATGACATGGCCGTCTCGGTTGTTCGAGCGCGGGTTCATCTCGTCGGCCGGGGCCTCGCCCTCGCCGCCGCGGTCGGAGTTCTTGGTCAGGGCGACGTAGACCAGGCCGGTGGTCGGCGAGGGCTCGACATCCTCCGGGCGGTCCATCTTGGTGGCGCCGACCTTGTCCGCCGCGAGACGGGTGAAGACCAGCACCTCCTCGACGCTCATGTCCTCGACCTGCGACTCGCCGTCCTGGACCAGCGGGATCCAGCTGCCGCCGCCGTCGAAGGCGCCGTCGGCGGGGAGATCGCCGGAGCCGTCGATCTCCTCCGGCGAGGTGGCGGTGAAGGCGGCGACGTAGAGGTCGCCCTCGGACAGCAGGGTCATGTTGTGTGCGCGGTCGCCCTCGACGTAGGTGTCGCGGGAGACGAACTTGTACAGATAGTCGAAGACCTCGTCGTCGCCGGAGTAGGCGACCGCGCGGCCGTCCTCGGCGATGCGGACGTTCGCGCCCTCGTGCTTGAAGCGGCCCAGGGCCGAGTGCTTCTTCGGTGTGGAGGTGGGGTCCCAGGGGTCGACCTCGACGATCCAGCCGTAGCGGTTCGCCTCGTTCTCGTAGCCCTCGATGCGGGTGTCGAAGCGGGGGTGGCGGGTCTCCCACTTGCGCTGGGTGGCCTCGGTGCCGATGCCGTAGCGCTGATCGGTCTCGCTGCCGGGGGTGACGAAGTACTGGTGGAAGTTCTCCTCGCCGGTGAGCAGAGTGCCCCACGGGGTCAGGCCGCCGGCGCAGTTGTTGAGCGTGCCCTTGACCAGGGTGCCGGTGGGGTCGTCCTGGGTGACCAGCAGCTCGGAGCCGGCGGCGGCGCCGGTCATCTCGAAGTCGTCGTCGAAGGTGAGGCGGCGGTTCAGCTCCCCGTCGATGACGTAGGTGTAGGGCGCCTTGCGGCTCTCCCGTTCGAGCTCGACCACGGTCAGCCCGTGGGCTGCCATGCCGATCTCGATCATGTCCTCCTCGGAGGTGCCTGCGGGGAACATGATGTTCTCGTTCGTGTACTCGTGGTTCACGAACATCACCGCGCGCAGGCCGTCCGAGCCCGGGATCTCCTGGATCTCGGTGTAGTCGTTGTTGTAGCCGAACTGACGCTTCTGCGCCTCAGCGCTCTGGGCATCCCAGTCGAAGGCGGGCGCGTCGGAGAACAGCGGATCTCCCCAGCGGATGACGGGGTGCCACTCGAAGCCCTCGGGAACCGTGAACTCGTCGACATCGGAGGCGACGGACTCGATCGCGGTGAAGTCCAGCGGGGTTCCGCCCGGGGCCAGCGCAGGGGCAGTGCCGAGTGCGGGGGCGGCGCCCTGCGGAGCGGCGAGGGCTCCCTGGGTGCCGGCGACGCCGATGGCGATCGCGGCGGTGGTCCCGCCGAGCATCGCGCGACGCGAGATCGCGGAGGAGACGATGTCGCGGAAGCTCGGGTTGTCGCTGTGGTTGCACGGGCCGAGTGCGCACTGGTTGCCGCACTTCAGCGCACAGGTCACCGGCGAGCGTTTGCCCCGGACATGATCCTTCATGAGCAGCGGGAGGTCGATGAGAGCCATCAGGAGGTCCTTTGCTGTCGATCGTTCGCTCACCGCCAGCGGGCGGCGAGCAGGGTCGACGATGCGACAGCAAAGTGAGGGACGGTTCACGAGTCCACGACGCCAGAGTGAACTCTGGGCTCACAGCAGACGACGCCGGTGCTGGCCCGGCAGTGCGTCACGAGTGCGTCAGAAGCGCGTCAGAAGCACGTCGGCGGCGCGCCGGGAGCCCCTCAGAAGCGGGACGGTGCGACGAACCCCTCGGGTTTGACCAGCACCACGGGCACCGGGGATTCGATCGCGACCCGCTGGGAGGTGGAGCCCAGCAGGATCTTCCCGATCGGGGTGCGCCGGCGGATCCCGAGCACCACCAGGATCACGCTGTCGTGCTCGATCGCGTCGAGGATGTCATCGGCCGGATCGTCACGCTTGGGGACGGTGCGCAGCTCGTACTCCAGGCCGGTCTCCGCCAGGCGCTCGTCGAGCGGGCGCTGATCCGTGACGCCACGGGCCTTGCGGGGGTCCGGGGCCCGCTCGGAGGCGAGCACCAGCAGCGAGGCGTCGCGTCGCTTCGCCTCCTGAACGGCATAGGCGAGCGCGGCCTCGCTGGTGGCACTGGGAACGTAGGCCAGCAGGATGGTGGTCATGGATTCTCCCTCGGGGGAAACAGGGTCGGGCGGGCGGGTGTGAGAGCCGGGCGGGCGGGTGTGAGAGCCGGGCGGGCGGGTGTGAGAGCCGGGCGGGCGGGTGTGAGAGCCGGGCGGGCGGGTGTGAGAGCCGGGCGGGCAGGCCGACCGGGTCAGGGTTTCCCGATGTCATCGGGCTGGTGGAAGCGGGTGCGGCGGGCCCTGACTGCGCTGTTGTAGAACCAGGTGACGATGTACAGCAGCAACCCGATCGCGAGCAGACCACCTGCGATGACGTAGTTCTGCAGGGGCTGCGCGAGCGGGGTCACCAGAGCGAAGGAGGTGATCGCGCCGACGATCGGGAGCACCGTGGGGGTGCGGAAATGAGGCACTCCGACCTTGTCCTTGCGCAGCACCAGCACGGAGATGTTGACCATCCCGAAGACCGTCAGCAGCAGCAGCGCGGTGGTGCCGCCGAGAGCTGCGATCGTCTCCTCGGCGAGCACATAGCGCACCGAGAGCACCAGGGCGAAGGCGAGCACGGTGGAGAAGATGATGCCGGCCCAGGGAGTGCGGCGGCCGCGCAGGACGCCCTTGAGGAAGCCGGGCAGCACGCCCTGCTTCGACATGCCGTAGAGCAGGCGCGAGGCCATCATCATGTTGATCAGCACGGTGTTGGCGACCGCGAAGATCGAGATGAATGCGAAGATCGTGTCGATCGGGATGCCGGGGGCACCCACCTCGACCACCGTCAGCAGCGGGGTGCTCGCCTCGGTGAGCTGACCGATCGGGACCACGGCCACGGCGATCACGGAGATCAGCACGTAGACCAGCCCGGTGATGGAGAGGCCGCCGATCAGGGCCTTCGGGAAGTTCTTCACCGGATCGACGGTCTCTTCGGCCATGTTCACCGAGTCCTCGAAGCCCACCATCGAGAAGAACGCGAGCGCCGTCGCGCCGATGATCGCCATGAACAGGCTCTTGTCCCCCGCCGTCTCGAACAGGATCACGCGGGAGAAGTCCGCCTTGCCCTGGCCGATCGCGAAGAATCCCACCAGCACCACGAGCATCAGGCCGGTCAGCTCGATGAGGGTGAGCACCACGTTGGCCTTCACCGACTCCGAGACGCCGTACATGTTGATGCAGGCGACCAGGGCCAGGAACACCAGCGCGATGATCGTGGCCGTCCCGAAGGAGGCATCGCCCAGGCTCTCCTCCAGCTGGAAGGCCTTCAGCACGTTCTCTGCCAGGAAGATGGAGCTGGTCGACGCCGAGGTGATGCCCGAGGAGAGCACCGCGAAGGTCACCATGAAGGTGACGAAGTGGATGCCGAAGGCCTTGTGCACGTACAGCGCCGCCCCGGCCGCCTGCGGGTACTTGGTGACCATCTCGACGTAGGACAGCGCCGAGACCATCGCGACGGCGAAGGCGATGATGATCGGCAGCCAGCCGGCGCCGCCGACCTCGCCCGCGACCTTGCCGGTCAGTGCGTACACGCCGGTGCCGAGGATGTCGCCGACGATGAACAGCAGCAGCAGCTTGGGCGTGATCGCCTTCTTCAGCTCCGGCTGGTCGGTGCTCGGGCCGCCGGCGTCGGCGGCCGGTTCGGGGGCGGTCGGGCTCGACTCGCTCATGGGGTCCTCCAGGGGAGAGTGCGGAGCCGGCGGCGGGGACGCCCGGGGCCGACGGATGGCCCGGACGGGGGAACCCCGCACGACGGTGCACGCACTCTACTCCTGGGTGACCGTGCTCACAGTCGGGGGATCGCCGGCACCGACCAGCGTCTCCGACGTCCGCTCGTCGGTCTCCTCGTCGGCCTCATCGGCCTCGGAGCTGTGGGAGTCCAGGCGCAGGGTCTGCACCCACTGGCGCGAGGCGTCGGAGCTGATCGCCATCACGCCCAGGGCGGAGGCTCCCGCCCCCACCAGCAGCGCATGGGAGACCTCGCCGCTCATCGACGTGGCCACGGCCAGACGCGCGAAGGCATCGGCGGTGAACAGCGCCATCAGCGCGATGCGTGCCCAGCGGCTGCGGCGCAGCACCCCGATCTGGAGCACCAGCAGGCCGGCCGCGAACGCGGTGGCGAGAGCGATCTCCTCCGCGGCCGGCAGCACCAGCGCCAGATCCCGGAACAGGGCCGGCAGATCCGTGCCGGTGAGCATCGACACCCACTGCACCCCCACCAGCACCGCCTGCAGCAGCACCAGCAGGCCCGTGAAGACCACGGTGGGCGGCGGCAGATGGTGATCGGAGGCGCGGGCGATGACCTCGTGGAAGTCGTCGACCGTCTCCTGCCACTGGGCGGTCAGCTCGTCGGCGACGTCGGTGCGCCTGCCCGCCGGTGCCCCCAGGCGGGCCGCGGCCAGAGCCGACTGGGTCGCGGCGCGGGCACGGGACTTCATCACCGAGGTGCCGGTGGGCCGGTGGCGGGCCAGCATCATGGCGCTCGCCCCGTCGGAGCGCGCGGCCGCGCCCCCCACGTCGAGCACCGGCAGGTCGCCGTCGGTGCGGATCCGGTCCCCCTGCCCGTTGCGGTGGTGATAGGCGGCGGAGAACTCCTCGATCACCTCCACCTCGATCTGCGGATCCGCGAAGCGCACCGTGTCGACGACGTAGTCGCGCTCGACGTCGATGTTCTCGTCGATGCGGTGAGTGATCTGCAGGGTGAAGAAGGAGAAGCCCACGGCACGGTCGTAGGTGCCTGCGGCGAGCCAGTCCGCGCGGTACCCGCCCGGCAGCACGAAGTCCTTCGGCATCCGCCAGAAGCGCACGTGATGGCGCTTGGTGGTGGTGCCGCCCACCTCCTGCTGATACGTGAAGTCGTGACGCCGGCCCATCAGGTACAGGTCCGAGACGGGCGCGGCCGGATAGGAGCGGCGCAGCAGCGTCGAGCGCACCATCGACCAGGCCGAGGAGAGGGTCCGCTCCTCGGCGAGCACCCAGCCTGCCCGGCGCATCGCCACGTGCAGGTCCCGCTCGGAGCCGTCGAAGGCCAGATTGATCGGGTCCGAGAGCACCCCCTCGGTGGTGCGGGTGCGGCCGAAGAAGTAGTCCGGCAGGTAGATCCACGTCATCAGCTGATGCAGGCGCGGCAGCGTGATGTAGGTCAGCAGCACCCAGAACCCCAGCAGGTACAGCAGCCGCACTGGGGTCAGGGAGACGCCCTCGACCAGGTACAGCAGCGCCAGCCACAGGGACACCACCACGCCCGCGGCGATGAACAGGTTGTCCAGCAGCGCGTACAGCTCGAACCGGGGACCGGCCGGGGTGTGCCCTCGCGGATGGTCGTAGACGGGGGGCTCCCGCGGGACCGGACGGTCCAGCGGGATCAGGCGCGAGGCGCGCGCCGGGGTCATCGGGGCGCACCGGTCCGCGTCGGCGTCCACGGGGCGGTCGCTGTGCTCCACGAGCTCATGGGCCCATCGTAAGGTTGAGCGGTCCGCGACTTCCCAGGAGGAACCCATGACCATCGCCTCGCTGCCGTTCCACGACGGCCACTCGATCCCCCAGCTCGGCTACGGCGTGTTCAAGGTCGATCCGGACATCGCGGCCGACGTCACCGCGCAGGCCCTGACCGCCGGGTACCGCCACATCGACACCGCCCGGGCGTACGACAACGAGGAGGGCGTGGGCCGCGCCGTCGCCGAGTCCGGGATCGCCCGTGAGGACCTGTTCATCACCACCAAGCTGTGGAACGACTCCCACGCCTACGACGACGCGATCGCGGCCTGCGAGGCCTCGCTCGAGCGGCTCGGCCTCGACTACCTCGACCTCTACCTGGTGCACTGGGCCGTGCCCGCGCAGGGCCGGTACGTCGAGGCGTGGAAGGCGCTGATCGCGCTGAAGGAGCGCGGCCTGGTGCGCTCGATCGGCGTCTCCAACCATCCTCGCCCGCAGCTCGAGGAGATCATCGAGGCGACCGGCGTGGTCCCCGCGATCCACCAGATCGAGCTGCACCCCTACTTCCAGCAGCGAGACCTGCGCGCGCTGCACGCCGAGCACGGCATCCTCACCCAGGGCTGGGGGCCGCTCGGCCAGGGCAAGTCCGATCTGCTCGAGAACGAGACGATCACCTCGATCGCCGCCGCGCACGGCGTGACACCCGCACAGGCGGTGCTGGCCTGGCATCTCGCGCACGGCTTCGTGACCATCCCGAAGTCGGTCACGCCGTCCCGCATCGTGGAGAACCTCGCCGCGGCGCAGGTGGACCTCAGCGCCGACGAGGTCGCCGCGATCGACGCGCTCGACCGCGAGGACGGCCGCGGCGGCGCGGACCCGGCCACCAAGACCGCCTGAGGCCCGGCGGGACGGGGGTGCCTGGGCGCCTCCCCCGCGCTGGCCTTCCCCGAAGTGACCACGCCCGCTGCGGCCTCCCCCTAGGTGACCGAACAGTAGCTGGCGGATGAGCGCACGCTCTTCGTATATAGGAAGAGCGTGCGCCTATCCGCCACCTCCCGGGATCGTCCCGGCCCCCGGCTCCCCGGCGCAGGGACCCAGCGGGACGCGGCGCGGCGGGGGCCCGGCCGGCGCGCGGCGGGGGCCCGGCCGGCGCGCGGCGCGGGGCGCGGGCTCGCACGTGACCGGCCCAGCTCCCGCGTCGCTCGCCGCCGGATCCTGACGTGGCCTGCGCCTCGGCTACAGTGAGCCGAGTTCGGAGTCGATATGAGGGGGAAGCGTCGTGGACGGGGTCGAAGCAGGCCAGGGCAGGGGCAGGCCGCGGCGCACGGCTCTGATCATCACGGCGGCGGTCGCGGCCCTCGCACTGGTGATCGGCGCGGTCGTCGTGGGGGTGCCGTGGCTGCGTCAGTCGGACGCCGCCGCGGACATGGGCGCCACTGAGATCTCCGGGGCCGATCCCTCCGATTCCGACGGCTCCTCCGGCACCGGCTCGCCCGGCACCGGCTCGTCCGGCATCGAGTCCTCCGGCATCGAGCAGGAGCTCGCCGCCGGCACCACCGAGGTGCGGGTCGCCGAGGCGGGCGTGGACCGCACCGCCCTCGCCCGCATCACCATCGACCCCGCCGAGGACGTCGTGCTCTCGGAGCGGGGCTCCGCCGTGCTCACCGCTGCGGGCGGGACCGGTCCGCTCTCCGCCACGTCCTTCGTCGCGGTGAGGGACGGTGTCATCACCGTGGAGTCCTCCTCCCCCGTCGCGGTGCACCTCGAGGTCCTGGCGCTCTTCGACGGCGGCGCCGAGACGGCCGGATCGCTGCGGCTGCTGCCCGCGGCCGTGCAGGTCGTGAGCACGGAGGCCGGGATCGGCACGGATGACCTCACCGCTGCGCAGGACGTCTACGTGGGCGGCTTCGCCGTGCCCCAGGGCACGCCCCATGCCCTGGCCCGGATCACCGCCACCTTCGCGGCGCCGACGGCCGTGACGCTCTCCGATCAGGTGCTGCACTTCCCTCAGGGCAGCTCGACCACCACCACGGTGCTCAGCACCGTCGACGATGCCGTCAGCCTCTCCGCCGCGAGCCCCGGGGACCTCGAGATCGATGTGATCGGCTATGTGACCGCCGCCGACGCCACGGCTCCTCCCGGTGCCGAGGTCGACTCCACGACGGCCGGTGCCGTGATGGGAGTGTCCTCGCAGGCTCCGCAGCAGCTCGAGTTCACCGGCGGCACTCCTGCGCAGGCGGATCTCGGTGCTGTGCACGCCACCGCCGTGATCGGCCTGCTCTCCCCGGGATCCGGCAGCGCCGGCACCATCACCAGCACCTATGACGACAACGCCCGCCACCGCGGCACGGCCGTGACCGCGGATGCCGAGCGCGCCGGCGAGCTGGTGATCGTCTCCGCGGAGGACCCTCAGCTCACCGCCGACGTGGACGCGCAGGCGGAGTTCCTGCCCGTCGCGATCGTGCAGCCGCAGGAGGTCGACCGCGGCGAGGACGTCACCGTGACGATGGACTCCTTCCCCGGCGGCGCGATCGATGCCGAGCACGGGATCGTCCGCATCGAGGGGACGTTCCGTGCACCCCACCGGATCGCCTCGATCGCCGTGGCGGTGAACGGCGAGGAGGTCACGCCGAGCGCGCCGCTCCGCCTCGATGGGAACGGCGGCACCTGGCACCAGGACATCATCCCCGCGCAGAGCGGTCCGTTGGAGATCACGGTCACCGCGACCGACGTCGGCGGCGCCACGGCGACCGCGACCTGGGACGGCACCGTGACCGTCCCGTCGGACGACGCCCTGGTCCTCTCCCCGCAGGCGCAGATCCTCACCCCCGAGGCCACGGCCGGGATGACGCAGGAGAGCGCGGCGGTCCTCTCCTCCGCGGAGGCACCCGGCTACGGGATCGGCGACGTGATCGTCGCAGGTGCCTCCGACGGTCTCCCCGGCGGCACGCTCGGGCAGGTGCTCGCGCTCCGCTACGAGCAGGGCCGCTGGCTCACGATCCTCGGGCCCGCCACCTTGGGCAACGTGATCCTGCAGGGTGAGTTCGACGAGGTCCTCGACCGTGGGGACTCGGACGAGATCGTGCAGCGAGGCACCGACGGTGCTGAGCAGCCCCTCACCACCCCGGCCCCCGGTGCCGTCCCCGTCGGCCCCGTCGGCGGGATAGGCGGTGTCGGTGCCGGGGCGACGGTCCCCGCCGGTGTGACGGGCGCCGGCCCCGTCGACCCGGCGTTCCCGGGCATCGCGCCCGCCCGGCCGACCTTCCCGCGCATGGACGGTTCGGCCGGGGAGCCGCGGGAGATCGCGACCGACGAGACCTACGGCCTGCTCGCGCACAGCTGCGACGAGGAGCTCGAATCGATCCCGCTGGCTGCCGAGGAGGGCAAGGGCACCTCGTCGGACGGACTGTGGTCGCTGAGCGGTTCGGCGGAGCTCGACCTCTCCGTGACGTGCGAGGCGAAGCTGGGGGTGCGAATCGCGTACAGCGCCGAGTACAAGCCCGAGGGCGCGATCGCCGTGGGTCTCGACGCGGTCCACTTCCTGAACACGATCCAGGTCCTCGAGGACGACGCCACGGAGCAGATCGGCGGGGTGCTGACCACGGCCGGCTCCCTGTTCGAGAGCGACTGGACGATGAGCACCTCCCTCCTGGGCTCGGCGGAGATGTCCGTCGGGCTCAGCGGCAGCGCGAAAGGCGACATCTCCACGGTCGACGACGAGTTCGACGCGCACCTCCCGCTCGCCCGGACCACGTTCTTCCTCGGACCGGTCCCCGTCACCCTCGACGGGGACGTCACCCTCACCCCCCGCATCTCACTCAACGCGACCGGTGAGTTCGACCTGACCAGCACGTTCTCCGGATCCGTGGAGGGTGGCCTCACCCTGCAGCGCAGCACCGGGATCACGCCGCTGTCCGCGCTGGACACCGGTCTGGCCACGACGATGTCCGGGACGGCGAGCGCGACGGCCACCGCGTCCCTCGCCGTGGAGCCGACCCTGACCCTGTACAAGACGATCTCGCTCGGGTATTCCGCGACTCCCACGGCGGAGGCGACGGCCGAGGGCGAGTTCTCGGCATCGGACGGCAGCTCCTTCTCCCTCGCCGATCCGGACGCCACAGCCGGGAAGGCCGCCGACGACGACCTCACACTGACCACGAAGGGTCGGCGCTACCTCGGCCTCGAGGGCTCCTTCACGGTCGGGCTCGACCTCGAGCGCGAGCTGGCGGTGTTCCCCGGCGTGCTCACGGCGCTCGAGACCGCGGGTGTGCCGCTCGAGGTCACTGTGGTCGACGAGACCTTCTCCACCGAGACCGTCGCGGAGACGATCCTGTGGGAGTACTCCTACCCGGAGGATCTGGACCCGGAGACCTACGAGCCGGAGATCCCCGAGCCGGACTTCAGCGATGACGGCGCCGAGATGCTCGCCGAGCTCGAGGGGAAGACCTTCGTGTTCTCCTCCGGTGCGGGCGCCTGGGGGACGAGCTACGAGATGGGCGCCGACGGCACCTTCACCGGGACCTACCATGACTCCGAGATGGGCGCGGGCGTCCGGTTCGTGGCCGAGTTCGAGGGCCGTTTCGAGGTCGGTGAACAGATCGACGAGACCACCTATGCGCTGGAGCTGGCAGAGTTCACGCGCACCTCGCCGGCGAGCGGCACGGAGGACGCCGACGGGATCACGATCGAGTACCGGGACTCGGTGTACGGATTCGACCAGTGCCGTGACTTCCGCCTGCTGCTGCCCGACACGCCCACGAGCAGCCTGAACGAAGGCCAGAAGCTGTGGGCGGGCGGGCACTCCACGGACTCGACGCTGCGGGTCTTCGCCGTCACCTGCCACGAAGAAGACCGGCAGGAGGACATCCTGCACAACGAGATGGTCTGAACGCCACCGCGAACCGGCGGCTCCGGCTCAGTAGTAGACCGCGAGCGGCCCCGTCGGCCCGTCGATGACCTGCACCGGGGTGTCGAACACGCGGGTGAGGACGTCGCCGCTCATGATCTCGTCGACCGGGCCGGCCTCGACCACGCCGCCGTTCTTCATGGCGATGATGTGGTCGGCGTAGTGGGCGGCGAAGTTGATGTCGTGCAGGACCACCACGATGGTGCGCCCCAGCTCGCGGGCGGCGTCGCGCAGCCGGGCCATCATCTGCACGCTGTGGCGCATGTCGAGGTTGTTCAGCGGCTCGTCCAGGAGCACGTACTCGGTGTCCTGGGCGAGGACCATCGCGACGTAGGCGCGCTGGCGCTGCCCGCCGGAGAGCTGGTCGAGATAGCGGTCCTCGAGGTCGTCGAGGTTCAGGAAGTCGATCGCCTCGGAGATCTTGTGCTCGTCCAGCTTCGTCAGCCGGCCCTTGGAGTAGGGGAACCGACCGAAGCCCACCAGCTGCCGCACGGTGAGCCGGGTGATGAAGTGGTTCTCCTGGCGCAGCACCGAGAGGATCTTGGCGAGGTCCTTCGAGGCGGTCGAGGAGATGTCGTACCCGGCCACCTCGATCGCGCCCTCGTCGATGTCCAGCAGGCGTCCCACCATGGTGAGCATCGTGGACTTGCCCGCCCCGTTCGGCCCCACCAGGGCGGTGACACCGCCGGAGGGGATCTGTGTGGTGACCGGGCCGATGGTGACGGTCTCGGTGCCCGAGCTGTAGCGCTTCTGCACGGCGTCGATGGTGATCACAGGCGCCCCTTCCGCATGATGACGAGGAGGAACACGGAGCCTCCGACGAGTTCGATGATGATGGAGACCACGCCCTGCGCGTAGAACACGTGGTTCATCACGAAGTAGGCGCCGGCGAGGACCACGAAGCCGGTGAGCGCACCGATCGGGAACAGCAGGCGATGGTCATGGGTTCCGGCGAGCTGGTAGGTGAGCGTCGCGACCAGGAAGCCGAAGAAGGTCATGGGGCCGACGAGGGCGGTGGAGACCGCCATCAGGATCGAGACCAGCACCAGCATGTAGATGGTCTGGCGGCCGTGGTCGACGCCCACGTTGATGCACACGTCGCGGCCGAGGGAGATGACGTTGAGCCGGCGCGCGTTGGCCATGATCAGCAGCCCGGCGATGGCGATCATCGGGATGGCGTAGGGCAGGTACTCGGAGCTCGCGTTGGTGACGGAGCCGAAGAGCCGGGCGGTGAGCACGTCGAACTCGCTCGGGGTCAGCAGGCGCTGCATGAAGGTCGAGACCGCCCCCATGCCACCGCCGATGATGATGCCCACCAGCAGCATCACCTGGATGTTCGCGTACTTGCCGCGCAACAGCCAGCCGTACAGCAGCACCGACAGTCCCACCATCAGCGCGACCTGGAGCAGGAACTGCCCGGTGCCCTGCAGTGCGACCACCCCGGCCACGCCGAGGGTGTACACGGCGGCCGTCTGGATCACGGTGTAGAGGGATTCGAAGCCCATGATCGACGGGGTGATGATGCGGTTGTTGGTGACGGTCTGGAAGGTGATCGTGGCGACCGACTGGCAGAACGCGACCACCGCCATCACCACCAGGTTGGTGGTGCGCATCTCGGCGATCAGCCAGAAGCCCCGCGAGCCCGGGGGCATGGGATTGCCGACGGCGAGCAGGCCGAAGCCGAAGGCGGCGGCGAGCAGCGCCAGGGACAGGAGCACGATCAGGTAGCGGCGGCGGGAACGCGCGTCGCGGAACGCGCCGGACCCTCCGCGTACGTGGCGAGGCGCGCCGATCACCTCGAGGTCGCCGACGAGGTCCGCCGGGGACGTACTGACCTCGGGGCTGGTGCTCTCGTCCTCGACGGCGCTGAACCGGCGCTCGCCGTGGTGCGACAGAACGCGGTGCGGGGTGGGGGTGCGATCAGCCATGTCGGCGCTGCCTCGTCAGCAGGAAGATGAATACGGCCGCGCCCACGATCCCGAGGATCAAGGAGACCGGCACCTCGAAGGGCATGATGATGGTGCGCCCGATCAGGTCGCAGACGGTGACGATCGCGATGCCCAGCAGGCACACCCAGGGCAGGTTGGAGCGGAGGTCGTCGCCGCGGATCATGGAGACCACGTTGGGCACGATCAGGCCCAGGAACGGCAGATTGCCCACCACCACGGTGACCACGCCGGTGGCGATCGCGACCAGCCCGGTGCCCATCAGCAGCACTCGCTGGTAGTTCACGCCCACGTTGGTGGCGATGTCCTCGCCGAGCCCGGCGACGGTGAGGCGGTCGGCCACGATGAACACGGCGACGCCGACCAGCAGCACGATCCACAGCACCTCGTAGCTGCCCCGCAGCACCGAGGTGAAGGACCCGGCGAACCAGACCCCGAGGTTCTGCAGCGCATCGAACTGGAGCGCCACGAAGGTGGAGACGGAGCCGACGACGGCACCGAGCATGATGCCGATGATCGGCACGATGAGCGAGCTGCGCAGGGTGACCTTGCGCAGGAACAGGAAGAACACCATCGTCCCCACGAAGGAGAAGATGATCGCGACCGTCATCCGGGTCAGCAGGCCCGCCCCCGGCACGAAGATCATCACCAGGATCAGTCCCAGCCCCGCCCACTCGGTGGTGCCGGTGGTCGAGGGCTCCACGAAGCGGTTCTGCGTCATCAGCTGCATGATCAGCCCGGACATCGCCATCGCGGCGCCGGCCAGGACCAGGGCGACGGTGCGGGGGATGCGGGTGATGGCGAACATCTCCGCGCCGTTCTCGGTGCCGAAGACGTCGTAGACGCCGGTGAAGAGCGAGGCGACGAGCAGCAGCGCGACCAGCACGATGCCGATCAGGAGCTTGCCGTCGATCAGCCGTTCACGACCGCGGCGCCGCTGCGGGGGCGACGCGGTGGTGAGCGAGGGAGTGGACATCAGGTCTCCTGGAAGGGGCAGAAATGCGGGAGCACGCGCCGTGCGGCGGGCGGGACCTTGTCGGTCCTGCCCGCCGCACGATGGTCAGCGCTGGGGGACGTGGCTCAGGCCTTGGCCTCGAGCGCGTCAGCCAGAGCCGTGAAGAACTCGGTGTAGGTCTGGATGGACTCGTTGGTGTACGTGTCCGCGGGCATGTAGACGATGTTGCCCTCAGCCACCGCCGTGACCCCTGCGAGCGCCTCGGAGGAGCTCAGCAGCTCGTTGGCGGGCTTGTACTCCGGATCGTCGGCGGAGACGGCCGCGTCGCGGTCCATCACCAGGATCCAGTCCGGGTTCGAGGAGGCGATCGCCTCGACGGAGATGTCATCGCCCTGGTGGTCGTCGCTCGCACCCTCGACCTCGAGCGCGGGCACCAGGGTGAGTGCGTCGAAGGCCCAGCCCAGGGTGCGGCCCTTGCCCGGGGCGATGTAGCCGATCTCGCCGCCGGAGGTGTTCACGGCCATGACGGTGTCCGAGCCGTTGTATGCCGCAGTGACGCGCTCGATGGCCGCATCGAGGTCGGTGCCGAGCTGTGCGGCCTCGGTCTGCTTGCCGAAGACCTCGCCGAGGACGGCGACCTGGCGCTTGAGCTCGTCGGCGAAGGGCTGGTCATCGCGCGGGTCGAGCTCGAGGATGGTCGCGTCGGGCGCGAACTTCACGAAGTCATCGTGATAGTCGGCGAAGCGCTGGCCGTTGATGATCAGCGTGGGCTCGGCGGCGACGACAGCCTCGAGGTCGGGCTCGCGGTGGTTGCCGAGGTCGATGATCGACTCGTCGTCCTTGTAGCCGATGGTGGTCGGCATGAGCGCGCGAGCCGCGGCGGTCAGGGTGACACCCCAGGCCTCGAGGGTCTCGAAGGTGCGGTTGTCGGTCGCGACCACGGAGGCGGGCGGGGTCTGCACGGTCTGGGCGCCGTTGTTGTCCTCGACCTCGACCGTCCCGGCCGGCGCGCCGCCCGCGCCGCTCGCGGCGGAGCCGTCGGCGGCCTGGGTGGAGCCGCCGCAGGCGGTGAGGAACAGGCCGAAGGCGCCGGCCAGGGAGGCGGCGCCGAGCGTGCGTCGGCTGAGCGAGGGCAGCGGAGTCATAGGGACCTCTGTCGTCGTGAGGGAAGGGATGGGCTCCCCGCCGGCGGGGACGAGTTAAGGCTAGCCTCACCTCCCGCTATTTCGCCACTTCAGACTTGCTTTATTCCACGGACTGGACAGTGACCCTCGTCTCATACCCCATCGGACGGCGGGCCCGGCGCGCCGCTAGGGTGGTCCCGGCACCCGGGGAGCAGGGGCGGGTGCGCGCACGGATCCGAGGGGGACCCATGACCGACGGCAACGGACCGCAGCTGCCCGATTTCTCCGGCGGCGGGAGCGGCGGGGGCGGCGCCCCGCGCCTGCCCGACTTCTCCGGCGGCGTGTCCGCGAGTGGTGGATCCTCCGGCGGGAGCGGCGGATCCTCCGGCGGCCCCGGCGATCCGTTCGGCGGCGACCCCGGCCTGACCGGCCCCCGCGAGCCCGGCTCCGGGCGCGGGAAGGGGCCGCTGATCGCGCTGCTCGTCGGTGGCGGCGTGGTCCTCGTGGCCGTCCTCGCGATCGGCGCGCTGATCCTCTCGCAGACCGTCCTCTCCCCCGACCGCGAGGACCCGACGGTGACCTCCGAGCCCGCGAGCACCGAGCCGGGCCCGTCGGAGGACGCGACCCCGTCGGAGGTCGTCCCCACCACGGAGTCCGAGCCGAGCGAGGACCCGTCGCTGACCACCATCGAGGCGCCCACCGTGGAGTGCACCTCTCCCGGCAACCGGCAGACCACCGAGCAGGTCGACGGGTCCGTGCGCGGCGGCGGCCTCGAGTTCGCGGTGCTGGCCGGCTGGAACACCGGCTCCAACTGGGGCCGCAGCGCGATATACATGACCGACGTCCACTCGGCCGATCAGCCGGTCGAGGCGGGCTGGTACTCCGTCGCCTCCGTCGGCGCCGTCGAGTGGCCCGAGGAGGAGGGCGGCTACCCCGGCGCGGAGGCGACGGCCCGCGCGATCTTCCAGTGCTCGAACACCCGCGACGAGGCGAAGGAGCTGTACGGCGAGCCGGCGCAGGCCGCCGCCTACCGCGACGAGGCGATCGAGGTCGACGGCCATCCCGGCTGGATCGTCTCGGGCGACCTGCAGGTCTCCGAGCTCGCACTGATGCGCACCACGGACGCCTGGCGGAACGTGGTCATCGTCGTCGACACACCGGACGGCCCCGCGGTCTTCGAGGGCGGCGCCGCGCTCGGCCACGAGCAGCAGGTCGCGGATCTGGACGCGATGATCGCGAGCCTCCGCGTCTACTGAGCGGCGCGGGCGCCGACCGGGGCCGACGGGCGATCCCGTCGGCCCCGGCGGCTCGGCGGCGGCAGCCTACCTCCAGGTGTCCGTGAGAGCGAGCGTCCCGTCGGCGCCGACGGTCGCCGTGCGGTTCGCGCCCGACTCCCAGACGGCGGCGCCCGAGTCGTCGACCTTCACGTACTTGTACTCGAAGCTCGTGCCGGCCGGCAGGTCCACGCCGCCCGTCCAGCTCGGGTAGCCCGAGGGGTCCAGGGCGACGCCGGAGGCGGGCTGCCAGCCGCCCAGCTCAGGCACCGAGCCGACGATCCGCACCTCCTGGCCCCAGACCGTGCTCGCGTGCACGCTCACGGAGGCCTTCCCGGCGACGGGCTCGGTGCCCGGGTCGGGATCCGGCGTGGTGCCGCCGGAGGTCTTCTCCACGTGCAGGGCGAGCGCCCCGTAGGCGGGGAGGGTCGCCGAGAAGGTGCCGTCGGCCGCGACGGTGATCGTCTCGGAGCAGTCGCTCGCGGCGACCACGTCGCAGTACGTGCCCGCAGGCAGCGAGCTGCTGTAGGTGCGGGTGGTCGCGGAGCCGGTGTTGTTGATGGCCACGAATCCCTTGTCGCCGCGGCCGAAGGCGATCTGGTTGCCGCCGTCGTCCCACCAGTTCGTCAGCGCGGTGCCGGCGACGGTGTTGTGGAAGCCGACCATGCCCTGGATCTCGGTCCAGCGCTGGGTGCAGGTCCACGCGTCGGAGTCGCAGTTCGCGTCGGGCACGGAGGTCGCGGTGGCGCCGGGGGCGCCCGCATCCTTGTCGGTGAAGGTGTAGCCGGAGTACACCGAGGGGGACCCGTAGGGGTAGGCGAGCATGAACGTGTTGGCCAGGGCGTACTTCGCACCCCAGGTCTCGTTCATGGTCTCGCCGTTGCGCTCGGTGTCGTGGTTGTCGACGAACACCCCGGCCTGGGCGGAGGGGAGCTTGCCGTTCGAGATGTGCTGCAGGTTCGCGATCGAGCCGTCGAAGTCGGACTTCAGCTGGCGGGCGTAGTCGAACTCGTGCACGTCACCGGTGCCCGTGTACTCGGACTCCTGGATCGGCTCGCCGGCCGCGCCGATGACCTCCTGCACCCAGTAGGCGTTCGGGTCGCTGAGCTTCGCCTTGATCGCCGCCAGGTCGCTCGCGGGGATGTGCTTCGCGGCGTCGATGCGGAAGCCGGCGACGCCGAGCGAGAGCAGGTCGTTCATATATCCGGCGAGGGTGTTCTGCACGTACTCGGAGCCGGTGCGGAGGTCCTGCAGGGACACCAGGCGGCAGTTCTGCACCTGGAACCGATCCTGGTAGTTGCTGATGTTCGTGCGGCAGTCGTTGAAGTCGGCGGCGCCGTAGATGCCGGGGAAGTAGTCGATGCCGTAGGGGGTTCCGGCGGTGCCGGTGCCGGAGCCGCCGTCGGTCCCGGTGGTGTGGTTGATGACGGCGTCGGCGATGACCTCGACGCCGGCGGCGTTGCAGGTCTCGACCATGGCGGCGAACTCGGCGCGGGTGCCGAGCTTGCCCTCGATCTTGTAGCTCACGGGCTGGTAGGAGGTCCACCAGGCCGTGCCGTGGATCGTCTCCTGCGGCGGGGAGACCTGGACGTAGCCGAAGCCCGCGGGGCCGATGGTGCTCGTGCACTCCGCGGCCACGGAGTCCCAGGTCCACTGGAAGAGGTTGAGGATGACGTCGCCACGACCGTTCTCCGAGGTGGCACCGCCGCTGGGCACGGGGGGCGAGCCCTGTGCGGGTGGGGAGGTGGCCGGGGAGCCGGCGACGGCGAGGAGGAGCGCAAGGGCGAGGGCTGCGGCGAGGCGGATCAGCGGGCGCGGGGCCGCTGTGCCGATGGGGGAGTGCTGCATGGGTTCTCTCCTGGGGATGGGCCGACCACTGGGGCCGACCCCCGGCGTCATAGCCGGATCGGGGATGCAAGAACTTGCGAAGGGACGCGTACGCTTGCGAAGGAGAGTAGCGAGTTCAGCTCGTGCCGTCGAGGGGTTCCGTCAAACCTGCCCGATTTCCGATTGTTCATGCAGGTCAGAAGCGTGAGCAAGAATCCGGCGACGGCGGACATCTGACGCCACCGCGATGCAAGATCTTGCACTCCAGGTTCCGGAGGACCTCCGCGTCGGGTCGACCGCAGAGCATCCCCCTCCACCTCCCCTCACCTCACCTCACGCTCTCCCGCGCCCTCGCCATCTCAACGTTGTGCCCGCTGTGCTTCCAGGAACGGAAGCACAGCGGGCACAACCGGCGGGTGCGGGGCGGGGGCCCGGCCGGCGCGGGGCGGGGGCCCGGCCGGGGCCGGGGGTCAGTCGGCCTGCTTCTCGAGGGCGCACTCGAGCTTCACGGCGCGCTTCTCGGCCTGCTTGGCGGCCCTCTTCGCCTCGCGGGAGCCGCTGCCGGTGCCGATGATCAGGGCGAGGGCGATCGCCGCCATCCAGGAATCCTTGGCCAGCGGGGTCCCGGACTGCGAGGGACGCACGCCATCGGCCTCGGTCATCTCCGGGGTGCGGAAGTACATCGAGAGCATCGAGCCGGAGAACCCGGCGAGCGCGAGGCCCGCGACCTTGGTGGGCACGAAGGGCAGCAGCAGGGAGGAGCCCACGGCGATCTCGCCGAACGCGACGAGCCGCCCGAACTGCTTCGGGGAGAGCGTCTCGACCGCGGGGATGCCGTTGACGGCCATCGCCTGGAGATGCGCGGCGGTCTGCGGATCCATGCCGAGCTTGCCGATGCCCGAGTTGAGGATGAAGGCGCCGGGGACGGCGCGCAGGATGGCGGTGCTGAGGGCCATGACGAAAGCCTTTCAGAGAGGATTGTTTTCGTTTACAGCAATAGGGTCGTGTCGTGAGTCTGTCGACCCCTCCTTGGCCACAGGCAGGAGACTGTGACGATGCACATTCTGCTCCCCGCACCCCGATGAGCGCCTCCGTCCTGGCCCTGGTGCTCGCGGCGGCGCTCTGCCACGCGCTGTGGAACCTCGCGGCCAAGCGCGTGGACACCGACGGCTATGCCTTCGTGTGGTGCTACGACCTGGCCTCGGTGCTGCTGTGGGCGCCGCTGGCGATCTACGCGCTGATCCAGGCGGACCTCGGGCTCTCCCCCGCCCTGCTGCTCGCGCCGCTGATCTCCGGAGTGCTCCACATCGCCTATCAGCTCACCCTCCAGACCGGCTATGCCAGGGCGGACCTCGGGGTCGTGTACCCGGTCGCCCGCGGGGTCGGTCCGGTGCTGAGCATGGTGGTTGCGATCCTGGTGCTCGGGGAGCGTCCGGGCTGGGCGGCAGCCCTCGGTGCGCTGACGGTGATCGCCGGGATCGTGGTGGTGGCGACCGGCCGCACCGCCACCGGCCGCCAGGGGGTCCGCGCCGGCGTGGCCTGGGGCGCGATGACCGGCGTCGCGATCGCCGCCTACACCCTGTGGGACAGCATCAGCGTGACCACCTTCGGCCTGCCACCGGCCACCTATTTCGTGATCAGCTGCCTGTGGCAGGTGGTGCTGATGACTCCCACGCTCCTGCGCCGGCACCGCGACCGCCTGCGCCCGGTGCTCCGCACCCGATGGCGGGAGATCGCGACGGTGGCGGTGCTGTCGCCGCTGGCCTATGTGCTGGTCCTGGAGGCGATGCGCACCGCACCGGTGTCGCTGGTGGCGCCCGCCCGCGAATCGAGCATCGTGGTGGGGTCACTCCTGGCGTGGTGGCTGTTCAAGGAGCCGGACCCGCTGAGACGACTGCTGGGCGCGGGGATCGTGCTGGCCGGGATCGTGCTGATCACGCTCTGAGCCTCGCGGGGCTCTGCCGAGTGCCGCGAGGGCTCTGCCCAGGTGCCGCGAAGGCACTCGCGGCGGGCACCATCGCCCGTGCTCAGACCTGGGCGATGATCTCCGCGTGGAGCAGGTTGAACCAGCCGGCGGGATCCGCGGCCCAGCGCTGGAACTCCTGGGCGATCTGCTCCCGTTCGGCCGCATCGGCCCAGCCCTCACGCTCGAGCTGCCGTGCGAACGGGGGCGAGGTGATCCGCCCCGACCAGCTGGCGGCCCAGATCTCGCGCTGCGATGCCGTGGCGTACAGCAATGTCGAGGTGCTCGCGGAGACGTCAGTGAACCCCGCCTCTCGCGCCCAGGCCAGCAGGCGCCTGCCCGCGTCCGGGGTGCCGCCGTTGGCGCGGGCGGCGCGCAGGTACAGCTCGAGCCAGCGGTCCAGCCCCGGCAGGGCGGGCCACCAGCGGAAGCCCTCGTAGTCGCTGTCGCGCGCCGCGACGATCCCGCCCGGGCGGGTGACCCGACGGAACTCGGCGAGGGCCTGGACAGGGCCGGGCACATGCTGGAGGACCTGATGCGCGTGGACCACGTCGAAGGCGTCGTCCGCGAAGGGCAGCTCGTGCGCGTCCCCGACCACCACCTCGACGCTGCCCAGGCCCTGAGCTTCGAGCTCCGCGCGCGTGATAGCGGCAGCATCTTCGGTGACCTCCAGGGCGGTCACGTGCTCCGGGCCGACGATCCGGGCCAGGCCTGCGGTGATCGTCCCCGCGCCGCTGCCCACGTCCAGCAGGCGCATGCCCTCACGCAGATGCGGAAGCAGGTGGGCGGCGGAGTTCTCGGCGGTGCGGTGACGGTGACTGTCGAGCACCGCGGCACCGTAGCCGTGGGTGTAGGCAGGGCGCTTCGAAGGATCTGCGACGGGATCTGACATGCTTCCGGACCATACCCGGCGCGGTCGGAGCGACCACGGCCCGGCCACCCACCGGTCTCCGCGGCGCACGACCAGCGGGATCCGGGCGGCAGAGCGGGCTCAGCGCGGTGGCGGCGCCGACGGGCTCAGCGCGGTGGGGCACCACCGGCGGCCAGGCGCTGAACCAGGCCGAGGACCTCCTGGCTCCGCGTCCACTCGCTGATCTTCATGGTGATGTCCTTGCCATGGCGCACCTGCACCCGGAACCTCCCGGACAGCAGCCGCTTCTCGATCTCCGCGCCCACGATCTCCGCCGCGGGGGCCTCTTCGAGGATCGTCCAGCCGCGGAATCGGTCCATCACGTGCAGGATCCTGCGGTCGGTGACGATCAGCAGCGGGAAGGTGTCTGAACGGAGCGCTCCCACCGCGACGTCGTGAACCGTCTCGTCCGGATGCAGCACCTGCTGCGGCAGATTCCCATCCGCCGCACGGAAGCGCAACCCTCGATTGCGGGCCATGGCCTCGCGGTACGTCCGCTCTGCCCGGCCGCTGCTCGCGCTCTCAGCGTACGCCTGGGCCATGACGGCATCGGCGTCCTGGCCGTGCGCCTCCCGGACCGACCTCTGCAGCTCGGCCGCCTCACGGTATCGATCGAGTCTCTTCCCCATGGTGCGAGCCTACGGTCCGCCGGGTCGACGTGCACGTTTTCCCGCCCCGGCGGGTCGATGGGGAGTCCTCCCCATCGTGCATCCGCCGCGCGCGCCCTACTGTGGTCGGGACGTGGGTCGGACGGAGCGCACAGCACCTCCGCACCAGGTACCGGCCAGGACACGAGGGGACAGGCATGAGCGGCTTCTACGGCGCCGACACCAGCCAGCTGCGCGACCACTCCGCGCTGCTGCGCGACCGCGCGACCGCGATCGGCGATCTGCGCGCGCGACTCGAACCAGCGGTCATGGACGAGAGCATCTGGCAGGGGCCCGACGCGGACTCCTTCCGTGCTGAGTGGAGCTCCCGCACCGTGGCGCTGTTCGAGGAGGTCACCTCGCGGATCACCCATCATGGCAGCGAGCTCGAGCGCCACGCCGAGGAGCAGGACGAGGCCTCCGATGGCGAGTCCGGCAGCGGCCAGGGCAGCGGAGGCGGTCAGGGCAGCGACGAGAGTGAGGGCTCCTGGCTCGATCGCCTCCTCGGCGGTGTCAACGACGGCATCGGCGTGTTCAACAAGCTACAGAAGGCCTTCAGCAGCGGCAAGAAGGTCTGGGACATCATGCGGGTCATCGACCGCTCCACGGACTTCATCAAGGGCGCCGAGGACATCTTCCAGCTCGCCGCCGGCACCTGGAAGTACGGCAAGGACATCACCGACTCCGTCTACGGCGTCGGCTCTGAGTTCAGCGGCCTGGCGAAGAAGCTCATCGGCCAGCTGCCCTTCAACGTCCCCACTGGCCTCGGGAACAAGAACCTCTTCGGCTGGGTGGACGACGCCGCCGGCAAGCTCTCGAAGGTCGCGCCGTTCCTCGACGACGTCGCCCCCTACCTCGGCAAAGCGCTCCCGGCGCTGGACGTGTTCACGGGCGGATTGCAGATGATCCAGGGGATCAAGAGCGGCGATACCTTCAGTGCGATCACCGGGGGTGCCAGCGCCGTCGGTGGCGGGCTGATGCTGGCGGGCGGTGCACTGTCCGCCACCGGCGTCGGTGCGGTCATCGGCGGGCCGCTGGTCGCGGCCGGCGCGATCATCTCCGGCGGCGCGGCCCTCGCCGACGTTGGCAAGATGGTCTACGACAACTGGGACACGATCTCCTCGACAGCCACGGACGCCTGGAACAGCACGACGGACTTCGTCGGCGACACCGCCGGAGCTGTCTCCGAAGGCGTGGGCAATGTCGTGGACTCCGTCAGCGACGGCGTCTCCAATGCCGTCGACGGGCTCGCCGACGCCCTGCCGTGGTGAGCCTCTTCGTGAGAGCCTGAACCCGCCCGCCGACACCCCATGAGCACCACCGAATCGGTCCGTCCGCTGCGACGACCCGTCCATCCCCAGGGAGCCGACCCCGCATGAGCGAATCCGCCAAGACCCCGCCCTCCGCGCCGTCCATCACCGAGCCCTCCATCACCGAGCGCGACATGCTCGGTGCGATGGAGGTGCTGGCCACGACTGAAACCGAGCCGGACGTCTTCCTCACCCTCACCGATGAGGAGATCATGGGGCTCGACGGTGCCTCCGCCCTCGAGATCCTGGGCAGTCCGTATCTCAGTCAGGACATGGTCGACGAGGCGTCCTCAGCCGCTGCCGCACTGCGTTCGCTGACTGCTCGCGGGCTGGTCCGACCCGGCACCGAAAGCGTCGAGGATGAGGGCAAGGTCGTCTCCGGACCGGCAGACGTCGAGCGCCGTCCGGTGCAGCTGGACCGTCGGCTGGCCGGGGTGATCGCCCTGCGCCGCATTCCGGAGGCGATGGTCACCACGACTCGCACGCTCAACGGCGGCTCGACGACCCTCGCCCATTACCTCTTCCCCCGCAGCGGGATCCTCGAGGAGTTCATCTCCGTCGACGGCTTCCACCACTTCAGCGTCCCGGACCTGGGCTCGGTCCCGCGCCGGATCCGGAAGTTCGTGGACCCGTTCGAGGCGGCGGACCAGGACGGCGAGCCCGAGACCACCACCCGCGCTCAGGCCGGATCCACGTTCGATGTGGCCGACACCAGGTCGCTGTCCGTCCTCACGGCGGTCACCGACGGCGCCGGGCGGCAGGCCACGATCGTGGCCACCTCCGACCGGGTCCGGGTGCTCGACGACGGACCGCTCGGGGAGGAGCCCACCGCCGACGACGAGCTGCAGATCTCGGACGTCTCCGCCGAGACTCTGCTCAGCGTGATCGACGTGATGATCCCCCGTGCCCTCGGCGACGAGGAGCCGGAAGCATCCCCAGGCAGCTGAGGCGCGCCGATGCACGGCTGAAGCACGGCCGAGGCGCGGCCGAGGCACGGTTGAGGCGCGGCAGAGGCATGGTTGAGGCACGGCAGATGCGCGGACGGGAGCGGCAGCTGGGGACCTCAGCCCTCGACGGCTGCGTTCCGCCGCGCTGAGCGTCGGTCCCACAGCGCCGCCGCGACGACCATCGCAATGCCGACCACGACGCCGATCGCGGTCTCGACCACGCGCGCCTCGAGCGTCGGCCCCACCGGCTGGGGGTGGGCGAGCTGCACCATCAGCAGCGCGAGCGGGGTGATGAACAGCAGGGCGAAGGCGTAGTTGCGCATCACGTAGAGCTCGGCGATGAACTGCAGCACCACCACCCACACCACCAGCTGCCACGGCTCGGCGGGGAAGGACAGCAGGAAGGCGGTGGTAACAACTCCGAGGGTTGTGCCGATCACGCGGTGCAGGCCGCGCTCGATCTGCAGGGTGCGGCCGGGGGCGGCGAGCGGCGCGATCGCCGCGATCTGCGCCCAGTAGGGGAAGGGCAGGCCTGAGGCGAGGCCCAGGACGCCGGCGATGGCGGCGGCCAGCGCGAAGCGGCCGAACTCTGCGCCCAGCTGCGCCCGGGTCCAGGTCTCCATCGCCGGGTGTGCGTCCGCCCCCGGGTGCCGCTCCCCTGCCCAGTGGCCGAGCAGCCCGAGCCCCACGCACAGGCTCGCGCAGGAGCCCGCGATCAGGAAGGCGACCCAGACCGGTGCGGCCGGCGGGGCCGCCGCGACTGCCGCGACCGCGAACAGCGGGAAGATCGCCCCGCCCGGCTTGAGCCCGCGGGCGAGCACGAAGGTGGCGCTCAGTCCGGCGATCACGGCGCCCACCAGCAGCGCCGTCCAGGACTCCGCGAGTGGTGACATCGACTCGCCGAGCTGTGCGAGGGCCGCCCCGATCGTCACGCAGACGGTGAGCATCGCGCCGGCGAGCGACTGGCGCCGGAACCGCAGCCGGGTGGGCTCGTACTTCGAGTAGATGCCCGTGAACGCACCGAACCCGACGTACATCGCCCAGTCGACCCGATCCGTCAGCAGCAGCACGACCATCGGGATCGCCAGTCCGATCGCGATCCGGAAGGCGGGGACATGGTCCACACGTCCGGGGGCGAGGCTGACCATCCTCTGGGCTGCGGACTGGACCCGAGCGAGGGCTGAGGGCACGAGACTCCTTTCGGCTGAGAGCGGCGTTCATCCTATTCCCCGCCCCGTGCCTCTCCCCCGTCCCGTCCCGCTCCCGTTCCCCGTTCCCGCCGCCGCGCCGGGCGACCGGTGGTCCCGTGCGCTTCCGTGGGAGAATTCACGGCAGTCCTCGCCTTCCCGTCGTCCGACCCCGTCGGACCCCTCCTCCCCGGAGCAGCCATGTCCTCCCCTGAGAGCAGCCCCGCCCCCGTCGGCGGCGCCGGCGTCATCGAGACCGCCGGCATCGAGATCATCGCGGAGTCCGAACGCGTCGCGAAGCCGCGCGATCTGATCTGGCCCTGGTTCGCCGCGAACGTCTCCGTGTTCGGCATGAGCTACGGCTCCTACCTGCTCGGCTTCGGCATCAGCTTCGTGCAGGCCACGGTCGTGGCGATCATCGGCATCATCATCAGCTTCCTGCTGTGCGGGCTGGTCGCGATCGCGGGCAAGCGTGGCAGCGCCCCGACGATGGTGCTCTCGCGGGCGGCCTTCGGGGTGCACGGGCAGAAGGTGCCCGGGATCGTCTCCTGGCTGACCTCGATCGGCTGGGAGACCTCGCTCGCGATCTCCGCAGTGCTCGCCACCGCGACCGTGTTCGATGTGCTGGGCCTCGCCTCCGGGAAGGCGGTCACCGTGATCGCCGCGATCCTCATCGCCGCTCTGATCGTGGGTGCGAGCGTGCTCGGCTATCACACGATCATGAAGCTCCAGTCCGTCCTGACCTGGGCGACCGGCGCGATGACGATCCTGTTCATGATCCTCACGATCCCCCACATCGACCTCGACGCCGTGCTCTCCGCCCCCTCAGGCTCCCCGCAGGCGATGATCGGCGCACTGGTGATGGTGATGACCGGCTTCGGGCTGGGCTGGATCAACATCGCCGCCGACTGGTCGCGGTACCAGAAGCGCACTGCGTCTGACGGCTCGATCGTGCTGTGGAACACCGTGGGCGGCGCCGCCGCCCCGGTGGTGCTGGTGATCTTCGGGCTGCTGCTGGCAGGGTCCGACGAGGGCCTGAGCAAGGCGATCCAGGGCGACCCGATCGGCGCGTTGGTGACGATCCTGCCGCTGTGGGCGCTGATCCCCTTCTGGATCGTCGCGGTGCTGACTCTGGTCTCCGGCGCGGTGCTGGGCATCTACTCCTCGGGTCTCACCCTCATCAGCCTCGGCATCCGCATCCCCCGCCCGGCCGCCGCCGCGGTCGACGGGCTGATCCTCACCGCTGGCACCATCTGGGTGGCGTTCTTTGCGACCAGCTTCATCGAGCCGTTCCAGAGCTTCCTGATCACCCTCGGCGTGCCGATCGCGGCCTGGGCCGGGATCCTCATCGCCGACATCCTCACCCGCCGGGCGGACTACGACGAGAAGGCCCTGTTCGACCCCGCCGGACGCTACGGCGCCTTCGACTGGACCTCGATCATCACCATGGTGGTCGCCTCGATCCTGGGCTGGGGCCTGGTCGTGAACGGTTTCACCGAGGCCGCCTCCTGGAACAACTGGCAGGGCTACCTGCTGGAGCCGCTGGGCCTGGGCACCTACGTGGAGGACCCGGCCGGCTCCTACTGGGACGGCAACTGGGCGTACTCGAACATCGGCGTGCTGCTGGCGCTGGTGCTCGGCTTCGTGGTGACCTTCATCGCGCGGCGCGGGAAGATCCGCCGCCAGGAACAGCGCTGAGCTGACTGCCGGGTTGCAAGACTGCCTAGACGCCGGGCAACCGGGCTGTAAGGCAGCCGGGACGCCGGGCTGTCCGTCCTGGGCAGGGATGCCGCGCCCGCCCCGCAGGGTCCACGATGGGTCCATGCATCCCTCCCCCGCCCATCCCGCCCTGCCGTGGCTCGCCGCGCTCGGGGTGATGCTGATGTGGGCCTCGTCCTTCCTGGTCATCCGGGTGGCCGGGGACGACTTCTCCCCCGGCGCGATGGCTCTGCTGCGGGTGGGCTCCGCCGCGATCGCGCTGCTGCCGCTGCTGCTCCTGCGCCGGGTCCGCTGGCCCCGCAGCGCGCGGTTGTGGGCGGCGGTGATCGGCTGGGGCGTGGCCTGGTTCTCGGTGTATCTCGTGGTGCTCAACGCCGCGGAGCTGTTCCTGGATCCGGCCACCGCGGCGATGCTGGTGAATCTCGCACCGCTGATCGTGGCGGTCGCCTCCGGGCTGCTGCTCGGGGAGGGGTTCTCCGTGCGGCTGCTCGCCGGAGTGCTGGTCGCCTTCAGCGGGATCGTGCTGATCACGGTGGGGGCCTCCACCGGTGATCTCTCCGGGCTCGGAGTGGTGCTGGGGCTGGTGGCTGCGCTGCTCTACGCGGGCAGCGTGCTCGCGCAGAAGCTGCTGCTCGTCCACGTCGACTCCACCTCGATGACGGTGATCGGCGTGCTGAGCGGCGCGCTGGCCTGCCTGCCCTTCGCTCCGGCCCTGGTGACGGAGGTGGGTGCGGCCCCGGTGAGCACGGTGCTCGGCGTCATCTACCTCGGGGCGTTCCCCACCGCGCTCGCCTTCCTGCTGTGGGGATACGCCCTGACCCACACCGGGGCCGGGCTGCTCAGCTCCTCCTCGCTGCTGGTGCCCGCCTTCACCGTGGTGCTGGCCTGGCTGCTGCTGGGCGAGGTGCCGCCTCCGCTGGCGGCGATAGGCGGGGTGCTGTGCCTGGCCGGGGCGGCCTTCGCGGTCGCGCCGGCGGTGCTCGCCGCCCTCCGGCCGCGCCAGCGCGCCGACTATTCTGACCCCACCCGCACTGACCACCCGTGCTCAGACCCCACCTGCTCTGACCCCGCCTCGTGCACCGCTGCACGCCCTGGAGAGGATCCTGCCCATGCCCCCTGCCCCTGAGGCGAACCCGGCGCCCTGGCTGCTGATCGTCGACCCGCAATGGATCTTCGCCGACCCCCGCTCCCAGTGGTGCTCGCCGTTCTTCCCTGCGGCGATGGAGAACATCGCCCGTCTGGCGGAGGCCGTGGGCCCCGAGCGCACCCTGGTCACGCGCTGGCTGCCCACCGCCGACCGGGCGACCGCCTGGGGCGACTACTTCCGGGCCTGGCCCTTCGCGGATGTCCCGGCAGAGGACGCGCGCTACGACCTGGTCGATGCCGCACGCGGCCTGTCCGCCCACCCCACGATCGACGAGCCGACCTTCGGCAAATGGGGTGCGCAGCTGGCCGAGCGGGTGGATTGGCCCGCGAACCCGCGCACACACCTGCTGGTCACGGGCGTGACCACGGACTGCTGCGTGATCTCCACGGTGCTCCCTGCGGCCGATGCCGGGGTGCGCCTGACCGTGGTCACCGACGCCGTGGCCCACTCCGCGGCGGAGAACGGCCCGCCCGCCCTGCACACCATGAGCCTGTTCCCGCCGCAGGTGGATCTGCGCTCCACCGAGCAGGTGCTCACCCGCGGCGGGTGACCTCCTCGACGACGTCTTCGGTGACGCCGACGCCTCCGGGCACGCCCTCGATGGCGCCCTCAGCGATGCCCGCAGGGCGAGGATCAGCAGCGGGGTGGAGCAGGTCCAGCAGCCGGGCAAGGAACAGGCACAGCACCGGCACCAGCAGCAGCGAGACGAGGACATCGGAGGGGTGGTGGACGCCGAGCGCGACCCGGGACCAGGCCGTGGCCAGAACGAGCAGCACGGCAGGGACGAGGGCGAGGCGGCGCTGCCATCCTGCGGGCAGCGCGAGCACGAGCACGGTGGCGAAGGCAGCGGCGCAGGCGGTATGACCGCTGGGGTAGCTGAAGGTGTGCGGCTCGGGCACCAGCTGCTGCAGCAGCAGGTCCGCGTCCGGGCGAGGACGGCGCACGACCAGCTTGATCAGCTCCACGATCGCCCAGGGCACGGCGACCAGCAGCGCAGCCCGGAGCGCGGCCCACCTACTGCGGTGCAGCAGCCCGGCCAAGAGCGCGGCGAGGGCCACCAGAGCAGCAGCCAGGGCGGGGCCGAAGGCGACATCGATACCGACCGCGAGACGTCCAGCGTTCTCGGTCAGCGAGTGGTTCGCGGCCACGACCAGGGAGAGGTCCCACGCACTCACCGCGGGCAGAGCCCGCAGCGTCCACCCCAGCAGCACCGAGAGCAGCACGGCCGCCGTCATGGCAGCCAGCGGCGCCAGGCACGCCGTCAGCGCCCGACGCGGCCCTGGGGCACGGATCGGCCTGGTCGCTGCGGAAGAGTTCACGTGCCCAGTCTGCCTCGCCGACCACTCGGTCTCGCCAGCAGCCCCGCGCCCCGTGCGAAGGACGCAATACTGGAGAGATGACTGCTTCTCTGCTCACCGTCGGGCACGGGACCCTCTCACGCACGGAGCTCAGCGACCTGCTCCTCGGCGCCGGAATCCAGCAGCTGGTGGACGTGCGTCGATTCCCCGGCTCCCGCACCAACGATGCCGCCGCTCGTGGCGCGGTCGAGGAGATCTGCACCGAGGCCGGGATCAGCTACCGCTGGGACGAGCGCCTGGGCGGACGGCGACGGCTCACCAAGGACGAGGATGCCGCCTCCCCAGACACCTGGTGGCGAGTGAAGCAGTTCCGCGCCTATGCCGGATGGACCCGCAGCGAGGAGTTCCGTGCCGGCCTCGAGGAGCTGCTCGGCGACGTGTCGCGCACCCGCACCGCTGTGATGTGCTCGGAGGCGGTGTGGTGGCGCTGCCATCGCCGCCTGATCGCCGACGTGATGCTCATGGAGCACCAGGTCGAGGTCGCGGACCTCATGCCCGACGGGAAGCAGCGGCAGCATGAGCCGAGCGACGGAGCACGGCGGGGCGAAGACGGCCACGTGGTCTGGGACCGACCTGACGAGACGGGCGACTGAGCCGAGACGGCTGGTCGCCTGCTGCAGGGTTGACCTGACGCGGGCGTGACCTGAGGAGCGGTGACCTGACGTAGGGATGACCTGGCCGGGCGGGCCGTTCCGGGCACGAAAAACCGGTGGCCGAGACCGCCGCCGCACCGTACCGTCGGCCGCATGCACTTCCCCGCCTCCGGCACCGCCGCCGCTCTGCCCCGCACCGCTCTGCTCACCGGCGTCGGGCGCCGCCGCGGGATCGCCGCCGCGATCGCCCGGGGACTCGCCGCCGACGGGTTCGACCTGGCACTGTCCTTCCACGCCCCCTACGACCGGCGAGTGCTCGGCGAGGATTCGGATGTGGAACTGCTCGCGGAAGAGCTGCGGGCGGCCGGGAGGCGTGTCGTCCTGCTCCCCGGTGACCTCGCCGACCCACAGGTGCCTGCGCAGGTGATCGGCAGTGCCCGCAAAGCGCTGGGGCCGCTGGGGGTCCTGGTGATGAGCCACTGCGAGTCCGTGGACTCCTCGCTCCTGGACACCACGGTGGAGAGCTTCGACCGGCACTATGCAGTCAATGTGCGCGCGAGCTGGCTGTTGCTGAAGGCCTTCGCGGAACAGGTCGCAGTGAACGCGCCGGGTGCGCTGGGTGCGCAGGGCGAGCCGGGCCAGCTGGGCGCGCAGGGCGAGCCGAGCGGGCCGACCGCTGCCGCGTCCGGCGGCGCCGTGATCGCACTGACCAGCGACCACACAGTGCACAACCTCCCCTACGGGGCGACCAAGGGGGCACTGGATCGCCTGGTGCTGGCGGGAACGCATGAGCTCGCGGACCGCGGCATCCGCACCAACGTGATCAATCCCGGCCCGATCGACACCGGCTGGATGGACGAGGAGATCCGCGCCGCCGTCACCGCGCAGATGCCGGGAGGGGAGCTCGCCGGGCCGGGGACGGTCGCGGACCTGGTGTGCTTCCTGGTCTCCGCGCAGGGGTCCTGGATCCGTGGCCAGCTGCTCCACTCCAACGGGGGCTTCGCGACCCCGGCAGTGTGATCCCGCGCCCGCCATTCCGCGCCCCACCCGACGCTCCCGACGCTCCCGACGCTCCGCGATTCTGCGCTGAGGACCGATGATCGCACCTCGCATAGGTCCTGAGCGGCGAACCGTGGCCGCCCGGCGGGGTGGGGCGGGCCGGGGCGGGGCAGGGTCGAGTGTCATCCGCCGTCCGCAGCGGACGCGCGCACCGTCCCGCAGCGCCAGCAGGGCACGGTCGGATCCTGCGCGCCCTCCCCCTCGGGCACGGCGCCGCACTCCGGGCACAGCTCGCCCAACCAGCACGCCGCGTCGCCTCCGGTATCTGCAGAGACGCCGGTGATACCGGTGACCCCGGTGGTCCCGGCGATCCGAGCGATCCCGGTGGTGCCGGAACCGGTGGTGCGGGCACGATCTCGTCGGGGGCTCATGCCCCCATCCTGGACCCGGCGCCCGACGGAGGGAAGCCCGAGCGCGATCCGGTATCCCTGGCCGGGGATCCTTCCGGCCCAGCGCCGAGCGATCCGGCTCAGTGCTCCGTGATCGTGCGCTCCGTGTCCTCATGCTTCTCGGACTTCCCCGCGAAGATGACCGAGGCCACCACGGCGACACCCATGGCCACCACGATGAACGCGAGCGAGAGCCAGATCGGCACCTCGGGGATCTTCTGCAGCACGGAGAAGCCGGGGATGAAGTCCAGCGGGGCCTCGTGGATGGCGTGGATCAGCAGCTTCACACCGATGAAGCCGAGGATCGCAGCGATCCCGTAATGCAGGTAGGCGAGGCGGTCCAGGAGCCCGCCCAGGAGGAAGTACAGCTGGCGCAGACCCATCAGGGCGAACAGGTTCGCGGTGAAGACCAGGAAGGGGTTCCGGGTGACGCCGAAGATGGCAGGGATCGAATCCAGGGCGAACATGACGTCGGTGAGGCCGAGGGTGATGAACACCAGCAGCATCGGGGTGAAGAGCTTCTTGCCGTCCACGACCGTGCGCAGCTTGTTGCCGTCGTAGTCGTCGGAGACGGGGAACACGCGCCGCACCGTCCGCATGATGAAGGAGTCGGAGCCTCCCTCTTCCTCGCCCTGGGCCTGCTTCCATGCGGTCCACAGCAGGAAGATCCCGAAGAGGTAGAAGACGGCGGTGAAGTTCTCGATGATCACGGCGCCCGCCAGGATGAACAGCCCGCGCGCGATGAGGGCGATGATGATGCCCACCATCAGCGCTTCCTGCTGGTATCTCCGCGGCACGGAGAACTTCGTCATGATGATGATGAAGACGAACAGGTTGTCGATGCTCAGGGAGTACTCGAGCAGCCAGCCGGTGACGAATTCCGACGCCGGCTGCATGCCGCCCACGAAGTAGAGGACCACCGCGAAGACGAGCGCCAGGCCCACATAGAAGCCGATCCAGGTCGCGCACTCCCGCAGGGAGGGGACGTGCGGACGTTTGATGACCAGCAGCAGATCGGCGACGAGGATCGCGCAGAGCACGACCATCGCGCCGATCTCGAAGCCGAGGTGGAGCTCTCCCATGGGGCAAATCCTTCAGGTGTGACGGGCTGTCTTCCCGAGTGACCGGGGCAGGGCTGCGCTGAGCAACACCGGTCACAGGGTACTCGCGGGATCAGCCGATCACGCCCCGAGTGAGCACACTCTCTCTCCTCGCCGTGCGAGCTCGGCTCCTATCGCCGTTTCCTCGCCGGGCCCTGCAGATGACCCCGGCGGGCGGCGAGGACCAGCATCACGATCCCCGTCCCGAGACCCAGGAGCACGGTGAGCAGGGAGCCCTCGATGCCCATCGACCCGCCGGTGAGCCAGGTGGGGCCGTGCATCTCCGCGACCAGCAGTCCGCGCTGCGTCCCCGTCCCGGAGACCGCCGAGGAGAACATCCCGGCCTGCACGGTGTTCCAGGCGATGTGGAGGCCGAAGGCGAACCACAGCCGACGGGTCAGCAGATAGGCGGCGCCCAGCAGGACCCCCGCCTCGACCACGAGGAGGAGCGCGGTCAGGATCGACGCCCCAGGATTCATCAGATGGATCAGTCCGAACAGGAGCGACGTGATTGCGAGGGCCACCCAGCTGCCCCACCAGGACTCCAGCACGCGCAGCAGGATGCCACGGAACACGATCTCCTCGATGACTCCGGCTCCGATACCGACCGCGAGCGGTGCCAGCAGCTGCGGGGACGCCGAGATTCCGGTGACACGGTAGCCGCCGAGCAGGGCGATGAGGCCGACGGCGAGGGTCAGCAGTGCTGTGCCGAGCACCAGGCCCGCCGCCAGCTCGGCGAGCTTGCCGCGCCCGCGCAGGCCGAGCCCGGGGCGGCCGCCGATCAGTCCGACGATCAGGAGGTAGCCGCCGAGCGCGACGGCGGCGCCCGCGCACGCTCCGAGCAGCAGCATCCACGGGCTCGCGGTGAGGCCGCCGACGGTCACCACCGTCATCTCGGCGGCGAGGAAGACCACGACGCCCAGAAGCAGCTGGAGGCCCCGTCGACGACCGCCGTGGGCGGCAGAAGGACGGGCGGCAGGCAGAGGGGCGGCGGGCAGAGGGGCGGCAGGCGGTCGGGAGGCACGCGGACGGGGGGCGGAGGGAGAGTGCAGGGAGGTCATGCCCCTGAGCGTGACGCCTGGTCAGCGGCTTGTCACGGGTCCGGAGCAGATCGTCGGGGTGGCCCGACACCGGCTGTCCTGCCGGCCGGCCCGCGACGGTCAGGCCAGCCGCCCGGCGAGCCCAGCGACGGTCAGGCCAGCTGCCCGATGACCTCCTCGACCGCCGCGAGCACGGTCCCGTCCAGCAGCCGCGCCTCGGCCTCAGCGATGTCCGGGGCCAGGAAGCGGTCCGGCCCAGGGCCCTCGACGGTGCGGCGCAGCACGGCGATCGCGGCGGCGCTCGGGGCCGATGGGGCGAGCGGGCCGCGCAGGTCGATCGCGCGGGCGGCGGTGAGCAGCTCGATCGCGAGCACGCGGCGCAGGTTCTCCACGCTGGTGCGCAGCTTGCGGGCGGCGTGCCAGCCCATCGAGACATGGTCCTCCTGCATCGCGGAGGAAGGGATCGAGTCCACGCTCGCCGGCACCGCGAGGCGCTTCATGTCCGAGACCAGGCCGGCCTGGGTGTACTGGGCGATCATGAAGCCGGAGTCGACACCGGGGTCGTCGGCCAGGAACGGCGGCAGGCCGTGGGAGCGGGACTTGTCGAGCATCCGGTCGGTGCGGCGCTCGGCGATCGAGGCGAGGTCCGCGGAGACGATCGCGAGGAAGTCGAGCACGTAGGCGACCGGGGCGCCGTGGAAGTTGCCGTTGGAGGTGACGGTGCCGTCCTCGAGCACGACCGGGTTGTCGATCGCGGCGGCGAGCTCCCGCTCGGCGACGGTGCGCGCGTGCTCGATGGTGTCGCGCACCCCGCCGGCGACCTGCGGGGCGCAGCGCAGCGAGTAGGCGTCCTGCACGCGCGAGCCCTCGGCGGCGACGTCGGCGATGATCGCGGACCCCTCGAGCAGCGCGAAGATGTTCGCGGCCGACGCCTCCTGGCCGGGATGCGGGCGCAGCGGTGCGTGCAGCTCGGGGCGGAACACGCTGTCACGGCCGCGCAGGCCCTGCACGGACATCGCGGTGGTGAGGTCGGCGGTGCGCACCAGCTCGTCGAGGTCGGCGATCGCCCACAGCAGCATGCCGAGCATGCCGTCGGTGCCGTTGATCAGCGCGAGGCCCTCCTTCTCCTCGAGCAGCACGGGCTCGATCCCGGCCTCGGCGAGCAGCTCGGGCACGGGGCGCTCCACGCCGTCGCGGTCCCGGGCGCGGCCCTCACCCATCAGCACGATCGCGCAGTGGGACAGCGGTGCGAGATCGCCCGAGCATCCGAGGGATCCGTACTCGTGGACGATCGGGGCGATCTGCGCGTTCAGCAGCGCGAGGATCGTCTCGACCACGACGGGGCGCACGCCGGTGCGGCCGGAGGCGAGGGTGCGGGCGCGCAGCAGCATCAGGGCGCGCACCACTTCGGTCTCGACCTCAGGCCCGGCGCCGGCTGCGTGGGAGCGGATCAGGGACCGCTGCAGAGCGTGGCGCATGCTGGGCGGGATCGAGGTGTCGGCCAGCGCCCCGAAGCCGGTGGAGACGCCGTAGACGGGGGTGTCTCCGGCGGCGAGCGCGTCGATGTGCGCACGGACCGACGCCACCTGTTCGCGAGCATCGGGGTCGAGCTCGACGCGGGCGCGGTGGCGGGCCACGGCGAGGACGTCGGCGGCGGTGAGCCCGGCGGTGGAGAGGGTGACTGTGGGGTGCTCGATGGCGGGGATGGTCATGGGGTCCTTTCGGGACGGAGGGGTCGGCGATCGGGGGCGGGGAGGTCGGCGACCAGGGACGACGGGGAGATCAGACGCGTCGGGTCCCGGCACGCCACACCTGGTGGGTGAGCGGCATGCCGGGCCGGTAGGCAAGGTGGATCGCCGCGGGGGCGTCGAGCACGTGCAGATCGGCGCGGGCACCGATCCCGAGGTGGCCGACGTCGGTGCGGCGCAGAGCGAGCGCACCGCCGCGGGTGGCGGCGTGGAGCGCTTCGGCCAGTGAGAGGTGCATCTGGAGCACGGCAGTGGTGACGCAGAAGCTCATCGAGCTGGTGTAACTGGTGCCGGGGTTGCAGTTCGAGGCGATCGCGACCGTCGCGCCGGCGTCCAGCAGCTCGCGGGCCGGAGCGAGCGGCAAACGGGTGGAGAGGTCGCAGGCGGGCAGCACGGTCGCGACCGTCGGCCCGGCATCCACGGCGAGCAGCCCGGGCCGGTCCCCCGGCGCGGTCGATCGGGCGGCTGTGGCGGCGAGCGCCTCGACATCGGCCGGGGAGAGGTGGTTGACGTGGTCCACGCTCGCTGCGCCGAGCTCGGTAGCCAGCGCCGCCCCGCCGGAACGGCCCAGCTGGTTGCCGTGCACCCGCAGCCCGAGCCCCGCAGCGGCGCCGGCGCGCAGCACCCGCTCGGACTGCTCGGGGTCGAAGGCGCCCTCCTCGCAGAAGACATCGATCCAGCGCACGTGCGGGGCGACGGCGGCGAGCATCTCCCCGCTGACCAGGTCCACGTACTCCTCGGCCCCGGGCCGGCCCTCCCGGCCGTCGAACTCCGCGGGCACCAGGTGGGCGCCGAGGAAGGTGGCCTCGTCGAGCTCGCCCGACGCGATCAGGGAGGACAGCAGGGCGGCGGCCCGGGTCTCGTGCTCGACGGTGAGGCCGTAGCCGGTCTTCGTCTCGAGTGTGGTGGTGCCGCCCGCGAGGGCCTCCGCGATCCGGCCGTGCACCAGGGCGCGCAGGTGCTCGTCGGAGGCGGTGCGGGTGGCCCCGGTGGTGACCCCGATGCCGCCGGCGCTGTAGGACTCCCCCGCCATTCTGGCCTCGAACTCGGCGGCGCGATCGCCGTCGAAGACGAGATGGGAGTGGGAGTCGACCCAGCCGGGCAGCACGGCGCGGCCTTCGAGATCGGTGGCGTCGTCGGCGGCCGGCGCCTCTGCCGCCGGGCCGGTCCAGGCGACGCGTCCTGCCTCGATGACCAGGGCTGCGTCACGGAGGACCTGCTCGTCGGTCACGCTGCCGGAGCGGGCGGGATCGTCGAGTGCGGGATCTAGAGTCCACAGTTCGCTGATGCCGGAGATCAGGGTGCTGCTCATGGTCAGTCCCTGCGCACGGGGGTCATCGGGACGCGGACGCCGCGCTCGTGGGCGACGTCGTCGGCCCGGGAGTAGCCAGCGTCGACGTGGCGGAGCACGCCCATGGCGGGGTCATTGGTCAGCAGGCGCTCGAGCTTCTGGCGGGCGAGGTCCGTGCCGTCGGCGAGGCCCACCTGGCCGGCGTGGATCGAGCGGCCGATGCCGACACCGCCGCCGTGGTGGATCGAGACCCAGGTCGCGCCCGAGGAGGTGGCGGTGAGGGCGTTCAGCAGAGGCCAGTCGGCGATCGCGTCGGAGCCGTCGAGCATGGCTTCGGTCTCGCGATACGGGGAGGCGACGGAGCCGGAGTCGAGGTGGTCGCGGCCGATGACGATCGGGGCTTTGACCTTGCCGTCGCGCACCAGGTCGTTGAAGAGCATGCCGGCCTTGTGCCGTTCGCCGTAGCCGAGCCAGCAGATGCGGGCGGGCAGGCCCTCGAACTCGACGAACTCGTTCGCCGCGTCGAGCCAGCGGTGCAGGTGCTCGTTCTCAGGGAAGAGCTCCTTGAGCGCGGCGTCGGTGACCTTGATGTCCTCGGGATCGCCGGATAGCGCCACCCAGCGGAACGGGCCGAGCCCCTCGCAGAACAGGGGGCGGATGTAGGCGGGGACGAAGCCGGGGAACTCGAAGGCGCGGTCGTAGCCGGCGTGGCGGGCCTCGTCGCGGATCGAGTTGCCGTAGTCGAACACCTCGGCGCCGGCATCCTGGAACCCGACCATGGCCTGCACCTGACGGGCCATGGACTCGCGGGACTTCTTGGTGAAGCCCTCCTCGTCGGCCTCCGACTCCGCCTTCCAATCCTCGACGGTGACCTCGAGCGGCAGGTAGCTCAGCGGGTCGTGGGCGGAGGTCTGGTCGGTGACGATGTCGATCTGCAGGTCGCCCGCCTGATGGCGCTCGAGCAGAGCCGGGAAGACCTCGGCGGCGTTGCCGACGATGCCGATCGAGAGGCCCTTCTGCTCGGCCTTGGCGGCGTTGGCACGCGCGATCGCGTCATCGAGGTCGTCGGCGATCTCGTGGCAGTAACGCTTGGCGACACGGCGCTCGAGCCGGGTGCGGTCCACGTCCACGATCAGGCAGACGCCGTCGTTGAGGGTCACGGCGAGGGGCTGGGCGCCGCCCATGCCGCCGCAGCCGCCGGTGAGGGTGATGGTGCCGGCCAGGGTGCCGCCGAAACGCTTCTGGGCGATCGCCGCGAAGGTCTCGAAAGTGCCCTGGAGGATGCCCTGGGTGGCGATGTAGATCCAGGAACCGGCGGTCATCTGGCCGTACATCATCAGACCCTCGGCTTCGAGCTTGCGGAACTCGGGCCAGTTCGCCCAGTCGCCGACGAGGTTGGAGTTGGCCAGCAGCACGCGCGGGGCCCACTCGTGGGTGCGCAGCACGCCGACGGGCTTGCCGGACTGGACCAGCAGGGTCTCGTCATCCTCGAGGTCCTTGAGGGTTTCGACGATCGCGTCGAAGGCCTCCCAGGAGCGGGCGGCGCGTCCGGTGCCGCCGTAGACGACCAGGTCGTCGGGGCGCTCGGCGACCTCGGGGTCGAGGTTGTTCATGAGCATCCGCAGCGGGGCTTCGGTCTGCCAGGACTTCGCGCTGAGGGTCGTGCCGCGGGCGGCACGGACGGGGCGGGCTCCGGGGAGGGTCATCGTTGGCTCCTGGGGTCGAGGGCTGCTCGGGGGTTCCGCGCTGCGGGGTGTTCGGTACAGGACACCACCGCCGACGGGAGGGGTCGAGGGCCTTCGCGCCGCTTGTGTCCGGCATGCCGGACAAGTGACCGACAGGGCGCCGCGCTCTGGCTGGCCTTGCCGGTCTCGCGATCGCGGTGCTCGTGACGGGGTGCGCTGGGCAGCCGCCAGGAGGGTCAACGACGTTCGAGATCCCCACTTTCACGTGGGAAGAAGGTGACGGCGGCGATGCTGCCGTCGTGAGCGGCGACTTTGTCATCGACGACGAAGGCTGCACCTTCTTGGGCGCGGCCATAACTGTGGGCGTCCTCTTCCCCACCGCAATCGGAGTCACCCGAGAAGACGGCACTCGCTACGTCGTTCATGATCGCACCGGCGAAGTCTTCGCGGCCGAGGGCGACACCGTCATGTATAGCGGTAGCTACTCCACGACGGTGAGCGCCTGGAATGATGCCTGCAGCTCGACACCCACCGAGGTCGCGACGGTTCACGATGCCCCTAAGAGTGGCCCGCTCGACCGTCCTTGAACTGCCTGGCAGCCCACATGCGGGCCTCTGCGGCTCCACGGCCTCGAAGCCGCTGGCGGCGTCATCGCCTTCAGCGCTCGGGACGGCTATACACCAACGACCGAGCGCCGCCCGCCGAGCCTGCGGGTGATCTCCTCGGCCGCTGCGCGCACCGCGGCCGTGCACCGATCACGCACCTCCACGGGGGTCCGTGACTCCTCGAAGGTGATCGCCACCGCGGCGGCGGGCCAGCCGGCATGGTCGTGCACGACCGCCGCCACTGAGGCGAGCTCCTCGGTGACCTCCCCGGTCTCGTGGGCGACCCCATCGGCCCGCACCCGGGTGAGGAGCTCGCGCAGGTCCTTGGGGCTCTCCGGTCCCGGCACCGTGGTGCGGGAGGTGAAGTCGTCCCGCGTGCCGAACAGGGCGCGCAGCTGGGCGGGCGGGAGCTCGGCGAGGATCGCGCGGCCGCTCGCGGTGAGGTGGGCGGAGATCCGCACACCGACGTCGGTGACCAGGCTGGGTCGGCTCCGGGCCCGCTCCTCGATCACGTAGAGCACGTCGCGGCCGTGCAGCACCGCGAGGTGGCCCGACTCGCCGACCTCGTCGACCATTGCCTCGATCACGCGGCGGCCGATCCTCGCCAGCGGCTCCTGGCGCAGGTAGGCACCGGAGAGCACCTGCGCGGCGGGCCCCAGCCCGTACAGCCGCTCCTGCTCCAGATGCATCACGTAGCCATGCTCCACGAGGGTGGTCAGCAGGTCGTAGGTGCGCGAGCGGGGCAGGGCGAGCTGCGCGGCGAGCTGCGCGGCCGGGACCGGGGAACTGCGGGAGGCGAGGAAGGTCAGCAGACGCAGCGTCGCGTCGGCCGCTGGGACTTTCGGTGGTGCCATGATCCGCAAGGATGCCACTCCCTGGGCTCCTCCGGGCTCAGTCCGCCACGGAACCTCCCGTCGCGGCGCGCTGCGAGGCGCGCTCCTCCGTGACGAGCTCCCAGGTGCGCACCAGGCGCGGGAGCGTGAGCATCACCAGGCCGCCGGCCATGTTCAGCGGGATCACCCAGGCGAACCAGATCAGCCACTCGAGGTAGGTGGCCTCGGCGCCTGCGTGCATCGCCCCGAAGATCACCGCCGAGCTCAGCGCCCCGTGGAGCATGCCCAGTCCCACCACCAGCAGCCCCGAGATGAGTGAGTTCGCGAGTGTCGCAATACCCGCGCTCGAGCCCTGGTTCATGCGGGCGACCAAGGTGATCGTGAATCCGGCGAGCACTGCGAGGGCGGCCGTCTCCAGGGTCAGACCCTTCTCCATGTAGCTCGTGCTCGCCTCGATCAGCTCATCGTCGAACCGAGGAAAAGCTGCCACCACGACCCAGGTGAACGCCCAGCCCCCGGCGAGGTTGGTGATCAGGGTCGTCACCCACAGCCGCAGCAGCTGCCACCAGGTCCCGTGCCCGGCAGCGATGGCATTGATCGGGACCAGGAAGTCCTCGGTGAACAGCTCCGAGTGCGCGAGCCGCAGTGCATAGAGGCCGATGCCGAAGGCGAGGCCGCCCAGCAGCTTCGACCCCGTCGCATCCAGCACTGCGAGCATCGCCAGCAGCCCCAGGCCCACATCGATCCCGCCGAACAGCCCGGTGATCACCAACGCCCGCCAGGTGCGGTTCAGGCGGTTCGCACCCTCCGTGACCGTGTTCTCGAACTCCTCGGCCAGGGCGTCCTCGACGGGCTCGTCGCTGCTGCCGAGCCGCCGTCGTTCCTGCGCCGCGCCGTGCCGCTCTCGCTGGGTCATCGTCTCTCCCTCGATCAGATCGGCAAGGATCGTGCTGGTGGTGCACCGGGATGCGCAGGACCGTCGGTCGGCGTTGTCCGGTGGGCCGGACCCAGTCTCGTGCTCTGGCAGGTCGTTCACCCAGGCCGGGTGCCATGATGGGCGAACCTACTCCCTGGTGCGCAGACGAGGAGCCCCGATGACGAACTCTCCCGACGCTGACAGCGCCTGGTCCGGCCGGAATGACGGCAACGGCCCCCAGCACGCCCGCTGGCACCAGGTGGTCCGCAGCGTCGCCGGTCCCGGAGCGGCGGATGCCGCCTCCGCTCACATCGCGCTGCTCGGCTTCCGCTCCGACGAGGGGGTGCGCCGCAACCGCGGCCGAGTCGGAGCGGCCGACGGGCCTGCCGCGCTGCGCCGCGCCCTGTCACCGCTGGCCCTGCACGGGCCCCTCGCCCGCGGCGAGATGGGCCTGCACGACCTCGGCGATGCCGAGACGATCGGCGAGGACCTCGAGGGTGGGCAGGCCGCGGCCGCGGCCCTCACCGCGCAGGGCTTGGACCGTCCCGGCTCCCGGCTGACGGTGGTGCTCGGGGGCGGGCACGAGACGGCCTGGTCCTCGTACAACGGTCTGGTCAGCTCTGAGATCGGGCCCAGCGCGGGACAGCGCTGGGGAGTGCTGAACCTCGATGCCCACTTCGACCTGCGCGAGGAGCCTCGCCCCACCTCCGGCACCCCCTTCGCGCAGATGGCGGCGGCCGAGCAGGCTGCCGGCCGTGAGCTGGCCTACGCGGTGCTCGGGATCGCCGAGCCGTCCAACACGGGAGCGCTGTTCGCCAGGGCCGAGCAGCTCGGCGTGCAGTGGTGGACCGATGAGCAGTGCCTCGCTGCGGGAGCCGAGGGGATCGCGCGCTTCGTCGAGGGGTTCGCCGCTGACCTGGACGTGCTCTACCTGACCATCGACCTGGACGTGCTGCCCGCGGCCGTGGCCCCGGGGGTCTCGGCGCCGGCTGCCTACGGGGTGCCGTTGCCGCTGATCGCTGCGGCCGTGCGCGCCGCCGCCAGCAGCGGGAAGCTCGCCCTGCTCGACGTGGTGGAGCTGAACCCCTCCCTGGACATCGACGGGCGCACCGCCCGCGCCGCAGCTCGACTGATCAACGACGCGGTGCGCACCGTCGCCGCTCCCACCACCGGCCCCGGCCCCGGCACCGGCACCGGCTCCGGCCCTGGCACCGGCACCGGCACCACCCCCGGTTCCGGCACCGGCCCCGGCTCCGGCCCTGCCGTCGAGTACTGGCGCTAGAGAGCACGCTCTGGTCATATATCCGGAGCGTGCTCTCTGTCGCCCGTACTCGACATGCCAGCTGGGCCACGAGGCGGATCAGGTCAGGCGAGACTGAATGCGGCGGGGCTGGGTGAGGTGGGGGCGGGTCAGGCCGGAGCCAGGCGGGGCTGAGTGCGGCGGGGGCCGGGACGCGGATCAGGCGGAGCCCGGGGCGGTTGGCTGCCAGTGCGGTTCGATCAGCTGGAACAGGCGACAGTCCGCCCAGTCACCGCCGAGCCGGAGATAGTCCTTCGCCAGGCCGTACTCGGTGAAGCCGCAGTACTCGAGCACGCGCACCGAGGCCTCGTTGCCGACCTTCACCTCGGCCTGGAGCCGGTGCAGGCCCAGGCCGCCGAAGGCCACGGCGATCGCGCTCTGCACCGCGTGGGTGGCGACGCCGCGGCCGGTGACGTCCGTGTCGACCCAGTAGCCGAGCGAGGCCGACTCGAAGGCCCCGCGGATGATGGTCGAGAGGTTGAGGCGGCCCACGATCCTCGTCGCCCCCTTGTCCTCGAGCCGGATGGTGAACGGGAGACCGCCGCCTGCCTCCCGGTCGGCCACGGCGTGGGCGATCGCCGTGCGCTGCCCGGCCTCGGTGAACCATCCCTCCGCCCGGGCCGGAGCACCGGCCATCAGCTGCTCGCGATTGCGGGTCTCGAGTTCCGCGAGCACCGGGGCGTCCTCCACGGCGAGCAGGGTCAGCGTGACCTGATGAGGGAAGACGGGCGGTCGCTGCGCGGGTGAGCGCGGGTGCGGCGCGGGGTGGCGGACGCTGAGGCGTCCGGCGCTGAGGTGGCGGACGTTGAGCTGTCGGGCGCTGAGGTGGCGGGCGCGGAGCTGTCGGGCGCGGAGCTGTCGGGCGCGGAGCTGTCGGGCATGCGCCCAGTATCCGCCTCGACAGCTGGGCCTCGCGCGCTTCCCCGCCGGCCCGGCTCAGCCCAGCTCAGACTTGCTCAGCCCAGCAGCAGGGTCTGCACGAGGGTCACTGCGGCCACGCCGCCGAGCAGCACCGAGAACAGCAGCGTGAGCGTGGAGGGGCGGGCCTTCGCCGAGAGCGGGCCACCGAGGATCCCTCCCACCGCGGAGCCGGCGGCGAAGATCAGGGTGATCGTCCAATCGATCTGGACGTCCGTGCCGAGCCTGGCCAGCAGGCTCGTCGCTGTCGCGATGATCATCACCAGCAGGCTGGTCCCGGAGGCGTGGCGCATCGCCAGGCCCAGCGCGATGACCAGCATCGGCACCACGATGAACCCGCCGCCCACGCCGAAGAAGCCGGTCAGGAAGCCGGTGAGGGTCGCGGCGGCGATCACCACCAGCGTCCGGGGCGCAGGGGCCGGGGCGGGCAGCAGTGGCAGTTCGGGCTCGCCGTGGTGGTGATGGATGCCGTCCGCGGTCTCGACGGTGTCCGGGCCGGGCTGGTCCAGCACCGGATCGTCGTGGACCGCCACCGGCTCGTCGGTCTCGCGCGCACCGTGTGAGCCATGAGCAGCGGCCTCATCACGCTCAGCACGGCGGGTGCGCAGCGCGCGCCGCAGCATCGCGATCGCGACGCCCACCAGCATCACCCCGAACAGGGTGAGCAGCACCTGTGCAGGCACCAGCGCCGACAGCCGGGAGCCGACGACCGCACCCACCACCGAGACCCCCGCGAACACCAGCCCGTTCTTCCATTCCACGTTCCCGTGCCGGGCATGGTGCGGGAGGCTGAAGAGCGCGGTGATCAGCACGATGATCAGGCTCGATGCGGTCGCGGCATGGGTCGGCATGCCCAGCAGGAAGACCAGCACCGGCACTGCGAGGATGCCGCCACCGGCACCAAGCGCCCCCACCACGATCCCCACGCCGACGCCCACGACGATGGCGAGCAGGGCGAGTTCCATGGGCGGTGTCCTTGCAGGAGACGGAGCGGCGGGCCGACGGGCCCGGACGGCGAAGCCCCCGGCGGCCAGGCAGCCGGGCCAGGCGGGCCCTCCCGGGCCCTCGGGGGTGCCTGACCATGCTAAACCGCGCGCATCTCCGGTGAGACTCCTCCGCCGCCGGTAGGATCAGAGCACCGACCACGAGGAGCCCCGATGGTCCCCCACCAGGGAGAACCACCCTCCACACCGCTGGATCCCGCCTCCGCCGCGATGGGCGAGCTGCTGGCGGAGGTCTGGCGCGAGGGCACACTGGTGCTGCCCCTGCGAGAGGACGCCTCCCCCGTGCGGCTGCCCGGGCTGCACAAGTCGGTGCTGCCGGCGTCGCTGTCGGGGCAGGCCCGGGTCACGCTCGCGGGCGTCGGCGAGCGCTTCGCCGCCTGGCGGGTCATCCCGCAGCAGAACGCACCGGTGATCGTGAGGATTCCGCACGTCACCTCCGCGGAGCTGCATCAGGATCTGGCCTATGAGATCGCGGCGCTGACCCTGCTGCCCGCTGAGGTGGGCCCGGAACCCATCGCCGTCCACGATGATCCCGCGACCAGCCCGATCGGCCATCCGTATGTGGTGACCTCCGAGATCCCGGGGATCGCCGCCTCGCCGACGACCTGGACCGGCGCGCATCTGCAGGCTCATGCCGCGCATCTCGCGCAGCTTCATGCCGTGCCCGCCCCGGGCCGCGGGCCGGTGTCGCTGGGGGCGGACCCCTGGGCGGCGGTGACCCCGGGGCCGCAGCCGCTGCTGCCCGAGGTCGAGGCGGAGTTCGAGTCCTGGCAGCAGTCCCATGGCGCAGCGATCCAGGAGCACGTGCTCGGCCCCCTGCTTGAGGCCTCGCGCGCGGAGGTCGCCGCCGTCGACGACGAGATCGCACAGCTGGACGGGTACGTGCTGGCCCACGGTGATCTCTGCTCGACGAACATCCTCTGGCACGGCAGCGACCCGGTCACCGGCGCACCACGGGTGCAGTACATCGACTTCGAGTGGGCGCAGGGCGACGATCCTGCCCGGGACCTCGCGATTCTCGGCGGCGCCGTGCACGGCGGGCCCTGGTACGTGCCGCTGGCCGAGGAGCAGGTCGACCGCTTCGTGCGGGCTTATGTGCAGGCCCGCGGCGAGCGCGGAGAGCTGCCCGCCTCAGTGTCCGATGTGGCTTCCCTGCGCCGGCGGATGCGGGCCTGGACCGCCTACGAGCGCAGCGCGATGCTGGTGCATGTCGCCTCCCGCGCCTCGACCCGCTCCATGCATGCACGGGTGCTGCCGACGCTGCGGCGCACCCTCGCGGCGACACTGGGAATCAGCGTCTGAGGAGTGGTGCGTCGGACCCGCACCGGTGACCGCTCGCGATGCCGCCACAGTGCCTCGCGACACCCCGGGTGGCGCTTTCGGTGGGGGCTCTGCGTACGGTGGGCCCATGAATGACTTCGTGAAGCATGCCGAGAGCGCCCCCAAGGGCTATGTGGCGGCCGAGGCCGCTGGACTGCGCTGGCTCGCAGAGCCCCAGGTGGTGCCGGTCGTCGAAGTGCTCGCGGAGGAAAAGAACGCCCTGCACCTGGAGCGGTTGGACTCTGTCCCGCCCACCCCCGAGGCTGCCCGCGAGCTGGGCCGCGGGCTCGCCCGCCTGCACGATGCCGGCGCGGAGGCCTTCGGCTGGGCCCCCGCCGATCCCGCCTACTTCGGCCCCCTTGAGAGCCCCTTCGCGGTCGAGACCGCACCACGCACAGATTTCGTCGAGTTCTGGGCCGAGGACCGCCTGCGCCCGCTCGCCGACTCAGTCACCCGCGTGCTCGGCGCCGACGGCCACGACACCGTCGATGAAGCCATCGATCTGATCGCCGACGGCGCCTTCGACGGCATCAGCGGGCAGGGCACCGAGGAGCCGTCCCGAGTTCACGGCGACCTGTGGTCGGGCAATCTGCTGTGGACCGCCGACGGCGCGACCCTCATCGACCCCGCTGCCCACGGCGGCCACCGGCTCGAGGACCTCGCGATGCTGTCCCTGTTCGATGCGCCGCACCTCGAGGAGATCTTCGAGGGCTACGTCGCCGAGCACCCGCTGCCCCGCGGCTGGGAGCAGGACCTCCCCGCCCACCTGTTCTTCGGGCTGCTGGCCCATGTGAAGCTGTTCGGCGAGGCGTACGTGGATCAGACCGTCGCGATGGCCGAGGCGGTCATCGCCCGAGCGGAGCAGCTGGGCTTCTGAGCTCTGGGGCACGCTGCCGGAGGTGAACGGTCCGCCCCCGGGGCTGCGGCGGTGGAGGGTCCGTGTGCGAGAGGTGCAGGTCCTGGTGGCCGGCCAGAAGGCCGGCTGTTCCTCGGATAGCTTGCGAACGTGCCCCGACCGCTCCCTCCACGCCCCGCACACGCTGTGCGCCGCACCGCTGCGTCCCACCCTGCCGCGGTCGGAATCCTCGCCACCGTGCTGATGCTCACGGGGTTCGCGGTGCTGCTCGTGATCGGGGTCTGGGCGAGCCGTCTCGGTGATTCCCCGGCCTGGGCTTTCGACTGCAACGACACCACCTGCACTGATCTGTGGATCGACGCCCGACGCCACTACCTCGCCGTCACCGCCGCGGCCGGGATCGCCTCGCTCATCGGTTGGTTCCTCGCTGGGCACCTGGTCTCTGCCCGGCCGGTGCCGGCCGAGGCCGGCTTAGCCGAGCGCTCGGCTCCTTCACCTGTTCCTTCACCTGCGCGGCCATCGCGGCGGCATCGTGCGGCGCGGTTCGGCCGCCTGGTCGGGGTGCTGCTCCTGGCCGCTGCCCTGCTCACCGCTGCCGGATGGGTCGCGATCGCCGCCTCGAGGCCGCTCGGTCTCGCAGTGGCGGGCATCGCAGCCGCCGTCGCCGTTCTCGGAGCGTGGCGATGGATGCGTCCCGGTGCCGCCTCTGATCGCGGGGCGTACTGGCTGGCGAGCATCGGCGTGGGGGCCCCGTTGGTGGCACTCGGACTGTTCGCCCTGCATCCCATGGTGTTCCTGGGGAGTGTCCTGGTGGTGGGCACTCCCCTGCTGGGGGTTCCGGCGCTGTGCACGCTGCTCGCGACCGGGATCACCGTCGCGGGCCGGCTGCTCCCCCGGCAGGCAGCTGCCGAGGTCACCGCCATGCGCTCTGCTGAGCAGAGGAGCAGCGGTTCGGAACCGTCGCCCCCCGTTCCCACCGCGCGCCGGATCAGCATGCCTCTCGCCATCACCGCGATCTTGACGCTCGGGGTGTTCGCCGCCTGGCCGGTCGACGCCCCCGCCGCAGATGCCTGGCAGTATTCCGACCCTGCCGCCGGCGTGACCCCGGGTGGGGACCCGGGATCCGAATCGCCGATGGCGAGCGGCAGCGCCGGGGACGATGGTCCTGGCAGCGGAGGCCCCGCACCGGAGAAGTCCCCGAACGCTGGGATCCCCGCCGCTCCCGCCGTGGAGGCCGCCGGCCTCCCTGCTTGCGATCCCGAGTCGCTGCAGGTCGTGGCCGGGGGCTGGGATGGGTGGACCGGCAACTCGGCGGCGACGCTCACCGCGACGAACGTCGGCGACGAGGCCTGCGCGCTGCGCGGCGTCCCGGAGCTGACCCTCGAACAGGGTGCCGAGCAGATCGACCTGCGCCCGGAACCGCTCACCCACCTCGAGGCTGCCGTGCAGCCGGAGGGTGGCGTCGGGCTCGTCCCTGGAGGCACCGCGAGCTCGGGTCTGTACTGGCCCGACTATCGCACCGCGGCCGATCAGGAGACTCCGCAGACGCTGAGCATCCGCCTCGACTCGGGCGGGGCGCCGCTGCCCGTCGAGCTCGCCGCGTCCGACGGCAGCGATCCCAGCCCCGCCCCCTTCGACCTGAAAGCCGGAGTGGAGGGCGGGGCCGTGATCGAGATCGGCGCATGGGAGCTGGCGCTGAGCTCAGCGGGCTGAGGAGCGCCGGGTCAGTGGTCGTGACCCTCGTGGTCGCCGCCCTCGTGGTGGTGGTCTTCATGGCCACCAGCGTCGCTCGCCTCGCCGCCCTCCTGCTCGTGGCCCTCGTGCTCGTCCGCTCCGGGCGAGATCTCGTACTCGCCGGACGCGGTACCGGTGGTCACCTGGATCTCGTGCGGCACCACGGGCAGCTCCAGCTCGCGGTAGATCTCGCCGCTTTTGACGTCGACCATCGTGAGCTTCTGCGCTGCGGGGTCGACGACGAAGGCGGTGCCGTCGGCCACGGCCAGCATGGGCCCGGCCTCCTGCCAGTTCTCCGGCTCGCTCCATTCGCCCGTCACGGGGACCTCGTGGAGCATCTCGCCGGTCTCGGGATCCAGGATGTTCAGCTCGCCATCGGCGGTGAGCACCAGGGCCTCGCCGTGAGGACCGCGGTCCAGGGAGCGGAACCAGTACTCCGAGCCCAGGTCCACGATCTGCTGGGTGTTGTCACTGGTGTCGATCAGGGCGATCTCGGTGGGGTGCTCGGCACCGCCCTCGGGATCGGCCTCGACCTTGTGATCGGCGAGCACGATCGACGAGTCCTCGTGACCCTTCTGGTTGCCGGAGCGCTGGAAGTCGCCGTCGATCGCGACCTTGTGGAACTCCCCGTCGCGGTAGACCACGGAGCCGTTCTCGCAGCCCAGGCTGATCACGTCGCCGGATTCCGTGGGCTTCGCAGAGGCTTCGCCGTGCACGCCGGGGCAGTCGTCGGTCTCGGCGGTGACGTTCCCGTCGGCGTCGAGCGCCTGCACCGTGTGGCGCTCGTCCTCGGTGCCCTGGGTGACGATCAGGCCCCCGTCGGAGAGCGGCACCGCGACGCCGTGGTGCGGTGCCTCGGTGCTGGTCTCCTCGAGGATCCCGAGGTCGCCGTCGACCAGCGCGGTGGGGTCGATGAGGGTGATGTCGCCGGTGCCGTCGGCGAACAGGGCGGTGCGGTCCCCGTGGGAGACCACGTGGCCGGGCATCGGCGCCGGGATGGACAGGTCGGTGAGAGCAGGATCCTGGACGTAGTAATGGAAGTGGTCGCCGTGGCCCTGGGCGAGCAGGCCGGTGTCGTACATGGTGATGGTGCCGGAGGCGCTGACGGCGACGTGGCGGCCATCCCCGGCGGGGTTCAGCCGGGCGTAGCCCGTGACGTCGGTGCTGCCGACGGTGCTGCCGTCGGAGGAGTCGATCGTGGTCACGCCGCCGTCGTGGGCGAGAACGATGCGCGGGGAGAGGGCGCCCACCTCGGTGCGATCGGTCGCCGGCGCCGCCTCTCCGCCGGCCGCGCCGCCGTCGGACGCCCCGCCGCCGGCCCCGTCCTCTCCTCCGCCGGCCATCCCGCCGCAGGCGGAGAGTGCGAGCATCCCGGCGCTGAGGAGCACGACGGCACGACGCTTCATGACAATGGTTCTCATCTGAATCATAGGCAGGACAGTAGCAGTTCCTGAGAACTGTTCTCAGCAACGGCGGAGTGCCCCGGGTCACATCCGGCAGGTATTCTGTGCGGGGCGATGGGGGTCGCCTGCCAGCAGCTCGTACGACATGCTCGAGGGGAGCGCACATGGGACGACGCGATGCGACGACGGCGCCGCAGCAGGCCTGCCCGGGCGGCGATCGACGATGCCTTCGACGGGGCAGCGCGCGGCCCCTCCGCCTGGCGGCAGCGGCCGCGGCGGTCCTGATGCTGACCAGCTGCTATCTGCTGGACCCTGACCTGCTGCCCGAGGGCACGGACGAGGTGTCGATCGAGGTCGGCGAGACGGCCCAGGTGGCCCTCGGCGACTGGTCGCCGGGCGTGGGCGACGACTGGGGCGCGGTCCCCGCCGCGGAGGGCGTCTCGAGGGAGAACGGCAGGGTGGATGACGGCGTCGTCATGGCCCGCGTGCTCATGAACAGCGAGGTGTTCGGCGTGCCGGAGCGCCGGGACACCGGCGGGACCGGCGGAGAGTTCCCCTACGCCGTCGAGCTCACCGGACTCGCGCCCGGCACCTCGACCGTACGGATCGTGCACTGCTACCGCACCGAGATCGCTGAGGACTGCGACCAGGGGCCCCGCGACATCGACCCGATCGAGCTCACCGTGACGGTCACCTGACGCCTCGGCCCGCACCTCGGCAGCCGAATGCGAATGCGCGCCGCGCTTCCACGAGTGGAGGCACAGCGCGCATTCGCGTCAGGCACAGGCCAGGCCCGGGCGGTTCGGCCCGGATCAGCTCAGGGTCGGCTCAGATCACGCCGAAGGCGATCATCGCGTCGGCCACCTTGCGGAAGCCTGCGACATTGGCGCCCAGTGCGTAGTCGCCGGGGCGGCCGAACTCATCGGCGGTCTCCAGGCAGGTGGCGTGGATGCCCTTCATGATCTGGGTGAGGCGCTGCTCGGTGTGCTCGAAGCTCCACGCGTCGCGGCTCGCATTCTGCTGCATCTCCAGAGCGGAGGTGGCAACACCACCGGCGTTCGCCGCCTTGCCGGGACCGAAGGCCACATCGGCCGCACGGAACACGCTGACAGCTTCCGGCGTGGAGGGCATGTTCGCGCCCTCGGAGACGGCCAGCACGCCGTTCTTGACCAGGGTGCGGGCGGCGTCGACATCGAGCTCGTTCTGGGTGGCGCTCGGCAGAGCGATGTCCACCGGGACGTCCCAGACGCTGCCGCCGGCGACGAAGCGAGCACCGTTGCCGCGGCGCTCCGCGTACTCGGTGATGCGACCGCGCTCCACCTCCTTGACCTGCTGGAGCAGCTCGAGGTCGATGCCGTTCTCGTCGACCACATAGCCGGAGGAGTCGGAGGCGGTGACGGGGATGCCGCCGAGCTGCTTGGCCTTCTCGATCGCGTAGAGCGCGACATTGCCCGAGCCGGAGACGGAGACGCGGCGGCCGTCGAAGGAGGAGCCGCGGGCCTTGAGCATCTCGTCGGCGAAGATGGCCGCACCGTAGCCGGTGGCCTCCTTGCGCACGAGGGACCCGCCCCAGTCCAGGCCCTTGCCGGTGAGCACGCCCGCCTCGTAGCGGTTGGTCAGGCGCTTGTACTGACCGAAGAGGTAGCCGATCTCGCGCGGGCCCACGCCGATGTCGCCGGCGGGGACGTCGGTGTACTCGCCCATGTGGCGGTGCAGCTCGGTCATGAAGGACTGGCAGAAGCGCATCACCTCGCCGTCGCTGCGGCCGGCCGGATTGAAGTCGGATCCGCCCTTGCCGCCGCCGATGGGCAGGCCGGTCAGGGAGTTCTTGAAGATCTGCTCGAAGCCGAGGAACTTCACGATCCCGAGGTTCACCGACGGATGGAACCGCAGGCCACCCTTGTACGGGCCCAGCGCGGAGTTGTACTCGACGCGGAAACCGCGATTGACCTGCACAACGCCCTGGTCATCGACCCAGGGGACACGGAAGATGATCTGGCGCTCAGGCTCGCTCAGGCGCATCAGGATGCCATGATCCTGATACTCGGGGTGCCGGGACTGGACGACCTCCAGCGACTCGAACACCTCCCGGACTGCCTGGTGGAACTCGGGTTCGCCGGGGTTGCGGCGGAGCACCTGGTCAAATGTGTCCTGGAGCGTCGAGTCGAGCATCGCGGTCCTTTCAGGGGGCCCGGGGGCCCCCGATTTCACGGGGGCTCCGCGGAAGCGGAGGTCACGGCGTCGCCCAGGGTACGCGGCGTCGCCCAGAAGTCGCACTGGACGTTCGATGCGTGAACATGCAGACGACTGTCATGGCCATGCACCTGGGAAAACAGCTCCGGGAGGCTTGTCGCGCAGGTCACAGCAAAGCGTCCGGACATGGGGGCGGATACCCGGACAGCATCGCCCGGTCCCGACATATGCATCGACAGGCATAGGTACTTGCTTGGCGGGTGCTGGGTTCAGTGGCGGGAGGCGGAGCGGCCTCCACCGGCGACGAGGCGGTTGACCCCGTCGACGAAGCCCTGAGCCACCGCCTCATCCTTGGAGACGTTCTGGCGGGTCCGGAGGGAGGAACCATCACGCAGAAGGATCCGCACGTGTCCCGCCACCGTGCCGGAAGCGCAGTCGGCCCCCCGGACCTCCGCAGCCTGCACCTCGCGCAGCACCCTCCACCTCAGACCCCGACGCAGGTGGAGCGCCCTTCGATCGGTGACCAGCAGCAGGGGGTCCACCCAGGTCCACCCCTCCCCCTCGAACGCGAACAGCACGATCTCTCCCGACTGCAGGAAGCGCCGCGCGAACGATGCCCAGCCGGCGGCCGGAACCGGCCGTTCGTATCCCGGCTGGAGAGCCCGGAGCAGAGATTGCAGGGATTCATCCGTGGTCATCACGCCGCAAGTCTACGACCGGCACCCCTCCCTCCGACCCCGCGAGGAGAGGTCCCATGGGGACCTCTCCCCATCGCGCAGCCGCCCCGGAGGACCTAGTGTGCGAGCTGTTCACGACACGACGGGGGTTCATGATGACCGGGTTCTTCGGGGCGGATACCGAGCAGCTGCGTTCACACGCGCAGCTGCTGAAAGAGCGAGTGGGCTCGCTCGAAGACCTGCGCGCTCGCCTCGAGCCGCTGGTGATGGACGCTTCTTCCTGGGTGGGCACCGATGCCGATGCCTTCCGGGAGCAGTGGTCCGGACGGACCGCCCCCCGGTTCGACCAGCTGGGCGACTCGCTGTCGCGGCACAGCAGAGACCTCGACACCCACGCTGAGGAGCAGGACGAGGCCTCCGAGGCGACCGACCACAGCATCCTCGATCTGCTCAAGGACACGCTGTTCGGGGTCGGGAAAGGCGTCATCGACGCAGCCAAGAACATCGTCCTGGGTGGGAAGAAGATCTGGGACGTCCTGTCGAACATGAAGAAGAACCCGGAGAAGGTTCTCGAGAAGCTTCGCGGGCTGAAGGGCAAGGCATACGATGCGTTCCTCAAGAAGCTCGGGATGTTCGACGGGCTCATGAAGAAGGCCCCCTGGCTCACGAAGTTCGGCAAGGTCGCCGGCAAGTTCCTGCCCGGCCTGGATATCCTCGCCGGTGGCTGGCAGATGATCGATTCGATCAAGAAGGGCGACACCTTCCATGCCATCACCGGCGGAATCACCGCCGTCGGCGGCATCCTCATCACCGCCGGGACGATCTGCGATATGACCGGCGTGGGCGCCGTGGTCGGCGTTCCGCTCCAGGTGATCGGCGGCGTACTGGTGGGCGGCGCGATGGCGGCGGACGGCATCAAGTGGGTGGTCGACAACTGGGATCAGGTCAAGGACTTCGGTGGCGATGTCGTCGACGGGGCGAAGGACCTGTGGAACAACACGTCTGAGGTCATCAGCGACACGTGGAACGATGGAGTGGATGCCGCCAAGGATGCCGTCTCCGACGTCGCAGACACCGTCTCCGACAAGGTCGGCGATGTCGCCGACGGCCTGAAGAACGCCTTCACCTGGTGACCACCCCTCTCGGCAGGAGCCCGCGATGACCACCCCCACCACCGATGCACTCCCCAGCTCGCCGCTCGTCGTCACTGAGCGAGACCTGGCGGGAGCACTGGCGATCCTCGAGCGCGCCGATCAGGACCCGGACATCCTGATGGTGCTCTCCGACGAGGAGCTCCTCGCCCTGGACGGGGAGGCCTCGCTGCGCATCCTCGGCAGCCCCTATCTCGACCAGGAGCAGGTGCACCGTGAGACCGCGGGCGCCACAGCGATGCGCGGGCTCATCGCACGGCGCCTGGTGAACCCGACCGACCAGGCCCGCGAGGAGGAAGGGGATCTTCTGATCGGCGAGGGCGAACCGAGTGATCGGCTGATCCAGCTTGAGCTCGGTCTCGCCGGAATCCTCACCCTGCGGCGCACCCCGGAGGCGCTGCTGACGATCGAGCGCGTCGCTTCCCAGGTACGCACCACCCTTGGCCTGCACTTCTTCCCGGGAGGGGTGCTCGAGGAGTTCGTCGCGGCCGACGGCTTCCACCATTTCTGCGTTCCCACCCTCGCCTCGCTGCCCTCCCGACTGGCAGCGTTCGTGGACCCGCACGGCAGCGCCGGTGACGACGGAGATGTTCAGGAGATGACCGTCGCTGCAGTGACGTCGCTGGAGGGCCTCGAAGACACCCGTGCCCTGTCCACGCTCACCTCGGTGAATGATCAGGGAGCACGTCGCGCGACCGTCTTCACGCTCGCCGACCGCGTGCGCGTGGTCGACAACGGCACCGAGGACCCTGCCGGCACACAGCCGGGCGATCTGCTCGCGATCAGCGATGTCTCCGCCTCCGCTCTGGAGCAGATCATCGAGTCGCTGCTGCCCGCCGGATCGGGATCCGACGAGGAGTCCACCGACTCCTGACGGAGCGAGGCATCGCGCGCACAGATCACCCCGACCGTGGCAGGCACGGCCGGGGTGATCTGTGTGCTGCGGCCCGTTCGGAACGAACCGGTCAGGAGGGCTCAGCTTCGTCGGGCGTGAAGATCTCCTCGATCGGGGACTCGAAGAGGGCGGCGAGCTTGAACGCGAGCGGAAGGGACGGGTCGTACTTGTCGTTCTCGATGGCGATCACCGTCTGCCGGGAGACGCCGAGGGCCTTGCCGAGCTCGGCCTGGGACCAGCGTCGCTCAGCGCGGCGGGCTTTGAGATCGTTGCGCATCACTGCCCCCTCTCAGCGGTAGCGGACGGAGGAGACGAAGGTGCCCACGAGCCACGAGAACATCAGGATCGCGAAGGCGAAGATCCAGTTCACCGAGGGCAGCAGGAAGTACTGCAGGAAGCCGACGGCGAGGATCAGGCCGGTGGAGATCACGAACGCGAGCATCACGGCCTCGGCGATCTTGCGACGCTCGAACTCGTCACCGCTCCGGTACATCTCGACGTTCGCCCACGCCATGAGGGCGATGGCGGGCAGCACCAGGAGCGCGGGGATCCAGGCGGGGAAGCCTGTGTCCTGGACGAGAAAGGAGAGGAAGAGGCCGGCGAGGAAAAGGACCATGCCCGCGGTGAAGCGGACGGCGAAGGCGCGGTTGGCGCGGGCACGGGCGGGGGCGGCGGGGGTGCGGGTCGTGGTGTTCATGCCCCAAATGTAAGGGGGCCTTGACATGCAAGTCAAGCTACCTTGACTCAAAATGTCAAAGCTTCTTGACTTAACAGGTCAAGCACCATTGACGCACCATACGGGGCCCTCCGACCTGGGTGTTGCCGCGAACTCCCGCGGTCACTCACCCCAGGCGGACGTCGAGCTCCCGCTGCGCCCAGGCCGGGTCGTCCGTGGTGATCGTGTCCACGCCGCACGCCAGAGCGACGTCGAGCTGCACGGCGGTGTTGACCGTCCAGGGGTTCAGGGCCAGCCCTGCCTCGTGCACGACCTCGGCGGCGCGAAGGCTGAGCCCAGCGATGCCAGGCCCGATGCCCGCCGCGCCGAGCTCGCGCGCGGTGGTGATCGCCTGCTCGTCGATCTGGCCGACCAGATAGGAGACGGCGACGTCCGCGCCGCGGCGGATCTCCGCGAGCGCATCGGCGTGGAACGAGATCACGGTGGAGGCGGCAGCCGGGGACCCGGCAGGCAGCGCGCACAGCAGCTCGGCGACCGCCGCCGCCGCCGCGGCGACCTTGACCTCGATGAAGACGGGGACCGTGGTCATCTCCAGCAGCTCCGCGAGGGAGGGCACACGCTCCCCCTCCCCCAGCAGCACGGTGTCCAGCTCCGCACGGGTGAGCTCGCCGATCGCACCGGTGCGCAGCGGCGAGTCCTCGGCGGCGGTGCGGTCGATGGTCTCGTCGTGCATCACCACCACCTGGCCGTCGGCGCTCAGGTGCACATCGCACTCGAGCAGCTCGGCGCCATCCTCGATCGCCCTCCGGAAGGCGAGCAGGGTGTTCTCAGGGGCATGGGCGGAGGCGCCGCGGTGGCCCACGATCGCGGGTCGCTGCGGCAGAGAGGGGACGGACTGCGGGGTCATGACACTCCTGGGAGATGGGAATCGACGAGCGGGGCGAGCAGTATGGAACGGGACGGAACGGGATGGAGCTGCACGTTACGGAAGCGGACTGAACGACCGAGACGAACAGAACCAACGGGACGGGAACGAACGGGACGGAAGCGGGAACGAACGTGAAGAACGCGGACAGGCAAGAGCCGGCGGCGCCGCAGCGTCGTCGAGAGCGCATGCGGGCTGAACCCTGGACCCCCAGGATGACCTGCGCCACACTGTTCCCCTGCACTCCGACACGGGGTGCGATGCCCGTCGGACCGGGCGGGCGCCAACCGGGTCCAGCACCCGGGAAGGGGATCCCGATGACCAGTAACGGATACGAGAGCACACGCACCGCAGCGCGCACCGGCCCAGGGGGTCGATCGCGTGCATCCCGCACAGTGCGAGGGCGAGGGGGCCGACCGCTCCTGGCACCACTCGCGGGAATCGCCGCCGCGGCGGCCCTCATCACCGGGTGCGGAGGCGCCGGCACCGAGGAGCCGGCCGGGGACCCCGGCGCAGGGACGACCGAGGCCGCTCCGACCTCCGAGCAGAAGTCGGATCCCGGACAGGCCCCGAGCGACGGAGGCGGCGAGGCCAGCGATGACCCTGACGAGGGCGGCCAGGACAACGACGAGGCGATGGGCGAGAACCTCTTCGAGGGGACCTGGGGCTTCGGACATGACACCAAGGTGCTCAGCGCCGAGGAGCTCGCCGCCCTGCTCGAGGAGGAGGCCGAGGCCCGCGGGCCGGAGGAGATGAGCCTCGACGTCCAGTGCGGTGACGGCGTGGACACCGGGGCCGCCGATTACGACGCCGAATGCATCGCCTACGCCGATGAGGGCGTCGAGCACCGCTGGCTGGTCACCGTCGGCCCCGCCGATGCCGGACTGGAGATCGAGGTCGAGAACGCGAGCTGATCCCTGCCGCCGTGCACCGCCGTGGGTGACACCAGCACCGGATCGAGCCGTCCACCACGTCGTCGGCACCGCTCAGAGGCTCTGCTGGTGCTCGACGATGCGGCGGGTGCGGGCGGGATCGTCGGCCCCGATCCACAGCATCTGCAGATCCACGGCCAGACGGATGTGCCGCTCCTCGCGCATTGCCCAGAGCAGCGGGGTGATCCCGGCATCGCGGATCTTCTCCAGATCGCCCTCGCGCAGCTCGGAGGCGCGGATGGCGAGGGTCTCCGCCTCGACCTCGGCCGCGTCGGCGAGCGCTTCGGGGGTGAGCCCCCGGCAGAGGTAGCCGCGGGGCACCTCCGGCGCCAGGCGATGCAGGGTGCGCAGCGCATCGATCCGGAAGGAGATGACCCGGGCCGGGGAGTCGAGCCCTCCCCAGTCCGACTCCTCATAGCGCTCCCGCAGGATCTCGGCCACCCGGGCGGCGGCCTCCACCGCCTTGATCTCCACCAGCACCGGGGCGTGGCGTGAGGGGTCGTGGGGCAGAGCGGCGGCCACGTCGAGAACCTGGGCGAGAGTCGGGATGTGCTCACCTTCGCCCACCAGCACCTCGTCGAGCTGGGCGCGGGTGAGGTCGGCGACCGCGCCGGTGCGCAACGGGGAATCCGGCTGCGCGGTGCGGTCCAGGGTCGCGTCGTGGATGATCACATCCTGCCCGTCGGCGCTGAGGTGCACATCGCACTCAAGCATGTCCGCGCCCTTCGCCAACCCGCGGCGGAAAGCCTGCAGGGTGTTCTCGGGGGCGAGATCAGCCGCCCCCCGGTGGCCGACGATCAGAAGCGTGGTGGGCACGGAGTGCTCCTCAGGGTGGGACGACGAGTGAGGCGACTGGCGAGGCGGCTGGTGAGGCGGCTGAACGGGGCCCGGGTCTGCCGCAGCAGCACCCGGGCCGGCCGAGGTCAGGCCGGGACGCGCTGCGCCATCAGCGCGAACGCCCAGGCGGGGTCGTCCACGGTGATCGTGTCGCAGCCGAGCTCGAGGGCGCGCTCGAGCTCCTCTTCGGCACGCGCGGTCCACAGGTTCAGCTTGGCGCCCAGCTCGGCGGCCCGCTCGACGTCGGCCTGACGGGCGTCGGCGATCCGCACTCCCACATGCGCGACCTGCAGGTCGCGGCAGGATTCCCACCACTCGGCGGAGGTGGCCGTGGTGGTGCGCATCAGCGGGATCTGCGGGGCGAGCTCGGCGGTGCGGCGCAGCGGCTCCTCATGGAAGGACAGCACGTAGGCGGGGGCGCCGGCTGGGTCCTGCCAGGCGGCCGCGTCGAAGTGCTGCAGCAGGATCTGCACCACGAGGTCCGCGGCGGCGGGGGCCTTGATCTCCACCAGCAGCGGCACCCGCGTGCCGTCCTCGCGCACCGCCGCATCGAGCACCTGGGAGAGGCGGGGGATGTGCTCGTCCTTGCCCACGAGCACCCGGTCCAGCTGGGCGCGGGTGAGGTCGGCGACCGCGCCGGTGCGCAGCGGGGAGTCCGGCTGCGCGGTGCGGTCCAGGGTCGCGTCGTGGATGATCACGTCCTGCCCGTCGGCGCTGAGGTGCACATCGCACTCGAGCCACTGGGAGCCCTCGGTGACTCCGCGCCGGAAGGACAGGATCGTGTTCTCGGGTTCCACGGCGGCGGCGCCGCGGTGGCCGACGATCTCGGGCTGCTGGGTGGTCATGGTCTGGTTCTCCTCGGTACGGGCTCACGGCCCTGGTCATTCATGGCCCGGGGGCCGCTGGCCGCGGCCCCGGGTGGCGTGCACCCGGGGCCGCGGAGTCATGCGGGAACTGCAGTGCTTGGAAAGACTGCAGCGCTCGCGGTGACTGCGGGCAGGATCAGTTCCAGCCCTCGAACTGCACTGCCTCGTAGTCCTCGCGGTTGTCGTCCAGGACCTCCTGGAGCGTCGGGGCGAGGGCGTCGAGCACCGTCTTCGCCTCCGCGTTGTCACCGAACACCTGGCCCATGGCGGCGCTGATCTCGGTGACCGCGCCGGCGTTCCAGTTGGGGTAGTCGGCGGTGCGCGCGTTCTCGAGCTGGTTCAGCGCAACGGCGTAGTTCGGGTTCTCGGCGACCAGGTCCTTGACGCCCTGGGTCTCCTGCGCGGCCTGGACGATCGGCACATAGCCAGTGCCGATGTGCCACTCGGCGGACTTCTCCGGCTGGGCGAGGAAGCGGAACAGCTCGGCGCAGGCGTCCTGACGCTCCTGCGACTCGGTGCGCACCATCTGCAGCCCGGAGCCACCGGTGGGGACCTGCTTCTGCTCGCCCTCCTTGGACAGCATGTAGGCCGTGCCGATCTCGAAGAGACCCTCGGTGGCCTTGGTCTGGCCGGTCAGCGAGGCGGTGGAGCCGCGCCAGCCGGCGGCGAGACCGGAGGCGAAGTCGGTGCCGGAGGCCTGGGCGAGGTAGCCGAACTTGTCCTCGTGGATGAACTTGCGCATCCACTCGAGCCACTCCACGCCCTTCTCGTCATTGATGGTGACCTGGAAGTCCTCGGTGGAGTTCGCACCGCCGAAGCCCCAGATGTCGGCCTGGCCGTGCCAGGCGTCGGGGCCGAAGGCGATCGCGGACAGCGGGCGGCCCTCGACCTCGATCTTGGCGAGCTCGGGGGCGAACGCCGCGAGGTCCTCCCAGGTCTCGGGGCCCTCCTCGGGCAGGCCGGCCTCGATGTAGCGGGTCTTGTTGTAGTAGAACAGCGGGGTCGAGCGGGCGAAGGGCACCGTGAAGGTCTCCCCGGCGGCCTTGCCCTCGGCGACGTAGTTCTGGACGTAGACGTCCAGGTTCCACTCGTCGTCGAAGTAGCCGTCCAGCGGTGCCAGGGCATCGGACTGGTAGAACTGCAGCCACTGCATCTCGGGGAAGCACACGATGTCCGGCACGGTGCGGGCCTGGAGGGAAGCGGTGAACTTCTGGGTCAGATCGGCGTAGGAGCCGACGGACTCGGCGATCGCGACGATCTCGTCCTGGGACTCGTTGAACGCGGTGAACTGCGCCGAGAGCACCTCGTAGTTGTTGCCGGTGAAGGGCGCCCAGAACAGGATCGGGGTGCGGTCCTTGTACTCGTCGGGGACGGTGAGGTCCGCCTGGGTGAAGCCGTCGCGGATGTTGCTCTCCGCGCTGTCGCCGCCGCCGGAGGGGGCGCCGCAGGCGGCGAGGCCGGCCGCGCCGGCACCGAGGCCCATGGCAGTCAGAAGACCGCGACGAGAGAGGTTGAAGGGGCTGCGAGACATGGGAGTCGCTCCTTGGGAGTGGTGCGGTGGGGTCACCGGGTGGAGACAGTCAGTGGGTCTGTCAGTCAGGCGGGTCTGGCGAGGGGGTCTGGCGGGGGCTCGTCCCGCGGGACGAGGTGCGGGCCGCGTGCGGAGTGCGCACGCCGGCGCCCGCCCGGGCCGGGGCCCGGAGCTGGTGGGGTCCGACCCATGGGGCATGGGCGGGCCGGGGGTGGCGCGAGGCTGCGTGATGGCTGACCCGCGCCGTCGGACTCACTTCATGGCGCCGGCGGCGAGGCCGCCGATGATGCGCTTCTGGGCGAGGAAGAAGAGGATCAGCATCGGGAGGGAGACGAACACGGCGCCGGCCATGATCACGCCCCAGTTGCTGTAGCCCTCCTGGCTGCGCAGGAAGAGCAGGCCGATGGGCAGGGTGCGCATGTCCGCGGTGGAGGTGACGATCAGCGGCCAGACGTACTCGTTCCACTTGCCGACCATCACGATCAGCGTGGCGGTGAGGATCATCGGCGTGGACAGCGGCACCACGATCGTGAGCATCCGGCGGAGGTGCCCCGCGCCGTCGATCTCCGCGGCCTGCAGGATGTCCTTGTCGATGGTGCGCATGTACTGGAACAGCAGGAACATCGCGAAGGCGCTGGCGATGCCCGGCAGGATCAGGCCGGCGTAGGTGTTCAGCCAGCCCAGGTTCGCCACGGTGATGTAGTTGACGATCAGGGTGACGTGGCCCGGCAGCATCAGCGAGCCGATGATCAGCACGAACGCGATCTTCTTGAACTTGAAGTCGACGAACACGAAGGCGTAGGCGCACAGGATCGCAAGCGTGATCTCCAGGAAGGTGCCCACCCCGGTGGTGATGATCGAGTTGAGGAAGAAGCGGTCGAAGGGGGCGCTGTTCCAGGCCTCGGCGAAGTTCGAGAAGGTCAGCTCACGCGGGATCCAGGTCAGCGGCCAGGTGTAGATGTCCTGGTGCGGCTTCATCGCGGAGGAGAACAGCCAGTACAACGGGACGAAGAAGACGGCGATGGTGGCGAGGACGCCGGCGAACAGCAGGCCGGTCTTCCATGCCGGACGGCGGGGTCCGCGGTCCCGCCCCTTGTTGCGGGGGGCGGGGCCGGCAGCATCGGCGATCTGGTTCTTGTCGACGGTCAGAGTGCTCATGAGTCGTAGTTCACCTTCTTGTCGCCGTAGCGGACCTGCACGTACGTGATGATCAGCAGCAGCACCAGCAGCACGGTGGCTGCGGCCGAGGCGTTGCCGATGTCGAACTTCTGGAAGGCTTCCTCGTAGACCATCCAGCTCAGGGTGCTGGAGGAGGTTCCCGGGCCGCCGCTGGTCATGATCGAGATGATGTCGAAGGCCTGGGCGGCGGAGATGATGCCGGTGATCGAGAGGAAGAACGTGATCGGGCTCAGCAGCGGCAGCGTGAGGTGACGGAACAGCTTCCAGCCGTGCGCCCCGTCGAGTGCTGCGGCCTCGTAGAGGTCCTTGGGCAGGTCGAGGATCGCGGTGTAGCAGATGACGGTGACGAAGCCGAGCCGCTGCCAGGTGTAGGCGATCGTGATCGCCCACAGCGACCAGTCCGAGGTGGTGGTCCAGGCCGGGGAGTCGGCGCCGAACAGGGAGAACGCCCAGCGGGAGAGGCCGTAGTTCGGATCGAACATGAACAGCCACAGGATGCCCACCGCCGCGCCGGGCAGCATGTGCGGGGCGAAGGCCATAGTCTGCGCGAACCCGGTCAGCGGCAGCTTCGTGGCCAGCAGGCTGCCCAGCAGCAGGCCCAGCACGAGCGAGCCGATCACGCTCACGCCGGTGAAGATCGCCGTGTTCTTCATGATCTGCCCGAAGCTCGGGTCGGTGAACAGGTTGGTGTAGTTCTCCACCCCCACCCACTCGGGGGTCGGGGCCACGAAGTCCCACTCGAAGAAGCTCAGCCCGATGTTGTAGAGCGCCGGGTAGTAGGAGAAGACGATGATCGCGATGAGGTTCGGGGCGATCAGGGCGCCGAAGAGAAGCGCATCGCGGCGCACCCGGCGGCGACGCTGAGGTGAGCGTCGGCGCTGCTCGCTGCGCGTCGGCGTCGCGCGGCCGGTCGGCGGCGCAGCGGGGCCCACAGGCTCACCCTGCTTCTCCTGCCCGGCCGGCACCTGCTGGCCCGGGCGGGATGAACGGACGATGGTTGTCATGGGAGCGCTCCCAGCTTCCTGATCGAAGGGCGGCCCGGGGGCCGACGCGGTGAGGATGGCGGTCTCGGCAACGCTCCGCGGGGCGGGGCGGCCGACGGTCGGACCGAGTGGTCCGGGGCGCCATCCGCAGGGGGAACGAGGACGGCAGGACGGGACGGGACGGGCGGCTGGCTGCCGCTCCGGCGTCATCGACAGCACTCACCGTATGGACCCTCCACCGATCTCGCCAGAAGGCATCAGTGCAGGTGAATCGCGCATGAACAGAAACTGTCACCGCAGGTGGGAGCGCTCCCACTCCCCTCTCGGAGCACCCTCCGGACCCCCTTGGCGCGATTCGTGATGCGGGGTCCATCCACTGTTCATCTCGGCGTCGTCGAGTGTTCCTCAGCGGCCGGTTCTCGCCAGGTGCCCGCGAACTCGGACTTCACTCGGCCGTCACCCATGCGACCTGGCGGGCGTCACCCACTGGACTATCGTGCGCCCAGGCCGCCCCTCCGGATTGCGCGGTGGGATCGTCCGGCCGACCCGGCTCGCGGTGCCCGCACGCCCGGCCGTCAGCCACCAGCCACCAGCCACCAGCCACCAGCCACCAGCCACCAGCCACCAGCCACCAGCCACCAGCCACCAGAAGCCTGCAAGGAAGGGAGCACCGCAGATGCCTCGACCACCCACGATGGAGGACGTCGCGCGCACTGCCGGGGTCTCCCGCTCCACGGTCTCTCGTGTCTTCCAGAATGGCGGGGAGCGGGTCTCCCCCGATGCGATGATCCAGGTGCACGAGGCAGCCCGACGGCTGGGCTATGTGCACAATCTGGTGGCCAGCGGCCTGGCGATGCGTCACGGCCGGCAGCTCGGGCTGCTCATCCGCGACGCCACCAACCCTGCCTACGGCCACCTCCATGCGGAGATGAATCGCGCTGTCGAAGCCGTCGGCCGCACCCTGATCTCGGTGACGGCGTTCCGGCACGACTACGGCACGGCGGAGGTCGAGGGCCTGAACCGGCTGATCGGTCAGCGCGTAGCCGGGGTCTTCGTCGGCACTGGCGTGACCGCTGCGGAGGATCTCGTCGAGACCGTCACCGCGACGCCGATGATGATCCTCGGCCGCCCCAACACCCATCCGCAGATCAACTCGGTCAGCTACGACGAGGAGGCGCATGGCCGGCTGATGGCGGAGCAGATCGCCGCTCAGGGTCATCGCCGGATCGCCGTGCTCACTGCGCCGCTCCTCTATTCGAGGGTGTTCGACCTGCGCATGCGCAGCCTGGTCCAGCGCTGCGAGGAGCTGGGCATCATCAGCGTCCCCGTGGAGCTGCTGCCGGTGGAGCAGGGAGTGGGCCGCGCCCTGGACGCGGCCCGGGAGGAAGCGCTGAGCTGCATCGTCTGCCCCGTGGACTACGTCGCCCTGGAGCTGCTGCGCGCCGCTGCGGCGCGGGGGGTGCGGATCCCCGAGGAGATCAGCACCGTGGGGTTCGATGGGCTCGGGGACGGGCTCGACCTGCTCGGGCTGGCCACCGTGCGTCTGCCGGTGGAGGAGCTCGCTCGGCAGGCCGTCGCTCTGATGGAGGAGCTGCTGGTGCGGGCACAGGACGATGCGGAGGGTCCGCCGCCCGCTCCCCATGGGGCGGGTGATCGCGACGCGGCCGGCGAGGGCGAGGGCGAGCAGCTGCTCCTCACACGGCACTCACCCCGGCACGCCGTCGTGGCCGGGAGTTTCGTTCCCGGGCGCACCCTGTCGGCGGCTCCCGGGCACCTGCGCGGCTGACCGTCGCCGAGCGGCTCGGCGCCCTGCACGATCACGCCGCCATGGCCCCTCTCCGCCGTCCAGACCTCTCACCACACTTCATCTGTGCAGGTCAGGCTAGCCTTTCCATGCGTGACAAGAGGGTCCGAGAGGACTACTGTCGGTGTCATGAAGATGAGCAATGACCTTGAGAAGAAGTTCCAGGACCAGATCACCCTCGAGTTCGCGGCATCGATCACCTACCGCCAGCTCGCCATCGAGGCGGATGAGCAGGACCTCCCCGGCATCGCCGCCTGGCTGCGCCACCAGGCGGACGAGGAGATCGTCCATGCGAACAAGTTCATCCAGCACGTCTCGGACCGCGACAACCACGCTGCGATCGGCACCATCGAAGCCCCCGGCGTGAAGCCCGGCCTCTCCGTGCTCGAGATCTTCGGGGCCGCGCTCGCCCACGAGCAGAAGGTCTCCGAGTCGATCCGCGAGCTGTACCGCAGCGCGGACAAGGAGGGCGACTACGACTCCCGCCCGCTGCTGAACTGGTTCGTGGATGAGCAGATCGAGGAGGAGGCGACGGTCTCCGAGATCATCGGCCGCCTGAAGCTGATCGGCGACGACGGCTCCGGCCTGCTGCGCCTGGATTCCGAGCTGGGCGCCCGCCCCACGGAGACCACCGAGGCCGACGCCGGCTGAGCACGGACGCCTGAGCGCAGGCACCTGAGCTCCCCGGGGCGCCCTGAGCAGATCTGCTCAGGGCGCTCCTGTCGTGAGCAGCGGGTCGCGCCGCAGCATCATCACCAGGGAGACGGCGAGCGCGAGGATGACGATGATGAACGGGGCGGCCGAGAGCATCACGGCGGTCTGCAGCGCCTGCAGGCCCCCGGCGTAGAGCAGCACGGCAGCGGTCGCGCCGGTCAGCAGGCCCCACATGAGCATCACGGGGCGGCCCGGATCCATGCGACCGTCCGAGGAGATGACCCCGAGCACGTAGGTGTTCGAGTCCGCGCCGGTGATGAAGTAGAGCACCACCAGGATCACGGCGATCACGGAGGTGATCCCGGTCAGCGGCAGCTCTTCGAGCAGACCAAAGAAGGCGGTGTTGACGTTCTCCGCGGCGGCCGCACCGATGCCGGTGCCGCGCTCGAGGTCCATGAACATCGCCGAGCCGCCGAACACCGTGAACCAGACGGAGAACACCAGGCTCGGCACGCCGAGGACGACCAGCACGAACTGCCGGATCGTGCGGCCCCGGGAGATGCGCGCCAGGAAGACGCCGACGAAGGCGCCCCAGGAGATCCACCAGGCCATCATGAAGAAGGTCCACCCCTGCATCCACTCGAGGTCCGCGCCATCCAGGGGCAGTAGCAGGCTGATCTCGACGAAGTCGCCGACGTATCCGCCGGCGGAGCGCAGGAACAGCGAGATCAGCCAGCTCGTGGGGCCGGTGACCAGCACGAAGAGCAGCAGGGCCGCAGCGATCACCATCGTGGCCTGGCTCAGGTAGCGGATCCCGCGACCGATGCCGCTCATGGCTGAGGCGGTGAACAGCACGGTGACCAGTGCGATCACGATGATCTGCACTCCGGTGGAGGTGAGGTCCACCCCGGTGATGTGGCTCAGCCCCTGGCTGATCTGCGCCGCACCGAGGCCGAGGGAGGTGGTGGTGCCGAACAGCGTGGACAGGACCACCAGCACGTCGACGGCCTTGCCGATCGCTCCGTCGGCATGGCGACCGATCAGCGGGCGCAGGATGGGCGAGACCATCCCCTTGTTGCCGAGCCGGTGGGTGGAGTATCCGATGGCGAGTCCGAAGATCGCGAAGACGGCCCAGGCCTGCAGTCCCCAGTCCAGGAAGGTGAAGCGCATGGCGTCCACGACCGCCTCCCGGCTACCGGGCTCGGCGAGGCCGTGCGGAGGCTGGACCAGGTGGGAGACGGGCTCGGCGACGCCGTAGGTGATCATCCCGATCCCCATCACGGCGCCCAGCAGCATCGCGATCCAGGCCACGGTCGGGTACTCGGGCCGGGAGTCGTCGGGCCCCAGGCGGATGCGCCCGAAGCGGGACAGGGCGATCACGAGCAGCAGGCCGATGAGACCCAGCGGGATCACCAGCAGGGACCATCCGCTGGTGGCGGTCACCCAGCGCATCGCCGAGCCCGCGGCGGCATTCATCTGCGCAGGAAAGAGGGAGGCCGCCGCGAGGAGTACGACGATCAGCGTCACCGACACCCAGAAGACGCTGTTCAGTCGGCGACCCGGCAGGTGCGGCCCGGCGTCGAAGCGTTCCAGCTCACGGCGCGCGCGGCGGGCTGCGGACGGGGCGGAGGCGCGGGGAGGGCGCGGGTCGGGAGAGGGGTCCAGCGGCATGGCGCGGTCCGTTCGTCGAGGAGGAAGGGGCGGCGTGAGCCACGGAGGTGCGTACGGCCGGCATGGCCTTGTCCCCGGGCCGGCAGGCGCAGAGAACGGGGACGGCAGGGTGCGAGACCCGTGCGCGCAGAGCGGTTCACGGTACGCGCCCAGGGCGCCGAACTCCTCGGTGAGGGCGAGAGGTGGGGCGCAGATCTCGTACGCGGCGTGCATCCGGGCCCCGCTTCGCCCTCCCGAGGCACCTCGCGCAGGGCCGCCCGGTACCCCTGGCATGGCGTCCGCACTCCAGCCTTTCGCGCTAGTCAAACGTTCAACCATCTAGTACGGTGGGGTCATGCGTGCCTTCGGATTCCTCAGCTTCGGCCACTACGGCGGCAGCCCCGCCCAGGGCGGCCTCACCGCCCGTCAGATGCTCCACGACGCGATCGACATCTCCGTCGGCGCGGACGAGCTGGGCGTGAACGGCGCGTATTTCCGCGTCCACCATTACGCCAAGCAGTCCGCTGCGCCGATGCCGCTGCTCGCGGCGGTCGCCGCGCGGACCCAGCGGATCGAGGTGGGCACCGGCGTGATCGACATGCGCTACGAGAACCCGCTCTACCTCGCCGAAGAGGCCGCTGCCCTCGATCTGATCGCCGACGGCCGGGTGGCGCTCGGCATCTCCCGCGGCGCCCCCGAGGCGGCGGACCGCGGCTGGGAGTCCTTCGGCTACACCGGCTCCACCGACCCGCGCGGAGCCGATATCGCGATGTCGAAGTTCGACGTCTTCCTGCAGGCCATCCAGGGGCATCCGATGACCCGGGCGGCCGCGCAGCCGTATATGTCGGACGCCGCACCGCATGCCCCGTTGCGCATCGAGCCGCAGTCCCCGGACCTCTTCCAGCACATCTGGTGGGGTGCGGGATCCCGTGGCACCGCCGAGCGCACCGGCACCCAGGGCCTGAACCTCATGAGCTCGACCCTCCTCACCGAGGCCACGGGCGCCTCCTTCGGCGATCTCCAGGCCGAGCAGATCGACGTCTACCGGGAGGCTTTCAAGGAGGCCGGGCATGCGCACACCCCGCGAGTGTCCGTCTCCCGCAGCGTCTTCCCGATCGTCACCGAGCAGGATCGGCAGCTGTTCGGCATGCGGCCGGGCGAGAACTCCGACCAGATCGGCATCATCGACGGCACCCGCTCGACTTTCGGGCGCTCCTACACCGGCGAGCCGGATCAGCTCATCGAGCAGCTGAAGGCGGACGCGGCGGTGCAGTCCGCGGACACCCTCCTGCTCACCATCCCCTCGCAGGCCGGGGTCGAGCTGAACCTCCACATCCTCGAGAGCTTCGCGACGCATGTCGCTCCGGCTCTCGGCTGGAAGTCCAACACGGAGGGACCCGTCGTCGGCGACGCGGTGTAAGGCGTCTCCGCGATCCCGGTTCCGGGACCCTGCTTCTACTCGGCGCCGCCGGAGACAGCCGCCGCGACGACGGCCCCCGTACCGCTCACGAGCACGGCACTGAAACGGACCGCGTCACCGCGCTCGGCCAACGGAATCTCCGTCTCGCCTCCGTCGCAGAGGATGTCGACGGACCCGCTGACAACCGATCCCTCCTCCGAGGTGACGCTGTATTCGAGCTGAGCCGTGCCGTCGCCGAAGCAGGTGGCCACGGCGCCGTCGATGCTCACCTCGGACGGAAAGTTCAGGGTGATCCCGCCGTCATCCGCCGGCGGCGGGTCCTGCGCTGTCAGACGCTGCGTTGCCGCGCCGAGCGAGCCGTCCTCCGCTGTCGCCGCGTTGACGAACCCGTCCGCGTCGTCCTGCATGCTCTGCCAGTCGGTCTCTGCTGTCGATGCGCAGGAGAACAGCCCTGTCGCGAGCACGGCGATCAGGACGACAGAGCGAAGGCTTTGGTGCATGAGGCTCACTGTAGTGAGAAGCCTCAGAACTCCGCCCGCCACAGGGAAGCCTGCCGGGTCCAGGGCGCAGAGCCGGGCTGACCAGCACGTAGTCTCGTCCGCATGCTCCGCATCGCCACCGCCAACATCAACGGGATCCGCGCCGCGCAGCGACGAGGCTTCGATGACTGGCTCGCCGGGCGGGGATGCGATGCGGTCGCGCTGCAGGAGGTCCGGGCACAGGCCGACAAGATCCCCGCGGGCGCCTTCGGCGACTATCACGTCGCTCTCGACACCGGCACGCTCCCGGGACGCAACGGGGTCGCGGTGCTCACCCGTCGGCCGCCGGCGGCGATCCGAACCTGGAGCGGAGCGGCCCTGGTGGGAGGGCCCACCGCCGCCCTCAACCCCGTCCCCGCTCCCGACCATGTCCCCCTGGCTCGCGGCCTGTCGCGCTTCGCCGCCGAGGGCCGCTACCTCGAGGTGGACCTCGCGGACGCACCGCTCACGATCGCCTGTCTCTATCTGCCTAAGGGCGGCCTGCCCGCCCATCTGCAGCGGCCCGAGCGGATGCGCGAGGCTCCCGATGGCGGTGCCCGCTACGTCCGGAAGATGGGGTTCATGGCCGCGTTCTCGCGCTACCTGGTGCGCACCCGACGCGCGGCCACGGCGGCCGGCCGCGAGTACCTGCTGATGGGCGACCTGAACATCGCACACACCCGGCAGGACCTCGCCGCGTGGCGGAGGAACCAGCAGAACGACGGCTTCCTCCCGGAGGAGCGGGAGTGGTTCGGGCAGCAGCTCTCCCCGCGCACGCTCATCGACGTGGTGCGGAACCTGCATCCGGGCGAGGACGGCCCCTACTCCTGGTGGTCATGGCTTGGCCAGTCGTTCGCCAACGACGCAGGGTGGCGGCTTGACTACCACCTGGCCACACCGCGTCTCGCCCGCAGCGCCGTCCGCGCCGAGGTCGACCGGGACCACCACGGCACCCGGCTCTCGGACCACTCCCCGGTGGTCGTCGACTACGACTGGCCGTGACCGCGGCGTCCCCCGCCCGGGGTCGGGCCGCTCCGAGCGGGCGCTGCCGAACCCTCCCCGGACGGGCGCTGCCGAACCACTGAGCCGGATCGCCAATGACTGAGCCAGGTCGCCCATGACGAAGACGTGAACCGCGAGCCCCTCGCTGGTGACGGTCCCGCGACGATCTGCTGCCAGCCCGACATTCACCGCGGCGCACCGCCACGACCCCGTCCACGGTGAGCATCCCGCCCATTCCAGGACAGGACCATCATGAGCGACCTCTCCGGCGGACTCCTCCGCCACGGAGCCCCTGAGCCCACCCGCTTCATCGCCCCGGACCGCCGCGCGAACCTCGCCCGGCAGCGCCGCATGAGCCGGCGCATCTTCACCGGCGCCACCCTCACCACACTCGCCTCCGCGGGCGTGCTGGGCACCGCTCCGGCGATCGCCGACAGCAGCTGGCGCCGCAAGGACCCCTTCACCCTCGGCATCGCCTCGGGCGACCCGACCAGCAGCTCCGTGGTGCTGTGGACGCGGCTCGCGATCGACCCCCACGTGCTGGACGGCCGTGGCGGGATGCCGAGCATCCCGGTCCCGGTGCGCTGGGAGCTCGCGACCGATGAGCGCTTCCGCTCGATCGTGCGCCGCGGCACCGAGACCGCCCGCCCCGAGGAGGCGCACAGCCTCCACGTCGAGCTGGAGGACCTCCCTGCCGGCACCGAGTTCTTCTACCGCTTCCGCACCGGGCGCTACGTCTCCCCCGTCGGCCGCACCCTGACCACTCCCGCGAGCGGTGACACCCGCGCGCTGCGCATGGTGCACCTGTCCTGCTCGCACTGGGAGGGCGGCTGGTTCACGGCCTACCGGCGGGCGGCCGAAGATCGTCCCGACCTGGTGTTCGGGCTCGGTGACTACATCTACGAGGGCGGGCCCGGGACCGGGAAGCTGCGCACCCATCCGCACAAGCTGTGCACCACGCTCGAGGACTACCGGCTGCGGTATGCGACCTACAAGACCGATCCGGACCTGCAGCTGCTGCATGCCACCGCGCCGTGGATCGTCACCTGGGACGATCACGAGATCCAGGACAACTGGGCGGGCGCCTACCCCAAGAACGGGGTGCCCACTGATGCCTGGGTGGCCCGGAAGATCGCGGCCCAGCAGGCGTACTACGAGAACATGCCGCTGCGCCGGTCCAGCGCCCCCGCCGGCACCTCCATGCAGCTGTTCCGACGCCTGCACTGGGGGGATCTCGCGAGCTTCCATGTGCTCGACACCCGCCAGTATCGTGACCTGCACGCCTGCCACGACGGTGGGAAGACCTGGTGGTTCACCGACTGCGAGGAGCAGGCCGATCCCTCGCGCACACTGCTGGGCGACGAACAGGAGCAGTGGCTGCTCGAGGGGATGACCGAGTCGCCCGCCACCTGGCAGCTGCTCGCGCAGAGCGTCTTCTTCGCCAAGCGCGACAACGCCGCAGGGCCCACCACCACGCTCGGCTCGGACGGCTGGGACGGCTACCGGGCGGACCGCGACACCCTGGTTGGCGCCTGGAGCGAGCGCGGGATCGCGAACCCCGTGGTGCTCACCGGCGATGTCCACGTGCATTTCGCCAATGAGCTCAAGGCGGACTTCTGGGAGCCGGACTCTGCGACCGTCGGGGTGGAGCTGGTGTCCACCTCGATCACCTCGGGCGGGGACGGCAGCGACGTGGTGAACGGCGAGGAGGAGGTCCTCGCGGAGAACCCGCACATCAAGTACATCCGCGGCCGCCGCGGCTATGTGCTCTCGGAGTACACGACCGAGGAGCTGCGGGTCGACTTCAAGACCGTCTCCGCGGTCAGCACCCCGGATGCCGCGGCGTCCGTGGATCGCACCTACGTGGTGCCCGCCGGCGAGCCCGGCCTGCACGAGGCCTGAGCCCGCTCCACTGCGCTGACCAGCACGGCTGCCCTTCAGCAGCCGCGCCGCCGGATCCCGTCGACCCCTCGTCGGCGGGATCCGGGACCACCCTGCAGATCACTGCAGATCACCTCCCATTCCCCTGGTCGGCGGGCCCCGGTTCCCGTAGGGTAGGGAGCCGTGGGCGCCGGACGGTGCGCTCGTTCAGCACCACCGTGAAGGACCACGATGCCCCCGCCGCAGTTCGCCGCCGCCCTGGCCGCACCTGCCGCACCCGTCCCCGCCGAAGCCACCCCGGCCGTCACCGGCACGGAGGCCTCACGCCGTCTGCTCGCTCCCGAGCTGGACGCCCGGCCGCTGACCCTGTGGGGCTCCTCCTCCATGAGCTCGGAGGGCGGCAGCGCAGATACTCCGCTGGCGGTGCGCATCCATGAGCACCTCGCCCTCGCGGCAGCCCCTGCAGTGGTGCACGCCTACGGGGTGGGCGCCACGCGTTCCGCCCACACCCTGCTGATGCGCGGCCTGGACACTCCCCAGCTGCGCCCGCTCGGTGAGCCGGCCGCGGGCACCGGCGCCGTCGCCGTCGCGCTCGACTCCGGACTGACCCCGGCCGGACCGCTCACGATCCCCGGTGATGTGGACGGGGCCCCTGGGGTACTCGACGGCACCGGCGGCAGCTGGGAATTCCTGCCCGATCAGCCCGGCACGAGCGGCAGCGGCGTCTTCCGCTCCGCGCTCGCGAGGGTCGCGGAGGGTTCCCGTCAGGTGCTGTGGATGGGCAAGAACAACATCCTCGACGTGGCGGGCGTGCTCGAGGACACCCAGCGGATGTGGGACGCCGCTGCGACTCCTGAGCAGGACACGCTGGTGCTCGGGCAGTGGCCGACCTCCTTCGACCCGGTCGGCTCCGCGACGGCGGACGCGGTGATCCAGGTCAACGAGGAGCAGCAGCGCCGCTACGGCGCACACTTCCTGGACCTCGGCCGCCTGCTCACCTCCGAGGAGGGCCTCAGCTGCCCTCCGCTGGCGCCGCTGCGCCTGCTCGAACAGGCCTCCACCCAGGGGGCGCTCGAGCAGCGGATCGTGACCGAGCACCTGTGCGCACCGGACGGGTTCCATCTCAACGGCTGGGGGAACCTCGCTGTCAGCTGGGCGATCATCCAGCGGATGCGGGAGCTGAGATGGCTGTGAGACGACCGTCCCCGCCGCGCCTGCAGGCCGGGCGTCCGGGAGCCGCGCCCGAGCCGGCGCAGCCGCTGCTGGCGCCGCTGGCACCCACGCCGCCGATGCCGACGCAGCCCGTCTCGGCGCCGACGGCACAGACCCCGCCGGCCACGCTCCCCGTCGTCCCGGAGGCGGGGGATCCGCGCCCGATCCGTCGTGCCGGACGCCGGGCCGGGCGCCGCACCGTGCTGCTGGCCGGCGCGGCGGCGGCTGTCGTGGTGCCGGTGACTGCGGGGACGCTGTTGCGCCGTGAGGACTCGGAGGCGCTGTCGGCTGGCGCCGCACGGAGCGGCCCCGGCGCCGGGGTCCAGGAGGGGCCTCTGTTCGAGGATGTCGCCGCCGGCACCCCTGGCGCCGAGGCGATCCGCTGGGCGCACATGACCGGGGTGCAGCCGGGCCTGTCCCCGACCGAATACGCCCCCGATGCCCAGGTCACGCGCGGAGACATCGCCGTCGCCCTGCATCGCCTCGCCGGCTCTCCCGCAGTGGATCTCGGGACCGTCCCCACCGTCTTCACGGACCTGGGAGAGGATCCCGCGCGAGTCTCCGCGGTGCTGTGGCTCCACGGCCGGGGCGCGCTGTGGGGCGATGCGCAGCTGCGGGTGCACCCCGACGGGCCCGCCACCCGGGACTGCGCGGCGATGATGCTCGCGGCGCTGATGCGCCCGGCGCTGGCCGGGATGGGGGTCACCTGGGACGCCTCGGCGGAGGTCTCGCTGCCGCTGCCGGAGGATCCCGGCTCCGCGCAGCCGGACGTGGCCTGGCTCGCCGCCGCCGGGATGGCTCCGGACTCCCTCGCCGTCCATGACTGGTCCGGTGAGGAAGGCGTGACCCGAGCGGAGCTCGCCGTCTCCCTGCATCGAGCGGACTCCGTCATCTCGAGCGCCCTGGGCTGAACGCCCCCGACTCGCTTCGGCTCCGGCTCCGGCTCCGTAATCCTGTGCGCGGTGTCCGAGACCGGACATAGGGTTGACCCATGTCGACGACGCCTGCCCATGCCGCATATCTCCGCCACCCCGATGTCCGAGGCGACATCGTCACCTTCACCGCCGCGAACGATGTGTGGTTGGCACCGCTGGCCGGCGGTCGCGCCTGGCGGCTGACCGACGAGGGTGCACCCGTCGGCTACCCCCGCTTCTCGCCCAGCGGCGAGCACATCGCGTACACCTCCCGCACCTCGGGCGGTCCCGAGGTGTGGGTGATCGGCGTCGAGGGCGACACCGCCCCGCGTCGGCTGACCTATTGGGGACGGCCCAGCACCAAGGTCGTCGGCTGGCTTCCCGACGGCCGGATCGTCGCCACCACCAGCTATGGCGCCCCGATCGCGCGCGACGCGCAGCTGTGGGCGATCGATCTCGAGGGCGGGACCGAGCTGCTTCCCCTGGGACGCAGCGGCGAGGTCGCGATCCACCCCTCCGGCACCACCGTGGTCGCCACCCCGTGGCGCCGCGACCAGGCCTCCTGGAAGCACTACCAGGGCGGCACCGCGGTGAAGCTCTGGACCTCCCGCGAGGACGTCCCCCTAGATGCCCCGGCCGAGGCCCACGCAGGTCGCTCCTGGGAGCCGCTGCTGGACGAGATCCTCGCCTCGAAGCTGCGGATCGCCTGGTACGGCGACCGGCTGCTGTTCGCCTCCGATACCCCCGGCCCCGGCGCGGCCCTGACCGACCGCGCCGCCGCGAACCTCTGGTCGGTCGCACTGGACGGCTCCGACCTCCGCGCCCACACCTCGCTGAGCTCCGCCGACGGCTACCTGCGCGAGCCGGCGACCGATGGCTCCACCATCGTGTTCAGCTCCCGCGGCCGGCTCTTCGCGATGGAGTCTCTGGACGCCGAGCCGCGCGAGATCGAGATCCTGGCCTCCGGCGTCGGCGCCTCCCGGCTGCCGCGGCCCGCCTCCGCGACAGAGAACCTCCTGGCCATGAGGCCTCTGCACGATGCGCGTGCGAGCGTCGTCGAGTGGCGGGGCAGCGCCCATGCGCTCACCCACCGCGGCGGGCCCTCCCGCCTGCTGGCCGGGACCTGCGGCCTGCGGCTGCGCGAGGTCCGCCCGCTGGGCCGCTCCCCCTTCGCCCTGTTCGTCTCCGATGCGGAGGCGCTCTCAGATCGGGAGGAGGGCGGCGTCGGCTCCGACGTGCTGGCTCTCGCGCGGCTGGACGGCGGCGGCGAGGAGATCCGGCTCGACCTCGGCGAGGTGGGCCGCATCCTGCACGCGATCCCCTCCCCGGACGGCTCGAAGGTCGCGATCTCCTCCCACGACAATGTGGTGCGCCTGGTGACGCTGCGCGGGATCGAGGACCCGGCGAAGGCCTCTTCGCAGGCTGCGAAGGACCCGTCGGCCTCCGCCTGGGAGCAGGACGCCGAGACGGCGGTGGAGACCCCGCGACTGGACCACGTGCGCGAGGTCGGCCGATCCGGCGGCGGCGAGGTGAAGGACCTGGCCTGGTCACCGGATGGTCGCTGGCTCGTATGGGCCGAGCCGAACTCCTGGGAGCTCAGCCGGCTGATGCTCTCGGACACCGAGGAGCAGGAGCCGACGGGCCGGGCGCTGACCTCCGGCAAGTACCAGGATGGCTCCCCCGCCTTCAGCCGGGATGGGAAGCACCTCGCGCTGCTGAGCCTGCGCACCTTCGAGACGGTGTACGACGACATGGTCTTCGACCTCGGCTTCGTCAACGCCGAGCGGCCGTTCCTGCTGCCCCTGGAGCGGACCACCCCCGACCCCTTCGGCCCGCACCCCGACGGCTGGGGCCCGGCCGGTTCCGACAAGGACCCCAAGGACGGCCCCGGCGGTCCCGGCGGGAAGGATGCCGCGAGCGCCGACGGCGCCGGAACCGACGGCGTCGGGAGCGAGGCCGCCGGCAGCGAGGCCTCCCACCAGAAGGCTGCAGTCGCCGCCTCCACCCAGCCGGCCACCTCCCACAGCGCCGCCGGTGCCGAGGCAGCCGGCCGGCCACCCAGCACCCGCATCGAGCTCGACGACATCGAGTCCCGCCTGGTCCCGTTCTCGGTGGTCTCCGGCTACTACTCGCACCTGACCGCGGTCAGCGACGGCTTCGTCTGGCTGCGCCATCCCCAGCAGGGGGTGCTCGGCAGCACCCGGGCCGGAGTCGAGGGCGATGCGCCGACGCCGACGCTCGAGCGCTGGAGCCTCACCGACCGCAAGCTCACCGTGCTCGCCGACGGCGTCACCGACCTCTCCGCCTCAGGCGACGGGGAGACCCTGGTCGTCAAGCAGGGTGAGAGCTGGGTGCAGATCCCCGCCACCCGCAAGGCCGAGGACGAGGACCCCGCCCGGGTGGTCATCGACACCGGCCGGATGCGCCTGAACGTGGATCCGGTCAAGGAGCGTCGCGGCATGCTCTGGGACAACTACCGGATCATGGCCCAGCAGTACTGGCGTGCGGACATGGACGGCATGGACTGGCACGCGATGACCTCCTGGTACGACCCGGTGATCGAGCGCCTGGTCACCGAGGACGACTTCCAGGACATGATGTGGGAGGTCCAGGGCGAACTGGGCACCTCGCACGCCTATGTGCAGGGCGGGGTCTACCAGGCCGATCCGCCGATGCTCCCCGCCTACCTGGGAGCTGACTTCGCGCTCCGGGACGGGCGCTGGGTGATCACCCGGATCCTGCCGGGCGATTCCTCCGATCCGGATGCCCGCTCTCCGCTGCTGGCCCCCGGGGTGGGCGCCGAGGTGGGCGATGCGGTGCTCCGCGTCGACGGCCGCCCGGTGTACTCCGAGGGCGTCGAGGCAGCGCTGGTCGGTGCGGCGCACAAGCCCACCGAGCTGGTGCTGCTGCGTGACGGCGCCGAGCATCGGGTGGCGGTCACGCCGCTGGCCGACGATTCCGCGCTGCGCTACCAGGCCTGGGTCGCGGCCCGGCGGTCACTGGTGGAGGAGCTCTCGGGCGGTCGGCTCGGCTACCTGCACATCCCCGACATGGTCTCCTCCGGCTGGGCGCAGATGCACCGTGACCTGCGCGAGGCATCCACCAAGGAGGGCCTCGTGGTAGACGTGCGCTACAACAGCGGCGGCCACACCTCGCAGCTGGTCACCGACCGGATCGCCCGCCGGGTGCTGTCCTGGGGCTATCCGCGCCACCAGCGGCCCGGCACCTATCCGGCGTTCGCACCGCGCGGTGCGGTGGTGCTGGTGACCAACCAGGAGGCCGGATCCGACGGCGACATCGTGAACGCCGTCTCGCGCGCCCTGGAGATCGGCCCGATCATCGGCACCCGCACCTGGGGCGGGGTGATCGGCATCGACGGCCGCTTCGACCTGGTCGACGGCACCGGCGTCACCCAGCCGAAGTACGCGAGCTGGTTCGAGGGCGAGGACTGGGCGATCGAGAACTACGGCGTGGAGCCCGACATCGAGGTGCCGCTGCCGCCGAACGCCTGGGTCGGCGGCGAGGACCCGCAGCTCGCGCGTGGGATCACCGAGGCCCTCGCGCTGCTCGCGCAGAAGCCCGCCGCGGTCGCACCCCCGCTGCCGGCGCCCCGCTTCGGCCGCCGGGAGGGCTGACCCAGCCTCAGCCCAGCTCGACAGTCAGCTCACGAACCATGCCGCGGCGGAATCCGGTTCGTGAGCTGACTGTCGAGCTATGGGCACCGTGACGTCCTGCCTCCCGCAGGGTGCCGGGTGGAGAATGGCCCCACACCATCACCCCGCTCGCGCCGCTCAGCGCGAGAGACGGAAGGAGATCTCCCCGTGAACGAGCCCGGGAATGTTCCAGACATCGACCAGCGCATCGCCGCACTCCCGGTCGCGGTGGACCTCACCGAGGACGCCGTGATCCTCGAGGTGGACCTCGCCGGCACCGGTGAGCAGATCTGGTCTCATCTCACCGTTCCCGAGCTGCTGGCGACCTGGTCGCCGATCGTGCCCGAGCGGCCGCTGAACCAGGTCGGTCCGGTGCTCTCGCGAGAGACCCCCGAGGCTGATCCGGTCGCCGTCGATGTGCTGGCCACCGCGGGCGATCATGCGCTGAGCCACCGCTGGGGCGATGACGTCCTGGAATGGCTGATCGACGAGGCCCGGCTGACGCTGCTGATGAAGCTCGCCGACCCGCAGCTGGCCCCGACCTACCTGGCCGGCTGGCAGGTGTGCCTCGCCGTGCTCGACGCCCGCCTGGAGGGCCTGGACCAGGAACGGATCGTGGGACGTGACGCCCTCGACCACGGCTGGGAGCAGCTGCGGGACCGCTACGCGCAGGAGCTCGGGCTGCCTGATCAGCCCGAGGTGTGAGCACGTCGGGCCGGGCCCCGCTCGACGCCCGTCACAGCTCGGGCCCCGCCCGTCCCTTCAGAGCGCCGGTCCGCGCCATTCCGCGGTCGTCGCGGTGCATTCCGCGGTCGTCGCGGTGAAGGAGAGGTCCGCGCCCAGAGCGCAGACCCTCTGCGGATCCGGACCTTCGGCCCGTCCTGCGCCCTCGGGGCGGCCCTACGATGAGATCACCGGTGACGGACTCATCGACGGGGGCACCGTCGTCGGCCGCTGAAGCCCCCGGCCCAGGAGGTCCAGATGCACGACGACGGCGTCACCTCGCAGTCCCCGCTCCCCACTGATCCCGGTTCTCGTCCCCTCGGGGTGCTCGTCGGCTTCGACGCCTCGGACCACTCCGTGCGCGCACTCTATTACGCGGCGCGCGCCGCTCAGCGCCTGGGCAGCCCGCTCACGGTGGTCACCGCGTACACGGTGCCCACCATGTCGTACGCGGACGCAACGCTGATACCCAGTGTGCCCGCGGACGTCGCCCGTCTCGCCGCCGCCGAGGAGCTGCTGGACATGGCGCGAGAGCATCTGCGCGACTATCCCGGCGAGGTCGATCTGCGCACCGAATTCGGCGACGCGGCCGGAGTGCTGGTGGGCCTGTCCACGAAGGCGCAGCTTGCGGTCGTCGGCGCTCGTGGCCTGGGCGGATTCCTCGGGCGTCTGCTGGGCTCGGTGTCCTCCGCCCTGCCTGCCCACGCCCACTGCCCCACCGTGGTGGTGCCGGAGCAGTACGAGATCGACCCCGGTCAGGGCGCCGACCGCTTCACCCCGCAGCAGCTGGATACCCCCGTCGTGGCGGGCGTGGACCTGTACCAGCTCAACCGGCCCGCGATGGAACAGGCGGCGCAGGAGGCACGACGGCTCAAGGCTCCGCTGCAGCTGCTCGCGGTGATGCCGCGCCCCGACGCCTGGGGCACGGCGTACATGGCCTGGCTCCCTGACGCGAACATCCTGGAGAAGCATCAGCAGGAGCTCGCGAAGGAGCTCGAGGTCGTCATCGAGTCGCTGCGCGAGGACTACCCGGACCTGACGATCAGCGGTACGGCGATGGTGGCCGATCCTGCACCCTCTCTGCTGGACGCCACCGGGACGGCCCAGCTCACCGTGCTCGGCACGCGGGGGCATGGCCGCGTGGTCTCCACTCTGCTCGGCTCGGTCTCGCGAACTGTCCTGGCGAAGGCGGAGGGACCGGTGATGGTGGTGCCGCCCACGGCATAGGACGCTTCGGCGGACACTGCGGGGACAGGCTCCACCCCTGCTCGCTGAGCGAGGCAGAATGGGGTCCATGACCTCGAGCCGCTCCCCCCTGCGCCTGCTGCGCGGGGGGATGGCCGCCTCGATCGCGACCCTGGTCGCCCTCGGCGGGCACCTGGTGGGCGGCGGCGCGATGCCCTCCTGGCTCGGAGTGGCCGTCCCGTGGTGGCTCGCCGTGACGGCATGCACGGTGCTTGCCGGTTCCCGGTTCTCGCTCCCTCGGATGGGGGCGGCCGTGCTCATCAGCCAGGCCCTGTTCCATGGGCTGTTCACCGCGGGCACCCCGGGAGATCCGAGCATCACGCTGGTCGCCCCGCCGGGCTCCCATCTGGGCCACGGCGCCCACAGCCTCCTCGGGGAGGGAACGTCCCCGGGCTCCTCACTGCACTCCGGGCATGGGGCCGACGGGGTCGCAGCGGCTGCCGAGCACTCACTGCACGGGACCCACGCCGACCTGCAGATGCTGCTGTGGCACCTCGCCGCCGCGCTCGTGACGACGCTGCTGCTGCAGCGCGGGGAGAACTTCCTGCTGCGCTGCACCGGGCTGATCATCTCCGTCCTGAACGTGCTGGGCAGGCCACCACAGGCAGTGGCCCTCCCCCACCTGGTGCTGCCCGGTCCGTCCCGACCGGTGCCGGAGGGTGCCCCGCTGCGGCACGTCCGCCGGGCGGTGCTCTCCCCTCAGCAACGACGCGGCCCGCCCCTGGTCCTGGCCGCCTGAGCGCCGCCGACGCCCAGCGTCGTCGGTGCAGTCTCCCTGCCTGCTCAGGCAGCCCTTCGGATGATCCCGGCACGGCTCCGCCGTGCTGATGCTCCCTCACGCCCGCTGCCGATCGCGCACCCGCCATCGGCCGACGAGGCGTCTCCGAAAGGACCTCGCATGTCCCGCAGCACGTCATCGCACACCGCTCCGCAGCCCACCGTCTCCGTGACCGCAGCGTCTCCGCCCACCCCGTCCCTGATCTCCGCCCGCCTGCCACGTCGCGCGGCCTTCGCAGCGCTGCTCCTGCCCCTGGCCGCGTGCGCCGGTGACCCCGGTGACCCCCGCAGCGACCGAGGCGGCGACGGAGGTGGGGACGGAGCCGGAGCTGTTGAAGGGTCCCCCTCCGACAGCACAGTCCCCACCGACTCGTTGACCGTCGCCGATCCCTGGGTCAAGGCCGCCGAGGAGGGCATGAGCTCATGTTTCGGCACGCTCCTCAACGGCACCGAGCAGGATCTCGTCCTGAGCGGGGCGCGGACCACGGCCAGCTCCCGTGTGGAGCTCCACGAGACCACCGCCGACGGATCGGGCGGTATGAGCATGCAGCAGAAGGAGGGCGGATTCCCCCTGCCGGCCGGAGGTGAGCTGGTCCTCGAGCCCGGCGGGAACCACCTCATGCTGATGGAGCTCACCGCTGCTCTGCTGCCGGGGGACGAGGTGGAACTGATCCTGGAGTTCGAGGACGGCACCGAGCAGCCGTTCACCGCCACCGTGAAGGACTTCGCAGGCGCCCAGGAGAAGTACGAGCCCGAGGAGGACCAGTGACCCCGCAGGACACCTCCGCGCCTAGGCCCGGACGTCGCCACTTGCTGCGTGCCGGATCGCTCGGTGTGGGAGCGCTCGGCGTGGGCGCCGCCTCCGTCGGCCTGGACCGGGCACTGCGGGACGGCGCTGGGAATGAGGCGTCCCTGTCGGCCGCCGCCGAGCCTTCCCTTCACGGCGGGGTGACCGTTCCCTTCCATGGCGAGCACCAGGCGGGGGTGGAGACCCCCGCTCCCGCAGCCGCGACCTTCGTCGGCTTGGATCTGCGAGAGGACGTGGCCCGTGAGGGAGTGCTGCGCCTGCTGCGGCTGCTCACCGATGATGCCGCCCGTCTCACCCAGGGCGTGCCGGCGCTCGCGGACACGGAGCCGGAGATGGCGGCGGAGCCGGCCGCGCTCACCGTCACGGTCGGGTTCGGGGCGGGCCTGATGGCGCGGGCCGAACGGCCCGTCCCGGATTGGCTGGCCCCGCTGCCTGCCTTCGGGATCGATCAGCTCGAGGACCGCTTCACCGGCGGGGACCTGCTGCTGATGATCGCGGCGGAGGACCCGCTCACGGTCTCCCACGCGGTGCGGATGCTGCTCAAGGACTCCCGAGCCTTCACCCGGGTGCGCTGGGTGCAGCCCGGTTTCCGGCGCTCCCCGGGGACGCAGGCCCCCGGCGCCACGATGAGGAACCTCTTCGGCCAGCTGGACGGCAGCGCGAACGCCGCCCCCGGCTCTGAGCACTTCTCGAAGGTGGTGTGGATCGAGGAGGGCCCGTTCGCGGGCGGCACCTCGATGGTGATCCGTCGGATCCGGATGGATCTGGACGGCTGGGACGAGGCCGACCGCACAGCTCGTGAACAGGCCACCGGAACCCGCCTGGACAGCGGCGCACCGCTCACCGGCGGCACGGAGACCTCCCGCGCGGACTTCGAGAAGGTCTCCGCGAACGGGTTCCCCGTGATCGGGGAGTTCTCCCATATGCGCCGCGCGCACGGCATCGACGAGGGTGAACATCAGGAGGTCTTCCGACGGCCATACAACTACGACATCGCGCCGCCGCCGGACTCCGAGGCGATCTCGGAGGCCGGGCAGATCTTCGTGTCCTTCCAGGCCGATCTGCTCGGCCAGTTCCTGCCGATCCAGCAACGGCTGGACACCCTGGATCTGCTGAACCAGTGGACCACCCCGATCGGCTCGGCAGTGTTCGCGATCCCGCCCGGCTGCACCGAGGGTGAGTACCTCGGGGAGTCTGTGCTCAGCTGAGCACTGTCGGGCGTCGGGCGTCGGGCGTCGGGCGTCGGGCGTCGGGCGTCGGGCGTCGGGCGTCGGGCGTCGGGACGAGGCAACACCGTCCCGGCGCCCGAGCGGCACCGATGCGAGGCGTCATTGCCGCCCCGTGGCAACCCATGGCGAACCGGCCGTCTCCTGCGGGTCCCCTCGTATGCTGACCGGACGACTCCGCGGCGCCGCATCGATGCCGAGCGTACGGAGGTGGCCCCGACGAGCGCAGGAGATCCCCATGCCCCGTTTCAACATCCCGGTCGAAGAGGCCCAGGGACCGCTCGTCGTCGGGATCGACATCGGCTCCGGCGGCACCCGCGCCGCGGTCTACGACGTCTCCGGCCGCGAGCTCGGACGGCTGAACCACAAGGAATCTCACGAGTTCACCGTCGCGGACGACGGCACCAGCACCATCGACGCGGACCAGATCGTCGAGGAGATCCGCGCCTCCCTCGCCGCCGTCCTCACCAGCTCCCCGCTGCCCGGCGAGGTGACAGCGATCGGCTTCGACACCTTCGCATCCACGCTGGTCGCGGTCGACGCCGCCGGCAATGCGCTGACCCCCTGCATCACCTATGCGGACACCCGCTGCCACACCCAGGTCGACGCGCTCGCCAAGACCCTTGACGTGGAGGGCCTGCACGAGCGCACCGGCGCACGCCTGCACTCCTCGTACACCGCACCGCGGCTGGCCTGGCTGCGCGAGACGCAGCCGGACGTCTTCGCACGCACCACCCGCTTCATGGCGCTGGGCGAATATGCGGCGTTCAAGCTGCTGGGCACCCCGGCGCTCGGCACCGCCTCGGCGGCCTGGTCCGGCATGATCGACCGCCGCACCGGCCAGTACGTGCCCGAGCTGCTCGAGGCCGTGGGCGTTGACGCCTCCGCGATGGGCGCGGCCCTGGATCCCTCGGATGCGATCCCCGTCGCCGGCAGCCCGTTGGCGGCCGAGTTCCCGCAGCTGAAGAACGCGGTGTGGCTGCCGGTGATCGGTGATGGCCTGGCCGCGAACCTCGGCATCGGTGCGCTCGGCGAGGGCACCTGGGGCATCTCGACCGCCACCTCGGGCGCGATCCGCCAGCTGCTCTCCACCCAGATCCCCACCCTTCCCAGAGGGCTGTGGGCCTACCGCGTGGACCAGCAGCGCAGCCTCGTCGGCTCCGCGATGAGCGACTGCGGGCGGGTGCTCGACTGGTGCCGCAACGAGCTGGCGATGCCCTTCGAGGTGTCCCAGACGGACACCACGTCACTCTTCTCCGCCCCGGTCTCCGCCGGCACCCCGCTGGTCATCCCCTTCTTCTCCGGGGAGCGCGGCACCAAGTGGCGCGGCAGCTCGCGGGCGATGTTCGCGAACGTCGGCGCCTCCACCACCTGGCAGGACATGCTGCGCGGAGCGATGGAGGGCGTGGCCCTGTCGTTCCTGCGGATCGCCGATCAGATGCGCGAGGCCGGTGGCGAGCCGGAGCGGATCGTGCTCTCCGGCGGCATGACCGGGGCGATCCCCGGCTGGCTGCACCTGCTCTCGGACGCCCTCGGCGCCCCGATCGACCACGTCGCCGTGTCCCGCTCGACCATGCGCGGCGCCGCCGTGATGGCGCTCGAGCAGGCGGCTCCCGGCGTTCCCGTCGCCGAAGCGCCGGTGCTCACGCATGTCGAGCCCGTCGCCGCCCACCAGGACTACTACCGCGAGCGTCTCGAACGCTTCGAGAAGCTCGCCGACCTGGCCTGACCCGGCCCGACCCGGCCTGGGTCGAGCCGCAGGCGCGGGCCGCTGGGCAGGTCATCTCGGCCGGTCGGCTGGGCTCGTCAGCTGATCGGTCGGGACGGATATCCTGACCGGATCATGCCCCTGCTGACCCGCGCCACCGGCCGCGCCTACTTCGCCGTCCAGGCCATCGCGGGGGCCCTGTGGTGGGTGCTCGTGCCGACGGTCCCCGCCGTGGCCACGGCGACCCTGGGACGCCTGGACCCGCTGCTGGTGGGGGCGCTCGACATCCCCCTGTTCGTGGTGGCCTCTGCGCTTGTGGCGCTCGGGATCCGCTGGGCGACCTGGGTCGCGGCTCCCTGGACCCTGCTGGTCACGGCTGGGATTGTGCTCTATGCGACGCTGACCGGGCAGGCCGGGTGGGGTGCGGTGGCGATGATCGCCGCCTCGGCCGGCTCGGTTCTCGCGGGGATGCTGGTGCTCTGGGACCGGATCCCGATGACGACATTCCTCGTGGGCCCGTTCGCCTTCCGGCCCGCCCGCCGGGTCGAGGGGAACGCCCCTCTGGTGGCGACCCTGCTCCAGATGATGGCGTTCTGGACGCTGTTCCTGGTGGTGCTGCCGCTGCCGATGATCTGGCTGGAGCGGCGCTGGCAGGTGGCCGCCGTGCTCCCGGAGGCCGCCCGCCTGGTCACGGTGCTCGCCGGAGTGGCTCTGCTGCTCGCCGCGAGCCTGCTCGGTGTCGCCTCGGCGGTGACCATGGCCCGGCGGGGCCGGGGCACGCCGCTGCCCGGTGCGATGGCGAACGAGCTGGTAGTCGCGGGCCCGTACCAATGGGTGCGCAACCCGATGGCGGTTGCTGGGATCGCGCAGGGCGTGGCCGTGGGTCTGCTCGGGGCCTCGTGGCTGGTGATCCTCTACTCGCTGGCCGGCGGGGTGCTTTGGCATCTGCTGGTGCGACCCGAGGAAGAGCGTGACCTCGCCGGCCGCTTCGGCGAGGAGTATGCGCGGTACAGCGCGCGCGTGCGCTGCTGGGTGCCGCGGCTGCGGTAGGCCGCAGGGCGGCCGACATCCCCCACCATGGTCGAGGCCGGACCCTACGCCGGACTGATGGCCCCCTCGCCGAGCGGAGGCAGGCTGACGGCATGAGCACCTCGCGACACCTCACCCTCACCGACCCCGCCACCCAGTCCGTCCTCCGCACGGCCAACGCGATCGTCTTCATGATCGTCGCCGGCCTCCTCATGCTCGCCGCGAACGTGGGCGCCGGTGCCGTGTTCCTCGCCATCGGAGCGACCTTCGTCGCCCTCGGACCGTCGGGGGCAGGCCCGCGATCACCCCGCACGGCAGCTCGCTGACCACACCCACCCGCGCGAGGCTGCTGGGGAGTGATGAACTCCTTGATTCCCCTGACGCGCAGGGGGGCCCACGAATGATGAGCGCGCGAGAACCACGGATGGTTCTCGCGCGCTCATCACTGGGCAGCAACGACCCTGAGGGACGCGCCAGGCGCCGTCAGGGACGCGGCAGGCGCTTCTCCTCGGCGGCCACCGCGGCGATCAGGGGGTCGCCGGCGGGCACGTCGATCAGGGCGAGCAGGGCGGTGACCCGCTCGGTCGCGTCCTGGATGGCCGCGGCGGTCGCGATCTCGGCCGCCTTCGGGTCCTGGACCTCACGGCCGCCGCGCACGCGGTCGGTGACCCAGGCCGTCCAGGCGGCGACGGCCGCGACCTCGCCGGGAGCCTTGTCCGGGCCGCCACGCTCGGCGATCACGGGCAGGGCACGCACGGGCAGCTTCACGGAGCCGTCCGCCGCGATGCGGATCAGGTTGTCCGCCAGGCGCGGGTTGCGGAACCGCACTTCGAGCGCGGAGGTGTAGGCGTCGAGCTCGTGATCCGGCAGCGGCAGGGTCGAGCGGGCCTCGACCCACAGCTGCTCGACCAGCGCCCGCACCTCACGGTGCGCGATCGCCTCGTCCACGCGCGCAACGCCCGCGACCTGACCGGCGTAGGCCATCAGGGTGTGGGCACCGTTGAGCAGACGCAGCTTGCGCAGCTCGTGCACCTCGATGTCGTCGGTGAACTGCACGCCGGCCTTCTCCCACTCGGGGCGGCGGCCGCGGAAGCGGTCCTCCACGACCCACTCGGAGAAGGGCTCGGTGACCACCGGGACGCTGTCCGCGAGGCCGGTCTGCGCGCGCACGGTCTCCGAGGCTCCGTCATCGGCGGACGGGGTGATCCGGTCGACCATCGAGGAGATGACGTCGACATGGTCCGGGAACCAGGCCCTGGTCTCCTCGTCGAGCTCGGCGAGGACCGCCTGGCCCAGCACCTCGCCGTTGCCGGTGAGGTTGTCGCAGGAGACCAGAGCGATCGGCTCGGTGACCCCGGCCTCACGGCGGGCCTTCAGCCCGAGCGCGATGCGGGCCGGGGCGGAGGTCGCGGGATCGCTGCCGGCCGCGTAGCCCTTCTCGGTGATGGTCAGGGTGACCACCGCGGTGAAGGGATCGGCGAGCAGGCGCACCAGGGCGTCGACGTCGGAGGCGGGGAACACCTCGTCGATGACGTCGACGAGGCTGACCTCATCCTGCTCCGGGCCGCGCACGATCAGGCCGTACCTGCCGCCCTGGGCGTTCAGCGCATCAGCCATCGCGGCCGAGCGACCGGTGAAGGCCACCACGGACCAGCCACCGGCGACGTCGGTGCTGAACAGGGTGTGGGAACGGGCGAAGTTGCCGATGCCGAGGTGGACCAGACGGCCCACGTCCGAGGGGCTGGGAGTGCTCATCAGTTCTTCTCTCCTGCAGCGCCGAGGCGGAAGACCTCGCGCGGCTGCTGATCGGGCAGGGTGGCCACGAGCTCCTGAGCGTCCTCAAGACGCATCCGGTGCTCGGCGACCAGGCCTGCGAGGTGCGTTGCGTCGAGGCGGCGGGACATGTCATGCCGGGCCGGGATCGAGCAGAACGCGCGGGTGTCGTCGATGAAGCCGCTGGTCCGCGAGTAGCCGAGGGTCTCCGACACGGAGCGGCGGTAGCGGAGGATTGCGTCGGGCGAGTCGATGAACCACCACGGGGCACCGGCGAACACGGAGGGGTACACGCCGGCCAGCGGCGCGATCTCGCGGGAGAGCACCGTCTCATCGATCGTGAACAGCACGGTGCGGAAGTTCGGGTGGTGGCCCACGTCGTTGAGCATCGGGCGCACGTGATGGACATAGTCCACGGCCACCGGGATGTCGAAGCCGACGTCCGCGCCGAACTTCTCGAACATCTCGTCGCTGTGGTTGCGCAGCACGGCCGGGTGGATGGTCATGACCAGACCGTCCTCGGCAGCAAGGCGGGCCTGGTCTCCCAGCAGGTGGCGGCGCAGGGCCACTGCGTCGTCGGCGCCGATCTCACCGGAGCGCGCGGCGGTGTAGAGGCGGCGAGCGTCCTCATCGCTGAGCCGGGCGGTGCCCGGATCGATGTGGGCGTGGTCGGAGGAGACCGCGCCGTGGTCGCGGAAGTAGAGGCGGCGGGCGCGCATCGCCTCGTGGTAGCCGTCGTAGGTGCTGACGTCGACACCAGCAGCTTCGCCGAGGGCATCGGTGAGAGCGAGGAAGTCGGGACGGCCGGCCTCGAGGTACTTGTCCGGGCGGAAGGTGGGGATGACCCGGCCGGTGAAGGACTCGTCGGCGGCGAGCGCGGCATGCGGTGCGAGGTCATCAACGGGGTCGTCGGTGGTCGCCAGGACGGTGATCCCGAACTGCTCGAACAGGGCGCGGGGACGGAACTCCGGGCGGGTGAGCTTCTCGGCGATCGCGTCATACATCGCGTCGGCGGTGCGCGGGTTCAGCACCGTCTCGAGGCCGAAGACCTCGTGGAACACGTGCTCGATCCAGTAGCGGGAGGGGGTGCCGACGTAGGCGTGCCAGTGCTCGGCCAGCAGGTGCCAGGCCTTGCGGGAGGCCTTCTCGTCGAGCGGGCCCTGGCCCACGCCGAGGTCCGCGAGGTCCACGCCACGGGCGTGCATCAGGCGGTTGACGTAGTGGTCAGGGGTGATGAACAGCGAGGTAGGGTCGCGCCACGGCTCGTTGTCGAGGAGCAGCCGGGGGTCGACGTGCCCGTGGGGCGAGACGATCGGCTGGTCCTTCTCGAGCTCGTAGAGCCCACGAGCGATCTCGCGCACAGCGGGGTCGGCGGGGAAGAGTCTGTCAGGGTGCGGCACGAAGGCGTCGTTGCTCATGCCGCCATCTTGGCAAGGGTGGGCGAAGAGTGCCGAGGGTTGTCACCGGTTGCCGACCTCGCGGTGCACGATCGCCCGGCGCGAAAGGGCGCCAGCACCTGCTCCGCGGAGCTCAGGCACCTGCTTCGCGAGGCCCGGTGCTGCCCCGCGGCACCAGCCGCACCGGCAGGGAGCCCTCGACCGGGGCGCGATGCGCCGACGGGTTCTCGATCCGACGCACCAGGCGCTCCACCGCGGCCCGACCCTGCGCCCGCTTGGGGCTGACCACGGTGGTGAGACCACCGCCCACCAGTCGCGAGAGCTGGATGTCGTCATGTCCCATCACCGACAGCTGCCCGGGCACCCGGATCCCGGCGCGCAGCGCGGAGACCAGGAATCCGAAGGCGACCAGGTCGTTGTAGCAGATCACCGCGTGGGGAAGGGAGTCGCGCAGCTCCTCGAAGGCCTGCTCCCCGCCAGTCGTGGTCGGCGCGAAGGGACCATGGCGCTGCACCTGCAGCCCGTGCTGGCGGGCGGCGACGCGGGCGGCCCGCCAGCGCTCCCCGTCGGACCAGGAGTTCACCGGACCGGCCACGTAGGTGACGGTGCGGGACCCGTTCTCGGCGAGGTGCGCCATGGCCTGGCCCATCCCGTGCTCATAGTCCGGGGTGACCGAATCCAGGCCGGCGACGCGGCGGTTCAGCACCACCACGGGGATGCGCTTGGTGAGGTGGTTGAGGGTGGCGTCGGAGAGGCGGGTGCCGGCGAGCACGATGCCGTCGACCACGTTGACGGCGCTCTCGAGGCTCGTGCGTTCGCGCGCCTCATCCTCCACGGTGTCGAGCAGGAGCAGCAGGAACTCCTGCTCATGCGCGGCCTCCTGCATGCCGGAGACGAGCTCGGCGAAGTAGGGGTTGGTGAGGTCGGGGACCTCGATGCCGAGGCGGTGGTGGCGATGGCCCCGCTCCTGGGCGGCGGGGGCGCTGGTGCGGTAGCCGAGCTCCTTGGCGGCGGCCATCACAGTGGCGTGGGTGGCGGCGCTGACCCTGCCGGGCCTCGAGAAGGCCCGGGAGACCGTGGACGGGGCGACACCTGCGGTCTTTGCGACGTCATAGATCGTCACGCGCTTGTCCGCCACCTGGCCGGCTCCGTCCCCGCCTGCTCGGCGTTGCCTGTCTGCTGAGGCGCATACCGACCCCGACCGTGCTCCGGACGGGGCACCTGCGCCTGCTGTCTGCCGGATGATCCTACCCCGGCCAGGGGCAACCAGCGGCAACCTGTCAGCGCACGCAGCGCCCCGGGCAGCGGGACCGGACCCCAGCGCGGCTGGGCAATGCCTCGTCGGCCACTGTGCCAGAACGGCGGGCCGACGGCGCCCAGCGGGCGTCAGCCCGCGCTGCCCAGCTCGACGAGCAGCACCCCGGCCGCGATCAGTCCCATCCCGGCGAGCATCATCGGGGTGAGCGCCTCGCGGAACAGCGCCCGGGAGAGCAGAGCGGTGAGCACGATCCCGGCGGCGGCCCAGATGCCATAGGCCACCCCGAGCGGCATTCCCGCCTGCAGCGCTCCGGAGAGCAGTGCGAAGGCGATGAGGTATCCGAGGATCACCGGGGCGTACCAGGCCCGTCGGCCGCCGGCGGCGACGCGCAGGGAGAGGGTCGAGGCGACCTCGGAGAGGATCGCCCCGCCCAGCAGCAGCCAGCTCATGAGACCGCCTCCTCTGAGACCGCCGCCTCTGCGCGCCGGGCCCGCTGGGAGCCGAGCTCGACGACCACCACCCCGGCGGCGATCAGCACAATGCCGCTGACCTTGAGCGCCGTGAACGCCTCACCGAAGAGCACTGCGGAGAGGGCCGCGGTGAACACCACCCCGCAGGCGCCCCAGATCCCGTAGGCGACGCCGAGGCCCATACCGCGCCGAAGCACCTGGGCGAGCAGGACGAAGGAGATCGCGTAGCCGGTCACGACCACGACGTAGAGGGCCGGGCGGTCCAGGGCGCCGCGCAGGGCGAGGGTCGCGGTCACCTCGCTGAGGATTGCTCCGAGCAGCAGCAGCCAGGGGCTCATGCCTCACCCCCCAGCAGACCCACGGCGAGCTCGTGCAGCGCAGCGGCCTGTTCGTCATCGGTCTCGAGCAACCCGGCGGCGCGGTCGAACCAGATGCCGTCGGCCATCAGCCGCACCGCCAGCAGCCGTGCCCGCTCGTCCGCCGGCGTTCCCGCGGGAACGTGGAACCAGCGGACGATCTGCTCCTGCCACCGCTCGGTGAGGCTGACACGGAGGCGAGGGTCCGCGAAGATCACCAGGTCAGAAGCGCTGAGCGGTGCCGTGCAGGCCCAGTCCAAGTAGGCCAGGACGCGCTGAGTCGCGGGAGCGTCGGCGAAGATCGAGTTCACGGCGGGGCCGGGCGCTTCACGCTTCGGGAGTTCGGCATCCCTTGAGAGCTCGGCGACCGCCGCCGCCATTCCGCGCTCGTAGCGGGCGGCCATGTGGTCGAGGATCGCGGCGAGCAGCTGCTCCTTGGTGGGGAAGTGGTACATCAGCCCGGGCTTGCTGACTCCCGCGGCGCGGGCGGCGGAGTCGAGGGTCAGGGTGCCGTCCGCGCTGAGGTGCGCCTCGGCGGCATCGAGCATCGCCTCGCGGGCGGAGGGCCGGTGCGCAGGGCGGGCCGACCGGGGAACGGAAGCCATCATCCACTTACTTTACCGTTCGGATGGTGCGATGACGCAAGTGTCAGGCGCCCCTTCGAGCCCAACGTCACCGCAACCTCGCCCGGGGTGATACCACAGTGATACCATGTCATGCATGGCAATGACACTGCGTCTGACGGACGCTGATGAGCGGATCCTGGCAGAGCTGGCCGAGCGAGATGGGGTCAGCCGTCAGGAAGCAACCGTGCGCGCGATCCGCGAGGCAGCGGCCCGCCGAGGGCACCAGCAGCTCGTCGGTGAGCTCTCCGCTCAGGGCCGGGCCCGGTATGCCGACCTGCTCGACCGCCTCGCGCAGTGACCGTCTTCCTCAGCACAGAAGATCTGCTCTCCCTCATCGATGACCTGCAGGTGGGGCCGGTGCGGGAGCTTGGGCTGCTGGATTCGGCCGCCCACCGCCCCACCACCAGCCTCTGGGGACGGGAGGCCTATCCCACCATCGACCTGAAGGCCGCCGCACTCTTGGAGTCGCTGGTGCGCAACCACTCCCTTCTCGATGGGAACAAGCGGCTGGGGTGGCTCGGGGTCGTGGTGTTCTACGGTGTCAACGGAATCGCGCTCGAGGCACCGGACGATGAGGCCTATGACCTCGTGATCGCAGTGGCCACCGGATCCTCGTCAGTCCAGGAGACCGCCGAGTCGCTCGCGCGGTGGCACTGACCGCGCGGCACTGACGGGATCCTCACCGTCATTCCCCCGCGGCCGGGGCCCAGCGGGCGATCTGGGCGGCGAGGTGTCCGGCGCCGTAGCCGTTGTCGATGTTGACCACGCCGATGCCGGGGGCGCAGGCCGAGAGCATGGTGAGCGCGGCGGTGACCCCGCCGCTGGCGACGCCGTAGCCGACGGAGGTGGGCAGGGCGACCACGGGCGCACTGATCTGCCCGGCGACCACCGTGGGCAACGCGCCGTCCATGCCGGCGGCGACGACCACGCAGGCCGCTTCGCGCAGCTCCGGCAGGCGCGACTGCAGGCGATGCAAGCCCGCGATGCCGATGTCGGCGATCAGCCGCGTAGGGCGGCCGAGGTAACGGGCTGTCAGCTCCGCCTCGCGGGCGACCGGCAGGTCGCTGGTCCCGGCGCAGGCCACGATGACCAGGCCTCCCGTCGGCTCCGGGGGTGCGGACGGCCAGGCCAGCAGCCGCGCCTCGGCGTCATGGAAGGCCCCGGGCAGCGCGGCGAGGATCGCCTCGGCGCGCGCGGCATCGGCGCGGGTGAACAGCACCGGCCCGAGCCCGTCATGGCCCTCGGCGTCCAGCCGCGCGTACTCCGCCGCGATCGCGGCGACCTGCTGGACGCTCTTGGCATCGCACAGCACCGCCTCGGGCGCCCCGCGGCGCCGGGCACGGTCGAGGTCGAGGTCGAGGAAGCCGTCGATCTTCCCGTCGGCCGCTGCTGGCCCGTCGGCCGCCGCCGGGTCGCGCGGGCCCGCTGCGGCCTCAGCCACGCCCGCCCTTGCCCACGATCTGGAGGGAGAACAGGCCCGAGCGGATGCCGTCGAGGTCGATCGTGACGTGCTGGAAGCCGGTCTCCTTGCCGGCGGCGACGAGGGCCGCGCGGATGCCCGGCTCCATGGCGCGGGCGAGCTCGCCGGTGGGCAGCTCGATGCGGCCCACGGCGCCGTGATGGCGCACCCGGCAGTCGCTGAAGCCCTGTTCGTAGACGGCGTCCTCGAGATCGTCGATCTGGCGCAGCTTCTCGGGGGTGACCTCCTCGCCGAAGGGGATCCTGGAGGCGAGGCAAGGCGCGGCGGGCTTGTCCGCGACCGGCAGAGAGAAGCCGCGTGCGACTTCTCTGACCTGCTGCTTCGTCATGCCGACGACGGACAGCGGGCGCAGCACCCGGTGGCGGGTGGCGGCGCCGGCGCCGGGGCGGTCATGGCGGGTGGCGTCGTCGGCATTCTCGCCGTAGGCGACCGCGTCGAGCTGCTGCGCATCCACGACCTCGTCGCCGATGCGGGTGAACAGCTCGTCCTTGCAGTGGAAGCAGCGCGTGCCGTCATTCTTCTGGTACTCGGGGTTCTCGCCCTCGTGGGTGTGGACCTCGACCACCTCAGCCCCGATCACCGCGGCGACCTGGTGGGCGAGGCGTCGTTCGCGGCGGGCGAGCGACGGGGAGACGCCGAGCAGCGCGACGACGTTCTCGGCGCCGAGCGCCCGGATGGCGAGGGCGAGCAGGGTCGCGGAGTCCACGCCGCCGGAGTAGGCCACGCCGAGGCGCTGCACGCCGGCGAGCTCGGCGGAGACCGCATCGGCGAGCGCGAGCGCCTCACCGGTCAGGGCATCCGGGGTCATGGCGGTGACCTCGAAGCCGGGGTGCCCGGGGGAGAACAGCGAGCGGGGGGCCGACGGGGCGGTGCGCTGGTGGGTGGTGGTCACTTGTCCTGCCCTGCCGCGCCGTCGCGCTCGGAGGCGAGGCGGAAGAGCACCTCGCCGGCGTGGTCGATGACGAGGGTGTCGGGGTCGTTGCGCAGCGCCTCGATGTCGAGGGAGGCGGGATCCATGTGGAGCACGTTGTAGACCTCGCACTCCTCCTTCGAGATGGAGGTCGCGAAGTAGCGGTTCACCCGCTGCTTCTCCTCCCCCGTCTCGGGGTCGTAGGTGCCCAGGCCCGTGACGTGGGTGGAGTGGGCGAGCTCGCCCCAGGGGTGGTCCTTGAACCGGTCCCACTGCTTCGTGAAGTACTCGATGTTGTGATAGCCGATCTCGCGGATGCCGGGGTGCATCGCGGCGACCTCGGTGATGTGCGGGGCGTAGATGATCACGTCGCCACCGTCGGCGCAGACGGGCTCGGACTTGTAGAAGCCCTTCGCGCCGGTCCACATGTCGTCGTACATCTCCGGGACCAGCGCGACGATCCGCTTGTACGGCTTGTCGACGTAGGTGATGTGGGTCTGCGCGGAGATCTTCGCCATCGCGGCCCAGGCGGCCTGCGGATCGCCGAAGGCGATGGCGTTGAGGTCCTGCCCGCCGGAGACGACATCCATGGTGAACGCGAGCTTCTCGGCGTCGATGAGCTCGCTCGCGGCGTCGATCAGCTGGCGCACCGGGGTGATGCCGAGGGTGCCGATGATGCGGCTGGCGGTGATCAGCGCGCCCACCCAGTGGGAGATGTCGATGACGTCATGCACCGAGCAGCCGGGGAAGAAGTACTTGTTGCCGCCGGAGAAGCCGACCACCTCGTGCGGGAAGACGGGTCCGGCGATCAGGTTGACGTCGCTCTCGACGACCAGCTTGTTGATCTGCACCCGCATCGGGATGTCGGTGAGCAGGCCACCGGTGAGCTCGGCGATCTGCTCGGCGGAGATCTCGCCGAGGTCGGCGATCTGGGTGGGGTCGTCCCAGGCATGGTTGACGACGGTCCACTCGGGGTAGGTGGCCTTCGCGCCGCGCTCGGTGGCGCCGAGCAGGGTGTCGATCGCCGCCTCGCTCATCGCGGCGTGGGTGCCCAGCGCGATCAGCACGGTGACGGAGCTGGCGCGGCCGGAGAGCGCGTCGTGGATCGCGGGCAGCACCTTGGGCAGCGGGACGGAGCGGGTGCCGTCCGGGATGATCAGGCAGACGCTCCTGCCCTCGAGGTCCTGCCCGGCGAGCTGCTCGGCGACGAAGCCGGTGATCTGCTCGTCGGTGAGCGCACCGCCCGGGCCGCCGAGGAGGGCGGCACGTTCGGCCAGCCCGTCGGGGATCGGGTGGATCGTGGGCTGCGTCGTCGCATTCGGCTCGCTCATGGCTCCACTATGCGCCGTCGGGCCTGACCAGGACAAGGAGGGCCCGGCTGTTGCCATGAGGGCTCCCGGCGTGCTCGACACCCCGCGCGGGCACCTTCTCCGCCGAGGCGGGCGTCGCTCAGCTGCCGGCGCGATTGCCGCGGCGTGCGAGGGGCAGCGTGCCGAGCGAGGCGATCGCGATCACCGCGAGACCTGCACCCACGAGCGGCTGATCGCCGAGGAGCATCACGAGGGCGAGCACGCCCGCGATGAGCGCTCCGGCGATGGCCGCCATGGTCATGAACCTTCTCGAACTCTCGGTCATGGTCTGCTTCCTCTCGTTGCGGGTGGTGCCAGGATCGCAAGGAGCGCAGGGGCCGGTGAACCGACTTTCGGCGGACGACGCCGCCGGGTCCGCGTCCGATGGGCGGAGCTGAGCTCGACGTCGGGTGGGTACCTCGGACGCTCGGCTGTGCGGGACGGAGTGTGGCGCGGGCCGCACCGCCTTGACCGTCGTTCACGACGACCTTGAAACTGTACCGACGCGACGGTTCAGTTCTGAGGAGTACCGATGACCGACACGATGAGCCCCCGGCGCCGCTGGGCCGCCCTGGCCGTCCTGGTGGGGGCTGTGCTGCTGCTCGCCATCGACGCGACGGTGCTCTATCTCGCCGTGCCCGCCCTCACGGCGGATCTCTCCCCCACGGCCACCCAGGTGCTGTGGATCGGGGACATCTACTCCCTCGCCCTGGCAGGGCTGCTGGTCACGATGGGCAACCTCGCGGACCGCATCGGGCGCAAGCGGCTGCTGCTGCTCGGCGCGACCGCCTTCGGGGCGGCCTCCGTCCTCGCAGCGTTCGCTCCGTCGGCCGAGGTGCTCATCGCCGCGCGGCTGCTGCTGGGGATCGCCGGGGCCACGATCATGCCCTCGACGCTGTCGCTGATCCGCAGCATCTTCACCGACCCCGCCGAGCGGACCCGGGCGATCGCGCTGTGGTCCGCCGCAGCGGCCAGCGGGATCGCCCTCGGCCCCGTGGTGGGCGGGGCGCTGCTGGAGAGCTTCTGGTGGGGCTCGGTGTTCCTCATCAACCTCCCCGTCATCGCGGCGGTGCTGATCGCCGGCGGGTGGCTGCTGCCGGAGTCCCGCAACCCCTCGCCGGGACGCTTCGACCTCGTCTCCAGCGCCCTGTCGATGATGGCGATCATCCCGTTCGTCCTCACCGTCAAGCAGATCGCCGGCGGGAGCGCCGGCGTCGGCACCCTCCTCGCGATCGCCGCAGGGATCCTCGGGGGCGTGCTCTTCGTGCGCCGCCAGCGCCATGTCGACTCGCCCATGATCGAGGTGGATCTGTTCCGCAACGCCGCCTTCAGCGGCGCGGTGCTGGTCAACTTCACCTCCGTCTTCGCGCTCAGCGGCGTGCTGTTCTTCTTCTCCCAGTACCTGCAGCTGGCCCGCCACCTCAGCCCGCTCCAGGCCGGCATCGCGCAGCTGCCCGTCGCTCTCGCGTCCATGGCGGCAGTGCTGCTCGTGGGATTCCTGCTCGCACGACTGGGCCGCGGCCGAGCGATCGCCCTCGCGCTGCTGACGGGGGCGGCGGGGCTCGGCCTGCTCGCAGTGCTCGAGAGCAGCGAACAGCTGGGCTGGGTGCTGCTCGCACTCGTCCCCCTGGGGCTCGGCATCGGGATCGCCGAGACGCTCAGCGTGGACGCCGTCGTCTCCGCGGTGCGTCCGGCGAAGGCCGGGGCCGCCGCATCGGTGTCGGAGACGGCCTACGAGCTGGGCGTGGCCCTCGGCATCGCCGTGCTGGGATCCGTCATGACCGTGCTCTACCGCTCCGGCCTCACGCTCCCCCCGGATGTCACCGGCGCGACGGCGACGAGGGCGCAGGACTCGCTGTCCTCGGCGTCGGCCGTCCTCGCCGACCACGCCGCCGCCCTCGCGGCCGCCGAGCACGCCTTCGTCTCCGCGATGCAGGTGACCACGCTGATCGCCGCGGGGGTCATGGTGGTCTCGGCGGTCGTCGCCTTCGCCCTCATCCCCGACACCCGGGCCACCGCCTCCGCCGCCCGCTGAGGCGGGCGCGGCGAGGATCAGGGAGACTGGAGCCATGGCACGCACAGCAGGGCGCAGCGCGGAGGACACCAGGCGACTGATCCTCGACACCGCCATCCGCCTGGTGGGCCGGAAGGGCACGGCGGTGCCGGTCTCCGAGATCGCCGCCGAGGCGGGCATCTCCAAGGGGGGCCTGCTCTACCACTTCCCCAGCAAGGAGGCGCTCCTGCACACCCTGGCAAGCGACCTCATGGCCCAGTTCCGGGATCAGGTCCACGCGAGCGCGGCCACGGAGCCCCCCTCCCCCGGCCGGCTCACCCGCGCCTACGTCCGTGTGAGCTTCGCCGACGCGGGCGACGTCCACCGGCTGCGCGATTCCATCGCCCTGGCCTCCCACCTCATGTTCGAGCCGGGACTCGCCGAGCTCGCCCAGCAGGACGCGACGCAGTGGCGCGAGGAGCTCCATGCCGACGGGCTCGATCCCGCCGTGGTGCGCCTGGTGATCGCGGCGTCCGACGGGAGCATCAGCGCCCCGCTGTGGGGCGCGATCCTCGACGACAGCGACCGCGAGCGGCTCGAGGCCTCCCTGCTCGACCTCGCGACGCCCTGACGCCGCGCTCGATGCAGAGCTGAGGCCAGGGACCGTCCGAAGGTCGGGGTCGCACCCCGCGGAACGGTACTTCCGAGCGATGCGCACGGCGTATCGCCGTCCTAGCATCGAGCCGTGAAACGCTCCGTGACCGCCGTGACCGCTCCCTCTGCGGGCGCCGACGGCATCGCTCCCGCCGCCCCCTCCCCCGCGGAACTCCTCCGGCGACGGACCGCGGTGATGATCGTGCTGGGGGTCGCCGCACTGGCGCTGTTCTGCGTGCTGGTGCCGATCCACGCCAACGGATACGGCACCCCCGTCGTGCTCGCCCTGCCACTCGGCGCCGCACTGGTCGCCGCGCCCCTGCTGGCCGTCCCCCGCCCTCGCACCGCGAGCGTCCTCGCCTGCCTCCCAGCCTGGATCCTGCCGCTGGTGTCTCTCGGCGACGGACCCTCGTCCTGGCCGTGGCCGTGGTCGGTGCCCGCGATGATCGCCTTCACATTGTTCGTGCTGGTCATCACCACGCTGCACGGCTGGAAGGCAGGAGCGGCACCGCTCGCGATCGGGCACCTTGGCCCGCTGCTGAGCGCACCGCTGCTGGGGCGGGCGGAGGCGGCCGGTACGGATCTCATCGTCGCAGCCTCGCTCAGCGCGGCGGCGTCCCTGGTGGCGGTGCTTCTGGGCAGCAGGCTGCGCGTGGGCGAGGAGCTGCACCGCGAGCGAGAGGTCTCCGCCGCGGAGCACTCGCGTCGGCTGCTGGTCGAGGAGCGCACCCGCATCGCCCGCGAGCTGCACGACGTGGTCGCGCACAGCACCGCCCTGACCCAGGTGCAGGCCTCCACCGCCCGCTACCGGATCCCGGACCTCTCCCCCGAGGCCGCCGCGGAGTTCGACGACATCGCCCGCAGCGCCCGCGGCTCCCTCGAGGAGATGCGCCGCCTGCTGGGGGTGCTGCGCACGGAGGACCACACCCCGCCGCTCGCGCCGCTGCAGGGCGTGGCCGAGATCCCCGAGCTGGTGGAGGGCTTCCGCCGCGCGGGCGCGGAGCTGGAGCTGCACCTGGACGAGGTGCCGGAGCCGGTGCCCGCCTCCGTGGACCTGGCCGCCTACCGCGTGACGCAGGAGGCGCTGAGCAACGCGGTGCGGCACGCGCCCGGCGCACCGATCGACCTGCAGGTGGTCTTCGAACCCGGCGCCGTGATGCTCCGCGTGCACAATGAGAGGGTCCCCGCCGCGGCGACCTCCGCCCCTCGAGGTTCCGGCAACGGGTTGCGCGGCATGCAGGAGCGCGTCTCGCAGCTGGCAGGAACCCTCCGGCACGGGCCCGACCCGGACGGGGGCTGGACCGTCACCGCAGTCCTTCCGCTCACCGATCACCCCCAGGAGCCCGCATGACGATCTCCGTCCTGCTCGCCGACGACGCCGCCATGGTGCGGGCGGGCTTCGCGGCCCTGCTCGACGCCCAGTCCGATGTGCGCGTGGTCGGCCAGGCCACCACGGGCAGGGAGGCCGTCGCGCAGGCGGCACGGCTGCGCCCGGACGTGGTGCTCATGGACGTGCGCATGCCGGAGATGGACGGGATCGAGGCGACGCGGCGCATCGGGGCACCCGACTTCCCCGCCTCCCCGCCGCCGCGGATCCTCATGCTCACCACCTTCGACATCGACGACTACGTCCACGACGCCCTGCAGGCCGGGGCGAGCGGCTTCCTGCTCAAGGACGCGACACCCGAGGAGCTGGTCCACGCGGTGCGGGTGGTCGCCGCCGGTGACGCGCTGCTCTCGCCCGGGATCACGCGGAGGATGATCGAGCAGTTCGCCGCCCGTCGGCCGCGCGCCCCGCGCGATGCGGCGCTCCTGGCCCAGCTCACCGACCGCGAGCGGGAGGTCCTGATGCTCATCGCCGAGGGCCGCTCCAACAAGGAGGTCGGTGAGGGGCTGTTCATCTCCGACCACACGGTGAAGACCCATGTGGGGCGCCTGCTCACCAAGCTCGGCGTGCGCGACCGGGTGCAGCTGGTGATCCTCGCCTATGACAACGGCCTGGTCTCGCCGCTGAGCTGATCGCTCGGAGGGACTGCCCGGTGAGCGGCGCCGTCACTTCTTCCGGCCGGAGAGCCCTCGCGTCCTCCCGTTCTGGGCCACCATCTCGAGCACGTCCGCGCCATCGACCTGGATCTGTGCGGGCTGGAGCTGGTACCCAGTGATCAGGAACCGCGCCTCGGCACCCGCCTGCGGCACATCGCCGATCCGCTTCGTCCGCAGATCTCCGACGATCGCCCCGAGACGCTTGGCCATCCGGGTGATCGACATGCCGGGGTCCGAGTAGATGACCTCGCGGCCTCCCAGAGCGGCGAAGCCCCGCGTGATGACCGTCGGAGTCTCCGCCTCCTCCACGGGCCGGACGCGGAAGGCCAGGGGAACATTCGCCTCGAGATCCCTGATGAACTGCTCGGGAGTGAGCACGAGGCGCTGCGCCGGGATCCAGACGGCGATGGGGAGGGGCACCTCGGCGAGCATGACGACGAAGCTGAGGACCGCGCTCAGCGGATCATCCCCGGAATGCGGGCCGATGGAGAGGGCTCCTCGATGTGCAGCGATCCGCTCGACCAGGTCAGCGCTGTCGTCGGAGCAGGCAGCGTCGCGGAGCAGGGCCGGGTCCTCGATCCGGCCCGCGACTCCCATGTGCATCATGACATCGTGCGCGGTCTCGAAGACGGCCGCAGTGCTCCCCGTCCGGGTGAGCTCGCGGGCGCGATGGGGCAGGACGGCCTCCAGCACCTCGCCGAGGTGAGCCGGGTGATGGTCCAGCAGCAGATGAGCCGTCAGCGGACCTGCAGGCTGCGGCGTCTCGGAGCTGTCGGGACGTTCCCTCACGGGGCCCACCACGCCGAGATCGATGTGGAGGGCGACCGTTCCTCCCCGCTCGTCGAGCCCTCGGATGACGGGGTAGACGCCATCGCCCCATCCGGAATGGCTCAGGATGACGTTCTCCCCGTGCTGGGCGCCCGGAAGGATGATGTTCGCCGTGCCGTCCAGCAGATGCTCGGGATCGTCCATGAGAGTGAACCAGCTGTCCGGTCGGCCGGAGTCGAAGAGCTCCTCGAGGTCCTCGGCATCCTTCGGCAGGAGGCGCTCCACGGAGTCCCGGTCGGCGAAGGAGACGGCACCGGAATCGACGAACACCTCGGCGTCGTCGACCAGCTCGCGGCTCCTCTCCGCACCGTCGGCCAGCACCACGCTGAGATAGGCCTCGCGCAGGTGGCTGCCGTCCTGGGCATCGGAGACATCGGCCACCGTGACACTGACCGGATACGCGCCCGGGGACACCTCGATCACCCGGCCCTCTCCCAGACGGGTGAACGGATCAGCGACCTCGAGGCGACCGGAGTGCACTCGGAGGACACCGAGCTCGTGGACGCTGAGGGTGAGCGTGCCACCCTGCGGGTTGGAGGCGGGTCCAGGGGTCAGGGCGGCGAATGCAGAGAGATCCATGGCGGAGACTCTAGCCAGCATCGAATCGTGGAACACCTCCCGACGGGTCGTCATCCGACGGCTGGGGCGGCGCCGGTCTCGCCGCTGAGCTGATCGCTCGGAGGGACCACCCCTGCCGGCACCTGCGCGCGACGCGGCAGGGGGCACCTCGTCCATAGCGTCCTCGGCATCACCCGAGGAGGAGCCCCATGGCCGTCATCGATCTCGCGCCCCCGCGCCGCGCGCACGTCCCCGCCCGCACCCCTGCCCCCTCGCACCGCGATCGCGGCATCGACCTGGTCCGCGCGCTGTGCGTGCTGGCCGTGATGCTCGTCCACGGGCTCCAGGTCGCGGTCACCGCCGGCGCGGCCGGGCCGGTGCTCGAGTACGCGACCCGCGGTGCGGCCTGGTATCCGCCGCTGACCTGGCTGCTGCAGGTGATGCCGCTGTTCTTCGTGGTCAGCGGCTTCGCCGGCGCCATCGCGCACCGCCGGCTGCGGGAGCGCGGAGGCTCCGCGACGGACTTCGTCACGGCCCGCGTGCATCGCCTGCTGCTGCCGGCCCTCGCCCCGATCGCCGCGGTCGCTCTGGCCCTCGCCGCACTGCCCGCCCTCGGCGTCCCCGACGAGCTGCTCGGCGAGGCGGGGCTGCGCTGGCGCGAGCCGCTGTGGTTCCTCGCGGTGTTTCTCGGCGCCCAGGCGCTGCTGCCGGCGCTGCTGCGGGCGCATGAGCGGGCGCCCTGGCCCTCGCTGCTCGCCCTGGCCGGCGGCGCGGTGATCGTGGACGTGCTGCGCGCGGAGACGGGGATCGACGCGGTCGGGTACGCGAACCTCGCCTTCGTCTGGCTCGCGCTCCAGCAGGCGGGCTTCCTGCTGGCCGACGGGCGCATCGAGGCCCTCTCCCGCCGCGCCCGGCTGCTGGGCGCGGGAGCGGCCGTGACCGCTCTGCTCGCCGCCTTCGCGAGCGGGCTCTGGTCCCCCGACCTCATCGCGCACCTGAACCCGCCCACCACCGCCCTGCTGGTGCTCGGCGCGGCGCAGACCCTTGCGCTCTCCCTGCTGCGGCCCCGGCTCCGCGAGCTCGCGGAGCGTCCGCACATCGCGGCCGTGACCGGCTTCGTCACCGCCCGCACGATGACCTTCTACCTGTGGAACCTCTCGGCGCTGCTGCTCCTCGCGGGCGGGACGCTGCTCCTCGCGCACTGGGGCGCGCTCACCCTGCCGGAGCCCTCGAGCCTCCAGTGGTGGCTGGACCGGCCGCAGTGGCTGCTCGCCTCGATCGTGCTCACGGCGACGGCGGCCCGGCTCTTCGGCCCGCTCGAGCGGGTACGTGCGGTGCGGCCGACGGGCGAGCTCCGCCGCACCGGGCAGGCGATCGCGCTGGGCCTCGCCGGGCTGGGGCTGCTGCTCGTCGCGGGCGCCTCACCGCTCAGCGGCGTCGCGGCGCTCGCGCTGCTGCTCGGGGCGCTCGCCCGGATCCGCGCCCCGCGCCCGACTCTCGGCGAGGCCGGGCCGGCTGGGTCGGCTCGGCGTCAGGAGTCGCCCGACGGCGCCGCCGGTCGCGCAGGCTCCGCCGCGAGCACCGCACCCAGCAGGCCGGGGAACCGGGACTCGAGGTCCTCGTCGCGCAGGCAGTTCAGGATCGCGGTGCCGCGGTAGCGCTGGGAGATGACCCCGGCCTCGCGCAGCACCCTGAAGTGATGGGTGGAGGTCGACTTGGAGACGGGGAGGTCGAAGGCGATGCACGCCTGGTCGTCGTGGCCACCGGCGAGCTGGCGGACGATCGTGCGGCGGATCGGGTCCGCGAGCGCGGAGAGCACCTGGTCCAGGGCGATCTCCTGCGCATCGGGGTGGGGCAGTGTGCGCACCGTCTCCTCCTGGTCTCTTCTCGCGGGGTCCCCCGAGAGTACTATCGTCCTCGTAGTACGGCATCCTTCGTACTTAGCGTCGACCCCTCCGGAGGCTCCTCCCGTGACGACCCTGTTCACCCCGCTCCAGCTCCGCGGCCTCGAGATCCCGAACCGCGCATGGATGTCTCCCATGTGCACCTACAGCGCGGCGGCCGAGCCCGGATCGGCCGGCCGGCCCACCGATTTCCACCTCGCCCACTACTCGGCCCGCGCGGCCGGCGGCGCGGGCATGGTGATCCTCGAGGCGACGGGCGTGGCCCCCGAGGGACGCATCAGCCCCTTCGACCTCGGCCTGTGGGAGGACGCGCAGATCCCGGACTTCGCACGCATCGCCGCCGCGATCCGCGCACAGGGCGCGGTCGCAGGCATCCAGCTCGCGCACGCCGGCCGCAAGGCCTCGACCGGCCGACCCTGGGAGGGCGGGGCCTGGCTCGGCACCGACGAGCTCGGCTGGATGCCCTACGGCGCGAGCCCCGTCGCCTTCCCGGGCGGCCCGGTGCCCCACGAGATGAGCCGCGAGGACATCGCCGCGGTCGTCCGCTCCTTCGGCGACGCCGCACGCCGCGCGCTCGAGGCCGGCTTCCAGGTCGCGGAGATCCACGCCGCGCACGGCTACCTGCTGCACTCCTTCCTCTCACCGCTGACCAACCACCGCACCGACGAGTACGGGGGCGACCTCGCCGGCCGGGCCCGGCTGGTGCTCGAGGTGGTCGACGCGGTCCGTGCCGCATGGCCGCAGGAGCTCCCGGTGCTGATGCGGATCTCCACCACAGACTGGGTCGAGGAGAACCCCGAGGACCCGCGCGAGAGCTGGACCTACGAGCAGTCCGCCCAGCTGGCCGCCTGGGCCGGGGAGCACGGGGTGGATCTGATCGACGCCTCCTCGGGCGGCAACGACGTGGTCCCGATCCCCCGCGACGAGGACTACCAGACCCGTTATGCGGCGCGACTGCGCCGGGACACCTCGGTACCGGTCGCGGCGGTCGGCCGCGTGGCGCGGGCCGAGCAGGCGGAGGAGCTGCTCTCCTCCGGCCGGGCCGATGCCGTGCTGGTGGGCCGCGAGATGCTGCGGGACCCCTCGTGGGCGAACCACGCCTCCCGCACGCTCGGAGCCGCTCCGCGCTTCCTCGAGCAGTACTCCTACGCGCTCTGAGGGGTCCCGGCACCTCGGGCGGGCGCGGTGAAGGTTCTGCGCCGTTCCTGCCCGTGCGCTTCCCGGGAGGGCTCCGGGACTCCAGGATCGACTCATGACAGCCCCCGACGTCTCTGCGCGACTCACGCCGAGCTCCGTGGCGATGCCCCGGCACGTGGGCGTCATCATGGATGGCAACCGCCGCTGGGCACGCGCTCAGCACCTCCTCGACCCGAGCGCCGGGCACCGGGCCGGCGCCGAGCATCTGTCCCGCCTGCTGGGCTGGCTGGCCGCGCGCGGCATCGAGCACGCCAGCGTCTACGTGCTGTCCGCCGACAACATCCGCCGTCGCGACGCCCGTGAGCTCGGCGTCCTCTTCGCGCTGCTCGAGACCACCATCCCGGAGAGGGTGCGCGCCGCAGAGCGCTGGCAGCTCCACGTCAGCGGCGATCTCAGCCTCCTGCCGGGGCCGACGCAGCGCGCGCTGCGGAAGGCGGTGGAGGAGACCCGCGGTCGCCCGGGCCACCTCACTCTGGCGATCGGCTACGACGCCCGCGCCGACATGGCCGCGGCGCTGCGGCGCGCCGTCTCCGCCCTGCCCGAGGCCGACGTCGAGCAGCTGACCGTCGCTGCCGTGACCGCGCAGCTGGCCGGCGGCCCGGTGAAGGACATCGACCTGATCATCCGCACCGGCGGCGACAGCCGCACCTCGGGATTCTTCCCGTGGCAGAGCAGCGCGGCAGAGCTCCACGTCGCCTCCTGCCCGTGGCCGGCGTTCACGGAGAGCGACCTCGAGGCCGCTCTCACGTTCTTCGCGGCGAAGCGGTCCGGGGCCCCGACGGACTGCATCTCCGCCACCCCATGAGGCAGGATGAAGCCCGCACCGGAGACTCCGAGGGGGAGCACATGACGATCACGGCGGGCGAGACGACGACCGAAGTCCACATCAAAGCCTTCACCACGTTGCGACTGGAGGACGTCACCACGGAGGTGGACGGTCGCCCCGCTCGCCTCAGAGAGGCGACCGTCTACTGGGAGTTCGAGGACGGACAGTGGCGCATCAGCTTCGTGCAGCTCGACGGCGTGCACCTGAAGAAGAACGGAGCGGAGTCCCGCAGGGCCCTGAGCACGAGCTCCGAACCTGCTGACGGCACCGAGGACAGCTACGGACTCACCACCCCGCAGGTGATCGTCGAGGCCGCGCTGGCGCACACCCCCGACTGGCTGCCGCAGATGAACGAATCGGGCTACGCCTCTCGCGAGCGATCGGATCACAGGGGTGAGGACACAGCACTCCCGGGCCACGACGGACCCTCCCCCGCACGGTCGGAGCCGCACCATGCTCCCGCAGGCATCTCGCACGTCGGGACCACGACCCAGGTCCTCGTGCACGCCTACACCGCCCTGCAGCTGGAGGACTTCCCCATGCAGGTGAAGGCTCGCACCGCCAGGATCGCGAAGGCCGAGATCCGTTGGGGATTTCAGGAGGGCGCCTGGCGCGTCGACGCCGTGCACGTGTGGGGGCCGGTGATCCGCCAGAAGGACGGGACGGAGTCCTCCCAGCACGTCAGCGAGCTCACCCGGCCCGCCAACGCCTCGAACTCGCAGTACGGCGTGATCACCCCGCCGGAGATCATCGAGGTGGCCCGGCGGAACGTGCCGGACTGGGAGCCGCAGATCACCGGGACCCACCTCCCCCGGATCCCGACGCTGCGCAGCAGCCTGTAGCGAGCCCTTCTCGACGCGGGCGGCGCGAGCGCGGGCCCCTCCGAAGGGTCGGCCATCCCGCATCATCGTGGTCCGTGGCGCCGAGGCGACCATCGACAGCTCCATGCAGGAGACCGTCTACATGGTCGACCTCGAGATCGACGGGATGACCATGACCCACCACAAGTGGGTCGTCGAGAGCGAGATGCAGCCGGCCGGCTGAGACGCGAGATGGTGCACACTGACTCCATGAGCGAGAAGGACGACGACCCTCGGCTGCTTCATATCGGCGCGGTCGCCGAGCGGACGGATCTCAGCCTGCGCACTCTGCGCCACTACGACGAGATCGGCCTGATCACCCCGTCGGAACGCACCGCGGGAGGGTTCCGCCTCTACTCCGAGGCGGACGTCGAGAGGATCCTGCTGATACGCCGGATGAAACCGCTGGACTTCACCCTCGAGCAGATGCGGGAACTGCTCGAGGTCACCGAGGCCGCCATCCGACCCGGCGCCTCCGCCGAGGTTCGGCAGAAGCTCCGCGAGTTCGAGGAGTCCGCGCTCGAGCGACGTGCGTCCCTCGCACGCAAGGTCACCATGGCCGACGAGTTCCTCGCGCGACTGCAGGAGCTGTCCTCCGGGGCGTGACCCGACAGCAGGCGGGTGAGACCTGAGCGGCTGTGACGGGCGTCCCCTATCGGCGAGACCAACTCTCACGTAACGTGAGGTTTGATCGCGAGCCCCTCACGGAACCGTTCCATGCCTCCGGGGCTCCCCCACTCCCCCGAGGACACTGATGACCCCCTCTGCCGCAGCAGCCGTCGACAGCGAGCCCCAGCACTCCCAGCAGCCTCCCGCCACGGTGCGCAGCGCCCTGCGCGACCCTCGTCGGCTCAGGACCGAGATCCTCGGCGGCCTGGTGGTCGCGCTCGCCCTGATCCCCGAGGCGATCTCCTTCTCGATCATCGCCGGCGTCCCACCGCAGGTGGGCCTGTTCGCCTCCTTCACCATGGCGGTGACGATCGCTGTCGTGGGCGGCCGACCCGCGATGATCTCCGCCGCGACCGGCGCGATCGCCCTGGTCATCGCCCCGGTGGCCCGTGAGCACGGCTTCGACTACTTCATCGCCACCGTGCTCCTCGCCGGGCTGCTGCAGATCGTGCTCGCCCTGCTCGGGGTGGCGAAGCTGATGAGGTTCATCCCTCGCAGCGTGATGACCGGCTTCGTCAACGCCCTCGCGATCCTCATCGTCACCGCCCAGCTGCCGCACCTGATCGGCGAGGACATCCCGCTGATCGTCTACCCGCTCGTCGCGGCCGGCATCGCGATCATGGTGCTCCTGCCCCGGCTGACCTCTGTGGTGCCGGCGCCGCTGATCGCGATCGCACTCCTCACCCTCGCTGCGGTGACCGCCGGCTGGACGTTGCCGAACGTCTCCGACCAGGGCGAACTGCCCGAGTCGCTGCCGGAGCTGTTCTTCCCGGACGTCCCGCTCACCCTCGAGACGCTGCAGATCATCGCGCCCTACGCGCTCGCGATGGCGCTGGTGGGGATCATGGAATCGCTGATGACCGCGAAGCTGGTCGACGACATCACCGACACCCCCTCGGACAAGACCCGCGAGACCTGGGGCCAGGGCGTCGCGAACCTGGTCGCCGGGTTCTTCGGCGGCATGGGCGGCTGCGCCATGATCGGCCAGACCATGATCAACGTGAAGCAGTCCGGGTCCCGCACCCGGCTGTCCACCTTCCTGGCCGGCGTGTTCCTGCTGATCCTGGTCGTCGCCCTCGGTGACATCGTGGGACTGATCCCGATGGCGGCGCTGGTCGCGGTGATGATCATGGTCTCCGTCGGCACCTTCGACTGGCACAGCATCCGCCCCTCCACGCTGCGCCTGATGCCGTGGTCGGAGACCGCGGTCATGCTCGTCACCGTCGCCGCCACCGTCCTCACCCACAACCTCGCCGTCGGCGTGATCCTGGGTGTGCTCACGGCGATGGTCCTGTTCGCCCGGAGGGTCGCGCACCTAGTGAGGATCGAGAAGGTGTGGGAGACCGACGTGGACGCCGACGGCACCATCGACATCCGTCGCTACGCCGTCACGGGCCAGCTGTTCTGGGCCTCGAGCAACGACCTGGTCCACCAGTTCGACTACGCCGGCGATCCCTCGACCGTCATCGTCGACCTCACGGCGGCTGACATCTGGGACGCCTCCACCGTCGCGACCCTGGACGCCGTGCAGTCGAAGTACGCCGTGCACGGCAAGGAGGTGCGCATCATCGGCCTGGACGGGGCGAGCCAGCAGCGGCTCGAGCGCCTCTCCGGCAAGCTCGGCGCCGGGCACTGAGCCAGGACCGGGCCGCCGTCCCGCGAGGACGGTGTCCACGAGAGCCTCGTCGAGCGATCGGCGAGCACGCAGGATCACTGCATCGTCGCGGCCAGCTCCCGGGCGTCGAGCTCACGGTCCGCGAGCACCAGGCGCACAGCCGACGGGTCTGGATTGCCCGCATCGGGACCGCAGTGGCGCAGCGTGAGCCCGACCTTCTCGGCCACGGCGGCGGAGCCGCGATTGTGCTCGAGGAGGTAGGCCACCACCGGCAGCTCGGGGCGCGTCGCGCGCGCCACCTCGACGGCCGCTCCCGCGAGCTCGGTGGCGAGGCCGCGCCCCTGCACCTCGGGGGCGAAGCGGTATCCGAGGTTCCAGAAAGCGCCCTGACGGACCGCGCAGCCACCGTGCCCGACGACGGCGCCGCCCTCCCTCACCACCCAGGCCCCGAGACCGTGCTCGCGCCAGTCGGCGAGCCAGCGATCGAGCGCCGCAGCGGTGGTGGAGAGCTCGGCGAAGCGCCCGCTCGGCAGATGGGTCCAGGTGCGCGCGTCGGAGTAGAGGCGGTGGAGGTCCTCCAGGTCCTCGTCGCACGGGGCGTCGAGCTGCAGACGCTCGGTGCACATGCTCATCGCGGTCCCTGCCATGACGTCACCTCTCCGGCCGGCCGCAGTCGCGTCCGGCACGGCGAGATCCTAGGCCGCCCGGGAGACACCGCCGGTCGAGGCGCCTGGCCGCAGCATGCGCCGCCCCGGTCACTCCGCCGCCTCGAATCTCCGCAATGTCGGGCTGAGGGCTCCCACCAGTGCGGTGAGCACGAAGCCCGCGCCCGCAGCGGCGAGCGCCCAGCCGCCGCCGAGGGTCTCTGCGAGCAGGCCGCTGACCAGCGGTCCGAGCGGTGAGAGTGCCATGCCCGCGACGGTCAGCAGCGAACCGATCCGGCCCAGCATCTCCGCCGGGACGAGCTGAGCGGTCACGGCGCTGAAGGCGACGTTCAGCGCCGGCGTGACCAGGCTGAACGCGAGGATCGGAAAGAAGGGCCACCACGGGGCGAGCGGCAGCGCGGCGAGCATCAGGCACACGCCGAGCACCGCAGGGACACCGATCGCGAGACGGCCCGGGCGCACCCGCCCGGCCACCCATCCGGCGGCGGATGCCCCGAGCAGTCCGCCGAGGCCGATGCCGGTGAGCACGAGGCCGGCGAGCGTCGCGGTGCCGCCGAGGGAGCCGATGTGCACGATGAGCGCGAGGATGACGCCGCCGCCGAAGAAGTTCATCGCCATGATCACGAGCGACAGCTCCCGCAGGCCCCGTCGGCCGAGCAGCCACCGCAGAGCTTCCCCGGACTCCGCGAGCATGCCCCGTCGCGACGGCCCGTCCGCAGCGCCCTCCGGCGAGGCACCGGCGGCGGGCTCCGGCCGTCGCGGCACCTTCGCGAGCACGGCGAACACCCAGGCCACGGCGACGATCGCCGCCATCATGAGGTACGGGGCGAGCAGCCCGATCCCCGTCAGCAGGCCGCCGATCGCCGGACCGAGCACGCGCCCGGCGTGGGAGCGCGCCTCCTCCTGGGCGAAGGCGCCGCGCAGCTGGGCGGTCGGGACGACGGCACGGATCGAGACCTCCCGGGCGGGCCCGAGGAAGGCCTGGCAGACCCCGTCGACGACGGCGAACAGCACGAAGCCCGCCATCCCCTCCGCGCCCGCGGCCAGGCCTGCGAGCAGGATCGCGGCGTTGAGCACCTGGACGGCTTGGGCGATCAGCAGGATCTGCCGCCGGTCGTGCCGGTCCACCCAGATCCCGGCGGGCATCTGCGCGAGCAGCATCGCCGCCGTGAGCACCGCGGCGACCAGCCCGGCGCGGGCGGCGCTCCCGGTGAGGGCGAGCAGCGTGAGCGGCAGGGCGACGCGGTTGATCTCGGTGCCGAGCGTCGCACAGGCCGACCCCGCCCAGAGGAGCTGGAACCGGGTGTTGCGCCGCAGCGGCGGTGGCACGGCGCTCATCGACCACGAAAATCGTGAAACAGGTGCTTCATAGAAGTGAAGGTAATGCTTCAGGACTCGTCGGGGCAAGAGCGCCCCCGGCCTACGATGTCGCCATGGCCCTCGATCCCCCGCTGCACCTCGACGACCACGACCGCATGCGCGCGGTCAGCCATCCGGCGCGGTGGCGGATGCTCCAGGAGCTGTGGGCGGGCAGGACGCTGACCAGCACCGCCGCCGCGGAGCTGGTGGACCTCTCCCCGTCGGCGATGAGCTATCACCTGCGGCGCCTGGCGGCGCTGGGCCTGGTGGAGCAGACTCCATCGGCCGACGGCCGCGAGCGACCGTGGCGGGCGACCACCGACGGCCTGAGCATGACCGGCCAGCCGGACCCCGCCCTCGGCGGGCTCATGATGCAGAACTTCAGCGCCGACGTCTCCAGGGCTCTGGCCACCCCGCCGCCCGCCGAGGGCGACCCCCGGCCGTGGCCGGCGAGCTTCGGCCATCGCCGAGTGCGGATGACGCGCGCCGAGGCGAAGGAGCTGAGCACGCGGCTGACCGCACTGCTCGCCGAGGCGGAGGCCGCCGGCGCCGCGCGCGCCGAGGCCCCGCAGGACCCAGCCCCCGAGGACGAGCCCGTCTTCCGCTACGACCTCTTCTGGGCGACCGCTGCGGCCGATGGGGAGGCCGGGGAGGTTCAGCCGGACCCCCGCCGTGCGGACCGCTCCTGACCTCGAGCTACGGTGGCGCCATGACCTTCACGATCACCGCCTGCGCGGCCTCCGACCTGCCCGCACTGGCCGAGACGGTCGCACTCTACGAGGCGGTGGGCTGGAGCGCCTACACCGACCATCCCGAGACCCTGAGGAACGGTCTCGCCGGCTCGCTGCGCGTGGTCGTCGCGCGCCGGGCGGGACGGCTCGTGGGCCTCGCCCGCGTGGTCGGCGACGGCGCGACGATCTGCTACCTCCAGGACGTGCTCGTCCATCCCGACACCCGGCGCGAGGGCCTCGGGAGGCGGCTCGTGCAGGAGGCCTTCGCCCCGTACGGCGACGTCCGCCAGCACGTGCTGATCACGGACGAGGAGCCCGGGCAGAGGGCCTTCTACGAGTCGCTCGGCTTCTCGCAGTTCGGCACGACCCTGCCCGGGCGCACCTTCGTGCGCTTCGCCGGCTGAGCGGCCGCCCTCCGGCGGGGCCCGCGCGCGCCCCTCGACATCGGTGGTTGGATGACCCCATGGAACCCCTCTAGCGGCGTCCGCCGCACACCGGCGGGCCGCGATGACCGGGCTGTGGCCCGTCGCGCGGCTGGCCGTGGCCCTGCTCTGCCTCGCCGCGATCGTCCGCCAGCTGATCGTCACGGTCGGCAATGCCCAGGAGCTGTGGCCGGACCAGCTCCCCACGGTGATCACGAACTACTTCAGCTACTTCACGATCCTCTCGAACCTCGGCGCCGTCGTCACGCTGGCCCTCGGGGCGGTCTGGGCGCTGCGGACCCGGGGCGGCCGGGAGGCCGAGCCGGCCTGGCTGGCGACCCTGTTCGTCTGCGTGAGCACCTACATGATCGTCACCGGGGTGGTCTACAACCTGCTGCTGCGGTCCTCGGAGATCACCGGCCTCGCCGGCGCCTGGACGAACGAGGTGCTCCACGTGGTGGGCCCCGTCTTCCTGCTCGTGGACGCACTGGTCGCCCCTCGCCGTCGCGCTCTGCCGTGGCGGACCGTCGGCATCGCCGCGGCGTTCCCGATCGCCTGGGCGCTCTACACGCTGCTGCGCGCGAACCTCGTGTCCTCCCCGGTCACGGGCGACCCCTGGTGGTATCCCTATCCGTTCCTCGACCCGCACCTGGTGCCCGGCGGCTACCTGGGCGTCGCGGGCTACATCGTGGGCATCGCCGCTGTCATCATCGCGGTCGCCGCGGCCGTGACCTGGGCCCGGCGCGCGCCGGGACGACGCGTCACCCCCTGAGCAGGCCGCGCCGTCGTGCGCTTCGCCGGCCGATCAGGCCTTCTCGAAGAGCCGTGCACCTCGGTGCCAGAAGCCGATCAGGGGCAGCACTGTGTAGATGACGGGCAGGACGGCGAGGAGCGCGATCCCTGCGGTCAGCCAGGAGCTCCAGTCGACGGCCCGGAGGCCGAGCCCCACGAGCACGAAGATCGCGAGGGCGATGGCCGACAGGACGGCGTAGCGGTTCCGCTCCCGCAGCAGCTCCTCGGCCCGGCTCGCCGCACCCGAATGGACGGGCGGTGTGCCGGGCGCTGCCTTGAAGACGTGCGCGTCCCCCAGGGACAGCACATGCTCCCAGCCGGCCTCGCTGAAGTAGAAGAGGAAGTCGGAATCGGGGTCGCGCTCGTGGGCGAGGTCGAAGATCGCGTCCTCGGGCTCTCCCTCGCGGAACTTCCACCCGTGACCGAGCCGGGCGACGCCTGCGAGATGTCTCCCCTGCGCCGCCTCCTCGGCGAACATCGCGAGATCCTTCTCGGGCTCGAAGGCCAGGCCTGCGCTCATCCTGCTGGTCGTGCTCATGAGTCCTCCATGATCCTGTCCGCCATGGCCAGCAGCTGCCGGCGGCGTTCGATGTTGCGCTCGAGCACGTCGCGGCCGACGGCGGTGAGCTGGTACGTGCGACGGGCATCCTCCGCGTCCAGCTCCTCGATGAAGCCCGCGGCGCTGAGCTTCTTGAGCGTCGTGTAGAGGGAGGCCGGACCCACCACGACCGTCCCGGCGCTCTCCGCTTCGAGGAACTGCGAGACCGCGTAGCCGTGCCGCGGGCGCACCAGCGCCAGCAGCACGTGCACTGCGGCGTCGGCGAGCTCGCCGGTATCGAAACCGGACCTGCGTGCCATCGTCCACCTCGCTCCCCATCGGCATCACTCGATGATGCATCCATGAATGATATACCTGGCCGAGGTCGTCGTCCACCCGGACGCAGGAGGGCCCGGGGCACTGCCCCGGGCCCTCGATCATCAGCTCTGCCGTTCCTCAGACGCTCTGCCAGATGTCGTCCCCGCGTCGCAGCGCGTCGAAGCCGCCGTCGACGAAGAGCACCTGGCCCGTCATCCGCGCGTTCGCGGCCGAGACCAGGAAGGCGTGGACGGCGGCGATGTGCTCGGCCTCGGCGATGCCGTTGTACGGCGCGGGCATCGCGTCGTCGGCCATCTTCCGACCCTCCTCGCTCGCGAAGAGCTCGGTGGTCATGCCGGTGCGCACCTGGCCCGGGCCCACGCCGTTCAGGCCGATCCCGGCGCCCGCGTACTCGGCGGTGGGGGCCATGCGGCGGATCCAGCGGGAGATCGCGCGCTTGGAGCTGGAGTAGTTCGCGTAGCCGATCTGCGGGCCCTGGGCGGCGAGCGCGGCGCCGCGGGCGAGCGCGGCCTCGGCGTCCCCGGCGAGCAGCAGGTCCACGAGCTCGGGGTCGTTGCCCTGCAGGGTCGCGGCGGAGCTGGTGACGCTGATCCGCGGGGCGTCGGCCCTTGCGAGCTGCGGGCGCAGCGCCTCGATGAGGGCCACGGTGCCGAGGTAGTTGATCTTCACCGACAGCTCGGAGGGTGCGGAGACGCCGGCGTTGGCGACGAGCCCGTCGAGCACGCCGCCGGTGCGCTCGGCGATCTCGGCGGCGACGCGGTCGATCTGGGCCGGGTCCGAGAGGTCGCCGGTGACGTCGCCCTCGCGCAGGTCGACGCGGATCACGGTGTCGCCCGCGGCCTCGAGCTGCGCTGCGGCGGCCTTCCCGATGCCCGAGGCGGCTCCGGTGACGACGATGGTGCGTGCCATGAGTGGTTCCTTCCACATCCTCTCAGCACTCCGAGCCGGGGCGCTGATGTCCTCCCAGCGTAGGAGCGCTTTCTGCACGTTGCCGGGACGAAGGGACCGCCGTCGGAGTGGCCGGACACACGTACCCTCCTGCACCGCCGCGGCCATACGGTGTCAACTGCACAAGAAGTCCCTCCCCAGCCTCGGAGCATTCCCCACGATGAGCACGACCACGCAGGACGCCCCCTCCTCCGCCGCGACCCGGCGCCGACCGGGCCTGAAGGCCCGCCACCTCCACTTCATCGCGCTCGGCTCCGCGATCGGGACGGGCCTGTTCTACGGCTCGGCGGGCGCGATCCAGGCGGCCGGCCCCTCGGTGCTGCTGGTCTATCTGCTCGGCGGCGCGGTCGTGTACTTCATGCTGCGTGCGCTCGGCGAGATGGCGGTGCGGATGCCGATCTCCGGCTCCTTCGCCGAGTACACCCGCCGCTTCCTGGGGCCCTGGGCCGGGTACATCACCGGCTGGATGTTCGCCTTCGAGATGCTCATCGTGTGCCTCGCGGACCTCACCGCGATCGCGATCTACATGCGCTTCTGGTTCCCGGACACCGCGCAGTGGATCTGGGTGGCGCTCACCCTGCTGATCGTGGGTGCCGCGAACCTGGCCAGCGTGCGCTGGTTCGGGGAGCTCGAGTTCGTGTTCACGCTCATCAAGGTCACCGCCGTGATCGGGATGATCGTGGGCGGCGCGGCGATCCTGGTGTTCGGCCTGGGTTCGGCGGGCGGCGGGAACCCGCTCGCGAACCTCACGGCCGACGGCGGCTTCTTCCCGCACGGCGCCGGCGGCATGATCAGCGCCTTCATCCTGGTGCTGTTCGCCTTCGGCGGCACCGAGATCATCGGTGTAGCCGGCACCGAGGCGGAGGATCCCGGCACCGCGATCCCGAAGGCCGTGAACACGGTCCCGGTGCGGATCCTGCTGTTCTACGTCCTCGCGATCGGCGTGATCCTGCTGATCAACCCGTGGCGCACGATCACCGGCGAGGAGTCGCCCTTCGTGCAGATCTTCGACACCCTCGGCGTGAACTGGGCGGCGGCGCTGCTGAACCTGGTGGTGATCACCGCCGCGCTCTCGGCGATCAACGCGGACCTGTTCGGCGCCGGCCGGGTGGTCGCCGGGATGGCACGGCAGAAGCTCGCCCCCCGGGCGCTCTCCCGCACCGTCAGGGGCGTCCCCGTGGTCACCACGGTCGCGATGCTCGGCGTGCTGGTGATCGGAGTGATCCTCAACGCCGCACTGCCCGAGGCGGTGTTCACGATCGTGGCGTCGCTCGCGACCTTTGCGACGATCTTCGTGTGGCTGATGATCCTGCTCGCCCAGGTCGCCTCCCGCCGCAGCATGAGCCGCGCCGAGCGCGAAGCGCTCGAGTTCCCGGTGCCCTTCTGGCCCTACGGCCAGCTCTTCGCGATCGCCTTCATCCTGTTCACGGTCGGGATCATGGTGTGGGAGCCCGCGTACCACACGGCTCTGCTGGTGGGCTGCGGGTTCCTCGCCGGGATGTCGCTGCTGTACATCGCCACGGGCCGCCACCGCCTGCCCCGCGGCTGAGCAGGATCGGGGCTGGGCAGGATCGGGGCTGGGTGGGAACAGGCAAGCGCAGTCCACAGGGAGGCCCGTCAGCCCGGGAGGCCCGCCGGCGGGGTACCGTACCCAGTGACTTGTCGTCGTCCTGAGAGGAACGCCCTGTGCGCACCGCCCCAGCCGTTTCTCGCAGAGCTCTGCTCGGCGGCTTCGCGCTGACCACCGCGCTGGCCTCCCTGGGCCTCGCAGGCTGCGGCGGCTCCCCCGATGCCGACTACTCCGCTGCCGGCAACCCCCTGGAGGGCCTGCTGCGTGCGGACGGCCTCGCCGGGCGCGACGCCCGCAAGATCATCGACAACCTCGAGGCCCTGCCCCTCGACGAGCGCTCGCACAGCATGCAGGCCACGGTCCTCCCGGACCGCCTCGCGCTCAGCGACGACTCGGGCCGTGAGGCCGCGCTCTCGCTGCCGGCCGGGCAGTCCTACACCGCCGTCGCACCGTTCGTACGGACGACGCATGACTGCTTCCACCACGAGCTCTCGCACTGCACCGGCGAACTGCTGAGCGTCGCGGTCGAGGTCCTGCTCACAGCGGACGACGGTGCGGTCCTGCTCGACGAGAAGCGCACCACCGCCCCCAACGGCTTCCTCGGCCTCTGGTTGCCGCGGGATCAGGAGCTGACGCTCACCGTCTCGCTCGACGGCGCGGTCGCGACGGCACCGCTGAGCACCCACCCGGACTCCGCCACCTGCATCACCACGATGCAGCTGACGGCCTGAGCCGCCCCAGCACCCACGAAGAGCCGCCCGGGACTCCAGGGTCCCGGGCGGCTCCGTGTCAGCGGACGCTCACTTGCGCAGCGCGAACCCGCCGGTCCAGCCGGTGATCTCGCGGGCGGCGAGGGTCATCTGCAGGAAGCCGACGGCCTCCATCTCGCGGGCACGCTTGAGCGAGCCGGCATCGACGCCCTTGACGCCACCGGCGGTGACCAGGTCGATCAGCGCGGTCTTCGCAGCGTCGTCGTCACCGGCGACCAGGACGGTCGCGGGGACGTCGCCGCCCACCTGACCGGCGGCCAGTACGCCGGCGAAGACGGTGTTGAAGGCCTTGAGGACGCGAGCGCCGGGGAGCTTCGCCTGCAGCTCAGCGGCGGCCGAGGAGTCCGCGGGGGCGGTGAGGGAGTCGAAGGTCGTGAAGTCGACGGGGTTGGTGACGTCCACGACGATCTTGCCGTCCAGCTGCGCGCCGTAGGTGGCGACGAGCTCGTCGAAGGCGGTGACGGGGACGGCGAGGACGACGATGTCGCCCGTGATCGCGTCGCCGACAGCGCCGGCGGTGCCGGAGACCTGTGCAGCGAGCGCGGTGGCCTTCTCCTGGTCGCGGCCCAGGACCTGGACCTGCGCCCCGCCCTTGGCGGCAAGTGCGGCGACGGCCGATCCGACGTTGCCGGATCCGATGACGGCGAGGGTGGTGCTCATGGCATTTCTCCTTGGTGCAGCGCTTGGCGCGCCCTCGTCACCATCGGACAGAAGCTCCCGTCCCGACTGGACGAGCAGCTCACCGCGGACGCCGGGATCATCAACTTCGAGTACGCGATCCTCCAGGCCCTGATCGCCGCACCCGAGACGACCCTGCGCATGGGCCAGCTCGCCGACGCCGCGCTGGCCCCCATGCCGAGGGCCTCGAAGGCCGTCACCCGGCTGCAGAAGCGGGGGCTGGTCGAGAAGGTCGCTTGCACCGACGACGGCCGCGCGATCAACGTTCACCTGACCCGGGAGGGCCGGCTGACCTGGCTGCGCGCCACTCCCCCTCACATCGAGCTCGCCCGCGACCGGATCCTCGGCGACCTCTCCGAAGAGCAGCTCGAGGCGCTCGCAGCACTGCTCGAGCCGATCGGGGCTCGCCTCGACGAGGCCTGAGGCTTCGCAACGGCTCATCTATCCGCCCTTCGTGCATACCGAGACCGGGCGGCCGGTCGCGCGCCGAGGAACGGGCTCGACTTCGAAGTCAGAGCGCACAAAAAAGCGCCCCAGTGGCTTAGTCTCAAGGACCAGAGGCCGCTCTGGAGCGCGATGCACGTATCGTATCACCCCCGTGTGCTTACAGCAGGGGGAGTGATGTCCGGGGTTCCGCAGTGGGTGTCCGAGGCGCGCTTCGAGGAGTACCTCGTAGCGGCGAACCACGACTATGAATCAGCCCTCCGACTCTACGAGTGGAATGTCGCGATCTCCGCCGGGTTCTTCGAACTGATCGCCCATGTCGAAGTAGCGCTGCGCAACTCCGTCGACAAGATCCTCGCGCCGCTGGAGGTGGCTGAGAGCGCCCGCGTCGACGTGGCTCTTGGCTGGTGGTTCGCCAGCCCTTCCTTCCTCGACAAGGATGCCCTCAAATTCCATGAGATGGCCTGCAAGCACCTCGGGAAGAAGGCGGACACCGCGTCGCGGGACAAGGTGCTCGCCTCGATGACATTCGGACTGTGGGAGGCGATCTTCGGCAAGAAATACGAAAATTTATTCCGCAAGCATCTCGTCCATGCTTTTCCCCATCGACCGAAGGGCTTCGTGCGTGCGTCCGTCCACACCTCTGTGCTGGCGTTGCGCATTCTGCGAAACCGCATCGCGCACCACCAAGCGATCTTCGACCAGCCCCTGGAGGAGCGCTTCGAGCAGGCCATGGACATCCTCAGCTGGATCGACCCCAATCTTCAGGCATGGGTGCGTGGAGCCTCCCGCGTGCCCGATCTCCTTGACGAGCGCCCACCCGCCGCCGAATCCGTCGCGGTCGTGGTACCGGCCAAGGATGCTTGGCACTTTTACCTGGAGCACGGCGTCTACATTTGTCAGCCGGAACGCTACTTCCGAAACGTTAGCCATCTCGGGTTCTACGCCGAGAAAGCTATTCAACTTGAGGTCCCAAAGGTGCTGAAGCGAATCGACAACGTCACCTGGACGCCTGAAGAGATCGGTCGCCTCAAAGGGACCCACCGTGATGAGGACCAGCGCCTCGCCGACATCATCAAAGCCGGTCTCGCCTCGCACTGGAGAGGTCCGGCGCACCAGGTCTTCTTCCTGACCCGCCCAGGCGAAGACGGAGATCGGCTGGGTCACGTCACGCTCGAGCACACGCTGGACAATCTGCGTTCAGGGCGTGGAAGCGGCTGGGTGCAGCGGCAACGGTACGTCTCCGTCACAGACCTGCGCTCCGCGCGCACGCTTGCGGAGCTCGATCAGCAGTGAGCCGACCTCGCCTTCGACGGCCTGCTGCCTGAGGGCTGGCACGAAGGAGGCGATCGACGCCGCTTCCATCCCACCCTTATACACCGCTCAGGGCAGACGGTTCGCGACCGCGAGGTTCTCGCGCAGCTCCGCAGCGGTCTGACGCACCACGTAGGCGGGGCGATCGCGCTCCACGCGCCAGGACTCGCTCAGCGGGCTCACGTCCACCGCGTCGAAGCCGATCTCGTCGTAGAACCTCGTCGCGAGCTCCACTGCCTCGGGGAAGTCACTCGAGACGGCGAGCGCGCGCCTGTCCGGTGCGCCCGCAGGGGCGGTGTCGGTGGTGATGTCCGCGGAGCGGATGTGATTGAAGGCCTTGACCACCTTCGAGGTGGGCAGGTGCTCCTGGAGCAGCTGCGAGGTCGTGGTCTCGCCCTTGTCGAGGGCCTCGATCCGCCCGTCGCGCTCGTGGTAGTAGTTGTTGGTGTCGAGCACGATCTTGCCGGCGAGCGGCTCGACCGGGACCTGACCGAGGGCGTTCAGCGGGACCGTCACCACGACGACGTCCCCCGCTGCGCCGGCCTCCGCCGCGGTGGCGGCGCGGGCCTTCCTACCGAGCTCCTCCACGAGGTTCTCGAGGGTCTCCGGGCCTCGCGAGTTCGCGATCACCACGTCATACCCCGCCGTGATCGCGGCCCGGGCGACCTGGCTGCCGATGTTGCCTGCTCCGATGATTCCCAGTGTTGTCATGGCCCGTCCAACGCCGCGCCTCTCGCCCCTGTTCCCGTGTGACGGCGCATGACGTGGCCGTACCGTGGCGACGTGGCCGTACCGTGGGTCCATGCTGAGCCTGGGACTGTCCATGCTGTGGGAGACGGCCGACGCCGAGCAGGCGCTGAACGAGCGCTTCGGCCTCGACGGCGCCGACGGGGCCACCCGCTGGCTCACCGCGGTGCTCGCCGAGCACTGGGATCTCGCTGTGCAGGAGGTCCCGCGCCTCACGCTCAGCGACCGCAATGCGATCGCCTGGGTGCGCACCGATCGCGGCCCGCTGATCGTCAAGCTCTCCTGCGCGCCGGAGCGGTTCGCACACCTCGCCACCACGACGCGCCTGCTCACGGACCTCGCCTCCCGGGGCATCCCGGTCGCGGCCCCGCTGCCGGGCCGCGACGGGCGCGTGCGGCTCGAGGTCGACGGGCCCTCCCTCCCGTTCTCCCTCGCGGTGCTGCCGGAGGTCGGCGGGACCTGGCTCGATGTGGACGACCTCGACTCCGTGCACGCTGCGGGCGCCTGCCTCGCCGCTCTGCACGGTGCGCTCGCGGACGTCGGCACCGCGGGCCTCTCGTCGAAAGCCCCGTCCCCGCTTCCGGGCCGGGTGAGCACCTGGCTGACCGACCGCGATCCGGGCCGCGTGCCCGCAGCCTCCGCCCGCCTGGCGGAGCTCGTCGCCGACCTGCCTGCCCCCTCGGATCCCCCGCAGCCGATCCACGGCGATTTCCGCGCCGCGAACATCCTGGTCGAGGACAGTCGGGTCGCCGCGGTGCTGGACTTCGACGACGTCCGTCTCGACCACCGGGTCGCCGACCTCGCGCAGGCAGGCACCTATCTCGCCACGCTCTTCCGCGGCTGGGGGCCGACGCCCGCCCCGGCCCGCTCCGCCCTGCGTGCCGGTTACGAGGCCGTCCGACCCCTCGACGAGCTGGAGTCCCGGTGGCTCGACGCCCTCACCCTGTGGATGGGCATCGCCGCGATCCCGCCGCAGGACGACGGCCGCTGGGCGGCGTCGGCCGAAGCGATCGCACGCCTCCCCTGACTCCCCCTGGCGCACCCCCACCTCCGGGAATAGGCTTGCCCGCAGCGGTCCCTGCGCGCTCCCCGGCGACACCGCCCCACGAGGAGTGATCAGCGATATGCAGTACGCCCAGCTCGGCCGCACCGGCGCGACCGTCTCCCGGCTCGTGCTCGGGACCATGAATTTCGGTCCCCACACCGCGGAGGAGGATGCTTTCGCGATCATGGACCGTGCCCTCGACCAGGGGGTGACCTTCTTCGACACCGCCAACGGCTACGGCGGCACGGAGCGCCGCGGCTGGACCGAGGAGATCATCGGCCGCTGGCTCGCCTCGCGCGGCCGGCGCGAGGAGATCGTCCTCGCCACCAAGGTGTTCGGCGAGATGGGACCCGGGAAGAACGATCGCGGGCTCTCCGCCCTGAACATCCGCCGCGCGGTGGATGCCTCGCTGCGCCGCCTGCAGACCGACCACATCGACCTCTATCAGATGCACCATGTGGACCGCACCGCCCCGTGGGACGAGATCTGGCAGGCGATGGATCTGCTGGTCGCGCAGGGGAAGATCACCTACGTCGGCTCTTCGAACTTCGCCGGCTGGCACCTCGCCCAGGCGAATGAATCCGCCCGCGCCCGGCACTCCCTGGGGCTGGTCTTGGAGCAGTCGCTGTACAACCTGTTCACCCGGGATATCGAGCTCGAGGTGCTCCCGGCCGCGGAGCACTACGGGATGGGCGTCATCGCCTGGTCCCCGCTCGCGGGTGGGAAGCTCGGCGGTCGCTCGGCCGACGGGGTGCGCCGCGGCGCCGCGGACCGCCACGACCTCTCCGACGGGCTGGCCGCCCAGCTGGATCGCTGGGAGGCGTTCTGCGCCGAACGGGATCTCGCCCCCGGCCAGGTGGCGCTCGCCTGGCTGCTGCACCGGCCCGGCGTGCTCGGTCCGATCATCGGCCCCCGCACGATGGAGCAGCTGGACTCGGCGATCGCCGCCATGGAGATCTCCCTGTCCGAGGACGACCTCGCCGCGCTCGATGCGATCTTCCCCGGCCCGGGCGGGCCGGCCCCGGAGGCCTACGCCTGGTGAGCAGGGAGTGAGACGGTCGCTGACCGCCCGAGCATCCGCTCTGCACTGGCCTCGGGCCGCAGGTCCAGCCGGCGCAGCAGCTGGGCGTTCAGCGCCACCACGATGGTCGAGGCCGACATGAGCAGCGCGCCCACGCTCATCGGCAGAATGAACCCGATCGGGGCCAGCACCCCCGCCGCCAGCGGGACGGCGAGCAGGTTGTAGCCGGCAGCCCACCAGAGGTTCTGCCGCATCTTGCGGTAGGCAGCGCGGGAGAGCTCGAGCACGGAGAGCACCGAGCGGGGATCGGAGGAGGCCAGCACCACCCCGGCGGAGCCGATGGCGACGTCAGTGCCGGCGCCGATCGCGAGGCCCACGTCGGCCTGGGCCAGCGCCGGGGCGTCGTTGACGCCGTCGCCGACCATCGCGACCTTCCGCCCCTCGCCCTGGAGCTCGACGACGGTCCGGGCCTTGTCCTCGGGGCGCACCCCGGCGAACACGCGGTCGATGCCGAGCTCGGCGCCGACGGATTCGGCCACCGCGCGCGCATCACCGGTGAGCATCACGACGTCCACGCCCTGGGCGCGCAGCGCCTCGACCGCCTCGCGGGACTCGTGCCGGATCTCGTCGACCACCCGCAGCGCGCCGATCACGTCGCCGCTGGCGAGCACGTGGAGGACGGTCGCCCCCTGCGCATGCCACTGTGCGGCGACGGGCAGCTCCGCAGTCCCGTGCTGCTCGAGCAGGTATGGGCCGCCCACCTCGATGACATCGCCGTCCACGACGGCCCGCACTCCGACCGCGGGCGACGAGCTGAACCCGTCTCCCGCGCTCACCGCGAGGTCGCGCTCGTCCGCGGCCCGCACGATCGCGCGGGCCAGCGGGTGCTCGCTCGGTGCCTCGGCGGCGGCGGCGAGGGCGAGCACCTCGTCCTCGGAGCGCTCGGCACCAGTCTCGATGCCGGTCAGCGCGGGCTCGCCCCGGGTGAGGGTGCCGGTCTTGTCGAAGAGGACGGTGTCCACCGTGCGCATCTGCTCGAGCGCCAGGCGGTCCGTGACGAGCACTCCGCCGCGGGCTGCGCGCTCGGTCGCGATCGAGACGACGAGGGGGATCGCGAGGCCCAATGCATGGGGGCAGGCGATCACGAGCACGGTGATCGCCCTGATCACGGCCTGGTCCGGACTCCCGACGAGGAACCAGATGATCGCGGTGAGGATCGCCGCGCCGAGCGCGAACCAGAACAGCCAGCCCGCGGCGGTATCCGCGATGCGCTGGGCCCGTGAGGTGGAGCTCTGCGCATCGGCGACGAGCTTCCGGATCCCGGCGAGCGCCGTGTCCTCGCCGATGGCGGTGACCTCGAGGCGCAGGCCGGAGTCGGTGGCGACGGTGCCTGCGACGACGTCGTCCCCGACCTCCCGCCGCACGGTGGCGGACTCGCCGGTGATCATGGACTCGTCCATGCTGGCGCCGCCGTCGAGGATCCGCCCGTCGGCCGGCACCGAGGCGCCGGGCCGCACGAGGACGATGTCGCCGACGGCGAGCTCGGATGGGGAGACCGAGACGACCTCCTCGCCCACGACCTTCTCCGCCTCGTCGGGCAGGAGCGCGGCGAGGGAATCCAGGGCCGAGCCGGTCTGTGCGAGCGAGCGCATCTCGATCCAATGGCCCAGCAGCATGATCACGACCAGGAGGGCGAGCTCCCACCAGAAGTCGAGCTGTGCGTCGAGCAGCCCCAGCGAGGCGCCCCAGGAGGCGGCGAAGGCGACGGTGATCGCGAGGGCGATCAGCAGCATCATCCCGGGCGCGCGGGAGCGGATCTCGGAGACCGCGCCGGTGAGGAACGGCCTGCCGCCCCAGAAGTAGAGGACGGTGCCGAGCAGCGGCGGGATCCAGCTGATCAGCCCGCTCTCGGGGAGGTCGTAGCCGAGCATGAGCCCGACCATCGGACTCGTCGCGACCACGGGGATCGCGAGCACGAGCATGATCCAGAACAGCCGACGGAACTGCGCGACGTGGTCGCCGTGGTCGTGGTGGTCGCCATGGTCGTGGTGGTCCTGATGGTCCTGATGGTCCGCATGCCCCGCATGCCCCGCATGCCCATGGTCGACGTCCGGCTTAAAGCCCATGATCGCCCTCTCTCCCGCTGCTCCGACTCTTTCCTTTCAAGCTATACCCCCAGGGGGTATTCATCAAGGGACCCCCGGACCGTAGGCCATTCCCCTCGCCGCCCCCGCGGTCTACGCTCGCAACGAGCGCCCGGCAACGGGTCGGGGCGACGCCGAGGAGGCCTCCATGCCCGCAGCACTCCACCCCTACCTGAACTTCGACGGCAACACCCGGGAGGCCTTCGAGTTCTACGGGCACTCGCTCGGGGCGATCCCGCAGTTCGCCACCTTCGGGGAGTTCGGCGGACTTCCGGCCGATGACCCGAACGCCGACAAGATCATGCACGGCTCCCTCGAGGTCACCGAGCTGATCAGGCTCTACGCGTCCGATGTGATCGAGGGGATGTCCCCCGAAGGCTTCATCGTGGGCAACAACGTCACCCTGTCGCTCATGGGGGACGACGAGACCCTGCTGCGCAGCGCGTACCTCAAGCTCTCCGAGGGCGGCAGCATCACCATGGCCCTCGAGAAGCAGATGTGGGGCGATATCTACGGCTCGTTCACCGATCGCTTCGGCATCGTGTGGCAGGTGAACATCTCCACTCCCGCCGAGAGCTGATCATCTCGACAACATCCTGGGCCACGGGAGTAGTCTGCGGCAGGGCCTGAACGGCCCACCCGTCGCACCGACCTCCCACCCGTCGCACCGATCTGCGGCGCGCACCATCTCTCGAAAGGCCCCTCATGTCCTCTCCCCGCGTTTCCGTCCAGCAGGCCTGGGATGCACTGGTGGAGGGGAACGAACGCTTCATGGCCGGGGACCTGAACCATCCGCAGCAGAGTGCCGCCCGGCGCAGCGAGCTGCGCGGGAGCCAGGCGCCCAACGCAGCCTTCCTGGGCTGCTCGGACTCACGGGTGGCGGCAGAGATCCTCTTCGACTGCGGGCTGGGCGACCTGTTCGTGGTGCGCAACATCGGCCAGATCGCGAATGCGAACACCACCGCGACCATGGAGTTCGCCGTGGCGGAGCTGGGCGTCGCCGTGATCGTGGTGCTCGCCCACGGCTCCTGCGGGGCGGTCAAGGCTGCGATCGATCAGACCACGGCCGCGCCGAGCGAGGTCACCCCGGCGATCCGCAAGGAGCTCGAGTCGATCCAGCCCGCGGTTCAGCAGGAGTGGTTCATGACTCAGCAGGTCAGCCCGTATGTGGATCCCGAGCTGATCGATGCGGATGCGGTGGGGCGGCGCCATCTGGATGAGACCATCAACGCCCTGATGCGGCAGTCGAAGGTCATCTCCGACGCGGTCGCCGCCGGCGAGCTCGGCATCGTCGGCTGCCAGTACCAGCTGGAGGAGGGCCGGGTCTCCCCGATCTCCTGGGTGGGCCGGGTCGACACCGCCCGCTGAGGCCAGCCCCTCACAGTCCTGCCGACGGCGTCGGATCAGCCGTCCTGCGGGGCAGGCTCTCCGGCGCGACGACGGCCCCGGCCCCGGCCCGGACGATCACGCAGCAGCGACCCTCCTGGGGACACAGCTCCGCTCGCGCCCGATCCTCTCCCCTGCTCTCCAGCGCGCTGCCCAGCAGCGTCTGGTTGAGCGTGCACACCAGCTCGGTGTGGGTGCGGCTGAGTCGATGGAAGGGGCAGTTGCGCAGGATGATGTCCCCCTCTGGATCCATGGACGGCTCATAGCCCCGTGCGGCGAGGACCTCCATGAGCTCCCCGTCCGCTGCACCGGCGGAGTGCCCCTCCGCCTCGGCCGTGCGGACGAGGGCGCCCCGCAGCGCCCCGCTGCCGTCCTCGTCGATCGCGGTCGCGAGCAGGTCGGCCAGCAGCGCGTAGTCGCGCGGGGGCACGGAGACGGTGCGCTCCTCTCGGACCCGGTGATACCGCTTGGCGGGTCGCCCCGCCCCGGGACCGCCGACGCCGGGCGGGCGAGCATACGTGGTGGTCAATAGTCCTGCCTCGACGAGCCGGTCGAGGTGGTAGGCCGCGAGGTTCCGCGCCATCCCCACCGATCGGGCGGCGTCGTCGCGGGTCAGCGGCTCATCCTGCGCAGCGATCGCGTCGTACAGCCGTCGCCGCACCGGATCCACGAGCGCGCTCAGTCCCTGCAGGCCGTCCGGACCGACCTCACCCTCACCGCTCATGACTCGCCCCGCTCATGCTTCTGCCCGTTCACGACTCGCTCCGTTCATGCCCAAAACTCTAACACCAAGAGTTCTTGACAAACAGGCGGGGTCAGGAGGACTCTAAAAATAGGTTCAGTTGGTTCTAGAAGGAGTCTCGCCATGTCCGTGCTCACGTCCTCCCCCTCGATGTCCTTCCTCACCCGCGCCCGTCAGGACTCCGGCCTCGCCGCATTCTGGGTGCTGCGCCTGGGCTTCGTCGTCCTCCCCCTGCTGATGGGGCTGGACAAGTTCACCAACCTGCTCACCGACTGGCCGGGGTACCTGGCCCCGTGGCTCGTGGCGCTCCTGCCCGTCAGTGCGCAGGCGGCCATGTATGCCGTGGGCGTGGTCGAGATCGTGGCCGGGATCGCCGTCGCGCTTCGGCCCCGCCTGGCCGCCTGGGTGGTCGCGGCGTGGCTCGCCGGCATCATCGTGAACCTGCTGACCTACTCCGGGTTCTACGACGTCGCGCTGCGGGATGTCGGCCTGCTGGTCGCGGCGGTCGCCCTCGGGCTGCTCGCCCGGACCTACGACCGTCCGCGGGTCGACGCGGCCGCGTGACCTTCGCACCTCACCGGGATCACCGGGCTCACGGTCCCACGTAGGGTGAGCTTCGACGGCGCGGCACCAGCATCGGCCAGGAGGCCCCTATGAGCACCCCCGCTTCCCCCGAGGTTCCCACCACCACGTTCGCCGACGGGGCGAGCATCCCGCTGATCGGCTTCGGCACGGGCGGGGCCCAGGGCCCCGCCGGAGCCGACGTGATCGCCTCCGCACTGCGCACCGGCTACCGACTGCTCGACACCGCTGCCCAGTACGGCAACGAGACCGCCGTCGGCGAGGGTCTGCGCCGCAGCGGTGTGGATCCCGCCGAAGTGCTGGTGACGACCAAGGTGGCAGGTGGCGATCACGGCCGCGAGGCCGCCCGCACCGGGATCCTCGAATCGCTGCGCCGGTTGGGGCTGGAGCGGGTGGGGATCGCCCTGATCCACTGGCCGAATCCCTCCCGCGGACTCGCCGTGGACACCTGGCGCACCCTGCTGGACCTGCGGGAGGAAGGGCTGGTTCTCCACGCCGGGGTCTCGAACTTCCGCCCCGATCAGCTCCAGGAGCTGTTCGACGCGACGGGGCACTGGCCCGAGATCAATCAGATCCAGCTCTCCCCGGCGCTGCCTCGCCAGGAGCCGGATGCCTTCCACCGGGAGCATGGGATCGTCACCCAGGCCTGGGGACCGCTCGGCACTCGGGAAGGTCTCTCGGAGCAGTTCGCGATCCGCAGGGTCGCCGCGAAGCACGCGGTCACAGTCGCGCAGGTGGCGCTGCGCTGGGCCGTGGACCGGGAGATCGTGGTGATCCCTCGCTCCTCCGACCCGGGCAGGCAGCGGCTGAACCTCGACCTGACCGCGCTCCGCCTGGATGACGAGGACCGCGCATTGCTGGCGAGCCTCGATCTGGGTGAGGAGAGCGCCCGGGACTCCCGGGAGCACGAGGAGTGGTGAGCAGGAGGAGTGATGAGCCGGAGGATTCTTGAGCGGGGCGCAGCTCAGCCGGTGACGGTGCGGGCGATCTCGTGCATCTCCTCGAGCCGGCCCCATTCATCGTCGTCCGTCCCGGCGTAGACGAGCGACAGGCGGCCGGAGTATCCGGCATCGCGCAGCGTCTCCAGCGAGCGCGTGAGATCCTCGGCATCGAGCACGCCCGGAGCCGATTCACGAGCCTTGACCTGTGAGCACTCGGCGTCCCCGGCGACTGCCGCGATCTGCTGGTACTTGTCCTCACCGTCCCAGTTCCCGGTGTCGATGAGCAGGCCGACCTCTCCCTCGAGCTGGTCCAGCAGCCCCCGGGTGGTGCGCGCATCGATCAGCAGCGACTTCCAGTTCTCGGTGAGCACCCGGAGGCCCGGATGCGCCGCGGCGAGGGCCCGCAGCCGGCGGGCGCTGAGCGCGAGCGTCTCCGGCGTCGGCGCCTGGTCCCCGGCGGGCACCCGCACCCTCGGCACGCCCAGCCGTTCGGCCACCTCGATCCAGCCCGAGACCCAGCGCTGCTGCTCGACGCCATGCTCGGGATGGACGATGTCTCCGTCATCCACCAGGAAGCACTCGAGGTCGACTCCCGCGGTGTCGAACCCGTCGCGCAGCTCTGCCAAGTACGCGGGCTCGGTGCGGGGCAGGTAGAAGTGACACAGCTGGGCGCTGGTGAATCCGTGCGCGGCGAGCTGACCGGGCAGCTCGAGCAGGTCCAGGCCGCCTGCGGCGTCGTTCTCGGCGAGGGTGCCCGACGGGGCGGAGCCGGGCGCGACGAACCGGCCCATGGTCCGGAACAGGGACCAGGTGTGGAGAGCCTTCGCGGGGTTGAGGACAGAGGTGGGGTCCAGGGCAGAGGCGGGGTCCAGGGCAGAGGCGGGGTCCAGGGCAGAGGTCGGGTTGAGAGCATGGGCCATGAGGTCTCCTGTGATCGATCGGGCGGGGGTCATCCCCCGAAGTGCGCCGCGAGGTCCTCGGTGGTGACGTTCGCGCCGGAGCTCGCCGCGACCACGTCGGCCGTCATGACTCGGGTGCCGCGATCCCCCTCGGGGTGCGCCTCGATCCGCACGAAGGCCGTCCGCACCCCGGGCTGCTGGTCATAGGTGTCGCTCACCGTCTCCAGGACGACGAGCAGCGACCGTTCGATCTGCGCACGGTCCTGACCGGCCAGCACCAGCACTCCGCTGATGGTCGTGCCGGCAGAGGTGGAGTCCTGGAACTGCACTTTCCCGTCCCGGTGCTCCGGCAGCGCTTCGACAGCGACGCGCAGCGCCTCCTGGACGTCGGTGACATCGCTGCGCCCGCCCAGTCCGCAGGCGGTGAGCAGGCTGCCGATGATCCCCACGAGCACTCCTCTGCGGCCGATGGCGCTGGCTGTCATCGGCCCATCATCCACCATCGCCTCCGCCCCCGCTCCGCCCTCGGCGTCAGTTCTCGCGGTGCACGCCGGAGGTAAAGTGCTGGACGCTCTCCGGATCCCCGGTGAGGAAGGGCTGCAGGCTCGGGTCCTGCGAATACTGCGAGAGCTGCGAGTTCGGGTCCTGCAGCTGCGTCTGCACCGAGTTCTGATATTCGCCGCCCCCGTGGTTGGTCAGCGGGTTCCAGCTGGGGCTGTCCAGGGTGACGGTGGTGGTGTTCCCGGAGCCGATGTTCTGGTTCGCGAGCAGCTCCCCGGGATTCGGGATCGGGACGGGCAGGGGGATCCCGCGAGGCCCGGGCACCACCGGGCCCATGTACGAGCCCTCGGCGTCGATCCTCGGCACGAGGTCGCCGCCGTGCTGGATGTTCAGCTGGTGCACGCCGGCGGGCACGTCGTAGTTGTCCACCGGGGAGCCGTAGGTCATCACGTTGGTGAGGTTGTACTGGGAGGCGAACTCCGGGTTCGCGGCCAGGCTGGCGGCGATCATGCCGCCCTGGGAGTGCCCGTTGAGCATCAGGGGGACGCCCTCCAGGTTCGGGTTGTCCCGGTAGAGCTGGGCGATCGCGTCGGCCGTGGCCTGCGACCCCGCGGACCAGCCGTTCGAGCCGGCCTGCTCGGCGTTGCCGGTGAGGTCCAGCGGGTTGTCCCCGGCCATCGGCCCCCACTGCTCGGTGCCGGGGATGTTCACGATGACGCCGGTGGGTGGATTCCCGACCACGCTCATCGAGACCTCCCCGGTCTCCTCGGACCCGTAGGTCTGGTTGGTGTTGGCGATGATCTGGGAGAGGTCCCCGGGCGGGACCAGGCCCGAGTCCTCAGGGGTGACCGCGACCGGGGCGTCGGCGTAGCCGGTGCCGTCATCGGCGAGCTTGAGGTCGATGCCGGTGAGCACCTCGATGACGTCGCCCGTCCCGCGGATCAGCCCTGCTGCGCCGTCGACCACCACTTCGGTGAAGCGCGGCCATTCGAAGCCCTGGATCGCGTCGAGGGCGGTGCTGACCAGGTCGCGGCCGTCCTGGACCCGGTCCCCGAGCCAGTCCATCCCGTCGGAGATCCGGTCGCCGAGCCAGTCGGTGCCGTCCGAGATCCGATCCCCGAGCCAGTCGATCCCGTCGCGGATGCCGTCGACGATGTCCCCGCCGGTGTCACGCAGCCAGTCCATCGCGTCCTCGAACCAGCCGCCGTCGTCGACGGAGGAAGCGCGGTCCTGCTCCTCGACGTGCTGCTGCAGCTCCCGGGATCGCTCCCCCAGGCCCGGCAGCACGATGCTCTCGCCCTGCCGATGGGTGGCGTCCCACTGCTCGCGGAACGCCTCGGCGTCGGGCCCGATCCACGCCACGGACTGCACGCTCGACTGCAGTCCGCCCAGCACCTCCTCGAGGCGGCGGGCGGCCTGCTCGAGGGCGTCGGATTCGCCGAGGACCTGCTCGGTGTCCATCCCGTAGAAGGTCATCAGGCGGCGCTCCCGGTGGCGTGGGCGGTGACATGGCCGATCGCGGCGATCACCTTGGCGCGCATTGCCGAGGTGAGGGAGCCGGGCTCGAGCTCGCGGGCCTCGGTGCCGTCCTCGCCGGGCACCAGCACCGCGAGCTGCTCTCCCTCGTCGCCGTAGGCGTACCAGGAGCCGCCGCTGACGACGGTCTGCTCCGGGGTCGGGGAGGCGATCACCAGCATCTGCACCTCCGCGACGGCGGGGGCGTCGACCAGCTCGGTCGGGGCCGGGGCGGGATCGGCGGCGGTGAAGGCGGGACGCTGCGGCACGAGCGCCTCGAAGGTCTCGCTGAGGTGCTCGATCGTGGACAGGCCGAGGATCACGGCGTCCGCCCGGCGCCCGAGCTGCATCGTCTCGGCATCGGCGGTGACCTCCCGCGACTGATCGATGATCACCACGACGCGACCGGCGATGCGGATCTTCGTGGTCCAGGCCCGGTCGCCGTCGACGCACACCAGCTCGATGCCGACGGGGGAGTTCAGGGCGGAGCGCAGGAACTGCTGCCAGTGCGGGTCGATCACCAGACCGTCGTCCTCGCCCGGCGCATCGATCAGCAGGCCCACGAGCTCGAGCTCGACGATCTGCTCCTCGGTGATCTCCGCCGGCGGCTCCTGGTCGAGCGCGATGGCCCGCACCCAGGCCCAGGAGGGTTCCGAGATCCGCACCAGCCTCGCGTCCCCGGGCAGCGAGGTGATCCGCGGTCGCTGTTCCACCGTCGTGTCGTCGACTGTCATGCTCGGCCTTCCGCTGCAGCTGCGGGCACGCTGCGGTGCGGCCCTGGTCAGGAGCGTATGGCGGGAGACGGAGGAGAGGAATGGGGAGTTCTCCCCATCGAGGGCGGCCGGAGCTGCGTCACGTCGACTCCGTCCCCCTCCAGCACCGCGCGCCGCCACCCACGGGCCGAGCTGAGCACGGCGAGCGCCTCCGCATCGCGCAGCGCCTCGACGCTCAGCGGGTGCTCGACCAGTTCACCCCGCTCGAGCGCGAGCCGGCGGCCAACCCCGGCGAGGCCTCCGTCGGCCAGCGGCGGGGTGCACCAGGTGCCGTCGATCCGGGCGGCGAGGGTCGCGATGGTGGTCTCCACGGCGCGGCCGTGCTCGCCGAGCAGCACCACGTCCTCCGAGCCCGGATGACGCTTCCGGGCGGCGGCGAAATGCTCCCGCACCGTGGTCTTGTGCGCGCTGAGCTCCGTCGGGAAGGAGGTGCGCACCGTATCCAGCGCGAGCCGCACCGGCCCGGGCGTCGCCACCAGCGGCCGGGAGCTGACCTCGAGCGATCCGTCCCTCCGCAGCGCCAGCCGCAGCAGCACGTCCCCCGCCGAACCGGCCGCCGCCTCGAGCGCGGCGACCTCGAGCGTCTCCCGCCGTGCCGGGATCCCGAAGTGCGCCGCCGAGCCCAGCATCCGCTCCAGATGCTGCCCGAGGTGCTGCGCGACGCCATCGAGCACTGCAAAGGTCTCCAGCAGAGCGAACGGCTCCCGCGTGCCGGTCGGCAGCACCGCGGCCTTGACCAGCAGCTCCTCGTACTCGTCCGCCGCGGTCGACGCCCAGGTGACCCCGCCACCCGCGCCATAGACCGCGGAGCCGTCGGCCCCATCGATCACCACGGTGCGGATCGCGACGCTGAACCGGGCCCGCGGCGAGGGGCCGGGGGCGAGATACCCGATCGCCCCGCAGTACGCCCCGCGCGGGGCATCCTCGAGCTCGGCGATGAGGCCCATGGTGGACAGCTTCGGCGCCCCCGTGATCGAACCGCAGGGGAACAGCGCCTCGAAGACCTCCACGAGCCCGACCTCCTCACGCATGCGGCCCTGGATCCGCGAGGTCAGCTGCCATACGGTGGGGTACTTCTCGGCGGCCAGCAGCTCGGTGACCTGCACACTTCCCGCTTCGCAGACCTTGGCGAGGTCGTTGCGCAGCAGGTCGACGATCATGACGTTCTCGGCGCGGTCCTTCTCGCTCGCAAGCAGCGCCTCCCGCCCGGCAGCATCCGCCTCCGGGGTCCGGCCACGGGCCGCGGTGCCCTTCATCGGGGCGGTGCGCAGCAGGCCGTCCTCCCAGCGGAGGAACGACTCCGGGCTGGCGCTGACCACGGTGTGCCGCCCCAGGTCCAGGAAGGCGTGATGCCCGCCGCGCTGGCGGTGCGCGAGCTCCCCGTAGAGCCCGAAGGCATCACCGCGGAAGGTCGAGCGCAGGCGCGTGGTGAGGTTCGTCTGGTAGGTGTCGCCCTCGGCGATCGCGGCCCGCACCGCCTCCACCCGCCACGCATGCTCCGCCGCAGACCAGTCCGGGATCCAGGGCGCGACCTCGAACCCCTCCCCCGTGGTCAGCGGCAGCGCCTGCTCGTCCGGGGCGTCGGCGATCCCGAACCACACCAGCGGCAGGCCCTCCTGCGACACCCGGACGCACGCAGCCGGATCGAGCCCCGCAGCTGCTTCATAGGCCACCATCCCGAAGGCCCAGGCCCCGCCTGTGACCGCTGCCTGGACGGCGGCGAGCGCGGGCCGCACCTCGTCGGGCCGCTGCGCGCTGATCACCCGCTCGGCGCGGCCGAACTGCAGGCTGCGGCCTGCGGCGACGTCGTCGAAGCGGGCGACGGGGGCGGGGACGGTCATGAGGGGAATCATGCCTGATGCGGAGGTCGGACTAGCATCGTGGCCATGGAGTCCTTCTCGCCGTCCCCTGCCCGTCTCGCCTACATCGATGCGACCGCGGGCATCGCCGGTGACATGCTGCTGGCCGCCCTGATCGATGCCGGTGCCGACCTCGACGGCGTGCAGCGGGTGCTCGATGCCCTGGTCCCGGGCTCGGTCCGTTTCGTCCGCTCCGCCGTGGACCGTGGCGGGCAGCGCGCGGTGAAGATCGATGTGGAGGTGCTGGTCGAGGATCCGCCGCACCGCACCTGGGCCTCGATCCGGGAGCTGCTGGAACGTTCCCGCGGGGACGCCTCCGTGCCCGAGCGCACGATCGACCTGGCGCTCACGGTCTTCGGTCGTCTCGCCGAGGCCGAGGGTGCGACCCACGGCGTCCCGGCCGACGAGGTCCACTTCCACGAGGTCGGAGCGCTGGACTCCCTGGCCGACGTGATCGGCGCCTGCGAGGCCTGGCGCCAGCTCGGCATCACCGAGGGTGCCGGCAGCGTGATCGCGGTGGGCTCCGGCCGGATCCGCGCAGCCCACGGTGACATCCCGGTGCCGGTCCCGGCAGTGGCCCGCCTCGCGCTCGGCTGGCCGACGGTCGCCGGCGAGCTGCTCCCGCCCCGCGGTCACGCCCCCGCGCATTCCCACGACCACGGGCACTCCCACCCGCATGATCACTCCCACGATCACCCCGTCGAGGTCCCCGACTCCGATGCGGCCCTGCCCGCCCACGCCCAGGGCGGCCCCCATGAGCACGGTGGTCGACGGGTCCCGGCAGGGGTCGCCCCCGGCATCGGCGAGCTCGCCACCCCCACCGGCGTCGCCCTGCTGCGCGGGCTCGCGAGCACCGCCGGGCCGCAGCCCTCGCTGGTCACCGAGGCCCTCGGCGTCGGCGCGGGCACCAAGGACACCCCGGGCCGCCCGAACGTCGTGCGCGTGCTGGTGGGAAGGGTGCCCGACCGCACTGCCCCCGGGACCGGGCCTGCATCCGGCAACGGCGACGCCCACGACACCCCCGCGGCCGCGCTCCAGCTCGAGGCGAATGTCGACGACCTCGATCCTCGGCTCTGGCCCGGAGTGGTCGACGAGCTGCTCGAGAGCGGCGCGCTCGACGCCTGGCTGACCCCGATCATCATGAAGCGCGGTCGTCCTGCAGTGACGATCCACGCCCTGGTCCGCGACGGGGCAGAGGCCGCGACGGCAGCGCTGATCATGGACCGCACCGGCACCCTTGGAGTGCGGATGCACCGGGTGGATCGGCTCATCCGCACCCGTGAGTTCACCGAGGTGGAGGTGCAGGGCCAGCGGATCTCCGTGAAGATCGCCCGCGACGCCGAGGGGTCTGTGGTGCGCCGCGAACCCGAGTTCCGCGATGTCATCGCGGCCGCCCGGGTGCTCGGGGTCAGTGAGCGGGCGATGCTCGATCTCGCGAAGGAATCCGCTGCGGGACTGACGGATCCGTCCTCCTGACGGATACTGGTGAGGAACCGACGACGCTCACCAGGAGGTTTCCGATGGTTGCTCTGACCGATGCGATGACCAAGGCGATCGACATCGCCCGCGAGGCGCCGAACGGCCGCCATGCCGAGCTGCTGATCCACGACGGGCCCCTGCGTCAGACGGTGATCGCCCTGAAAGCGGGCGCGCAGCTGCCCGAGCACAACTCCCCGCCGGCCGCCTCGATCCAGGTGATGCACGGCAGCCTCCGGGTCACCGCGCAGGAGCCGGTGGTGCTCCAGACCGGCCAGATCGAGGCTCTGACGCACTTCCGCCATTCGGTGGAGGCCCTCGAGGACACCGTGTTCCTGCTGACCACGGTGACTTCCCAGCACGACACCGGCAGCCACGCCACCCGCACCGGGGAGATGCCCGTGCTCAGCAAGGAGGAGCAGGCCGCCGAATACGCGGAGATGGACCACGAATCCGGCGGCGGCCGCACCGACCGCTGATCAGCGCACTTCACCCCCGCCCCGGGCGGCGAGCCGCAGCCAGGTGTCCACCACGGTGTCCGGGTTCAGGGACATCGAGGCGATGCCCTGCTCGAGCAGCCACTCGGCGAGATCCGGGTGGTCGCTCGGGCCCTGCCCGCAGATCCCAACGTACTTCCCCGCGGCCCGGCAGGCCTCGATCGCCCGGGCGAGCATGAACTTCACGGCCGGATCCCGCTCATCGAAGGCGTCGGCGACCAGGGCCGAGTCACGGTCCAGGCCCAGGGTCAGCTGGGTCATGTCGTTCGAGCCGATCGAGAAGCCGTCGAAGTGCTCGAGGAACAGCTCGGGGGTCGCGGCATTCGAGGGGATCTCGCACATCATGATGACCTGCAGGTCCCTCTCGCCCCGCACCAGACCGTGCGTCGCCATCAGGTCGATGACCCCCTTGCCCTCGGCGGGTGTGCGCACGAAGGGGATCATGACCTTGACGTTGCTCAGGCCCATGTCCTCGCGCACGAAGCGCAGCGCCTCGCATTCCATCGCGAAGCAGTCTGCGAAGTCCTTCGAGAGGTAGCGGGAGGCGCCGCGGTATCCGATCATCGGGTTCTCCTCGTGCGGCTCGAAGAGCGTGCCGGCCAGGAGGTTCGCGTACTCGTTGGACTTGAAGTCGCTCATCCGCACGATCACCGGCTCCGGGGCGAAGGCGGCGGCGATGGTCGCCACCCCCTCGACGACGCGCTGGACGAAGTAGTCCCGCGGGGAGTCGTAGGCGGCGATCTTGGCGCGCACCGTCGCGGCGATCTCCGGCTCGTCACGCTCGAGCCGGTCCAGCTCGAGCAGGGCGCGGGGATGGATGCCGACCTGGCGGTTGATGATGAACTCCAGGCGGGCCAGGCCCACTCCGGCATTAGGCAGCCGCGAGAAGCTGAAGGCCTGCTCGGGGTTGCCCACATTCATCATGATCTTCGTGCCCACCGGCGGCATCGAGTCCACCTCGGAGGAGGAGACGGTGAAGTCCAGCAGCCCCTCGTAGACGAATCCGGTGTCACCCTCGGCGGCGGAGACGGTGACCTCGTCGCCGTCTGCCAGCTCCGCGGTGGCGGAGCCGGTGCCCACCACGGCGGGGATCCCGAGCTCGCGGGCGATGATCGCCGCATGACAGGTGCGGCCGCCCCGGTTGGTGACGATGGCGCTCGCACGCTTCATGATCGGCTCCCAGTCGGGGTCGGTCATGTCGGCGACCAGCACCTCGCCGGGCTGGAACTCGTGCATGCGGTCGATGGTGTCCAGCACCCGCACGGGGCCGGCGCCGATCTTCGCGCCGATCGCCCGTCCCTCGGCGCGCACCGGGCCACGGGAGGCGAGCAGGTACTTCTCGACGGTGTTCCCCGCCCGGGACTGCACGGTCTCGGGGCGGGCCTGCAGGATGTACAGGGAGCCGTCGGCCCCGTCGAGCCCCCACTCGATGTCCATCGGCCGCCCGTAGTGCTCCTCGATGATCAGCGCCTGCTTCGCGAGATCGGTGACCTGCTGATCGGTGAGCGAGAGCCGGCTGCGCTCGGCGCGGTCCACCTCGATGAACTCGACGGTGCGGCCGACGGTGGTGTCGTTCGTGTAGACCATCTTGGTGGCCTTCTCACCGATCTGGCGCTTGAGGATGGCGGGGCGGTCCTCGCGCAGGCCGGGCTTGTACACGTAGAACTCGTCGGGGTTGACCGCTCCCTGGACCACCCCTTCTCCGAGCCCGTATGCGGAGGTGATGAAGATGGCCTGCTCGAACCCTGATTCGGTGTCGACCGTGAACATGACGCCGCTGGATCCCAGATCGGACCGGACCATCTTCTGCACCCCGGCCGAGAGCGCCACTGCGGCGTGCTCGAAGTCGTGGTGGACGCGGTAGGCGATCGCGCGGTCGTTGTACAGGGAGGCGAACACCTCGCGGATCGCGAGCAGCACGTCGTCGATGCCGCGCACGTTCAGGAAGGTCTCCTGCTGGCCCGCGAAGGAGGCATCCGGCAGGTCCTCGGCGGTGGCCGAGGAGCGCACCGCGAAGGATGCCTCCTCGCCGCTGCCCTCGGCGAGCTGCTCGTAGGCGGAGCGGATCTGCGCCTCGAGATCCGCCGGGAACGGCTGGGCGATCACCAGCTCCCGGATCTCGCGGCCGGTCTCGGCCAGCGCGATGGTGTCGTCGGTGTCCAGGCCCTGCAGCCGCTCGTCGATGCGCTCCGCGAGCCCGGTCGCGCCGAGGAATTCGCGATACGCCTCCGACGTGGTGGCGAAGCCGTCGGGCACCTGCACCCCGAGGCGGGTCAGGTTCGAGACCATCTCGCCGAGGGAGGCGTTCTTGCCGCCCACCTGCTCGAGGTCGTTCATGCCGAGCTCGGAGAACCAACGGATGCTCTGGGTCATGGCGTGCTCCTTCGGGGGTGGTGTGCTCAGAGGGGGGTGGTCCCGCGGCGGGCGAGCGATTGCAGGATGAGGGTCGACATCTCCTCGACGGATTTGTTCGAGGAGTCGACGAAGGGGATGCCGTGCATGTCGTAGACGCGGCGAGCTCGCGACAGCTCCCAGCGGGTCTGCTCGAGGGAGGCATAGCGGGACTCGGCGCGGCGCTCGCTGCGCACGGCGCTGAGCCGCTGCGGGGAGGTGAGCAGCCCGAAGCACCGATCGGCGATCGCGGCGATCGACTCGGGCAGCACCTCGCCGCCGAGGTCCTCATCCACCAGCGGATAGTTCGCCACGAAGATCCCGTGCATGAGCGCGAGGTACATGCTGGTGGGGGTCTTGCCGCAGCGCGATGGCGCAATCAGCACCACGTCAGCCTTCTCGATCGCTCGCACGGACTGGCCGTCGTCATGCTCGATCGCGAATTCCACCGCCTGCATGCGGCGGTTGTAGCGGCGGGAGTCACCCACCCCGTGCAGCCGGGCCGGGGCGTGGTCGCCGGTGACCCCGAGGCGATCCTCGAGCTGGGCGAGGTGGCCGCTGACGAAGTCGATCACCGGCGCCCTGGTGGCCCGCAGCTCCTCGCGCACGGCCTCGTCGACCACGGTGAGGAACACCAGCGGCTGCACCGCGCCGTCCATCGCCGCGTCGAGATCGGCGCGCACCTCGCGCGCCTCTTCGACGGTGCGCACGAAGGGCATCAGGCGCCGTTCGAAGGGGACCGAGGGGAACTGCAGCAGCAGCGCGTTGCCCATGGTCTCGGCGCTGATACCGGTGGAGTCGGAGATGAAGAACACCGGGACGGCAGAGTCCTCGGGCTTCTGGG
>NZ_JBQSXR010000005.1:0-266922 GCF_052378395.1 Brachybacterium sp. AOP29-B2-41
GCGCACCCCCGTCAAGCCAGAACGACCATTTCCGAAGTGGCCTCGACCACACACGCCTTCCGGCGGCCTTGCGATTGCCAAAAGGCCTGGTCACGGCGCTCTCTTCGCGCTGGTTCCGCGCACCGGCTCATTCCTCGGGTCCTCGAGCACGCCGGTACCCGGGACTCAGGGGTGGGGCACTACTCCTCGGTGGAGAGCGACGATGCCTCCGCTGAGGTTCCGGTACTGGGTCTGCTCGAGGCCGGCGTCGATGAACCATCGGCGCAGCAGCTCCTGGTCCGGCCATTCGAGGATGGACTCCGCGAGGTACTCGTAGGCGTCGACCGTGGTCGCGACCTTGCCCGCCACCGCCGGCAGAGCACGCAGCAGGTACTTCTCGTACACGGTGCGGAACGGCTTCCAGGTGGGAGTCGAGAACTCGCAGACGACGATCCGGCCGCCGGGCCTGACAACCCGGGCCATCTCTGACAGCGCAGTTCTCGGCTCCTGCACGTTGCGCAGCCCGAAGGAGATGACGGCGGCGTCGAAGGAGTCGGTCGCGAAGGGCAGGTGCTGGGCGTCGGCACCCACGAAGGGCACCGGGGCACCACGGCGGCGGCCCTCGGCCATCATCCCGAGGGAGAAGTCTGCTGCGACTACCCGGGCCCCCGCGCGGGCGATCGCGGTGGTCGAGGTTCCGGTGCCGGCGGCGAGGTCCATGACCACATCGCCCTGCTCTATGTCGAGCGCCTCGACCATCAGCTCACGCCACATCCCCACCTGCCCCATGGCGGCGACGTCGTTCATCAGGTCATAACGTTTGGCGATACCGTCGAACATCGTCGCGACGTCGTACGGCTGCTTCTCGAGATCGGCACGGCTCATGCTCCGATCTTCCCACGCAAGTCGTCGCTCGCGGACCGACTGCGGCCCATCCGGCATCCGCTGGAAGAATGGGGACGGGCGCCCCGCACCGTCGGCGCCCCAGGCCCGCCCTCAGGAGGAGAACCCGAATGACCGATGCCAGCTCTGCACGCTCCGCAGCCATCAGCTCCCTGTCCATCCCTCAGGAGCTGCTTCCGGCCGACGGTCGCTTCGGCTCCGGCCCGTCGCGGATCCGTGCGGCGCAGATGGAGGCGCTGCAGTCGGTCTCGCGCTCGGTGCTCGGCACCTCTCACCGCCAGGCTCCGGTCAAGGACGTGGTGGGGCGGGTGCGCTCAGGACTGTCCGAGCTGTTCGCTCTGCCGGAGGGCTATGAGGTGGTGCTCGGGAACGGCGGCTCCACCGCATTCTGGGACGTGGCCGTGTTCGAGCTGATCGAGCGTCGCTCCCAGCATCTGGTGCTCGGAGAGTTCTCGCAGAAGTTCGCCTCCGAGGCCGCGGGCGCCCCGCACCTCGAAGATCCCGAGATTCTGCGCTCCGAACCCGGGGCGCTGCCTCAGGCAGCTGCGAACCCTGATGTCGATGCCTACGCCTGGCCGCACAACGAGACCTCGACCGGTGTGATGGCGCCGGTGCAGCGTCCGGCCGGTGCGGGCCAGGACCAGCTGGTCCTGGTCGATGCGACGTCGGTGGCCGGCGCCGCCGCGGTGGACATCTCGCAGACGGATGCGTACTACTTCGCCCCGCAGAAGGCATTCGCCTCGGACGGAGGCCTGTGGCTCAGCGTCCTGTCCCCCGCCGCGATCGAGCGTGCGCAGCGCCTCGGAGCAGCGAGCGACCGGTGGACGCCGTCGTTCCTCTCGCTCACGAGCGCGATCGAGAACTCCCGCAAGAACCAGACGTTGAACACTCCCGCGGTCGCCACCCTCGTGCTGCTCGCGGAGCAGATCGAATGGATGCTGGCGCAGGGCGGTCTGGCATGGGCGGACGCCCGGACCAGGGCCACCAGCGGAATGCTCCATGAGTGGGCCGCCCGACGCGACGAGATTACGCCCTTCGTCGCGGATGCTGCTGCGCGATCGCAGGTCGTGACCACCTTGGATGTGGACGAGGCGATCGATGCCACGGCGATCACCTCAGTGCTGCGCGCACACGGTGTGGTCGACATCGAGCCGTACCGGAAGCTGGGACGCAACCAGCTGCGGATCGCGACCTTCCCCGCCGTCGGCGAGGACGACACCGCGGCGCTGATCTCCGTGCTCGATCACGTGCTGGACGCGAGCCGCGACGCCTGACGCACACCCCGCAGAACACGACGGCCGGGCCATCCCTGTGGGGTGGTCCGGCCGTCATCATGTTCGGTCGAGTTGGGGCGGGCGTACCGGGAGGGCGAGCGCAGAGGCGGGCTGCCCGGTTCTCTCCCCCGACGTCGGTCAGTGTCGGGGCGGGATGAGGATCTGCCGCAGCAGTGTGGAGGCGTCCCGCAGGCCATCCCGCTGCGCAGGGGTGGCCTCGCCGAGCCGGGCGCGGAGCCACGCATCGCGCTGCTCGCGCCCCGCGAGCACCACCTGCAGGCCCTCTTCGGTCAACGTCACCCGGACCTGCCTGCCGTCGCCGGGGTGAGCGGCCCGCTCCACGAGTCCCGCCTCCTCCAGTCGCCCCAGGATCCTGGTCATCACCGGTGGGCTGACATGTTCGAAGTCAGCGAGGGCGCCGGGGGTGGATTCGCCGGCGCGCTGCAGGTAGGCCAGCACCGAGAACTGCGGCGCGGAGACGGCATCGGAGGCGGTGTGGGAGCGCAGGATCCTGGAGGAGACCAGCAGCACCCGCTGCAGCTCGGCAGCGAGCTCCGCGACCTGGGTCGCCTCAGCTGCGTCCACCCGCCCGGACGCCTCCACGCCCTCGGCGAGAGGACGCTGAGGATCCCTCGCGTCCGCCTCGCCGATGCCGGGGCTCACAGCAGCAGGCCCTCGATCGCGCCGCGCAGGAAGTACACGACGAACATCGCAGCGATGAGGTACATCAGCCAGTGCACCTCGCGGGCCTTGCCGCGCACCACCCGGATCAGCACGTACATGACGAAGCCTGCACCCATGCCGACGGTGATGGAGTAGGCGAAGGGCATCAGGATGATGGTGAGGAACGCGGGCACCGCGACCTCGACATCAGAGAAGTCGATGTCGGTGATCTGGGTCATCATCAGGAAGCCGACCATCACCAGCGCTGGGGTGGCCGCCTCGTAGGGGACCATCGCGACCAGCGGTGAGAGGAAGGTCGAGAGCAGGAACAGCACGCCCACCACGATCGCGGCGAGGCCGGTCCTGGCTCCCTCCGCCACCCCGGAGGTCGACTCGACGAAGCTGGTGTTCGAGGACACGCCGCCCAGGCCACCGGCGATGGCGGCGGCGGAGTCGACGACCAGGATCCGCTGGGAATGCGGGATGTCCCCGTCCTCCTCCACGAGGCCTGCACCGGAGGCGACGCCGACCATCGTGCCCATGGTGTCGAAGAAGTCGGCCAGCAGCAGGGAGAAGACGATGACGGTCGCTCCGATGACACCGGCAGCGGTGATCCCGCCGATGGGGTCCACCGTGAACAGGGTCGCGAAGTCTGGCATCTGGACCGGGAACTCGGAGATCGCCGGGACGTTCATCGCCCAGCCGCCGGGGTTGCCGGCTCCGGAGCCGTCGGGGGCGGCGAAGGCGCCGAGGTGCAGCACTCGCTCGATGACCATCGAGAGCACGGTCGCGGTGATGATCGCGATCAGGATCGCTCCGGGCACCTTGCGGATCCAGAGCACGAACATCAGCAGCAGACCGGTGACGAACACGAAGGTGGGCCAGCCGGTGAGCGAGCCGTCGTTGCCCAGCTGCACCGGGGTGCCTGCGGCGGTGGTCACGAACTTCGCGTTGAACAGACCGAGGAAGGCGATGAACAGGCCGATGCCCACGGCGATGGCGGTCTTGAGGAAGGGCGGGACCGCGTCGAACACCGCTTTGCGGAAGCCGGTGAACACCAGCACGAGGATCACGACGCCCTCGAGCAGCACCATCCCCATGGCACCGCCCCAGGTCATCCCGGGCAGCGGCACCACGGAATAGGCCAGGTAGGCGTTCAGGCCCAGTCCCGCTGCGAGGGCGAGCGGGAACTTGGCCCATGCCCCCATGAAGATGCTCAGCAGACCCGCGATGAGGGCGGTGCCCGCGGCGACCGCGGGGAGGTTCGGCTCGGCGCCGCCTCCGAGGTACATGCCGGTCGAATCGGGGACGGTGCCGATGATCAACGGATTCAGCACCACGATGTAGCACATCGAGAAGAAGGTCACCAGGCCGCCACGGATCTCCCTGCTGAGCGTCGATCCACGCTCTGAGATCTTGAAGTAGCGGTCCAGTCCGGACCGGGGAGCCACGGCCGTCGAGCCGGTGGTCGAGGAGGGGGACGAGGGTTCAGCCTGCTGCATGGGACGAATCGTATCCGTCCTCGACCCTGCCGTTCCCCCCGGCCCGCCTGCGTCAGTCCTGCATCACGTCCAGGGGGTTCTCGACCTCCAGCGAACGGGCGTAGCGGTAGTCGTCCGCCAGCTGCAGCTGTGCCCCGGCGGCTTCGTCGACCACCACGACGACGTCCGGGTGGAGCTGCAGGACGGTCGCCGGCCAGCGTGAGCTGATCGCGCCCTCGACGAGCTGGGCGATGGCAGCGGCCTTGCCGGCCCCGGTCGCGATGAGCACGATCCGGCGCGCCTCGAGGATGGTGCCCAGCCCCTGGCTGAGAGCCCGCACCGGGACGTCGGCGGGCCTGTCGAAGTACCGGGAGTTGTCCGTGATGGTGGAGCGGGTCAATCCGACCACCCGGGTGCGGGAGTTCAGGGAGCTGCCGGGCTCGTTGAAGGCGATGTGCCCATTGGAGCCGATGCCCAGGATCTGCAGGTCCACTCCCCCCGCCTCAGCGATCTGGTGATCGTAGGAGACGGCCTCGGCGATCGGGTCGGCGGCTGCACCGTTCGGGGAGACGACGGCGGCATCGTCGATATCGATGTGATCGGTGAAGTTCTCGCGGATGAAGCGGTGGTAGCTCTGCTCGTGCCCCGCGGGCAGTCCCACGTACTCGTCGAGCAGGAAGGCGCGGCTGCCGGCGAAGGACAGGCCCTCCTCCCGGTGTCGACGGATCAGCTCGGTGTAGGCGGGAACCGGGGACGACCCCGTGGCCAGGCCCAGCACGGCACCGGAGGCGCTGGCCTCCTGGAGCGTGCGTGCGAAGGTGTCGGCGACGACCTGCGCGCCTGCTTCGGCGTCGGCCACGATGTGGATCTCCATACGGTCCTGCCCTTCCGTCCCGGTGCGCCTCGGGGCGCTCCTGCTGGTCTGTCCTGCGCGTTCTCAGAAGCTTCAGAGCATAGCGGCCGACGGACCCGCTCTCGGTGCGCGGCGGGGCCGACCGTCGCGACGGAGATGAAGCAGACACGACGACGCTGCCGCACACCTGGTGTGGGGCAGCGTCGTCGTGTCTGCTGGACGGGCGGGCCGGCTCAGTCCGAGTGGCCCGCTCGGCTCACTTCTTCTTGCCGGAGTTCGCGGCGTACTCGAACGCGGCGCGCGGGGTCTCGGTCTGCGGGATACCGATGATGTCGCGGCGGGAGATCAGGTTGGTAACCCAGCCTGCGACGACGGAGGCCTTGCGGCCGAAGGTCGGCATCGCGTACACGTGGTAAGAGCGGGCCATCACCCAGGCCGGCAGGCCGCGGATGTCGAGCTCCTTCTCGCCCAGCTGCAGGCGGCCGACGCCCTTGTACATGCCGAGGGTCGCCATGACGCCGAGGTTCTTGTGGTAGTAGTCCACGAGCGGACGTCCCTGCACGGAGCGCGCGATGTTGTCGGCCAGGCGCTTGGCCTGACGGACCGCGTGCTGTGCGTTGGGCGGGCAGAACTTGCCCTCGCCCGAGGCGAGATCCGGCACCGCGGCGCAGTCGCCGGCGGCGAAGACATCGTCCATCGGGCCGTCGACGCCGTTGACGCGCAGATCCGCGAGCGCCTCGAGCTTGCCCATCAGCGGGCCACGCTCGGTGACGACGGGAAGGTCGGAGACGTCGGGGTCCGAGAGTACCGGGGCGGGCTTCACGCCGGCGTTCCACACCAGCAGGTCGGTCTCGAACTCGTCGCCGTCGCTGGTCTTGATCACGCCGTTCTCGGCGGAGTTCAGGAAGGTCTCGAGCTTGACCTCGATGCCGCGCTCGCGCAGCTGGTTCAGCACGTAGGCGCGCTGGTCCTCGGTGAGCTCGGGGAAGATGAACGGCGCGCCGTCGACGAGCACGAAGCGAATGTCCGAGGCGTGCAGGTCGGGGTAGTAGCGCAGTGCGTCACGGACCATGTCCTCGGTCTCGGCGACAGCCTCGCCACCGGCGAAGCCACCACCGATGAAGGTGAAGGTGAGCAGGCGCTTGCGCACTGCCGGGTCCTTGGTGGAGGCGGCTTCTGCGAGGTTTCCGAGGATGCGGTCGCGCACGGCGGCAGCCTCTTCGACCTGCTTGAAGCCGATCGCGTTCTCTGCCAGGCCCGGGATGGGCAGCAGGCGCGGCACGGCACCGAGGCCGACGACCAGGTAGTCGTAGGCGATCTCGAGCTTCTCGCCCTCTTCCATGTCCACGACGACGGTCTTCTCGGCGCTGCGGATCGCGGAGACTGCGCCGGTGACGACCTTCGCACCGGGGAGCACCTTGCGCAGGGGCGCAAGGACGTCACGCGGGTGGATGCTGCCTGCGCCGACCTCGGGGAGGAAAGGCGCGTAGGTCATGTACGGGCGAGGGTCGACGACCGTGATCGCGACCTCCGCGCCGAGGGTCTTGCGCAGCTCGGACGCGGTCGTCAGACCGACGGAACCACCGCCGAGGATGAGGACATGGGGCTTACCGCCGAAAGTGTTGGTCATGCCCCCAGCCTAGAACCGTATGGCGTCCGAGACAAAAAGTATGAGACGAAATTGGCCATCCACGGCTCACGCAGGCGCTGAAGAGGCCTCACGGCACCGCATCGAGCAGGTCCAGGGCGATCCCATCGAGGATATCGTGCTCGCTGGTGCGGGTCTCGGTGATCGCTGCGGCCGCCGCCACCCGGCTGACGATCCGGGACCAGATCAGGGCTCCGGCTCCGATCACATCGATGCGACCTGGGTGGATGACCGGTCGGAGGGAGCGCTGCTGCCTGGTCTCCCCGAGCAGGGTCCGGCAGATCGACTCGACCTGATCGATCGGCAGGCTGGCACCGTGGGTGACGTCGGGACGATAGTCCTGGATCCCGGCGGCCACGGCAGTGACGGTGGTCACTGTCCCCGCGACACCGACCAGAGCGGCGGTTCGCTGCAGCGGCACCTCGGCCTCGGCGGCGTCGAGATGAGCGTCGATGTCCGCCGTGGCGGCGGCGATCTCGGCCGCCGTGGGCGGGTCCGAGTGCAGGTGACGCTCCGTCATGCGGACCGAGCCGATGTCCATGCTGATGCGGTGGGTCGGGGTCTGTGTGCCGAGCACCAGCTCGGTGGACCCGCCGCCGATGTCGACCACCAGCCGTGGGCCGTCAGGCAGGCCCTGCACGGTGCTGACCGCGCCTCGGAAGGAGAGGGCCGCTTCTTCCTCCCCGCTGATGACCTCGGGCTCCACCCCGAGGATCTCGCGGATCCCGTCGATGAACAGGTCTCGGTTGGCGGCGTCGCGGGTCGCCGAGGTGGCGACGAAGCGGATCTCCTGACGGGTGACGGCGTGGCGATCGATGAGGATCCGATAGCGGCGTGCGGCCTCGAGAGTGCGCTCCACGGCGACGGGGTCGAACTGCCCGGTGCGGTCCACGCCGAGCCCCAGTCGCACCATCTCCAGCTGCCGCTCGAGGTCGACCATCTCACCGGATGCCTCGTCCCGGCGTGCGATCAGCAGCCGGATCGAGTTCGTGCCGCAGTCGATCGCGGCGACGGGGGCGCTCATCGCGTCTCCGCCTGTTCCGCCGGGGCATCTCCGCAGCGGCAGCGCAGCTCGCCGGCTCCGTCGATGCGCGGCAGCACGAGGTCGGCGATCGGGTTGACGCCAGGGCCCTCTGCGAGGGCCTGCCCGGCGAGCGCGTGGAAGCATTTGACGCGGGTCGGCATCCCGCCGGCGCTGACGTGGTGGACCTCCTCGGCGTCGCCGAGCTCCTCGCGACGTGCGAGGTACCGCTCATGAGCGGCGCGATATGCGCTCGAGAGAGCCTCGTCCTGTGCCAGCTGCTCGGTGAGCTCGGCCATCAGGCCGGTGGCCTCGAGCCGGGAGAGCTCGAGGGTCAGCCAGGGCAGGGTCAGGTAGAGGGAGCTCGGGAAGGGCGTCCCGTCCTCGAGGCGAGGCGCGGTGCGCACCACGGCGGGACGGCCGCAGCTGCAGCGGCGGGCGATGGAGACCACCCCGCGCATGTCCCGGCCGAGCTGCTCGCGCATGACCTCGAGGTCATCCGCGGTGGTCGGGGTCTCGTAGGGCAGAGGAGAAAGTGTTGTCACTGATCGGGATCCTGGTCGGTGGTGTCGTCGGCGGGGTCCTGCTCGGAGACGTCGTCGTCGGTCGACCCCGTCTCATCGGGGATGTCATCGGCGGTCAGGCGGCTGGAGCCTTCCACGCTCTCCCAGAGGACGGAGAACCATTCGCCCTCCTTCGCCGCCTCCTGGGCCTGCTCGGCCTCGGTGAGCGGCACGCCCTGGCCGGAGGTGTCGGTGAGCCGGTACTGGGTCTCCCCCGGCATCGCGAACAGCAGGCGCTCACGGGCGCGCGCGGCGACGTAGGCCGGGTCCTCCCAACGGGCGACCTGGGTGCGCAGATCCTCGACCTGCTGCTCCTGCTGTGAGACCTGTGCGCTCAGCTCGGAGAGCTGCTGGCGCTGGGCCACGTAGGAGTTCACCGTGGGCACGAGTGCGGCCAGGGCGACGACCACCAGGGCCACCAGCGCGAGGGTGCGCCGGGTGATGGTGATCCCCGGCCCCTCCTCCTGAGGGCTTGCCGCGCTGTTGCCGGTGGACGGGCGCGAGGCCGCGACCGGACCGCGCGAACGGGCCGGCACGGCCTTCTTGGACGCCGTGCGCGAGGTGGTGGCAGCAGGACGAGAGGAGGTCCGCGCGCTGGGTCGCCGGCCTCCGGACGCAGCGACCGGGCGCCTCGTCGATCGCGGGGCGCCCGGTCGTCTGCTGGTCATGGCTCGAGGTTACAACCTCGAGCTGAGGACTCAGGCCATTTGCTGCCTGCCTGAATCCCTACGTCTCATTGCTCGCTCAGGCGGTGTACTGAATGCCTGAGCTCCTACCGCTCGTTCCTCGCAGTACGTCGCTCAGGAGGTGAAACGCGGGAACGCGGAGGCGCCAGCGTAGCGCGCTGCCTCGCCCAGCTCCTCCTCGATGCGCAGCAGCTGGTTGTACTTGGCCACGCGCTCCCCACGGGCGGGGGCGCCCGACTTGATCTGGCCGCAGTTGGTGGCCACAGCGAGATCGGCGATCGTGGTGTCCTCGGTCTCACCGGAGCGGTGGGACATCATCGCGGTGAAGCCAGCGCGGTGCGCGAGGTCCACTGCGTCGAGGGTCTCGGACAGCGAGCCGATCTGGTTGACCTTCACCAGCAGCGCATTTGCGGAGCCCTCGGTGATACCGCGGGAGAGGCGCTCGGGGTTGGTGACGAAGAGGTCGTCGCCGACGAGCTGGGTCTTGGCACCGAGACGATCGGTCATGGCCTTCCAGCCCTCCCAGTCGTCCTCATCCAGCGGGTCCTCGATGGAGACCAGCGGGTATGCGTCGACCAGCTCGGCGTAGTACTCGACCATCTCGGCGGCAGTCTTCTGCGCGCCTTCGAAGGTGTAGGAGCCGTCCTTGTAGAACTCGGAGGCGGCGACGTCGAGCGCGAGCGCGACCTCGGTGCCGACCTCGAAGCCCGCCTTGCCGATGGCCTCGACGATCAGGTCGAGAGCGGCGCGGTTGGAGTCGAGGTTCGGCGCGAAGCCGCCCTCGTCGCCCAGGCCCGTGGCCAGCCCGCGCTCCTTGAGGACGGACTTCAGTGCGTGGTACACCTCGGCGCCGACGCGCATCGCCTCGGAGAAGGTCTCCGCGCCGATCGGCGCGATCATGAACTCCTGGATGTCGACGTTGGAGTCCGCGTGCGAGCCGCCGTTGAGGATGTTCATCATCGGCACCGGCAGGATGTGGGCGTTCGGGCCGCCGACGTACTGGTACAGCGGGATGCCGGCGGAGTCCGCGGCAGCGCGAGCGACGGCGAGCGAGACGCCGAGGATGGCGTTGGCGCCGACGGTGCCCTTGTTCTTGGTGCCGTCGAGCTCGAGCATCGCGGCGTCGATCGCACGCTGCTCCTGGACATCCATGCCCAGGATCTTCGGCTGGATATCGGCGACCACTGCGGCGACGGCGTCCAGGACGCCCTTGCCCAGGTAGCGGGACTTGTCGCCGTCACGACGCTCGACGGCCTCGAAAGCACCGGTGGAGGCGCCGGAGGGGACCGCGGCGCGGGCGAACGTTCCGTCATCGAGCAGGATCTCCACCTCGACGGTGGGGTTTCCTCGGGAGTCGAGGATCTCGCGGGCGTGCAGGGCATCGATCAGGGCTGCCATGGGCTGTTCCTTCCGTCGGGTGATGTTCCGTCACGTCCGGTCGGCGCTGACCGTCCATCAGACAGTCTAGGCCGTGCCTCCCGCATCCCGCTCCCGAGTGCCCTCGGTTGCGCTCCGGGACGATTCCTCCTCCGCGGCGAGCTGCGTCCGGGTCCTGGTGAGCAGGGCGCGCAGCGCCGTCTCCGGGTCATCGTCGCGGGACTCGGCGACTGCCACCAGGTCCAGCAGCGCTCGCGCGAGATCTGCTCCCCAGCTGCCGGCGTCCTCTGCCGCCGCGGCCTGATCGGCGGCGGCCAGGAGCTCTTCGAGGCGGCCCTCGGAACGGGCCCGGTGCACCACCTTCGCGGCGGACTGCAGAGCAGGCAGCTGCGCGGGGATGCCGTCGAACCAGCCCTTGCGTCGGTGCCCGCGCTCGGCGTTCTCTGCGGCTTTCACCGCGTGCCACTGGGCGATGATCTGGTCGACGTCCTCGGGATCCCGGAGCGCCTGCTCACGCATGGCTCCGAACACGTGGGGGTTGCGCCGCTCCATCTTCGCGACGAAAGCACGAGCCACGTCATCAACATCCCACGAGGGATCCCCCTCCTGCCCGACCCGGGCGTGGAAGAGGATCTGGAACAGCAGGTCGCCGAGCTCGTCAGCGAGCGCCCCAGGGCCGTGGGCGGCGGGGTCGTCGATCACCTCGAGGACTTCGTGGGTCTCCTCCAGGAGATATCGGGCCAGCGAGGCATGGGTCTGCTGGTGCGTCCAGGCGTCCCCGTCGGGCGCTCGCAGCGCGTCCATCACTGCGACCGCCCGCAGCAGCGCCCCGCCACGGGGGTCCGGGGCGGCGGGCTCGGGCGCCGAAGTCGCAGGCTCGAGCGTCGAGGTCGCAGGCTCGGGCACGGCCGCGAGTTCGAGCTCAAGCTCAAGCTCGAGCTCAGACTCGGGCGCGGGCTGTTCGGGAACGGAGGGCCGCTGAGGTCGGTTCACAGGCGCGAGGCTACTTCGCCGGGGCTCGGGACGTGATCTCCTCCGCCGCTGCCGGGACCAGCGTGCGCAGGATCTCGCGCGCCCAGTCCAGCAGCTCATGGTCCCGCAGCTCGGTGACACCGAAACGAGAGGTCGTCGGTCTGGGCACCAGCACCTGCCGGGTCGCGGGCTTGAGCAAGGTGCCCGGATAGAGCCGCTTCATGCGCATCGCGGCGGAGTCGAGCACCTCGAGGTGCGCGAAGCGGATCATCTTGCCCTGTGCCTGGACCTCGTCGACGCCGGCCGCGCGGGCATCGATCCGGAACCGGGCGACATCCAGCAGCACCTCCACGGAGGCTGGCAGCGCGCCATAGCGATCGGAGAGCTCGGCACGGATCTGGTCGATCTCCGCCATCTCACGCACCGCGGAGAGCTTCGAGTACGCCTCGAGACGCAGCCGCTCGGAGCCGATGTAGTCGTGCGGGATGTGGGCGTCCAGCGGGAGCTCCACTCGGATCTCCTTCTCGGGCGCCTTGCCCTCGCCGCGGAAGGCGGCCACGGCCTCCCCCACCATCCGCACGTACAGGTCGAAGCCGACCCCGGCGATGTGGCCGGACTGCTCCCCGCCCAGCAGGTTGCCGGCGCCGCGGATCTCGAGGTCCTTCATCGCCACCTTCATGCCGGCACCGAGATCGGTGTTCGTGGCCAGAGTGGTCAGGCGATCGTGCGCGAGCTCGGTGAGCGGCTTGGTCGCGTTGTAGAGGAAGTACGAGTAGGCGCGCTCGCTCGAGCGCCCCACCCGGCCGCGCAGCTGGTGCAGCTGGGAGAGGCCGAACTTGTCGGCGTGCTCGACGATCAGGGTGTTGGCGTTGGCGATGTCCAGCCCGGTCTCGACGATGGTGGTGCACACCAGCACATCGAAATCCCGTTCCCAGAAGTCGACGATCACGCGTTCGAGCTGGTGCTCGTTCATCTTGCCGTGGGCGACCTGCACCCGGGCATCGGGCACCAGCTCCCGGAGGTGGGCGGCGACCCGATCGATGTCCTCGACCCGGTTGTGGATGTAGAACACCTGCCCCTCGCGCAGCAGCTCACGACGGATCGCGGCGGTGACCTGCTTGTCCTCCTGCGCGCCGACGTAGGTCAGCACCGGGTGACGCTCCTCGGGCGGGGTGGCGAGGATCGAGAGCTCGCGGATGCCGGTGACGGCCATCTCAAGGGTGCGCGGGATCGGCGTGGCGGACATGGACAGCACGTCCACGTTCGTGCGCATCGCCTTGAGGGTCTCCTTGTGCTCGACGCCGAAGCGCTGCTCCTCGTCGATGATCAGCAGACCCAGGTCCTTGAATCGCACGTTACCGGTGAGCAGACGGTGGGTGCCGATGACGACGTCGACGGTACCGTCGGCGACGCCTTCGATCGTGGCTTTGGAATCCGCGGGATTCTGGAAGCGGGAGAGACCTCGCACCGTCACGGGGAATCCGGTGTAGCGCTCGGTGAAGGTGTCCAGATGCTGCTGGGCGAGCAGGGTGGTGGGCGCGAGGATCGCCACCTGCTTGCCATCCTGCACCGCCTTGAACGCGGCACGCACCGCGATCTCCGTCTTGCCGTAGCCCACGTCGCCGAGGATCAGTCGATCCATCGGCACCGACTTCTCCATATCGCGCTTCACATCGTCGATGGTGGAGAGCTGATCGGGCGTCTCGACGAACTCGAAGGAATCCTCGAGCTCCCGCTGCCAGGGCGTGTCCGGTCCGAAATCGTGGCCGGGCGCGGACTGCCGTGCCGAGTACAGCCGCACCAGCTCGTCGGCGATCTCGCGGATCGCCCGTCGGGCCTTCGACTTCGTCTTGGCCCAGTCCGCGCCACCCATGCGGTTGACGCTGGGATCCTCGCCGCCGACGTACTTGGTGACCTGGTCGAGCTGGTCGCTGGGGACGTAGAGCCGGTCACCGGGCTGGCCCTTCTTCGAGGGCGCATATTCGATGACCAGGTACTCGCGAGTGGTGCGCTTGGCCCCGGTGCCGACGGTGCGGCTGGTCATCTCCACGAACCTGCCCACCCCGTGATGAGCATGGACCACGTGGTCCCCGGGACGGAGCTGGAGCGGGTCCACGACGTTGCGGCGGCGCGAGGGCATCTTCCGCTCCTCGCCGCGCCGCGCTCCCGATTTGCCGGTGAGGTCGCGCTCGGAGGTGAGCACGAGCCGGAGCTCCTCGTCGATGAGACCTTCGACGAAGGGGCCGACGGTGACCACGGCCTCGCCCGGGGCGACAGGCGCCTCGAGCGCGGCGGAATAAACTGCGGGAAGCCCCTCGCCGCGCAGGTTCTCCGCGACGTGGCGGGCACCGCCGGGGCCGACCATGGTGGAGATGACCGTCCAGCCCTCGAGGCGTCGACGCTCGAGGTCCTTCGCGGCGTCCCCTGGCTTGCCGGAGTAGCCGGGGTGGGTGGTGGAGGCGGTGGTGACGTCGACGTCCGTATCGAGCCCGAAGGCGGCGAGGGTGAACCAGGGGCGCCCGCCCTCGCGGGCGTGGCCCTTGGCCTCGGACAGCGGCACGAAGCTCGCCGCACCTACGTCGATCGGCAGGCCGCCACCGGCGGCGGCGCTGGACCAGGCCGCGGCGAGGAACTCATCCGTGGTGGCGACCAGCTCGTCGGCCCGGGCTCGCGCCTTCTCGGGATCCAGGATGAGGAACCGAGCCCCGGCGGGGAGCACGTCGGCGACCTGCTCCATCTCCCCCACCAGCACCGGGCTGAGGGACTCCATGCCGTCCGCGGCGATGCCGTCCGCGATCCTCAGCAGCAGATCCCGCACACCAGGCAGCTCCTCGGCGCGGGCACGGGCACGCTCCCTCACCGCAGGGGTCAGCAGGATCTCGCGGCAGGGCGGGGCGTCGAGCCCCCGCGGCGCGGGATCCAGGGACCGCTGATCGGCGATGGAGAAGTAGCGGACGTCGTCGATCTCGTCGCCGAAGAGGTCCACGCGGACCGGATGCGGTTCAGTGGGCGGGAAGACATCCAGGATGCCGCCGCGCACGGCGAACTCCCCGCGCTTCTCGACCATGTCCACACGCACATAGGCGGCGTCGACGAGATCCCGTTCCAGATCTTCGAGCGGGTAGGTCTCCCCCACGGCGGCGCGCACCGGCCGCAGATCGCCCAGTCCGGTGGCGATCGGCTGCAGCAGGGAGCGCACCGGCATCAGCAGCACGCGGACCGGGATCTCGGTCTCGGGGTGCGCGATGCGTCGCAGGGTGGCCAGTCGCTTGGCGACCGTATCCGCGCGGGGGGAGAGCCGCTCATGCGGCAGGGTCTCCCAGGCTGGCAGCTCGGCCAGGTGCTCGGTGCCGACCAGGGCCGTCAGCGCCGCCCGCATGTCTTCGGTGGCCCGGGTGGTGGCGGTGACCACGACCAGGGGCTGTTCGGCGCTCGCCTGCCGCGCGAGATCGGCGACCAGGAAGGGGAACAGCCCGGTGGCGGCGACGATGCTCCCGCCTTCGCCGCTCTCGGTGCCCGCGGCGATCAGCTCGCGGACTGCCGTGAGGTCGCGCCCGGCGGCGAGCTGGTCCAGGAGCGGTCGCAGCGGAGGCTGCTGGGTGGTCTGGACGGGGGCGGTGGTCTGGGCGGTCATCGGACCTCTCGGGAGTGGAAGCGCTGCTGGGCGGCGGTGAGGCCCTCGAGGATCACGGACTCGACCGCGTCGGCCGCATCGGTGATCAGCAGCTCGAGGGTCTTTCGCTCGGTGGAGCTGAAGGGGGCGAGCACATGGTCGGCGGTGTCGCGGTTGCCGGGCGGCCTGCCGACGCCGACCCGCACCCGCAGGTAGTCCTTGGTGCCCAGGGCCTTGGTGATGTCGCGCAGGCCGTTGTGACCGCCCTCCCCGCCGCCGCGCTTGAGGCGGAGCGCGTCGAAGGGGATGTCGACCTCGTCGTGCACCACGACCACCTGCTCGGGCGCGATGTCGTAATAGGCGGCCAGCGCCTTGACCGGCCCGCCGGAGACATTCATGTAGGAGGTGGTCTTGGCGAGGATGACCCGCTCGTCAGCGCCGGGGAGGCCGAGCCGTCCCTCGAGGACCACCGCCTGGGCCCGACGGGCCGCGGTGAATCGACCGCCGCCGGCGTCCGCGATGTGGTCGAGGACCATCTGGCCGACGTTGTGCCGGGTCGCGGCATACTTCGGGCCCGGATTGCCGAGGCCCACCACCAGATAGGGGCCTGGCCGGCGTTCGCTGGCGGTCATGGGCTGCTCCTTGCTGCTGCTCGATGCTGCGTGCTGCCGCTCGCTGCTGCGTCGTACGGTCCGCTGCTGTCGGCATATCTCGTCGGGATCGGCGCTCAATGCTGCCCGCCGATCTCCGCCCGACCTGGGACGGTCCCGACTTGCGACGGGATCAGCACCGGAAAGGCTCGAGGCGGGGCGGGCTCGACTCGAGACAGGCTCGAAGCGACGCAGAGCGCACAACCCCGGACACAGTACCGGGGCGCCGCGCACAGCGCGACGCCCCGGTCCATGGGGTGTGAGCAACGGAGCGGGGCGACAGCGGCACTGAGCCCGCTGTCTCCGCTCCGGGAGGTCACTTCTCCTCGGCGGACTCTTCCGAGGCCGCGGCCTGGCCCTCGGACTCCTCGTCGGACTCCTCTTCGACGCGCGGGAGCTGCACGGAGGCGACCAGGATCTCGGCGTCGGTGACCAGCTCGGCATCGCCGGGCAGGGTGACGTCGCCGGCGAACAGCTGGTAGCCGTCCTCGGTGCCCTCGACCGAGACCTCGACCTCCTGCGGGACGTTCAGCGCGTCGACCAGGAGGGTGAGGGTCTGCAGGTCGACGAATGCAGCGGCGGGCGCGACGGGCTCGCCGACGAGGATGACCGGGATCTCGACCTCGACCTTCTCGCCCTTGCGGACGGTGATCAGGTCGAGGTGGTTCAGGGTGCGCTTGAGCGGGTGGCGCTGGATCTCCTTGATCAGCGCGAGGTGCGTGGTGCCATCCGTGAGCTGGAGCTCGAGCAGCGCGTTGGGGTTACGGGCGGCCAGGGCGGTGGCGTGACCGGGCAGCGAGAGGTGGAGGGGGGCCTCGCCGTGGCCGTACAGGACGGCGGGGACCAGGCTCTGGGTGCGCAGGCGGCGGGCGGCGCCCTTGCCGAAGTCCTCGCGCAGTTCGACGTTCAGCTTCTCAGCCATGGGGGTGCTCCTCGTAGATGCGTTGGCTCGACGATGAGCGACGCCACGAGGCACAGGGAGCGGGCTCCCGGTACTCCGCACCGCGTCGATCACGGAGGGGCCGCAGCCCGCTCCCTCGCCGAAGTGACCTGGTGACAATAGCACGCGCGAAGGCGCCGCACTCCGAGGACGTGAGGGGCGCCGCATCGGGCGCCGCGGCGCCCTGCGCACTCCCCCGCCCGAAGCGCCAGGGACCTACGTCCCTGCAGGTCACAGCATCTTCTTCGCGACCAAGGTCCCTGCGACGGAGCCGATCTCGAGAATACGGTGCTCTTAGTCCCTGTCACACCACCACGACCCGTTCCCCCGGTGTCGTCGACCGAAAGGCTCTCCCGTGACTGCCACCGCCGTTCCCTCCGCCTCGTCCGTCCCCTCCGCCACCACTGCTGCCGCGACTCACTCCACCCTCACCGGCGCCGAGAAGAGCGGGTGGGGCTACACGGTGCTCGGCGTCACGCGCCTCATGGTCGGATTCACCTTCCTGTGGGCGTTCCTCGACAAGACCTTCGGGCTGGGCTTCGCCACCCCCACCGAGAACTCCTGGCTGAACGGCGGGTCTCCCACCACCGGGTTCCTCGGCGGCTCGATCGCCGGAGGAAACCCCTTCGCACAGGTCTGGGAGTTCTTCCTCTCGATCAACCCGCTCACGGACGTGCTGTTCATGGTCGGTCTGCTCGGCATCGGCGTGGCTCTGATGCTCGGCATCGGCACCCGGGTGGCGGCGGTGTCCGCCGCGGCGATGTACACGCTGATGTATCTGGCGGCCTTCCCCATCGCCACGAACCCGCTCTACGACGATCACCTGCTGATGGCCGTGATCGTGATCGCTATGGCCGGCCTCGCCGCAGGCGACCACGTGGGCTTCGGGAAGTCCTGGAACCGGCTCGTGAAGGGCAATCGCTTCCTCATCTGAGCTGACCGCCGCTGACCACCGAGCGCAGCCCCGGTGCGCGTCCGACGAAATAGAGAACGACCCCGTCTCCCTGCAGGGGGGGGACGGGGTCGCTCTCTTGTGCCCGGGTGCGCCGGGCTCGCCGGGCTCGCCGGGTGCGCCGGGTGCGCCGGGTGCGGTCAGACTTCGCCGTCGAAGAGGCTGGTGACCGAGCCCTCGTCGAAGACGGCTCGGATCGCTCGTGCCAGCAACGGTGCGATCGACAGCTGGGTGAGGCGGTCGAACTGCTTCTCGGGGGGCACCGGCAGGGTGTTGGTGCAGACGATCTCCCGCACGGAGCTGTTCTTCAGCCGCTCGGTGGCGGGATCGGAGAGGATCGCGTGGGTGGTCGCGATGACCACGGAGGACGCTCCGCCTGCCAGCAGGGCGTCGGACGCCTGGACGATGGTGCCCGCCGTGTCGATCATGTCGTCGACCAGGATGCAGGTCTTGCCCTCGACGTCACCGATCACGCGCTTGGCCACAGCCTGGTTGGGCCGGTTGATGTCGCGGGACTTGTGGACGAAGGCGAGGTTCACACCGCCGAGCCGCTTGGCCCACTGCTCCGCCACCCGGATCCGACCAGCATCCGGCGAGACCACGGCGATGTCTTCTTCGCCGTACTTCTCCTGGATGTACTCGGCGAGGATCGGCAGCGCCATCAGGTGATCGACCGGGCGGTTGAAGTAGCCCTGCACCTGAGGGGCGTGCAGGTCCACGGAGATCATGCGGTCCACGCCGGCGGTCTCGTACATGTCCGCCATCAGGCGCGCCGAGATCGGCTCACGACCGCGGTGCTTCTTGTCCTGGCGTGCGTACGGGAAGCTCGGTGCGATCGCGGTGATCCGCTTGGCCGATGCGCGCTTGAGCGCATCGATCATGATCAGGTGCTCCATCACCCAGGTGTTGATCGGCGCGGGGTGGGACTGCAGCACGAAGACGTCGGTGCCGCGCACGGACTCGCCGTAGCGCACGTAGATCTCCCCGTTGGCGAAGTCCCAGGCGTCCATCGGCAAGACCTCGACGCCGAGCTCGGCGGCGACCTCCTGCGCGAGGACGGGGTGTGCCCGTCCGGATGCGAGGACCAGTCGCTTCTCTCCGGGGGTGACGATTCCGCTCATCGCTGCTCGTGCTCCTTGTGCTCATCGGCGGCAGTTCCTGCAGGCGTCTCGGCAGCGGACCCATCGTCAGCGCCGAGGGCAGCGCGTGCCGCGCCCTCGGCCGCGGTCCCCGCGCGGCGTCGCAGCGTCCATCCTTCCATGTTCCGCTGCGAGACCGCGTTCACGCCCAGGGCCCCGGGGGGCACGTCCTTGCGAACCGTGGTGCCGGCGCCGGTGGCCGCTCCGTCCCCGATGACGACGGGGGCCACGAGCACGTTGTGGGAGCCGACGCGCACGTGCTTGCCGATCGTGGTGCGGTGCTTGTTCACGCCGTCGTAGTTGGCGAAGATCGTGCCGGCGCCGATGTTGGTTCCCTCCCCGATCTCGGCGTCGCCGACGTAGCTGAGGTGGGGCACCTTCGCGCCATCGCCGATCTTCGCGTTCTTGGTCTCGACGAATCCGCCGATCTTGCCCTTCGCCCCGAGGTCGGTCCCAGCGCGCAGGTAGGAGAACGGACCCACCGTCGCTCCCGCGCCGATCACTGCCAGCAGCGCGTGGGAGCGGACCACCTCGGCACCCGGCCCCACCTCGGTGTCACGCAGCGTGGTGTCCGGTCCGATCACGGCTTCCTCGCCGATGTCGCTCGCACCGTGGAGCTGGACTCCGGGCAGGATGATCGCGTCCTGGCCGATGGAGACATCGGAGTCGATCCAGGTGGTGGCGGGATCCACGATCGTGACGCCGGCGCGCATATGCCGCTCGAGCGTGCGGCGGTTCATCTCCGCGCCGAGCTGGGCGAGCTGGACCTTGTCGTTGACGCCCTCGACCATCATCACGTCCTCGGTGACGACGGCCCGCACGGAGCGGCCGTCCGCCTGCGCGATGGCGAGCACGTCGGTGAGGTACATCTCGCCCTGCGCATTGTCGGTGCCGATGCGTCCGAGCGCGTCACGCAGCACGGCGAGATCGAAGGCGTAGATCCCGGAGTTGATCTCGTCGATCGCGCGCTGCGCGTCGTCGGCGTCCTTGTGCTCGACGATGCCGAGGACCTCGGTGCCGTCCTCGCTGCGCAGGATGCGGCCGTAACCGGTGGGGTCGGGGACGCGGGCGCTGAGCACGGTGGCCGCAGCCCCGGCGCCTTCATGCGCGGCGACCAGGTCGCGCAGGGTCGCCGGATCGAGCAGCGGCACGTCGCCGTAGGTGACCAGCACGGTGCCCTCCGCGGCGGTGACCTGCTCGAGGCCGCACTGGACGGCGCGCCCGGTGCCGGGGATCTCGTCCTGATCGGCGACGGACACCTCGGAGGCGTGCTCCGCGAGGTGCTCGGCGACGCGATCACGCTCGTGACGGAGCACGACCACCAGCTCGCCGGGGCTCGTGCCCTCAGCGGCGGTCACGGCGTGCACCAGCAGAGATCTGCCCCCGATCTCGTGAAGGACCTTGGGCTTTCGGGACTTCATTCGGGTCCCGGCACCGGCGGCCAGAACTATCACGGCGGCGGGGGCAGTGGTCTCAGCGATTCCCACGTCTGCGGCTCCTCGGGATCGACGGGTGAGGTCTGCGGCACCGCCGCAGGGGCGGTGAGCGTTCCGCCATCAGGACTCGAACCTGAAATTTCAGAACCAAAATCTGAGGTGTTGCCGATTACACCATGGCGGATCGCGTCCGGCAGGGCCTGGCGACGAGCCGGCTCCTCAGGGATCCGGAACGGGCACCCAGCGCCACGGACGCGGCCTGATCCTATCGTCCGTGGCGCCCCTCCCGGACCTCGTCGAGTCCATCGGTGGCACAGGTCGCTCTACCGCCTGCGCCGCTCGGCGACCTGCCGAGCGCGACGTCGTGACGTGCCGAATGCGGTATCGCGCCGTGCCGAGTGCGGTATCGCGGCGTGCCGAGTGCGGTATCGCGGCGTGCCGAGAGGGGTGTGGAAGACTCCGACCATGGCGGAGAACGGGGCAGCCCGCGGTCGATCGACCCGGATGACGGGCAAGGAGCGGCGCGAGCAGCTGGTGGCGGTGGGCCGGCAGCTGTTCGCCGAGAAGGGCTTCGACATGACCACGGTCGAGGAGATCGCGGCCCGTGCCAAGGTCTCCAAGCCGATCGTGTACGAGCACTTCGGAGGCAAGGAAGGGCTGTACGCGGTGGTCGTGGACCGCGAGGTCTCCACGCTGCTGGGGGACCTGGAGAGCTCCCTCCAGAATCAGCGGGAGCACCCCCGGGTGCTGATGGAGCGGGCCGCGCTGGCGTTCCTCGCCTACATCGACGAGAACGAGGACGGCTTCCGCATCCTCGTGCGGGACTCCCCCGTCAGCCACACCCTCGGCACCTTCTCCTCCCTGCTGACAGATGTGGCCGGACGCGTCGAGGAGATCCTCGCCGCCCAGCTCACCCTCCATTCGTATCCGCCTCGAGACGCTGCCCTGTACGCGCAGATGCTGGTGGGGATGGTCGCGTACACCGGTCAGTGGTGGCTCGAGACCCGCGAGCCCCAGAAGGAGATCGTCGCGGCACGCATGGTCAATCTGTCCTGGTACGGACTCAGCGCCCTGCAGAAGACCCCGGCTCTGCGCGGCGACACCCACAGCTGAGCGGCACCTAGACTCGGCTCATGCCCCCTATGCCTGAGGACGCCGACGCATGCCGCCACGACGAGGTCGACCGCATCGTCGAAGGCTGGCAGAGGGCACGCGCCGATCTGGACGTCGCACCGCTGGCGGTGTTCTCCCGCATCTCCCGACTCTCGAGGTATCTCGAGGTCGCCCGCCGCAGTGCCTTCACGGACGCGGGCCTCGAGGGATGGGAGTTCGACATGCTCTCCGCGCTGCGCCGCAGCGGCGAGGATGCCCTCTCCCCCGGCGCACTCATGCACGAGACGCTGGTGACCAGCGGCACCATGACGACCCGGATCGACAAGCTGGTCGCACGGGATCTGGTGAGCAAGAACCGCAGCCCGCACGACGGCCGCGCGGTCGAGGTGAGGCTGCGAGCCGATGGCGTCGCCCGGGTCGATGCGGCGATGGAGCGGCTGCTGGACGCGGAGCAGGAGCTGCTCGAGCCGCTCGCCCCCGACGGACGCTCCAGCCTCGCCGACACCCTGCGCTCTCTGCTGCTGACCTTCGAGTCGGAGACGCCCCGCTCAATGTGAGGGCTTCCCGTGCGGTGGCCGTCGACTCTCTCGTCGCCTCCATCAGCACCGCCGCCACCAGCACCGCCGCCACCAGAGTCGTCGACCGGTCCCGAGGCCCTCGGCCGCAATCAGCGCCGCTGACCGCTCCCAGAGCCGTTCACCGCCATCAGGAATTGTGAGCTGCACGATTCTTCGACAGTCCAGGGTCGCCTGAAGCGCCCGAGCACGCGACCGTTGAGGATGTCTGGCCGTTCGCCCCGCCGCCCCGTCTCCCCGCCATTCCGCCACGACCCACCGACACCACTCTTGAGGACTTCATCGCATGGCTCATCTGCTCGGCACCCAATCCCTGCACGTCGCGCTGCCCGACCGCGTGCTGCTGGATGACATCACCGTCGGGATCGACGAGGGCGACCGGATCGGGGTGGTGGGGCGCAATGGTGATGGCAAGTCCACCCTGCTGCGGCTGTTGGCGCGTTTCAGGGAGCCCGACGAGGGCCGGGTCACCGTGCGCGGCGGGGTCCGGGTCGGTGTGCTGAGCCAGCAGGACGAGGCGACAGCCGAGACCAGCGTGCATGAGCGCGTGCTCGGCGATCGACCGGACTACGAGTGGGCCTCGGATCCGCGGATCCGCGATGTGCTCGAAGGACTGCTCGGGGGCATCGACCTGGATGCTCCGCTGACCGATCTCTCCGGCGGCCAGCTGCGGCGCGTCCACCTGGCAGAGCTGCTCGTGGGCGACTGGGACGTGCTCCTGCTCGATGAGCCCACCAACCATCTCGACGTCGAGGGGATCTCCTGGCTCGCGGAGCATCTGCGCCGACGCTGGAGCCCGAAGGATGGCGGGCTGGTGGTGATCACGCACGACCGCTGGTTCCTCGACGCGGTGTGCACCCGGATGTGGGAGGTGCACGACGGGATCGTCGAGCCCTTCGAGGGCGGCTACGCGGCCTATGTGCTGCAGCGCGTCGAGCGGGACCGGCAGGCGGCGACCATCGAGTCGAAGCGGCAGAACCTGATGCGCAAGGAGCTGGCCTGGCTGCGCCGGGGTGCACCTGCCCGGACCGCGAAGCCGAAGTTCCGCATCGATGCCGCCAATGAGCTGATCGCCGGGGAGCCGCCGGTGCGGGACACCGTCGAGCTGACCCAGCTGGCGACCTCGCGGCTGGGCCGCGACGTGATCGATGTGCTCGATGTCGACGCCGGTTATGACGATCTCACCGTGCTGCGCGATGTCACCCTGCATATCGGGCCAGCGGATCGCATCGGCGTGCTGGGCCCCAACGGGGCCGGCAAGTCCACGCTGCTCGCACTGATCACCGGGGACCTCGAGCCGCAGGCGGGCCGGGTCAAGCGGGGCAAGACGGTGACTGTCCGCCAGGTGTCGCAGCGGCTCGAGGGGCTCGAGGAGCATCTGAACTCCAGGGTCAGCGATGTGGTGGCGAAGTACCGCACCACCTTCCGGGCAGGGAAGGACGAGGTCTCCCCCGGACAGCTGCTGGAGCGTCTCGGCTTCACGACGGCGCATCAGAAGGTTCTGGTGGGAGCACTCTCCGGTGGGCAGCAGCGACGCCTGAACCTGCTGTTCACCCTCCTTGAGGAGCCCAATGTGCTCGTGCTCGACGAGCCGACGAACGACATGGACACCGACATGCTCGCTGCCATGGAGGATCTGCTGGACACCTGGCCCGGGCCGCTGATCGTCGTCTCCCACGACCGGTACCTGCTGGAGCGGGTCACCGATATCCAGTACGCGGTGCTCGACGGTGCGGTGAGGCATGTGCCGGGCGGCGTCGAGCAGTACCTCGCGCTGCGGGCAGAGGGCCTGCGTGAGGATGCGGCATCTGGTGGGTCCTCGTCGGCGAAGGGCGCGGCTGGACGCTCTGCGGGAGCGAAGGCTGCGGGGTCGAAATCTGCGGGAGCGAAGTCAGCGGGTGGCTCCGCTGGCGCTGGCGGCGGCGCGTCCGAGTCCGCATCGAATGTGTCGGGGGCGCAGGCTCATACGGCGCAGAAGGAGCTCGGTGCGATCGAGCGGAGGATGAAGAAGCTCGACAAGCAGACGACGTCGCTGCATTCCACACTCGCGGCGCACGACCAGTCCGACTATGTCGGGCTGCAGAAGATCACCGATGAGCTGCGCGCTGTCGAGGCGGAGATCGAGGAGCTCGAGGAGCGCTGGCTGGAGCTGTCCGAGCTGCTCGAGTGAGGGCGGTCCGGAATCCCTGGAGGCCTCGTGCAGGGACTCCTTACAGGCCGTCGATTTACTGGCTGTCGAGTTGCCAGCTGTCGAGCTACCAGCTGTCGATGATGTCGAGGTGCGGAGTGAAGATGTAGTCGGTGCGCCCCTGGAGGAGCCAGTGCCGATTGCGTCGGGCATTGCGAAATCTCGGATGCGGATCGGTGAGATCGAGAGCCCTGCGCTCCACTCGTGCGAAGGCTCGATGGAACGAAGCATTGGGATCCTCTGGACCACCCGGGGGAACGCCCGCGATCGGGTCGCGCCGTTCTTCGTCGGCGCCGGGATGTACTGCGGAGACCGTGTCATCGTCGGGCGCGCCGCTTTCGGGGTCTGACGCATCTCTCATCTGTCGTGCTGACTCGTCCAGGAGTCTGAGCCCGGTGCCGAGGGGGTCGAAGTTGATGCCCCGTCGCCTGGCCTTCTGTCCGTATCGGCTTGTCCACTCGACAGTGCGTCTGACGCCGTTCTCGTCGGTGATGACCCGGGCTCTCTCGCCGGATTCTTCCTTCTGGTTGTCGCCGACGCACACGCCGTTGCCGTTGAGAAGAGAGGTGGGGCCTCCCTGCGACCAGGGAACGATGTGATCGTTCTGCCGGATGTTCGCGTCGCAGTAGGGCGCGCGACAGGTCTGGTGACCCAGGCGAAGGAATCGGGCGAGGGCGGGCGGGAACTCACGGGAGACGGAATCGACGGCGACGAGCTGCCCGTCCTCTGGGTCGAGGTAGAGCCGACGGAGGGCCATGGTCAGATCGGGGTCGTCCACATCTGACGTCGCCGCATCGAGCATCTCCTGGCGGATGTGTTCGTACGGCACCGGGCCGTAGCCCTCGATGGTGGCGGCGTCGGCGTGCTCGGGTGCGAGCAGGGAGCGGTCCGTGATGATGACGGCGATCTCCAGCGTGGAGGGGTCGATCCCTTCTCCGCGTCCGATCAGGGCATCGGCGAAGAGGTCCGCCATGATCTGCTGATGGCCGCGCCGGTCGCCGTGGGCGCGAGCCTTCTCCGCAGCCACCGAGAGCCCTTTGCGGATTCGGGCCCCGTCGAGCGCCGGCAGGTGCGCGGTGACAGTGCACATGCCGTGCTCACCCCGGCGCACAGTGATGCTGCGATCTCGCTTCGCTGTGCGGTGGCGGTCCGCAGCGCCACGAGGGTCCAGTCCGTGCAGCACCTTGGCTGCTTCACCGGCCAACTCTTCAGGGCCGCAGCCATCGAGGTAGGGCAGGTGGGCCGCGAGGATCTCATCGACCTGGGTGCGCTGAGCGGGGGTTGCCGGCCCCATCGTGCGACCCACCTTGTGCGCAGAGGTGGCAAGGATCCGGCCCTGCGCGAGCGCGGTGAGCATGCCGGGCATGGAGAGGACCAGCCGGCGAGAGGAGGACATCGACTGGCCGACGCAGGACTTCGACTGCTTCAGGGCTTTCGATGTCTCCGAGCGTGCGATCTTCACCGCCTGCTTCGGCGTGTCCTCGCGGCGCAGGGAATCTTCCTTGACCACGTGCTCCAGGTGGACCAGCGCCCGTGCCTGCACCGCTGCGATCGCACCGTTCAGATCCTGGACCCGCGACAGCAGCGAGATGGTCTCGGACGCGGCCAGCTTCTCCAGCGCGAACGACCCGTCCGCACCGATCTCAGCAAGCACGGAACGCACAGCGGTGATGTCGGTGTCACCGATCCACAGCTCTTCGTCGTTCGCGGAGATCGGGAGTGTGCTGCGCCGCCGAATGCGTGCCGCGACGGACCGGGGCCCTGACACCTCCGAGCCCGAGCCCGATCCTTCGCCCGCACCCGCATGGCGAGACGCATCACCAGAAACGCCGCGCCCGGCCTCCTGGGAGTCTGCATCATCACTGTGCGACTGATCTGTCATGGCGCCATTTTCGCACACCTATTCGACGAAAGGAAGGCGCGAGGGAACTCTACCAATCAGTAATCTTGAATTGTGGATAACTGGGAGTGTGGAGGAACCGTCGCGGCAACTGCGAAGTGCGGGAACGGCACTATCCTGCTATTCACGGGCAGCATACGAAGCGGCCAGGCGGCCTCATCGAAGCAGGTCCAGATGTTGTACAACTGAGGGCGCCAAGACACCACATCCACACAGACATTTCCAATCGCTGCTTTCTCTTGCATTATTCACAGACGGAGCCATATAGTCACGTGGGACACGCACGACCGGCGTCCGGACACCGAAATAGCGATCCCTTTACCATCAACTTCGCAATCACAGATCGCACCGAGAGGAACAGCAGGTAGCCGCGGATGACCAGTTTGTCCGCGCTCGATGGGCACCTGGAAGTGCCCCGTACAGAACGAGGTCTCCGGCTACCGGTGGCGATGCTCAGCGCATTGGAAGGTGGCCAGCGCGTCGGAAGGTGGTCAGCGCATTGGAAGGTGGTCAGCGCGTTGGAAAATGGCCAGCGCGTTGGAAGATCGTGAGCCCCATAGAGCCCATGGAGTCCCAGCTCGATCGAGGCCCCGAAACGACGATCTCGCTGCCGGCAGAGTGAAGAGCCCCGACGCATAAGCGCGAGACTCCGTCGCTCGACGCTCAGCTCGCTTCGAGCACGCTCGCCCCCGGCGCGGAACCCCGCGCCACCAGGCAGCTCTCGACGAGTCCATCGCGCATCAGTCCCGCGGCGATTCCTCGGGCCTGCGCTTCGTCCTCGACCAGCACGGCGACCGTCGGCCCTGAGCCGCTGACCAGCGCGGCCGGCGCTCCCAGCCGTTCGGCGGCCTCGACCACCGGCTCCAGGCGCGGATGCAGCGCGAACGCTGCGGCCTGCAGATCGTTGTGCAGGGTATCCGCCAGCAGTTCGAGGTTCGCGCCGCTGAGCGCCTGCAGCTGCCGCTCATCCAGATCCGGCTGCTCGGGCAGTGCACGCCCGTTCGTCAACGAGATCTCGTCGAACTTCCGGAACACCTCCGGCGTCGAGAGGTGACCGCCGGGGACCGCGAGCAGCCAGGTCCATTCGCCATGGGTGAGCACGGTGGTGAGGTCGGTGCCGTTGCCGCGCCCCAGCGCCGTGTGGCCGAGCATCGCGAAGGGGACGTCGGCTCCCAGCTGCGCTCCGAGCTCGCGCAGCTTCTCGCTGCCGAGCCCGGTCCCCCACAGGCGGTCGAGCGCGACCAGCGTCGCCGCGGCGTCCGCCGACCCGCCGCCCATGCCGCCGGCGATCGGCACCTGCTTGTGGATGTGCAGCGCAGCGCCGACCTCCAGAGCGCATTCCTCACGCAGCAGCTGAGCCGCCCGCAGGGCGAGGTTGCTGCCATCCAGAGGGAGCTCTCCGGGGACTTCCGAGGTGAGCTCCAGGCTGAGAGTGCTCGCACGGGTCGCGGTGACCGTCTCGTAGAGGTCGACTGCCTGGAACACCGTGGCCAGGGAGTGATAACCGCGTCCGTCAACCCCGCCCACCATGAGCGACAGATTGATCTTCCCCGGGGCGCGGACGACCACGCGGTCCAGTGCGGACGGCATCAGAGGGCCTCACCCTCGGTCCGTGCCAGCCCCTGTTCCGCCCGGGCGATGGCCCGGAACTGATCGATCTCCAAGGTCTCGCCACGGGCGCCGGGGTCGATGCCGGCGGCGCGCAGGATCTGCTCGGAACGCGGTGCGGTCCCAGCCCAGCCGGCGAGCGCGGCACGCAGTGTCTTGCGGCGCTGGGCGAAGGCGGCATCGATGATCGTGAAGACCGACTCCCGCTCCTCGGCGGTGCCGAGCGGCTGCTCGTGCCGCACCAGCTCCACGAGCGCCGAGTCGACGTTGGGAACCGGCCAGAAGATCTGTCGGGAGATCTTCCCCGCATGCACGGCCCGCCCGTACCAGGCGAGCTTCACGCTGGGGCCGCCATAGGTGCGCGAGCCCGGGCCGGCGATGAGACGGTCCACCACCTCGGACTGCACCATCACGAGGGCCGAGCGGAGGGAGTCGAAGCGCTCGAGCATCGTGAGCAGGATGGGGGTGGCGACGTTGTAGGGAAGATTGGCGACCAGCGCGGTCGGCTCACCCGCTCGGGGCAGCGCAGGCAGCTCGGTCACCTGAAGGGCGTCGTCGTGGAGGAGCTGGAAGCGGTCGTCCTCGACGCCACGGGCACGCAGCGTGAGCGGGAGCAGCTCGGCCAGGCCGCGATCCAGCTCGACGGCGACCACGTCGGCCCCCGTCTCGAGCAGGCCGAGCGTCAGGGACCCCAGTCCGGGTCCTACCTCGAGCACCGCCTGCCCCGGCTCCACGTGGGCACGGCCGACGATGGTCCGCACGGTGTTCGGGTCCATCACGAAGTTCTGCCCGCGCTGCTTCGAGGGCCGGATGCCCGCGGCCTCGGCGAGGTCACGGATATCGCGCGCGGTGAGCAGGAGCCCTGCGCTGGGCGTCGTCTCGCCGCTCATGCCGCCACCTCCAGAGGCCATCGGTAGACATCCTGGGTGGTGGTGCGGATCGCGCGGCATGCCTGCTCCAGGTCGGTGCCCGTCACCTCGGCGATGGTGGCCATGGTGTGAGGGATCAGGTAGGAGGAGTTGGGTCGCCCGCGGTAGGGCACCGGGGTGAGGAAGGGTGCGTCGGTCTCGACCATCACCTGACCGAGTCCCACCTCCGCGAGCGCGGTGCGCAGGTAGCCGGCGCTGCTGAAGGTCACGGTCCCGGCGAAGGAGAGGAACCAGCCGCGATCCACGCAGGTGCGCGCGAACTCGGCATCGCCGGAGAAGCAGTGGAAGACGGTGCGTTCGGGGGCGCCATCGGCCTCGAGGACTTCGAGGACGTCGCGATGGGCGTCCCGGTCATGGATCTGCAGCGGCAGATCGAGTTCCCTGGCGAGCGCGATGTGGGCGCGGAACGACTCGATCTGGGCGGTGCGGGCCTGGTCGTCGTCCCGTGAGGTGCGGAACCAGTCCAGCCCCGTCTCCCCCACGACCACCATTCCGGGGCCGCGCAGCAGTTCGGACACCTCGGCGATCGCCTCATCCAGCCCCACCAGTTCACGGCCCTTTTGGTCCTTGCCCCGTGCATGGAGCGCCGCCTCGTTGGGGTGCACGGCGATACCGCCGCGCAGGGTGGGCGGGCATGTCTCCGAGGCGAGCAGTGCCGCGGTCCAGCGCACCGCCTCGAGATCTGAACCGATCGTGATCTGCGCATCGACGCCGACGGCGGCGGCCCGTGCGACATGGTCGAGCACGCTGAGCTGCTCGTCTCCGTCGGCGAAGTCGAGATGGCAGTGGTTGTCGATCACAGGGAAGGGCAGCGGCTCCGGGATCGCGGGCCAGGAGCGGTCACGCTTCTTCCCGCGAGGATCGATGTCCTCACGGTCGCGCACCGGTGGCGGGACCGCGGCGCCGGACGGGTTCTGGTGCTCAGACGGCATGCGACCATGGTAGGAGGATCAGGGTGAACCCAGGACCAACGGGGCGCCCCCGAGCCGCGAGCGTGACCAGACTGTGCCCGGTTCGGCCAGAGAGGGACCTCAAGCCGGCGCGCTGAGTGAGGTGCGACGCATCCCACCACTCCGGTGCGATAGCTCACGGGCCCGGAGCGAGCGGTGAAGGCCACGATGTGGCAAGATGAGTCGTCGTTGTGCGTCCTTTCGTGCACCCGAGCGCCCCGATTCCTCACGGACCGGGTTCGGGTCGCTGCTCGGGACGGGCGTCAACGCCAGTTCACCCTCCGGACCGTCAAGGAGCATCCCATGGCAGTGCCCAAGTTCAAGATGTCCCGTGCGCGCACGCACTCCCGCCGCTCGCAGTGGAAGGCCAACAACGCCGACCTCGTGCAGGTGACGGTTCGTGGCCGCACCGCTTCCGTGCCGCGTCGCCTCGCAAAGGCGTACCAGCGCGGCCTCCTCCAGATCGAGGACTGATCGACGTACTGCGAGCTTGCGAGCGGTAGGAAATCAGTCGAGTAGTCGCAGACTGATCTCGATCAAGGAGTGATCCGGCGCGGGCCCAGCCCGCTCCACCGAGATCTCCGCCGACGCCCCCGACAGCAGCTGCTGTCGGGGGCGTCGTCATGTTCGCTTCTGTTCGGTGGCAGCGATGATCCGCGCCCCGTCAGCCACGGAGTCGCGGCTGCGGTGCTGCAGCCGCAGTCCCTCACCGCGGCGAGTCAACCGCGATGCCTCAGCTGCGCCGCTTCAGCGCGAGGTCGTAGAGCTCACTCGCGCCGACCCCGGGATGCGCCCGGGCGAGCTCCTTGGCGGCATCCTTGAGCCGCTCCCCTGCCGCAGCCCGGGCCAGCACCTGCTCGACGAGGCTCTCAGCAGTGACGGCGGCGGGCTCGGCCCCTGCCACCACGAGCACCACCTCTCCGAGCACGTCGCCGTCGGCGGCCCAGGCAGCGAGCTCGGCCAGCGTGCCGCGCACGATCTCCTCATGGGTCTTGGTCAGCTCCCGGGCGACAGCGCCGCGGCGGTCCACCCCGAAGGCCTCAGCCATCGCGGCGAGCGTGGCGGCGGTGCGGCGCGGCGACTCGAAGAAGACCATGGTGCGCAGTTCGGATGCGAGCGGTTCCAGCGCTGAGGCCTTGCGGCCCTCGCGCCGCGGAGGGAAGCCCTCGAAGGTGAAGTGGTCCGGGGCGATCCCGGAGGCGGCCAGCGCGGTCAGCACCGCCGAGGGGCCGGGGATCACGGTGACCCGGAAGCCCGCCTCGGCCGCCGCCCGCACTGCCTCGAAGCCCGGGTCGGAGACCACCGGCATCCCGGCATCGGTGACGATCAGCACCCGCTGCCCTGCCGCGAGCGCTTCGAGCAGCACGCCCGTCCGTTCGGCCTCGTTGTGCTCGTGGTACGAGAGGATCCGCCCGCTGGTCTCCACCTCGAGATCGCGCACCAGGCGGGCGAGCCGTCTGGTGTCCTCGGCGGCGATCAGGTCCGCCTCGGCCAGCGCACGCATCAGGCGCACCGAGGCGTCGAGCGGATTGCCGATAGGGGTGGCGGCGAGGGTGAGGACTCCGGGTTCGAGCATCTGGCCATGCTAACCAGCCTGCGGCTCGCGGGCACTCCGCTGTCGCTCCCCGCGCGCCCCGCTGCTCCCGCCGGGTGATGTCCTAGCATGTGCGGGTGCACACGGAGGAGGAAGCCACCCACCGCGCCCCCGTCGAGGACGAGCCGGGCGCGCTGCTCGCCTCCTACCGTCGGCGGCTGAAGACCTTCGACCTGCCGCTGTCCCGGATGGCATGGGCCGGGGCGATGGCTGTGTTCGGGCTGGCACTGGTGCTGCGCCTGTGGGGCCTGGGGTCTGTCGAGGAGCTGATCTTCGACGAGACCTATTACGTCAAGGACGGCTACGCCATCACCCAGGAGGGTGTGGAGATGTCCTGGCCCGAGGAGCCGGACGCCGCCTTCGAGGCCGGGGATGTGGACTCCTACGAGCCCAAGGGCGCGTACGTGGTCCATCCTCCGCTGGGCAAGTGGCTGATCGGCGGCGGGATGCTGCTGCTGGGCGCGGACAACCCCTGGGGCTGGAGGATCTCCTCGGCGGTGCTGGGCTCGATCGCGGTGCTGCTGCTGGCACGGATCGGCCGACGGCTGTTCCGCTCGACCACCGCCGGTCTGATCGCGGGCCTGCTGCTGGCGATCGACGGGGTGTCCCTGGTCCACTCCCGCACCAGCCTGCTGGACCCCTTCTTGATGTTCTTCGTGCTCGCGGCGTTCGGTGCACTGCTGATCGACCGTGATCGCTTCCGCGAGCGACTCGCGCTGGCCTCGGCGGCGATGCACGCCAGCGCCGAGAGCGCCCCTCCGCTCGGGGTCTCAGGCGGGATCCGGCCCTGGCGCCTGCTGGCCGGCCTGCTGCTGGGGATGGCCTGCTCGGTGAAGTGGTCCGGGCTCTACTTCGTCGCGGTGTTCGGGATCATGACGGTGCTGTGGGACTGGTGGGCGCGCCGCACCATCGCCCAGCGCGACTGGCTGCTGGGCGGCCTGGTCCGGGATGCCGTGCCCGCCTTCCTCGCGATCGTCGGCATCGCGCTGGTCACCTATGTGGCGTCGTTCGCCGGCTGGTTCGCCTCTGCGGTCGGCTACAACCGCCACCTCACGGCGGAGCAGGACATGGCCACCGGCAACGGGGTGCTCGACTCGCTGTTGTCGCTGTGGCTCTACCACCGCCAGGCCTATTCCTTCCACGTCGGGCTGGATTCGGAGCATCCCTATGCGGCGCACCCTGCGGGCTGGCTGCTGCAGCTGCGCCCCACGAACTTCTACTACCGCTCCTACGAGTATGGGGAGCAGGGATGCGAGGTCGCCAAGTGCGGCGCGCACATCCTCTCGGTCGGCAATCCGCTGATCTGGTGGCTGGGGACGCTGGCGCTCCTGGTGACGCTGGTGATCGCGGTGGTCTTCCGGGATGGACGGGGCTGGGCAGCGCTGTCGGGAATCGCCGCCGGCTACCTCCCGTGGCTGATGTACACCGACCGCACGATCTTCACCTTCTACGCCGTGGCGTTCTCGCCCTGGCTGATCCTGTGCCTGGCCTATGTGATGACGCTGGTGATCGGTCCCGCCGGCGCGGACAGGGAACGACGGCTGGCGGGCGGTCTGTTCGTCGGCTCCCTGCTGGTGCTGATCGTCCTGGTCTCCGCGTTCTTCTGGCCGGTATGGACCGGCCAGGTGCTCGACGTCGAGCAGTGGCGGTACCGCATGTGGCTGCCGTCCTGGACCTGAGCCGACACGGTACGTCGCGGCAGCACCGGCCGCTACGATTGCCCCATGGCCCCAGATTCCTCAGCGCTGCGTGATCTCGCCCGCGACCTCGGTGTCAGCACCCAGTACTGGGGCTGGGACGGCACCCTCAAAGATGTCGCCGACGACACCTTGCACGCGATCCTCGGCGCGCTCGGTGCGCCCGCGAGCACCGAGGAGGACATCGCCTCCGTACGGCGCGCGCGTGAACGTGCCCCTTGGGAGCGCACGCTCCCCCCGGTGACCGTGCTGCGCGAGGACCGCGCCACCACGGTTCCCGTCCATATCGAGCACGGCACAGCGGTGAGCCTGCACCTGCGGCTCGAGGACGGCGGCCGCCGCGACCTCCATCAGGCTGAGGACCACACCCCGCCCTTCGAGCTCGACGGGACGCTGCGGGGCCGCGCACGCTTCTACGTGCCGCTCGGACTGCCGCTGGGCTGGCATCGACTGGTCGCCGAGACCTCGCAGGGCCCGGTCGAAGCGGACCTCGTGGTCACGCCCGCCCGGCTGACCGTCCACGCCGAGTACGCCGCCCGGCGCGCATTCGGGATCCAGGCCCAGCTGTACTCGGTGCGCTCGGAGCGCTCCTGGGGCATCGGCGACCTCGCCGACATGCGCGATCTCGCCGCGATCAGCGGCGCCCGCCACGGAGCAGACTTCCTACTGGTCAATCCCCTGCACGCCTCCTACCCGACCCCGCCTGTCGAGCCGTCCCCCTATCTGCCGGTCACCCGCCGCTTCACCAGTGCGCTGTACCTGCGCATCGAGGACGTCCCTGAGCACCGGGAGCTGTCCGACTTCGCCCGGCAGCGAGTGAGTCTCCTGCGCGAGGGCGTGTCCGACTGGAACGACCGCGTGGACCGCCTCGAACGCGACGAGGTGCTCACGGCAAAGCTGCAGGCGCTCGAGGAGCTGTTCGCGGTGCCGCTGACCGCGGGGCGCCGAGCGCTGCTGGATGCCTACCGTGCCCGTGAGGGGCAGGGGCTGGAGGACTTCGCGCTGTGGTCCGCGATCGCGGAGTCGGTGCGCGGCACGGCCGATGAGGCCTGCCTGCAGAACCTCGATGAGGCCACCCTCGAGCAGGCCCGTCGCGAGCTGTCCGGGCGGATCGACTTCCACGTCTGGACGCAGTGGCTGCTGGACGAGCAGATGAGCGCCGCCCAGACCGCGGCGCGCGATGCCGGGATGCGGATCGGGATCATGCACGATCTCGCCGTCGGGGTCGAGCAGATCGGTGCGGACTCCTGGCGGCTGCGCAACGTGCTCGCCGCCGGTGTCGGCGTCGGTGCGCCGGCCGATCAGTACAACCAGCAGGGCCAGAACTGGCATCAGCCGCCGTGGCATCCCGAGCGGCTGCGCGACGCCGCCTATCGGCCGTGGCGGGACATGCTGCGCACCCTGATGCGCCATGCGGGGGCGCTGCGGATCGATCATGTGCTCGGGCTGTTCCGGCTGTGGTGGATCCCTGAGGGTCATGGGGCGGCCGACGGCGCCTACGTCTCCTACGACCATGAGGCGATGATCGGCATCCTCGTCCTGGAGGCGCAGCGCTCGAACACCCTGGTAGTCGGGGAGGACCTCGGCACCTTCGAGCCGTGGGTGCGGGACTACCTCGTGGACCGCGGCATCCTGGGCACCTCGATCCTGTGGTTCGAGTACGACGGCGAGGGCCGTCCGCTGCGCGCCGAGGACTACCGCACCCTGTGCATGGCCTCGGTCAACACCCACGATCTGCCGCCCACGGCCGGCTACCTGGCGGGCGACCATGTGGCGCTGCGCCACGAGCTGGGACTGCTCGAGCGGGATCTCGCCGAGGAGCTCGAGGCTGACGCGACCGGTCGCGAGCAGGTGCTCGACGTGCTGCGCGGCGAGGGGCTGCTCGCCCCGGGCGCGGATATCGAGCAGACCGTGCTGGCCCTGCACCGCCACCTGGCACGGACCCCGTCGATGCTGCTGGGCGTCTCGCTCGTGGACTGCGTCGGTGAGCGGCGCATCCAGAACCAGCCCGGCACCGACGAGGAGTACCCGAACTGGCGGATCCCGCTGGCGGACGCCGATGGCACCCCGGTGTCGATCGACGACATCGCGACCGACGAGCGCACCGCGCGCCTGCTGGCGGCGGTGCGCGAGGGCATCAGCTCGCGGTGACCTGACCCCACTCGGCCCGCCGGTCGAGGAACTCGCGGGCTGCGGCCTGCGCACCCTCGAGGTTGTGGTGGGCGCCCCAGCCGCACTGGACCTCATTGGCGGCGGGCACCTCGGTCGCGGTCAGCAGATCCTGCAGCGTGGCCTCGAGGACGGGGGCGAAGCCCTCGGTGGAGTGGTCGCCCACCAGCAGCACGTAGAAGCCGGTGCGGCAGCCCATCGGGGAGACGTCCAGGACGTCGCCGGAGTGGTTGCGCATGTGCTCGGCCATCATGTGCTCGAGCGAATGGACAGTCTCGGACTCGAGGTGGGCGACATTGGGCTGGGTGAAGCGCACATCGAGCTTCGTCAGCACGTCACCACCGGGCAGCTCCTTGCGATCCGCGATGCGGAGGTAGGGCGCGGCGACGGTGCGGTGGTCGAGGTTGAAGCTCTCGACGTTCATGCGGGGCTGCTCGGTCATCGGTGATGCTCCTTCGTGGGCTCGTTCATGGGGCTGGGTCGAGGCTGGTTCGGGGCTGGGTCGGGGCTGGTTCTTGGTCAGCGGCTGGAACGTGAGGTCCGGCCGCGGACCACGCCGACGAATTGCTGGCGCACCGGATCGTCCGCTGCGCGCGGCCAGGCCAGGGCGATACGGGTGGGCTCAGCATCGTGCAGCGGCCGGGCGACGGCATCCTTGCGGTGGTGGAGCCGGGCGAGCGAGAGGGGGACGCGGGTGTAGCCGACTCCTGCGGCGACGACGGCGATCCGTTCTGCCGCGTCGTCGGGGAGGGCGGAGGGGATCTCGGTCTCGTCCACCAGGTCCTCCTCGCCGACCTCGTCGAGCAGGCTGAGCACATTCTCGGTGCCCACCATGATCGCGGCGCGCTCCTCCCACAGCGAGACCATGTGCAGCTCCTCCGCCACCAGCGGCAGACGCACGAAGCACATGTCGACCTCTCCTGCCGTGAGCGCCTCGTGCTGGCGCGAGAGCGGGACGGGGACCAGCTCGAGCCAGGCGTCCCGGTGGCCGGACTTCCATCGGCGCAGGAAACGGTCAGGTTCGACGCCGGGCACGAAGCCGACGCGCAGGGGGGTGGAGTGCATGCCCCCAGCCTACGGCTCCTCGGTCTGTTCTCTCTGCTCCTGCCAGGCTTGTTACGGCCTGCTCTACCGCTCGGGCTGCTCCCGCTGGGTCTAGTCCTGCTGGCTCTGCTCCCGCTGGGTCTGTTCCCGCTGGGCGCGGGCGAGCACTCGCAGCAGATCGGCGGTGAAGCGGCCGGGCGCCTTGAGGTTCACCATGTGGTCGCCGTAGGGAAGCAGCTCCAGACGGCCATGCGGGGCGGCTGCGACGAGGCTCCGCTCATGTGAGCGCAGGTGGTCGCTCCGGCCGTGCAGGAAGGTGACCGGAGCATCGATCCGGCGCAGATCGTCGTGCAGGTCCAAGGAAGCAACCGCGGCGAAGGCGGGGGCGATCACGGAGGCGTCCGCTCGGCCGCCGCGCAGGTAGGCCCGAGCTCCGTCCTGCCCGAGGATCCAGGTGAAAGGGTCACCGCTCCTGCCGCTGCGCATGCCCGGCACGAGATCTGTGCCCCGGATCAGTGCCCCGTACAGGCGGGCTCCACGCGGGCCAGGTTGAAGGGCCGCCCCGCAGGCGGTGAGCGAGCCGAGTGCCCCCGGGACTGCGGCGAGACGCGCGGCGACGTGGATCGCGAGCATGCCGCCGAGGGAGCTGCCCACCAGGTGCACCGGTTCGCCGATGCACTGGTGGCTGTGGAGGACTGCATCCTCGATCGCTGTCACGGCGGCCGGGAGCGTGAACGGCTCACCGCGGCGGGTGCCGTGGCCGGGCAGGTCCGGGGTGACCACCCGGTGCCCCGCGGCGCGCAGGGAGGGCAGCTGGAGGTCCCACTGGCTATGCGAGGTGCGGGTGCCGTGCACCAGGACGACCGGCCAGGGGCCCGGCAGCTGTGCCGCACCGTCGGTGGCGTCCAGCAAGGCGGCGTCAGCGGCATCCAGCGCGGCGGCGTCTGCGGCGTCCTTCGCGGCGGCGTGGTCTGTGTTCATTCCGTCATGCTCACACCAGCGCGCTCGCCCGTGCGGAGCGGTCCAGCAGCTTCGCGAACCGCTTCGGTCGGGAGAGGTTCGCGATATGACCGGCATCGGAGAGGATCACCAGCTCCGCATCCCGGGCGGCCTCGATGAACAGTGCCTCGTGGCGTCGGAACGGATCGTGCTCGCCGTTGATGAACGTGATCGGGACGTCGATCTCCGCGATATCTGCGAGCAGATCGAGACCGCCGATGAGCCGCACCACGGCACGGACCACCCCATGGGCGCGACCACCGCCGTAATAGCGCTTGGCCGCCTTGCGGGTGTGACGGCGGGCGAAGGCGCGGGCCACCCGGGCGTCGGAATCGCCGGGCAGCCAGTCCTTCATCGAGATCCACAGCCCGTAGAGCCGGGCCGTCGCGGGTCCCGGCACGATGGTGCAGTCCGCCGCGACCACCCCGGCCAATCGGCTCGGATGGGTGCCGGCCCAGTGCAGGGTCAGGTAGCCGCCGAGGGACAGCCCGACCAGCAGCGGACGCTCCGCGCACGCGCCGACGGCATCCTCGATCGTCGCCAGCGCACCGTCGAGGCTGAACTCCTCGTCACGACGACGGCCATGCCCGGGAAGATCCGGGGCGATCACCTCATAGCCCCGCTCGCGCAGCCGTCGCACCTGCCCCTTCCACATCGTCCGTGAGGAACGGATGGCATGGATCAGCACGATGCTCTGCGTCATGGTCGTCCGCTCCCCGCTCAGCCCTGCCCGCCGCACGATCTTCCCGGACGACAGCGTAGCGCCGTCCGCGCGGGCACCGGGAGGCCGGGCCACGCGCTCGACCAGATGAGCAGGAGGGTGAGCAGGGGGTGAGCAGGGCGGGTGAGCATGTCCCGTGAACAGGACGGGTGAGCACGGATAGCCTTCGCCCATGCCCAGCTACCGCATGCATGTGCCCATCGGGACGCTCCACCCCGGCTGCTCCCCCGGCGATGTCATGGAGCAGGCCGTGCTCGCCCTCGGCACCCTGCACGTGGTCGAGCAGAAGGAGGTGGAAGCACCTCTGGTGGCCGGACGACGGGTCGGGCGGGTGGCACTGCGCTTCGCGGTCGACGCGAGCGTTCGCAGCACGGAGGATGCTGTCGCGCGCCATGCCCTTGCGGTGGTCATCGAGCATCTCGAGGACACGGCCGCCCGCGTGGCCCCGGGCAGCGCCGTGGTGCTCACCCGAGGCATGGGCGGCCGGTTCCACCCGATTCCCACGACAGCCGGGGCCTGAGAGACGTCAGGCGTGCGGAATGCGGCCGATGGGGGCAATACCGATGGTGCATCATGAGCGCATGAGAATCGCAGTGACGGGAGGCTCGGGAAAGCTTGGACGCACGGTGGTCAGCAGCCTCCGTGACCACGGACATCTGGTCGTGAATCTCGACCAGTCAGGGGAACGGGGCTCCGGTTTCGTGCGCATCGACCTGCGCGATGCCGGCCAGGTGCTCGACGCGCTCACCGGCATCGATGAACAGGCACCTGAGGGGTTCGACGCCGTCGTGCACCTCAGCGCGATTCCGGCGCCGGGGCTCGCGACCAACACTGCGACGTTCCAGAACAACCTCCTCAGCACCTACAACGTGTTCAACGCCGCGATCAAGGCCGGCATCACGAACATCGTGACCGCCTCGAGCGAGACGGTGCTGGGACTGCCCTTCGACACCCCACCCCCGTATATCCCGGTCGACGAGGACTACGCGGCGCGCCCGGAATCGACCTACTCGCTCTCGAAGCACCTCGAGGAGCAGATGGCGATCGAGCTGACGCGCTGGCATCCGGAGCTGAAGATCATCGCACTGCGCTTCTCCAACGTCATGGATGAGGCGGACTACGCCGAGTTCCCGTCCTTCGATGCCGATGCGACGCTGCGCAAATGGAATCTCTGGGGTTACGTCGACGGCCGTGACGGCGCCGAGGCCGTGCGTCTCGCGCTCGAGCACCGGGCCCCTGGCTTCGACCGCTTCATCATCGCCGCCGCCGATACCGTGATGTCGCGCGACAACACCGAGCTCGTCGCCGAGGTCTTCCCTGATGTCCCCGTGCACGGCGACATCGCGGGCAACGGGACGCTGCTGTCGATCGACAGGGCCCGCACCGTCCTGGGCTTCGAGCCGAAGCACAGCTGGCGCAGACCGGTGTGAGGACCGGAGCCCCGTAACTCCAGAGCGCGGGCCCGGGCGGAGGAGTGCTCGAGCACGCGGCGTCGACGTCGTGCTGAGCCCTCCGGCTGAGGTCCTCCGGCTGACGCTGCGCTCGCCCTATCCGTCGATCGGCTGCGGGGCCCGCGCCTCGTCCGCCAGCTCGCGGGCGAGGGAATCTGGCTGATCGCAGAGGTCCGCGCCATCGGTTCCGAGACAGGTCTCCCCGAGCAGCTCGAGCAGCATTCCCGCAGGAATGTCCGTCCTCTCGTGCATCGGGCTGATCGCGCTGACGGTCCACTCCACGGAGGTCGCACCGGGCAAGGGCGCCTGACCCAGCCCCTCGGCCTGCGGCTTCGCCGCGACATGCTGCGGGACGATGGCGATGCCGAGCCCGCGCCTGACCAGGTCGAGCAGGGTGTGGACGTCGTTGACGCTGCAGCGCACCCGGCGGGAGATCCCATGCGCGGCCAGCAACTCATCGTTCAGCGTGCGCACACCCCAGGAAGCACCGAAGTCCACGAACGCCTGCCCGTCCAGCAGATCCCAGCTGAGCCCCGAGTGCGAGGCCAGCGGATGAGCAGGCGGCAGGAGCGCCACCAGCGGCTCATGGCCGAGCGGCAGATGCCGTACGGCCCCCAGATGCCGAGTGGTCGCGACGAAGGCGACGTCGAGGTGCCCGGTGCGCACGGCATCGACCAGCTCATGGGAACCGGACTGGACGAACTCTGTCTCCACCAGGGGATACCGGCGATGGAAGCGCTCCAGGAGTGCGGCGACGTCGACGAGGCCGAGGCACTGCTCGGCACCGACCCTCAGCGAGCCGGTGACGGTGCGGCTGACCCTGACCACGGCGTCGCGGGCCCGCGCCGCCTCATCGAGGATCGCCCGGGCGTGCGGGAGCAGCGCATAGCCCGCGGGGGTGGGCTCGACCCGGCGGGTGGTGCGGTCGAAGAGCGGCGTGCCGAGCTCCGTCTCCAGACTGCGGATCGCCGAGGACAGTCCCGATTGGGAGATGCCCGCGAGGTCCGCGGCGCGCGTGAAGTGCCGCTCCTCCGCGAGGGCGACCACATATTCCATCTGGCGAAGCTCCATTGACCACTCCTGCTTCTCAATCTCATCGATGCAAGCTGTTGGACGTGTAGATTACGCGCTTCTAGTCTGCCCTGCATGACATCAGTTCCCACCCTCACCCTGAACTCCGGCCACCGCATCCCCCAGCTCGGCTACGGCGTCTTCAAAGTTGCGCCGGCTGAGGCCGAGGAAGCAGTGAGCACCGCCCTGGAGCTGGGCTACCGGCATATCGACACCGCCGCGATCTACGGCAATGAAGAGGGCGTCGGCGCTGCGATCGCGCGCAGCGGCATCCCGCGCGACGAGCTGTTCGTGACCACCAAGCTGTGGAATGACCAGCAGGCGGGCGAGGCCCCGCACGACGCGATCCGCACGAGTCTGGAGAAGCTGGGCCTCGACTACGTCGACCTCTACCTCACGCACTGGCCGACCCCCGAGAAGAACACCTACTCCAACGCCTGGGAGAAGCTCATCGAGATCCGCGACGCGGGTCTCTCCCGCTCCATCGGGGTCTCGAACCATCTTCCCGAGCATCTGGATCGCATCGTCAAGGACACGGGAGTCGTCCCCGCTGTCGACCAGATCGAGCTGCACCCGGCCCATCAGCAGAGCGACATCCTGGCCTGGGGTGCCGAGCACGGCATGCACATCGAGTCGTGGGGCCCGCTGGGGCAGGGCAAGTACCCTCTGTTCGAAGCTCCGGCCGTCGCCGCAGCCGCAGCAACGCATGAGGTGTCTCCCGCTCAGGTGGTGCTCCGCTGGCACCTGCAGCGCGGCATCATCGTCTTCCCGAAGTCCGTGCACCGCGAGCGCATGGCCCAGAACCTCGACGTGTTCGGCTTCGAGCTCACCGCGGACGAGGTCTCCAGGATCGACGCCCTCGATCCTCGTGACGGCTCCGGACGCGTGGGCGGCCACCCGCTCGAGGTCAACTGACCGCCCCGCCTTCCGCGAGCAACCTCCACCCCACACGACGACCAAGGGACACGATCTCGACCATGAAGACCTTCACACTGCCGGGCACGGACATCACCGTTCCCAATGTGACCCTGGGACTGATGCGCATCCAGGACAAGACCGATGACGAGGTGCGGACCCTGATCCGTACCGCTCGGGAATCCGGCATCAGCTTCCTCGATCACGCCGACGTCTACGGCTCCGACCTCCACGGCTGCGAGCGACGCTTCGCCGAGGCTCTCCAGCTCTCCGCGAGCGAGCGTGCCGACTGGGTGATCCAGACGAAGGCCGGGATCGTGCCCTCGGGGCCCTACTTCGACTTCTCCTACGAGCACATCATCGAGTCCGTCGAAGGATCGCTCAAGGCCCTGGGCACCGACTACATCGACATCCTCCTCCTGCACCGGCCGGACGCGCTGGTGGAGCCCGAAGAGGTCGCTCGGGCCTTCGACGAGCTCGAGGCCGCGGGCAAGGTCCGTGCCTTCGGAGTCTCCAACCACACGCCCCGCCAGATCGATCTGCTGCGCAAGTTCGTGCGGCAGCCGATCGTCGCCAATCAGGTGCAGCTCTCCATCACGCACTCACCGCTGATCGCCCAGGGCGTGGCGGCCAACATGCAGGCGCTCGATCAGTCGATCACCCGCGACGACGGCCTGATCGACTACTGCCGGCTCCACGACATCACGCTCCAGGCGTGGTCGCCGTTCCAGGCCGGGTTCTTCAACGGACCGTTCCTCGGCTCGCCGGACTATCCGGAGCTGAACGAGGTCATCGATCGGCTCGCGGCGAAGTACGACGTCCCCGCGATCGCGATCGCCGTCGCCTGGATCACGCGCCATCCCGCTCGGATGCAGGTCGTCCTCGGCACCACCACGCCGCAGCGGGTGGCTGATGCGGCGCTCGGCTCCGAGGTTCCTCTCGAGCGTTCGGAGTGGTACGACCTGTTCCGCGCTGCGGGGTACACGGTCCCCTGAGCCCGCCGGCACACATAGCAGAAGCGGCCTCTGCCTGGATGAACTTCCAGGTCAGAGGCCGCTTCTTCGATCGATCTGCGGTGGAGCTAGGGGGATTCGAACCCCCGACCTTCTCATTGCGAACGAGACGCGCTACCAACTGCGCCATAGCCCCATGTCGCTGGGCGACCCCGATAGATTAGCATCGCGGCTGCGGTGCTGTCGCATCGTGATCCGCGCCTTGACGAAGGTCACAGGGGAGGTCACAGCGGAGGTCACAGCGGCGGTCACAGGGGAGGTTGCAGAGGAGGCAAGGCGGCGTTCGCAGCGTTCACCCGGCGCGCACCGCGCCGAGCTCACCGCTGCGCGTCGCGCAGCTCCTGGAGTTCCTCCTGCACGGTGTCGAGCACCGCGAGGCGCTCCTGCCCGGTGCAGGCCACATAGGCGGGCTGGAGGTGGTCGGGGCGCTCCACACCGTCGTCGCCGGGCCAGGTGCGCAGCGAGCCACCGGCGCGGCGCAGGATGTGGAAGCCGGCCGCCACGTCCCAGGAGTTGATCGCGGTCAGGGCCGTCGCGTCGGCCCAGCCGGCGGCGACATAGGCGAGCTCGAGCGCCGCCGAGCCGAGATGCCGCACCGCGGAGACCTCGTCCTCGAGGGAACGGAGGGAGCGTGCCGCATAGTCGGGGAACTGGGAGCCGACGCGCTGACCGGGGAACCCTGCCAGCACCAGGGCGTCGGGCGCCGGCCGGGTGGCGCGTGGGCGCAGCACTCGACCGTTCAGGGTCGCGTCACCATCTGCCGCGGCGAACACCTGGCCGAGCACCGGAGCGTCGATCACGCCGGCGACCAGCTCGTCACCGATCGTCACACCGATCGAGATGCAGAACAGCGGCAGGCCAGCGGCGAAGTTGCTGGTGCCATCGATGGGGTCCACGTAGAAGCTGACCGCCGGCTCGTCACTGGTGTCTCCGGCAGGCTGCTCGGCGGGACGCTCCCCGCCCTCCTCGCCGACGATCCGGGCGCTGGGCAGCAGCCGTCGCAGCTCGGAGACGATGATCTCTTCGCTCGCCCGGTCGTGCTCGGTGACGATGTCGTGGCTGGAGGTCTTGTACTCGCGGGCCAGGCCGTCGCGGTCCAACCCGCGGATGTACTCGGCTGCCGCGAAGGCTGCGGCGGTCGCGATGTCCAGCAGGTGCGAGGGCGAGGGGACGGCGGCGGACGGGGGACGGGGCGCGTTGGTGTTCATCGCGGCCAGGCTAGCCCGCACCGCGCGGTCCCGGGCGGGAGGACGGGGTGCGGACAGCCGGCCCCTGGGCCACTCTCCGGCTGTGTCCTCCCGCCGAACTCCCCCGCTCACCCCAGCAGGTGGCGCAGGTACGGGCTCATCAGCAGACCGTCGGGGTCCGCGGCCTCGCGCACGGCCCGAAAATCGTCGAAGCGTGGATGGAGCCGGGCGAGCTCACGGGCACCGAGCCAGTGCTGCTTGCCCCAGTGGGGGCGGGCGCCGAAGTTCGCGAGAGTCCGTTGCACCAGCAGCAGGTACGGGCCCGCCTCCTCTGCGTGATAGCGGTGAGCGGCGAGATAGACGGTGTCGCGCTGATAGGCGGTGGACAGCCACACGTCATCGGCCGCGGCGCGGCGGATCTCGAGCGGGAAGGTCACGCGAACGCGCTCTGACTCGATACGGGAGCGCAGCGCCACGAAAGCCTCCTCGAAGCGCTCCGCGGGCAGGGCCCATTCGGACTCGTGGAACCGCACTCGCCGCGGTGCCGCGTAGACGGTGGCGGAGTCGTCGACCACCCGGGAGCCGGCGAACGAGCGTGAGGCGATCTCGGCGACGGGTCTGCTCAGCCGCGGCACCAGAGCCGCTGCGCGGCACAGCAGCTCCCAGGCGCCGTTGCCGAGCACCTCCTGCTGCAGGAGCTCAGCCGCCCGAGCGGGGCGCTCCCGCAGGGCATCGGCCGGCAGCCGATGCATGGTGCGCACGGTCGCCCGGTCGGTGCGGGGGAACCAGAAGATCTCGTGGTGGTCGTTCCTGAAGGAGTCCGCGAGGAAGGATCCGACGGCGGGGTCGAGCGCCCGGGTGCTCTCGACGAGCTCGAGGCGGTAGGCCGGCACGCACTGCAGGGTGACCTCGAGCACCACCCCGATCGTGCCGAGCCCCAGCCGTGCCGCCGCGAAGAGCTCGGGGTCCCTGGTCGGGGAGGTGTCCACGACCGAGCCGTCCGTCAGCACCAGCCGCAGGGCGCGCACCATCCCCGCGAAGCCCGTGAAGGTCGCTCCGGTGCCATGAGTGCCGGTCTGGATCGCCCCGGCGATCGACTGCCGGTCGATGTCCCCCATCACCGACAGCGCGAGCCCGTAGGGGGCCAGCAGCTCGGCGACCGCCCACAGCCGTGTTCCGCCGCGCAGCGTGACCAGCCCGGTGGCCGGGTCCGCGCTGACCAGACCCTGGTAGCCGTCGAGGCTCAGGGTGATCCCGTCGGTCGCGACGAGCGCGGAGAACGAGTGCCCGCCGCCGAGCACCCGCAGGGAGCAGCCGCGGGCGCGGGCGGCGTGCACCGCCTCGACCACCCCGTCCTGTGAGGTGGGGCGCAGCTCCTGCTGCGGAGTCCAGCGCACAGCTCCGCTCCAGGTGCGCATCGACGTGCTGCTCGTCCTCATCGGCCGCTCCTCCGGGGCTCGCTGGATGGTCCGCCCGCGGCCCGGAGGGCACCGGTGCGAGAAGGGTTCAGAGGAAGACTGCACCCTCACCGCGGTAGGTGGGGAGGAAACCGGAGATCTCCTCGCCCTGCACGAGGACGTACGCCGCGAAGTGCTCGGCAGGTTCGCCCGCCTTCGCATGCCGCAGCCAGACGGTGTCCCCGACGCGGAGGGCGTCGGCCGCGGGACCGATGACGGGAGTCTGCACCTCCCCCGCCGCCTCCTGCGGGGCGAAGGCGAGGCCGGGTGGATGCGCGATGGTGGGCAGGCGATCCTCCGCCGGCACACCGCTGGCGATCCAGCCGCCGCCGAGCAGGGTCGCGACCCCCGGGGCCGGCCTGCGCACCACGCTCACGCCGAGCAGCAGCGCGGCATGCGGGGTGAAGTCCCGGTAGTGGTCGAACAGCCCCGGACCGACCAGCCCGGAACCGGCGGCGATCTCCGTGACGGCTCCTTCCGCGGCGGTGGACTCGATCGAACCGGTGCCGCCGCCGTTGACGAACTCGAGCTCGACGAGATCGCTCACCGTGGCGACCACCTCTGCGCGTCGGGCAGCGACGTCTGGGCGGGAGAGGCGCTTCATGGCCCGCACCGCGGCACCGTACGGGGTCGCGGCCGCGTCGGTCACCCCGGCGATGTGCCCCTCATACGCCATCAGCCCCACCAGGGCGACTCGTGGCCGGGCCAGCACCTCGCGGGCGAGAGCGACGGCCTGATCGACGCTCCGCACGGGTGACCGCAGCGCTCCGAACCGCAACCCGGGAAGACCGGGAAGAGGGGCATAGGAGACGTCGAGCTCGAGCGCGATCCGGATTCGCCGCCCTCCGACACGGGGGTGGAGATCAGCGGTGGCATCCAGGATCAGGTCGAGCTGCGCGGACTCGTCGACCATCAGCGTGATGGCGTCCAGGGCCTCCGGGCGGGTCGCGAGGCGTCGCAGCGCCCCGCGCTCGGCAGTCGGGTAAGCGACGACGACGTCCCGGGCGCCGTGGTGCACGAGCCACAGCGCCTCAGGGAGTGTGAAGGCGAGGATGCCCGCGTACCCGGGCCGGGCGAGCACCCGCTCGAGCAGGCCTCGCACTCGCAGGGATTTCGAGGCGACGCGCAGCGGGGTGCCGGCGGCGCGGCGCGCGAGGTCCGCGGCATTGGCGTCGAAGGCGTCGAGGTCGAGCACCGCGACCGGCCGCTCGTGGATGCCCGTGCGAGCGAGCAGCTCGTCGAGGTCCTCGAGACGGCGGCCTTCGAGCATCTCAGGCCCGTCGGCGGGCGAGGATCTCGTCGAGATGGAGGTCCTGGGCTGGTGCGAAGGTCTCGTCGACCGCCTCGAGCTCCTCGACCTGTCCGCTCTCCAGCGGCACCGAGGTGGCCAGCATGCTCTGACGATGGGCGGCATGGCGGGTTGCGAGGTCGTCCACCTCGCCGCGCAGCGTGTAGGTGGGACGGGGCACAGAGCGGGGAGTCCACTCCCCCGGCCGGGTGGTCTGCTGGAGGGCGCGCTCGGCGGCATCCTCGAGTGGAGTGCTCTCGGCCGGTGCAGAAGAAGCGACGGGCTCGACGGCGTCGACCACCGTCGCCGGGGTGGTCGAGCTGTCCGCTGCAGTCGCACGGCGGCGGGCGGTCTCCTGCTCAGCTCGCTCCTGGCGGGCGCGGGTCGCGGCGAAAGTCTGCCGGGACCTCCGCTCGAGCTCGCTTCGGCGCAGCCCCACCAGGTAGATCGCGGTGCCGGTCAGCGCGATCACCGGCAGCCACCAGGTGACGGTCTCGGCGACGGCGAGGCCGATCAGCACTGCCGTGACGAGAAGCATGCCGACCAGCACGAGGCGCAGCAGACGGCGGGAGCGGGCACGCTCCTGGACAGGGTCGATGCGGGTACCCGGCTCGGCATCGAATCGGGGACGACGCGTGGGATCGGCGGGGCGCAGGAGCAGACGGTCCTGAGACATGGGCGGGTTCACCTCGGTAGGCATGCGGCGGGCGTGGACGGCCGCGGAGAGGTCCCGCGCCTGGGAGGTCATCTCGGCCTCGTCCGCGGCGCGGGCACGGCCCATCACCTCACGACGGCTTGCTGTGCGCGGCAGGGCATAGGCCAGCCACAGCAGCAGCAGGATGCCGAAGAGGACGGCTCCAAGATTGATCGACTCCACACCCACACACTAATGACACGACTGTGATTCCCCTGGTCACGTCGTGGGCGTGTCGGGAGGAAACTCTCGTTGAAGTCGTCTCAGCACTCCGCGGCCGTCATCACCCGTGACCACTTCCTCCGCGGTGAGGGCGAAGACGAGGTGGTCGCGCCACGCGCCGTCGACATGGATCGCCGCGCGCCGCATCCCCTCCGGCCGCAGGTGGAGCTTCTCGACCACGCGCAGGCTCGCGACGTTCTCAGGGCGCACCGTGACCTCGATGCGATGCAGTCCGAGCTCGGCGAAGAGGTGATCGATGACCAGTGCCACCGACCGCGGCACCAGACCACGCCCCGCCTCCTCGCGGTCGATCCAGTATCCGAGCACCGCGGAGCGCAGTGCGCCGTACTGGATCGGGCCGGCGGTGATCTGCCCGAGGACCGCGCCGCCCCGGCGCGTGATCGCGAGCGGGAGGTGGGTCCCCAGTCGTGCCTGCTCCTCGTTCCAGCGCCGGAGGGTGCGGAAATTGATCGGGGCCCGGCGGCGCTCAGGATCGCTTGCGTCCCACGGACGCAACCAGTCGGCATTGCGCTCTCGCAGCCGGTCGAAGTCGGTGCGGTCCCGCCGCCGCAGGGGTCGTAGGGTCAGCTCCCCGTCGTGCAGGGCCAGCGGCCACACGTGAACCATCGCGTCATCGTAGTCGGCCACGTCCCCACCGACTGTCCCTTCCCCACCGACACGCCATCCCTGGAGTCCAGCTGTCCCTGGAGTCCCAGCTGTCCGTGGAGCCTCAGCTGCTCCTGGAGCTCATATGCCCCATATGGGAGCCTGTCCCCATGGATCCCGAGATGCTGGCCTCGAAGAAGCGGGAGCTGCGCAGGCAGCTGCGAGCCCATCGGGCTGCGGCCTATGGCGGGGAGCACGGTGCGGCCCGACGGGCCAGCGAAGCTCAGCAGCTGCTCGGGCACGCCTCACCCCTGATCACCGCCGTCGAGGCGGCCGTGACCGCGGCGCGGGCTGCAGGGACGGCGCTGCCGCTGGTCGCCGCCTATCACCCCACTCCCTCAGAGGCCGATGTGATGCCGCTGGCCCGCCGGCTCGCGCAGGCGGGGGCCCGCCTGGTGTTCCCCGCCGCCGACGCCGGCACCGAGCTCGAATGGATCGCGTGGGACGGCGACTCCGACTTCCAGGACTCCCCCGGGCGCGGCTTCGGCAAGGAACCGCGCGGTGAGCGCCTGGGCACCGGCGCTCTCCACGAGGTGATGCTCGTGCTCGCCCCCGCCGTGGCCGTGGACCGCTCGGCGACCCGGATCGGTCACGGGGCGGGCTATTACGACCGTTCGCTGACCACGATCCCGCCGAGTGCACAGGTGGTGGCGGTGGTCCACCCGAGCGAGCTGCTCGAGGAGGGGGCCCTGGTGCGCGGCGAGCATGATGTGCCGATCCCGCGCGTGCTCACGGCCGACGGTCTGGTCTCGCTGATCACGTCCGAGGGATCCTGAGGGCTCTGCAGTCGTAAGATGGTCGGCGGTCGGCCCTGCGGCGGACCCGTGCCCATCGATCATCCCGGAGGATCCCGCGTGCCCACGTACGTCTATGCCTGCAAGAGCTGCGCGCATCGTTTCGAGCAGTACCAGAGCTTCAGTGAAGATTCCCTGGTGACCTGTCCCGAGTGCGCAGAGGATGCGCTGCGCAAGGTCTTCGACTCGGTCGGCATCGTCTTCAAGGGATCGGGCTTCTACTCGACCGACTCCCAGACCTCGGGCGCGTCCACCTCCTCCACGGGCTCCGCGAGCTCCGCTGGCGGCGAGTCCACGAGCTCCTCCGCGCCTGCCACTGCCACCGAGTCGAGCACCGCCTCCGCCCCGGCCGCCGCATCGACCACCAGCGCCCAGCCGGTCCCCGCCGCAGCCTCCTGATCTCGCGCCCTGCCCGGGCCCTCTCACCGGGTCGGGATGCACAGCTCATCCCTTCCGCGACCGTTCCTCCCCACCGGGAGGTCATCCACCGCGAGGCCTCCAGCGCCCCGCAGCTACGGTCGGCGACCTAGCGTCCAGGCATGCTCTCCCGACTCCGCAGTCATCTTCCCCACTGGCGCCGTGCACTGCGCCGCCGTCGACGCCTGCTGGCACTGCTGGCCCTCGCGGTCGCGGTCACGGCGGTGCTGCCCTCGCTCCTGCCACCTTCGGCCCGGGGTGTTCAGGTGATCGTCGCGGACGAGGACCTGCCCGCCGGGACGGTGGTGGGACCGGAACATCTGCGCACGGTGCGCACGGCGGAACAGCTGCTTCCCGCAGAGGCCCCGACCGCAGCCGAGCACGTGCTCGGTCGCGCCACCACCCATCCGGTTCCTGCCGGCGCCCCGCTCCTGGACGTTTTCCTCTCCGGAGAGGGACAGCCATCGCTCCCCGAGGGCGCGGTGCTGATGGTGGTTCCCATCCCCGATCTGCTCGCCCCGCATCTGAGTCCGGGGACCCATGTCGAGCTGCTTCCCGCGGATCCCGCTCTGGACTCCCCCGGTGCCATCACCGCCCAGGTGGTCGAGGCCGCCCCGACGACTCCCTCCACCGTCGGGCTGGGAGGTGCCGGCTCCGGTTCGACCCAGATCCTGGTGGCCGTGGACCGTGCCAGTTCTGGAGAACTGGCTCACGCTCTCGGCGCGGGCACCGTCATGGTCGCGGTGATCGGCTAGAGTCCGTGCGGAACCGCTAGCGCGGATCCTCCCCATCCCCGACCCGAGAAGGATGACCCCATGAAGGGTCTCAAGAACTTCGTCATGCAGGGCAACGTCATCGACCTGGCGGTCGGTGTCGTCATCGGCGGCGCCTTCACCGCTCTGATCGGTGCGTTCGTCGCCAATCTGATCCAGCCCGTGATCAACGTCTTCGGCGGCACCAACGTCAACGGACTCTCGTTCAAGATCATCGACGCGAATGAGGCCACCCGGGTGGACCTCGGTGCTGTCCTCTCCGCGGTCATCGCCTTCCTGATCACCGCTGCCGTCGTCTACTTCGTCTTCGTGCTGCCGATCTCCAGCGCACGCAAGCTCGATCGCAAGCGTCGTGGCCTGCCCGAGGAGGAGGAGACTGCGGTGTCCGAGGACATCGTCCTGCTCACCGAGATCCGTGACGCGCTCACGGCGCAGCGTGGTGGCCCCGTCCAGCCCGGCGGCACCACCCCGCAGGTCTGACTCACATGAGCGGTGCTTCGGCACCATCATCCACCGGCGCGGGTCGGGACCATCGGGTCCCGGCTCGCGCCGTTTGCGATGCCTCCCCCGCCGCGCCCGCCTCACCCGCCTCACCCGCCTCACCCGCACCGGAGCCGGTGCCCTCCCCCATCGATGAAGACTCAATCGACGCCGTCATCTCCTGGTTCTCGCGCACCGGGCGCGACCTCCCCTGGCGCCATCAGGGGGTCTCCGCCTGGGCCATCCTGGTCTCCGAGGTGATGCTCCAGCAGACCCCGGTGGTCCGGGTGCTGCCGCGATGGCGGGAATGGATGAGCTGCTGGCCGACTCCCGCCGATCTCGCCGACGCCCCGACCGCTGAGGTCCTGCGCCGCTGGGATCGGCTGGGCTATCCCCGGCGGGCACTGCGGCTGCAGGAGTGCGCCCGCGCGATAGTGCGTGAGCACGGTGGGGAGGTGCCCATCGGCGAGGAGGTGCTGCGTTCGCTGCCCGGGGTTGGTGAGTACACCGCCGCTGCGGTCACCGCCTTCGCGCATCACCGTCGGGCCGTCGTCGTGGACACCAATATCCGGCGCGTGCTGACCCGCTCCCGTCGAGGTCGAGCGCTCCCGGACCGCTCCTACAGCGCGGCCGAGCGCAGCCTCGCCGCACGCAGCCTGCCCTCCCAGCCGGAACGCTCCGTCGCCTGGAACCAGGCGGTGATGGAGCTGGGGGCGCTGGTCTGCACGGCACGGTCACCGCGCTGCGAGGAATGCCCGCTGGCCGCCCAGGGCTGTGCATGGCTGGCCGCGGGACGCCCCGCCCCGGAGACGGACACCCGACGGCGCCAGGCCTTCGAGGGTACGGATCGGCAGATGCGGGGCATGATCATGGCGCTGCTGCGCCGAGACGGCACCGCGACCGAGAAGGAGCTGCTCGACCTGGACCAGGACGATACGGCTCGGGTGCAGCGCTGCGCCGAGTCGCTGCTGAGCGACGGCCTCGCCGTCTCACAGGGCACCGGCCTGCGCCTGCCCTGACCCTGCACCTTTGATCCTGCACCTTTCCAGAAGGGCACGATCGCACGCTCGCTCAAGGCTGAGCAGGTGTGCCGAGCGCTGTTCAGCGCTCGCGGTCCAGGAGCTTGATCATTCGCGTGTTCCCGAGGGTGTTGGGCTTGACCCGAGCGAGATCGAGGAATTCCGCGATCCCCTCGTCCAGTGAGCGCAGCAGCTGGTTGTAGAGCTCGGGGTCCACGCTCTCGCTCATCACCTCGAAACCGTGACGGGCGAAGAATTCCACCTCGAAGGTCAGGCAGAACACCCGCTGCAATCCGAGCTGGAGGGCACGCTCGAGCAGGGCCTCCAGCAGGCGGTGGCCCAGGCCGGTTCCCCGCTGTTCGTCGTGGACCGCCAGGGTGCGCACCTCGGCGAGGTCCTCCCACATCACGTGGAGGGCACCGCAGCCGATCACCCGGCCGTGTTCGTCGGTCGCGACCAGGAATTCCTGGATCGACTCGTAGTAGGACACGAGGTCCTTGCCCAGCAGCACCCCGGTATGGGTCATGGGCTCGACCAGCGAGTTGATCGCTCGCACGTCGGCGGGCAGGGCGGGGCGGATGCTGATGCTCATGCGGGGCTCTCCTCGCCTCGGGCCGCGCTCGGAGATTCGGCGCTGACAGCGATCGGTTCATCGCCCGGCAGCCCGGGACGGGACTGCGTGCGGAATGGATCTGAGTCAGCGGGAGCCTGGACGTCGGGCTGCTGGGATGGGTCGGGCTCTGCCGTGCTCAGTTCAGCTGAGAGGCTCACTGCGGCGGAGTGCTCGGTGGCGGACTGCTCAGGGGCATCGGGCGTGGCTGCGGACTGCGGGGCAGTGGACTCCTCGAGCGCGGCGTCCCGCTCCGTATCCGCGTTCGTGTCTGCCTCTGCCGCGCGTCGCTCCGCACGCCGGTCCAGCGCACGGTGCACAGCTGTGATCAGCCGTTCGACGAGCAGGGCCATCACCACGGCAGCGATCAGCGCGACCGTGATTCCCAGCAGGTGGTTGTCCTCGAACCAGGCACCGGCGAGGGCACCGATCGAACAGGAGTAGACCGCCCAGACGAAGGTGGACAGCAGGGAGCGGGGCCAGAAGTTCCGGTGGGGATAGTGCACCGCGCCGGCGACGAGGTTGACCGCTGTGCGGCCGAAGGGGATGTAACGAGCGGTCATGAGGAAGACCAGAGCCCGCTTCTGCAGGCCCCGGTCGGCGGCCTCGACGGCGGCGCGCCCCTTGCCCTCGCGCAGGAACTTGAAGCGCTCGTAGCCGATCTTGTTGCCGACCAGGTAGCCGACGTTGTCCCCAGTCCAGGCTCCGAGCCAGGCGGCAAGACCGATCAGGAGGATCGAGGGCCTGCCCGAGCTCGACCAGAGGGAGGAGAGGGTGACGATCGTCGATTCGCTGGGCACCGACGGGAAGAAGCCATCGAACGCAGCGAATCCGTACACCACGAGATAGACCCACCAGGCATCAGCAAGGGTCAGGATCCAGGATTCAAGCTGGCCAGTCAGCGACAGCAACCAGTCGATCACGTGAGCTATCGGTCCTCTCCATGGGAATCCGCGGTCAGCCGCTCCGGAGCAGCAGGTCTCACGGGCCGTTCGTGCGCGCCGCCGAGGTCAGCGCTGCGCAGCACCGGTGCCGGCCTCACCCCGAGAGGGTGGGGCCGGCACCAGCCGAGATCAGGCGCTGGCTTCCGCGCTGTCCGTGCCCGGTGCATCCGAGCCTTCGGTCTGCGTCACGACGTCCGCGCGAGCCTGAGTCATCGACTCGAGGTCGACGACCTCGGAGATCGGTTCCAGGGTGCCGTTCTCGCCACGGCGGGTGAAGGTGAGCTCGCCCAGCAGGCCCTCGCCCTCGGCGTCGACGACGATCTCGTCGCCGACCTGGATCTGACCGAACAGGATCCGCTCGGAGAGCGTGTCCTCGATGTCGCGCTGGATGGTGCGACGCAGCGGTCGCGCACCGAGCACGGGGTCGTACCCCTTCTCGGCCAGCAGGCTCTTGGCCCCCGTGCTGAGGCTGAGCGACATGTCCTTGTCCTGGAGGCGCTTCTGCAGCTTGGCGATCTCCAGATCGACGATCTGGACGATCTCCGCCATCGAGAGCTGCGGGAAGACCACGACATCGTCGACACGGTTGAGGAACTCGGGCTTGAAGTGCTGCTTGAGCTCCTCGTGGACCTTCGACTTCATCCGCTCGTAGTCGGTGGAGAGGTCGCCGCCCGCGGTGAAGCCGAGGGACACGCCCTTGGCGATGTCCCGGGTGCCGAGGTTGGTGGTCATGATGATGATCGTGTTCTTGAAGTCCACGACCCGACCCTGGGAGTCGGTGAGGCGACCGTCCTCGAGGATCTGCAGCAGCGAGTTGAAGATGTCCACATGGGCCTTCTCCACCTCGTCGAAGAGCACCACGGAGAAGGGCTTGCGGCGCACCTTCTCGGTGAGCTGGCCGCCCTCGTCGTACCCGACATAGCCGGGAGGCGAGCCGAACAGCCGCGAGGCGGTGTGCTTCTCGCCGAACTCGGACATGTCGAGCTGGATCAGCGACTCCTCGTCGCCGAAGAGGAACTCGGCCAGCGCCTTGGCCAGCTCGGTCTTGCCGACGCCCGTGGGCCCGGCGAAGATGAACGAGCCGCCCGGACGCTTGGGGTCCTTGAGCCCCGCACGGGTGCGACGGATGGCACGGGAGATGGCCTTGATGGCCTCGTTCTGCCCGATGACCCGCTTGTGCAGCTCGTCCTCCATGTTGAGCAGACGCGAGGACTCCTCCTCCGTCAGCTTCACGATCGGGATGCCCGTCGAAGCTGCCAGCACCTCGGCGATGACCTCTTCGCTGACCGTGGTGACGGCATCGGACTCGCCGTGACGCCAGGCCTTCTCCTTCTCCTCGCGCTCCGTCTTGAGCTTCTGCTCCTCGTCCCGCAGGGAGGCGGCGAGCTCGAAGTCCTGCCCGTCGATCGCCTCCTCCTTCTTCTTGCGGGTCTCCTCGATGCGCGCGTCGAACTCCTTGAGCTCGGGCGGCGCGGTGAGCCGACGGATGCGCAGGCGGGCCCCGGCCTCATCGATCAGGTCGATCGCCTTGTCCGGCAGGAAGCGGTCGTTGACGTAGCGGTCGGCGAGGTTCGCGGCGGCCACCAGGGCGGCATCCGTGATCGTGACCTTGTGGTGCGCCTCGTAGCGATCGCGCAGACCCTTGAGGATCTCCACGGTGTGCGCCACCGACGGCTCCTCGACCTGGATCGGCTGGAAGCGGCGCTCGAGCGCCGCATCCTTCTCGATGTGCTTGCGGTACTCGTCGAGGGTGGTCGCCCCGATGGTCTGCAGCTCGCCACGGGCCAGCATCGGCTTGAGGATGCTGGCCGCATCGATCGCGCCCTCGGCGGCACCTGCACCCACGAGGGTGTGGATCTCGTCGATGAACAGGATGATGTCACCGCGGGTGCGGATCTCCTTGAGCACCTTCTTCAGGCGTTCCTCGAAGTCGCCGCGGTAGCGGGAGCCGGCAACCAGGGAGCCCAGATCCAGGGTGTAGATCTGCTTGTCCTTGAGGGTCTCGGGCACATCGCCGGCGACGACGGACTGCGCGAGCCCCTCGACCACGGCGCTCTTGCCGACACCGGGCTCACCGATCAGCACGGGGTTGTTCTTGGTACGGCGGGAGAGCACCTGCATGACCCGCTCGGCCTCGTGCTCGCGGCCGATGACCGGGTCGAGCTTGCCCTCGCGGGCGGCCTGGGTGAGGTTGCGACCGAACTGATCCAGCACCAGAGATCCGGCGGGCTGACCCTCGGCGGGGCCGCCGGCATTGGCCGGCTCCTTGCCCTGGTAGCCGGAGAGGCGCTCGATGACTTCCTGGCGCACGGCCGACGGCTCTGCCTTGAGGCGGGAGAGGACCTTGACGGCCGTCCCCTCGCCCTCGCGCAGCAGACCGAGCAGGATGTGCTCGGTGCCGATGTAGTTGTGCCCGAGCTGCAGCGCTTCGCGCAGGCTCAGCTCGAGGACCTTCTTCGCACGCGGCGTGAAGGGGATGTGGCCGGAGGGCGTCTGATTGCCCTCGCCGATGATGTCGCGGACCTGCTCGCGCACGGCATCGAGGGTCACGCCGAGAGCCTCGAGGGCCTTGGCCCCGACGCCCTCGTTCTCGTGGATCAGGCCCAGCAGGATGTGCTCGGTGCCGATGTAGTTGTGATTGAGCAGCCGTGCCTCGTCCTGCGCCAGGACGACGACGCGGCGGGCGCGATCGGTGAAGCGTTCGAACATGGTCCTCCCCCGTCCGGTGGTGGTGATGGATCGAGACTACGCGGATCCGAGGAGGATGCATCGCCTGTTCGCCGCTGGCGTGATAGCTGTTCGCCGCAGGCGTGATCGGTCGTCATTCCTGGATGCCGGTGAGCGCTCACCGGACGATTCCACTCACGTTCCCCGCTCCACTCCCAGCGGCCGACATGCACCGCCGACCTGTCGGTCGAGCTGCGTCCCCGGACGGCGGCAGCCCCTAAGATGACCCACGTCATACTTTCTGCGTGAAGGAGCATCCCATGGGCGCCATCGTCGGCGGCATCATCCTGTTCGTGCTCGGAGCCATCTCCCGCTTCGCCCTCGAGTTCGACCTGCCGGGCGTGGACTCCACGATGCTCGGCACCATCCTGATGGTCGCCGGGGCGGTGCTCTTCGTCGTGGGCCTGCTGCTCTCACTGCGCTCGCGCAAGACCGTGGTCAACACCCAGAGCGCACCGGGGCACACGGTCTCGGAGCGTCGGGATCCCCCGCCCACCGTCTGACCGTCCTGTCTGACCGTTCCGCTGTCCTGTCTGACCGTCCCGTCTGACCATTCCGTCTGACCCTCACCCCTCGTCCGACCAGAGGCGGCGCCCAGATCCGGGGTGCCGCCTCTGTCTGTCGTTGTCGGTGTTGGCGCAGGGACGGAACCGGCCAGGGGAAGGACAAGGGACCGACGGCGCGCACCTGAATGTCCACCGTCAGCCCGGGGGGATGAGGCGGCGGAGGGGCCCGGACACGGGATACGCTGGATGCCACGACCGCCCGGAGCCGCACGACGCGACGTGCCGACCGGCCTCGAGGCGCGTGACGTGCACAGCGAACGGAGAGATATGGCTGACCTGGACGTGACCCGTGCGGATGCGGTGCTGATCGGTGGAGGCATCGCCAGCGCGACCCTCGCCGCGATGCTCACCGAGCTCGAGCCGAGCTGGAACATCGTGGTCCTCGAACGGCTCCACGAGCTGGGTGCGGAGTCGAGCGACGCCTGGAACAACGCCGGCACCGGCCACAGCGCGCTCTGCGAGCTGAACTACACGCCGCAGGACGTCGACGGCTCCGTCAGCCCTGCCAAGGCGATCTCCATCAACGAGCAGTTCCAGGTCTCGAGGCAGTTCTGGGCGCATCTGGTGGAGAACGACCGCATCGGTGATCCGGCCAAGTTCATCCACACCGTCCCCCACATGAGCTTCGTGCATGGCATGGAGAACGTGGACTACCTGCGCCGTCGACATGAGGCGCTCGCCGCGAACCCGCTGTTCGACCGCATGGAGTTCACCACCGAGCACGCTCAGCTGGCCCAGTGGGCACCGCTGGTCTCCGAGGGCCGACCGGTCACCGAGACCATCGCGGCCACCCGTTCCGCCGACGGCACCGATGTCGACTTCGGGGCCCTGACCCGCCAGATGCTCGACTTCGCCTCCCGCACCGGCACCACGGTCTCGACCGGTTCCGAGGTAGTCGATCTGCGCCGCATGGGTGAGGACTGGGGCGTGATGGTCCGCTCCACCAAGGACGACTCGATCCGGGTGGTGCGCGCGCCGTTCGTCTTCGTCGGCGCCGGCGGCTACGCGCTGCCGCTGCTGCAGAAGTCGGGGATCGACGAGATCCGCGGCTTCGGCGGCTTCCCGATCTCCGGCCAGTGGCTGCGCTGCACCGATCCCGAGGTCATCGCCCGTCACGACGCGAAGGTCTACGGCAAGGCGGCGGTGGGTGCACCGCCGATGAGCGTCCCGCACCTCGACACCCGCTTCGTCGATGGAAAGCGTGCCCTGATGTTCGGCCCTTACGCCGGCTGGTCACCGAAGTTCCTCAAGACCGGCAGCTACACCGACCTCTTCGAGTCGATGAAGCCCTCGAACATCACCCAGATGATGGCGGTGGCTCCCCCGAACCTCGACCTCATGGTCTACCTCGGCTCGCAGCTCGCCGCCACCCACCACCAGCGCTTCGAAGCCCTGCGCGAATACATGCCCGCCGCGCACGAGGGCGACTGGGAGGAGATCACCGCCGGCCAGCGCGTCCAGGTGATCGCCCCTGACAGGGCCAAGCACGGCGTGCTGCAGTTCGGCACCCAGCTGATCACCGCAGCCGACGGCTCGATCGGCGGCATGCTCGGCGCCTCCCCCGGCGCTTCGACGGCCACCAGCATCATGCTGGGCCTGCTCGAGAAGATGTTCCCGCAGCGCATCGAGGCCTGGCGTCCCACGCTCACCCAGATGGTCCCGAGCTGGGGCCGATCGCTCTCCGAGGATGCTGACGAGGCGCACCGCACGCTCTCGCGCACCGCCGAGTCGCTGGGGCTGAGCCACGCCTGACCTCTCACCGGCGCGGCCGCTCCCCTGCAGGGCGCGGCCTCGTCCCCGAGCGCACGACTGAGGAAGAAGGACCACGGATGCGCATCTCGCTGATGACCACCTGCCTGGTGGATGTGATGGCGCCGGACGTCGCCCGGGCGACGGTCACGCTGTTGGAGCGGCTAGGGCACCAGGTGGTGTTCGACAAGCGCCAGACCTGCTGCGGCCAGATGCACACCAACTCCGGCTACTACACGGAGGCGGCCCCGGTGGTGCGGTCCTTCGTCGACACCTTCGAGCCTGCACTGGACACGGTCGACGCGATCGTGATGCCGTCCGGTTCCTGCGTCGGCTGCGTGCGCGACCAGCATCAGCTGGTCGCTCGGCATGAGGGCGACAGCGAGCTGGAGGAACGTGCCGCGGCGGTCTCGGCGAAGACGTACGAGCTCTCCGAGCTGCTGGTGGACGTGCTCAAGGTGACCGACGTCGGCGCATATTTCCCGCACTCGGTGACCTACCACCCCACCTGCCACTCGATGCGGTTCCTGAAGGTGGGCGCGCGTCCGCTCAAGCTGCTGCGGGCGGTGGACGGCATCGAGGTGAAGAACCTTCCCGAGTCCGATACCTGCTGCGGGTTCGGCGGCACCTTCTCCGTGAAGAACGACGCGACCAGCGATGCGATGGTGACCGACAAGGCCGCCAACGTGGTGCGCAGCGGTGCGGACTTCGTGGTCGCCGGCGATGCCTCGTGCCTGATGAACATCGGTGGCAAGCTGCGCCGCACCGGCGCCGCGCCGAAGTCGATCCACCTGGCGCAGATCCTCGCCTCGACCAAGGAGGACCCCTTCGTCCCCTCGGAGACCATCCTCGGGAGATCCGCATGAGTTCTACGAGCACAGTCCACCTCGGGATCCCCCAGGTCCGCCCTCAGCACGCCTCCCCCAGCTCGACCCTGCGGGGCGAGCGCGGCTTCCCGGAGGCCGCACGGGACGAGCTCGCGAATCCCACGCTCCGAGAGAACCTGCGCCGGGCCACCTCGACGATCCAGTCCAAGCGTGCGTCAGCAGTCCGTGAGGTGCGGGACTGGCAGAAGCTCCGCAACGCCGGCAGCGCCTTGAAGTGGCAGGTCACAGATCATCTTCCCGAGCTTCTCGAGCAGCTCGAATCCTCCGTGACCGCAGCCGGCGGCGTGGTCCACTGGGCCCGCGATGCCGAGGAGGCCGGAGAGATAGTCACCGCCCTGGCCCTCGAGCGCGGCGCGCGGGAGGTGCTGAAGGTCAAGTCGATGGCGACCCAGGAGATCGGACTGAACGAGGCGCTCGCCCACGCCGGGATCAGGGCGATCGAATCCGATCTCGCCGAGCTGATCGTTCAGCTGGCCGATGACACGCCCAGCCACATCCTGGTGCCTGCGATCCATCGCAACCGTGCGGAGATCCGGGAGATCTTCCTGGCCTCGATGCCGGACCTCGATGAGTCGATCACCGATGAGCCGGCTGAGCTCGCTGAGGCGGCACGTCGTTTCCTGCGGGAGAAGTTCCTGGACATGCCCGGCTCGGTGGCGATATCCGGGGCGAACTTCGCTATCGCGGAGACCGGCACCCTGGTGGTCGTCGAATCCGAGGGGAACGGCCGCATGTGCCTCACGCTCCCGAAGACGCTCATCTCCGTGGTGGGGATCGAGAAGATCGTGCCGACCTTCGAGGACCTCGAGGTCTTCCTGCAGCTGCTGCCCCGCTCCTCCACCGGGGAGCGCATGAACCCGTACACCACGATGTTCACCGGGGTCCATGACGGGGACGGGCCCGAGGAGTTCCATCTGGTGCTGCTGGACAACGGCCGCTCCGCGGTCCTCGAGGACCCCGAAGGCCGCAGCGCACTGCACTGCATCCGATGCTCGGCCTGCCTGAACGTGTGCCCGGTCTATGTCCGTGCCGGCGGCCACGCCTACGGCTCGACCTATCCGGGCCCGATCGGGGCGATCCTCTCCCCCCAGATGACAGGGATGAGCGGGGACGACGATCCCAACTCGACGCTCCCCTATGCCTCGAGCCTGTGCGGCGCCTGCTACGACGTGTGTCCGGTGAAGATCAACATCCCGGAGATCCTGGTCCACCTGCGGGCGAAGGACGTCGACCGCCGCCGGGAGACCCGTGGAGACTTCCACGGCACGTGGGACATGGCACTGAAGGGAGCAGGCAAGCTCATGTCCTCTCCCCGCGCCTACGACCTCGCGGTGCGCTCCGCCGGTCCCCTGACCTCTGTGCTGGGTGGGAAGAACATCGGCAAGCTCCCTGGTGTGCTCCCGCTGATACCCGGCTGGACCGATCACCGTGACCTGCCCAAGCCCGGCACTTCCTTCCGCTCCTGGTGGGACCAGCACGAGAAGGAGCGCGCAGCGGCCGACGGCGCCGCTGACCCCGTTGGCCCCGAGAGCGCCACTGGCACTGGCACTGGCACTGGCACTGGCACTGGCACTGGCACTGGCACTGGCGAGGCCGCCACGGCGCCACCCGCCGGTCCCGACGCCGCGCCGGACAGCGAGGAGCAGGCATGACCGAGTGGACCGATGCCCGCCCGCAGCGCACCCCGGGGATGAGTGCGAAGGACGAGATCCTCGCCCGACTCCGGACCGCACTGGACGCCCCGCGCCGCGACGAGATCACCGAGGCCGCCGACGTGCCGCGCAGCTATCAGCGGGCCGACGACAAGCAGGAGCTGCGCACAGCACCCGAGAAGGTCCGCGGGGTGCTGGTCCAGCGTCTGGAGGACTACACCGCGGTCGTCCACCGGACCACCCCGTCCGAGGCGCCTGCAGCGGTCGCCGCCGCCCTCGGGGCCGCCCGCACCGTGGTCGTCCCCTCCGGTCTTCCCGATGCGTGGACGACGGCGGTGGAGGCGGAGCTGATCGTCGACGACGGCAGCGCCGACCCGCACCAGCTGGATGCGATCGATGCCGTGCTGACCGGCTGCCACACCGCGATCGCGCTCACCGGCACCATCGTGCTGCGAGGCGACGAGCGGGGCGGCCGCCGCGCGATCTCGCTGGTGCCGGACCATCACGTGATCGTGGTGGACGCCGACCAGGTGGTGCTCGGCGTCCCGAAGGCGATCCAACGCATGGGCGAGCATCCCCGTGCCGCCTGGACCATGATCTCGGGACCCAGCGCCACCAGCGACATCGAGCTGGAACGGGTCGAAGGCGTGCATGGACCGCGCCGCCTCGACGTCGTGCTCATCGAGCCCGCACCGGACCCGACGCCCGAAAGCGAGCCCGAGATCCAGCCCGTGACCCAGCCCGCGACCGACCAGGAGAACACCCGATGAACGATTCCATCCCCACCGAAGGCCTCGAGCTGTCCGTCGGCGACGGCCTTCGTGACCGTGGCGAGCTGTTCACCATCGCGGCCGGGGCATATCGCGCCGAGGTCTCCGCAGTGGGGGCCATCCTCGAGTCGCTCACCCTCAGCGGCCGAGATCTGCTGGTCCGCAATCCCGAGACCGGGCCGATGAAGTTCTACCGCGGCGCGATCGTGGCCCCCTGGCCCAATCGGATCGGGGACGGCCTCTACACCTGGGACGGACAGGAGATCCAGACCCCGCTGACCGAGCCCGAACGGGGCAATGCTCTGCATGGGCTGGTGTCCTTCCAGAGGTTCACCCCGGCGACCGTCTCCGACGACGAGCTGGTGATGATCACGGAGCTGTTCCCCTCTCCTGGCTATCCCTTCCATCTGCTGCTGACGGTGCACTACGCGCTGGACCCTCAGGAGGGCCTGAGCACGACGGTGACCGCCCGCAACCTCGGCGCGCTGGACGCTCCCTATGGGGTCTGCCCGCATCCGTACCTGGTCGCCGGCCCGGAACCGCTCGATGAGTGGTCCCTGGAGTTCGACGCCGGCACCGTGCTCACCGTCACCGAGGATCGGCTCCTGCCCACCGGCACTGCAGCGATCGCGCCCGGGTCGGATTTCGACTTCCGCAGTGCGAAGGTGATCGGCTCGCTGTTCATCGACCATGCCTTCACCGACCTCGGCCGAGATCCGCAGGGACGGCTCACGATCACCGTCAGCGCCCCGGGCGGCACCGGTGTCGAACTCTCCGCAGGTCCGGAGCTGCCGTGGTTGCAGGTGCACACCGGAGACCGACCGGAGCCCGAGAACAATCGGCTCGGACTCGCTGTGGAACCGATGACCTGTCCCCCGGATGCCTTCCGCAGCGGCACGGACGTGGTGCGCCTGAGCCCCGGGGCGGAGCACGCGGCAGCCTGGACCCTGCGCGGCTGGTGAGCGGACCCGCGGAGCACACCCTGCGGCTACGGCGCGAGCCGAGCAGACCGGCGGGTGGCTCCGCGGCATCAGCGCCACAGCATCAGTTCCGCTACGGTGCGGTCGGTGTCGAAATTCTGGTTGACTGTTAAGTATGTTCATCTAACATAGTGGGCATGGTCACAGACGACCCCCCGGCGGCACTGCTGCGAGTCACCCACCTGGTCAAGCACTTCCCCGGCGCGAAAGCGCTCGACGGCGTGGACTTCGACGTCCGTGCGGGCGAGGTGCACTGCCTGCTCGGCCAGAACGGCGCGGGCAAGTCCACGCTCATCAAAGTCCTCGCCGGCGCTCACCAACCCGATGCCGGGCACATCCATTGGCAGGATGAGGCCGTGACGATCGCGTCGCCCACCAAGGCGCTCGACCTCGGCATCGCCACCATGTACCAGGAGCTCGATGTCGTCGACGGCCTGACGGTCGCGGAGAACATCTACCTCGGCCATGAGCTGTCCCACGGTGGAATCCTGCGGCATGCCGAGACCCGCGCCCGCACCCGCGACCTCCTTCGCCGCCTCGGCCACCCGGAGATCCGGCCGTCCCAGGACGTGGGCAGCCTGTCCGCAGCCGGCAAGCAGATCGTCTCCATGGCGCGCGCCCTGTCCCATGACGCCAAGGTGATCGTCATGGACGAGCCTTCTGCGGTGCTCGACCCGGAAGAGGTGGACAACCTCTTCCAGGTGGTCGAGTCGCTCACTGCCGAGGGCCTCGCCGTCATCTACATCTCCCACCGGTTGGAGGAGATCAGGCGCATCGGCGACCGGATCACCGTGCTCAAAGACGGCAGGACCGTCGCCACCGGGCTCGCCGTCGCCGACACCCCGACCGGGGATCTCATCGAGATGATGACGGGCCGCCGGGTCGAGAGCGACTTCGGCGGCGCCGGCGTCGACGAGTTCGGCGACGTGGTGCTGGAGGTCGAAGGGCTGGCGCTCGCGGGAGTGTTCGAGAACGTGAGCTTCGAGGTCCGCTCCGGGCAGATCCTCGGCCTGGCCGGCCTGGTCGGCGCCGGGCGCTCCGAGATCCTCGAGACGCTCTACGGCGCACGACCGGCAGCCGCGGGCACCGTCAGGGTCGCTGGGCGACCGATGCGCACCGGTTCTGTCACTCGCGCCGTCCGCCGTGGCATCGGACTGGCCCCCGAGGAGCGCAAGAGCCAGGGCCTGCTGCTGGATGAACCGATCTATCGCAACATCACGCTCTCCACGTTCGCCCGGTTCGCACGCGGCGGCTTCCTCGACGAGCGTGCTGAGCGTCGGGCCGCCGTGGAGCAGATCTCTGCGCTCCACCTCGCGCCGGAGGATCCGGATCGCTCGATCAGAACCCTCTCCGGAGGCAATCAGCAGAAGGCGATGCTGGCCCGCTGGCTGGTGCACGGATGCAGAGTGCTGCTGCTCGATGAGCCGACCCGCGGGGTCGACGTCGGCGCACGCGCCGAGATCTACGCCCTGATCCGGCGCCTGGCGCGACAGGGCACCGCCGTCGTCGTGGTCTCGAGCGAGATCGATGAGGTCCTGGGACTCGCAGATCAGGTCCTCGTCATCGCGGATGGTGCCGTCGTGCACGACGGCCCTGCGGCACAGATCGATGAGCACGGGGTGCTCGACCTCGTCATGGAAGGAACCGCACATGAGTGATCAGGCATCGCGCAGCGATGGAGGGGCAGCGCTGGACAGCAGCTCCCCGCCCCCGACGACCCGCACGCTGCGGCCTGTGCCGGATCCTGGAGGGCGGGGCGTACGTGCCCGCCTCGGAGGTGGCACCGGACTGGGCCGCAGCCTCGGACTCGTCGTCGCGCTGCTGCTGATCTGTCTCGTGGGCGCCCTGACCAGCGGCGACCGGTTCCTCGATGTCGACAACGTCCTCACCATCGTGCGGGGGGCGGCGGTCATCGGCGTGGTGAGCATCGGCATGACCTTCGTCATCACCGCCGGCGGCATCGACCTGTCTGTCGGCTCGGTGCTGGGCCTCGCGAGCGTCTGGGCGACCACACTCGCCACCCAGGCCATGGCAGAGGACGTGCACTGGCTCGTGATGGTCTTCACCGCAGTCGCGGTCGGCACTGCCGCAGGCATCGTCAACGGAATCGTCGTCTCCTACGGCAAGGTCGTCTCCTTCATCGCCACCTTCGCCATGCTGATCGCCGCCCGCGGCCTCGCCGAGATCATCTCCGGGCGTGGAACCCAGCTGGTCACGAACGACGGCTTCGACGACTTCTTCGGCGGCAGCCTCCTCGGTGTGCCGACCATCGTGTGGATGTTCCTCATCGTCGCGGCAGTCGGCTGGGTGGTGCTGAACCGGACCACCTTCGGCCGCCGGACGGTCGCTGTCGGCGGCAATGCGGAGGCCGCGCGCCTGGCGGGGATCAACATCAGGCGGCACACCGTCTACGTCTTCGCGCTCAGCGGCTTCACCACCGGCCTCGCAGCCGTGATGATGCTCGGGCGCACGGGTGCCGGCAGCTCGACCAACGGGACGCTGTACGAACTCGATGCGATCGCGGCCGTCGTCGTCGGCGGCACCCTCCTCATCGGTGGGCGCGGCACGATCGTCGGCACCGTGATCGGGGTGCTCATCTTCCAGACCCTGACCAACGTCTTCGTGCTGAACAACCTCTCCACCTCGGTGCAGGCGCTGGTGCAGGGCGCGATCATCGTGATCGCGGTCCTCCTCCAGCAGCGATTCGTCGTCCGCGCCAGATCGACCTGAGCCTGCCATCCCAGGCCCCTGATCCCCACTCCGATCCCGATCCCCACTTCAACGCCCACTCCGACGCCCAACCCGCCGCATTTTCGGCCTCTCCCTGCCCGCCACTCCCCCACCACCCCAAGGAGAATGCCCCATGACCGCATCAATGACGTTGCGTCGCCGTGCCACAGCCGTCTTCGCCGTGCTCGCCTCAGCAGCACTGCTCGCCTCGTGCACGGGCAACACCCCGGAGAGCACCGGCGGCGGAGCCGGCGGCAACGAATCAAATGCCGGCAGCAGCAATGACGAGACCGGAGAGACCATCACCATCGGCTTCTCCGCCCCGGCCGCCGACCACGGCTGGATGGCGGCGATGAGCACCCTCACGCAAGAGCTGGCCGCTGAGTACGACGACGTCGAGCTGTTGGTCGCCGAGGGCACGAACGACGTCAACCTGCAGATCAGCCAGATCGAGACCTTCATCAACAATGACGAGGTGGACGCTATCGTCGTGGTCCCCTTCGATGGCGCCGCGCTGACCGGCGTCGCACTGCAGGCGATGGATGCCGGGATCCCCGTCGTCAACGTCGACCGTGAATTCTCCGACCCCAACGCCGCACGTGTGACCGTGATGGGGGACAACTACGGGATGGGCCACAACGCCGGCGAGTACATCTGCGAGCGGGTGGGCGATGATCCCGACGCTGTGATCGCCGAGATCACCGGCATCTCCTCCCTGCCCCTGACCGCGGAGCGCACCCAGGGATTCGAGGATGCGCTCGGCGAATGCGGCCAAGATGTCGACAACCGCGTCGACGCGGACTTCACCGTCCAGGGCGGGGAATCTGCGACCGCCAACCTGCTGCAGGCCGCGCCCGAGATCGACGCCGTCTGGAACCACGACGACGACCAGGGTGTGGGGGTGCTGGCCGCCATCGAGAACGCCGGCCGTGACGAGTTCTTCATGGTCGGCGGTGCCGGCTCGGCGAACATGATGCGTCACATCCAGGACGGTGACTCGGTCGTCGAGGCCACCGTGGTCTACCCCTCCAGCCAGGCAGCCAACGGTGTCGCGCTGGCGCGGCTGCTCGTCCAGGGCAAGTCGCTCTCGGATCTCGTCGAGAACGAGGTCCCCCGCCAGGTCCAGCTCTTCGCCCCGGTGGTGACCAAGGAGAACGTCGACCAGTACATCGACTCGGCCTTCGAGTCCTGAGGCCTGAGGCCTGAGGCCTGAGGCCTCGTAGCGTGAAGGCCCGCCACCGATGGGTGGCGGGCCTTCATGCTGCTGAGGGGCTCTGCGGTCGCTCACCGCGCCCGCGGAGAAGCAGGGATCACTCCCCGTGCGCCTCTTCGTACGCCGTGCGGATGGTGCCGGAGATGCGGCCGCGGTCCGGGACCTCGTAGCCGGCCTCACGGGCCCACTCGCGGATCCGCGCGGAATCGTTCGAGCCGCTGCGCGCGGAGGAGGTGCCACGAGCGCGGCGGCCGCCAACACGGCGCGCCTTCTCCGTCCAGCTGCTGAGCTCCTCGCGGAGCTTCTTCGCGTTGTCCTCGGAGAGGTCGATCTCGTAGGCGACGCCATCCAGGGCGAAGCTCACCGTCTCATCGGCCTTATCGCCGGTGAGATCGTCGATGAGCTCCACGTACGTCTTCCGTGCCATAGGGGTTCTCCCTCGTTGCTGTGACTTCATACTTCTGCGCAAACTCTGGTGAGTTCGCCGTCAGCACCAAGTATCCAGTTCGGCGACGCAGATATCAATATCATTCAGATTTTCAATCAGGCGGAGTGATTCGGTTCATCCCTATCGTGGCGCTCACGATATTCTCGCTCGACCTGACGTTCGATCTCACGCTCACTGCGATCTGCCCGCATAATCGCTCGAATCGTGAACCAGAACAGCAGGCCCACGCCTATCGATGGGAGCAGCGCCCCGGCCTCAAACCAGAATCCCGAGTCCATCTCAGGCCTCAGGCTTCACAAGGGGGAACAGGATGGTCTCGCGGATCCCGAGGCCGGTCAGGGCCATCAGCAGGCGATCCACGCCCATGCCCATGCCGCCGGTCGGCGGCAGCGCGTACTCCATCGCCTCGAGGAAGTCCTCGTCCAGGCGCATCGCCTCGTCATCGCCCTGGGCCGCCAGCTCTGCCTGCTGAGCGAAGCGCTCGCGCTGGATGACGGGATCCACCAGCTCCGAATAGCCGGTGCCCAGCTCGAATCCGCGCACGTAGAGATCCCACTTCTCGACCACGCCCGGCTGCGAGCGGTGCGCGCGCACCAGGGGGCTGGTCTCGACCGGGAAGTCCCGCACGAAGGTCGGCTCGTACAGGTGATCTCCGACCTGGTGCTCGAACAGCTCCTCGACCAGCTTTCCGTGGCCGTACTTCGGGTGATCCAAGTCCAGATCCAGGGAACGTGCGATCTCGCGCAGACGCTCCGGGGTGGTCTCGGGAGTGATCTCCACGCCGAGGGATTCCGAGAGCGATCCGTAGACCGTGATCTGCGCCCATTCCCCGGAGAAGTCGTATTCAGACCCGTCGATGAGGGTCACGGTCTGCGAACCGGTCGCACGCTCAGCAGCTTCTTGGACAAGTGTCCGGGTGAGGTCGCCGATGGTGTCGTAATCCCCGTACGCCTGATAGGCCTCGAGCATCGCGAACTCCGGAGAATGCGTGGAATCAGCACCCTCGTTACGGAAATTGCGGTTGATCTCGAAGACCCGCTCGAGACCACCCACCGCAGCGCGCTTGAGGTAGAGCTCGGGAGCGATCCGCAGATACAGGTCGAGATCGAAGGCGTTCATGTGGGTCACGAACGGTCGTGCCGCCGCGCCCGAGGGGATCACCTGCAGCATCGGGGTCTCGATCTCGACGTAGTCGCGATCGTGGAAGGAGGTGCGCAGGGAGTGCATGACCTCGGCGCGCTGACGCACGGTGTCACGGGCCTCCTGCCGCACGATGAGGTCGACGTAGCGGTGCCGCACCCGGGATTCCTCGGACAGTCCGGCGTGGAGCACCGGGAGCGGGCGCACTGCCTTGGCCGCCATCTGCCACGACTCGGCGAAGATGCTCAGCTCGCCGCGCCGGGATGCGCCGACCCGGCCCTGGAAGAACACATGATCGCCGAGGTCGACATCGGCTTTGAGATCCGCCAGTCGCTGCTCGCCGATGACGGCCTGCGAGGCCATGATCTGCAGGCGCTCTCCGGCACCATCCTGGAGGGTGATGAAGGCCAGCTTGCCGGTGTTGCGCTGGAAGACGACGCGCCCGGCGACGCCCGCCACGTCCTGGGTCTCCTCGCCGGCGGCGAGGTGGCCGTACTGCGCGCGCACCTCGGCGATGGTGGTGGTCACCGGCACCGAGACGGGGTAGGCCTCCTCCCCGCGCGCCAGCAGGCGCTCCCGCTTGGACTTGCGGACCGCGACCTGGTCGGAGGTGTCCGTCGTCTCGAGGGCAGGGGAATTCTCGCTCATGACGGTGATTGTCTCATCACTGCCGCTGGGAATGCCCGCTGGATCAGGGGGCTGTCGCCACTGCCACAGCTGCATCGAGCAACCGGGTGCCCTCGACGCGCCCCGCGAGGACCACCAGGACCTCACCGCGATGGTCCTGACCGACCTGCTCGAGGGTGCCGGGGTCGAGGGCGAGCGCATAGTCCCACTCGATCTCGGCCCGGTCCACGGCCTGCGCGAGAGCGGCCCTGATCCCCGCGACCGAAGGCGCAGCCGCGAGTGCAGCGGAGATCGTGCGCGAGAGCGCGAGCGCCTGGTCCCGGCCCTCCGGGCTGAGGTAGGCGTTGCGGCTGGAACGGGCCAGTCCCGTCGGCTCGCGCTGGATCTCGACCGGCTCGATCCGCACCGGGAGGTCCAGATCAGCGACCAGCCGCTGGATGATGGCCAGCTGTTGGGCGTCCTTCCGCCCGAACACGCTCAGATCGGGAGCGGTGAGCTGCAGCAGCTTGGCCACCACCGTCACCACCCCGTCGAAGTGTCCCGGGCGCGCAGCGCCTTCGAGGATCGTGCCTGCCCGCCCTGCGGTCACGGAGACGGTGGGTGGCAGCACCGGGTACATCTCCTGGACCGAGGGGGCGAAGACCACGTCGACCAGCCCGTCGACGAGGGCGAGGTCCGCATCGAGGTCGCGCGGGTACGCCTCGAAATCCTCGCCCGGGCCGAACTGGAGGGGGTTGACGAAGTCGGTGAGGATCACGTGATCGGCGAGCCCCCGAGCGCGCTGGACCAGCGCCAGGTGCCCGGCGTGCAGGGAACCCATCGTGAAGACCGCCGCGACGGTCCCCGTCATCGCTGCGCGGTGCTCGCGCAGCTCTGCCTTGGTGCTGATGAGCGTGGTGGCACGGCGCTGGTCCGCACCATGCTGCGGCTCGCGGGAGCCAGAGTCCAGGGTCATGAATCGTCCTTCAGCGGCGGATGGTCCTCGAGCAGGTCCCGGATCAGCGCCCGGGTGCCCTCCGGGAGTCTCGCACGGCGCAGGGCCGCGAGTGCGAGGGCACGGTAGGTGGCGGAGGTGTCCCCGGGATCGCCCGGGGCCCCGGTGGCGTCCAGGTCACGCAGTGCCCCGAGGTGGGCGGTGACGGTGCCCGCGTCCCCGCGCATCACGGGTCCGGTCAGCGCCTTGTCCCCGTGACGCAGAGATTCGTCGAGCGCTGCCTCGAGCAGCGGCCGCAGGTACGCTCCCGGATCCTCGATCCCCAGCCGTGACAGTGCGTCACGGGACTGGTCCACCAGCACCACCAGATGATTCGCGGCGTGGGCCAGGGCTGCGTGGTAGAGGGGGCGATCCCCCTCCGCGACCACGACCGCGTCTCCGCCGAGCTCGACCGCCAGCGCGGCCGCGATCGGCAGCAGCTCAGGCGTGGCGGTGATTCCCATCGGGCAGCCGATCAGCCGGGCGAGATCGGCCTGGGTGCCGGTGAACGTCATCGCCGGGTGGAGGGCCAGGGTCGCGCAGCCGGCCTGGGCGAGCGGCGCCAGCACTTCGATGCCGTAGCGGCCCGAGGTGTGCATCACGAGCTGGCCGCCCGGCACCATCCCGGTCGCTGCGATGCCTGCGGCCAGAGGGGCCAGTTGGTCGTCCGGCACAGCCAGGATCAGCATCTCGCTGCGTTCGACCAGGGCCGGCACATTCAGCAGCGGCACTCCGGGCAGGAGCTGCCGAGCTCTCTCGCGGGAGTCGTCGGAGACGGCGTAGGCGCCGGTGATCGCATGGCCCTCGGCCCGCAGCGCGGCGCCGAGGACCGCACCCACCCGGCCGGCCCCGATCACACCGATGCCCAGGCGGGGCGGCATCATCGCTCCCCCTCGAGCTCCACCGGACGGGGCGGCTGCCCGGCAGGTCCGGCGAAGCTCAGGGCGGGCTGCGGCCAGTGCTGGCGGTCCCGGTAGCGGCGCAGCGTGGCCGCATCGCGCGAGAGCACGCTGTGGAGTCCGAGCACCTCGGCGCGGGGCAGGTTGCTCACGGTCACCGTCTCTCCGGCGATCCCCACCTGCAGATCGAGGACCCCGATCTTCCGGTTCAGAGGGCCGTCGTCGACGGAGAGCTGTTGGATGCGCTCGCGGGGAACGATCTCGACGTGCCTGGTCAGCAGTCCCCCACGTTTCACGAGAGCACCGGGCAGCAGCACGGTCACCTCGGTACGACGGGCGATCCAGTACGGCCGTACCTGCGTGCGGAACCCGTCGATCTCGCGTGCCGGGGCGGTGAGCAGGTGCTCGATGTAGGCCTCGTCATCCGCGGTGCCGAGCGGCACGGCGAGGTGGCCGAGGGTGGCACGCAGCTCCTCATGAGTGCCGACGGGAAGCACGTTCTCGGCGCCGTTCTCGCTGTCGTCATCGATGCCGGCGACGGTGGCGGTGGCGGCGGTCCAGCCGGGACCGCGCCAGAGCAGCGGGCGGCGCAGCTCGATGCGCTGGATCCGACCGGAGGCGATGTTGTCGGTGCGCGTGTTGGCCAGGCCCCGTCGCATCCGGAGCCCGCGGTCGGTGAACCGGGAGACGAATCCCCATCCGGATTCGATGCGGCCGAAGATGTACTTCGGGACGGCGATCGCGGCGGGCGCCAGGGCGATGAACATCGCGATGTTGATCCCGTCCTGCCAGATCGCGAGCGCGACGGCGACGGCCACGCCGATGAGGCTCATCACCACGCCGATGAGGAAGCCGATGTCCCGCGCCAGGGAGCGGATGAGCCGTTCGGTGGGCACCTGCGCGATCAGCTCACCGTCGGTGACCCCGTCGACCAGGAGCTGCTCGAGCCGTCCGGAGGCGCCGTCGGTGCTCTCGTTCTGCGGGTGCAGGTCGGCAGTACCTGCAGTTCCCGTTCCCTCGTATCGGTCGGCGCCGTCCGTGGCAGGTTCGCCCACTGTCTCCGGCGCGGAACGCTCGGCGATGCCGAGGATCCCTCGTCGGAGGTCCTCCGCCGCGGTGGACTTCACGTACTCGATGTCGAGATAGGACTCGCCGCCTCCGGCGACCTCGACGCGCACCTTCGCCAGTCCCAGCAGCCGGGCCAGCAGCGGGCGTTCGACGGAGACTGACTCGATCCGGGCCCGGGGTGCGTACTCGCGGGAGCGGCTGATCATGCCGGTGTGCAGCGAGACGCCGTCCTCATCGACCGCGTAGGTGGTGAACCACCAGCTGAGGGTCGAGAACGCGATCGCGATGATCGCAGCGGCCAGCAGCACGCCGACCCCGATGAGAGCGCGACGGATCGTGAACTCGTCGAGCAGCTGGGCGATGTTCTGCGCCGCGATCACCGCGATCACGCCGACCACGATCTTCCAGCCAGTCACCAGCGGGGTGATCGGGTGGGTGCGGTGACGCGGGGTCGAGGGATCCGGCTCGGTCGCGGCCTGGTGATCAGCCGCGTTCAGCAGTCCGCTGTCTGCGGGTGCCGGGCTGGCCGGAGCGGGCGGACCGGTAGGACTGGCCGGGCTGGTGGGACCGCCCGGGTTGGTGGGATCGTCCGGGTTGGACCGGCTGGACGGGCTGGTCGCTGAGCTGCTCACAATGCCGCCATGAGATCGATGCCGCGGTCGGTGAGCAGGGAGCGCAGGCGCTCTGCCTCGGCCTTCGGCAGACCCGGCAACGTTTCGGTGCCTCCGCCCGCGGCCGTGGTGATCGTGAGCGTCGCGAGCCCGTAGCGCCGCTCCACCGGTCCCTCACCGATCTTCACGGACTGCACGCGGCCGTACGGGATCGTGTGGACGGAGCGGAACATGATGCCGCTGGCGATCGTCAGGTCCTCCTCATCGTCCAGGTACCCGATCGCCCGAACCCTGCGCGGGGTGAACAGCAGGCTCTGGACCATGATCAGCAGAGGCAGCAGGCCGCATGCCGCGATCCACCACCATCCCGTCAGCACCGTGCCCACGATCGCGGCGATGATCAGCACCAGCCAGATGGCGTACCCGATGCTCCCCGCCATGTAACGAGCGGGGATGAGCTTCAGCGAGACGGGGCGCAGAGCCTCGGCACCGAGCAGACCCGCAGGGTCGTCGGACAGCACGCGCCCGGACCCTGCGGGGGCACCGGCAGACGCCGCGGGCGCGTCAGCGGACGCCGCAGAGGTGCCGGCAGACGCCGCGGGCGCGTCAGCGGACGCCGCAGAGGTGCCGGCAGACGCCGCGGGCGCGTCAGCGGACGCCGCAGAGGTGCTGGTGGACGCCGCGGGAACGTCAGCGACCGGTGCGTAGAGGTGCTCGTGGGGGTCGTGAGCTGAGGTCATGGGCACCATCGTGTCATCCCGCGGCCACTCGCCGCGCCCACCGTGGGAGGAAGTTGATCCGTCGAAAGTCGACACGGACGGAGCGTCCACGTAGACGCAGGGCTCAGCTGCCAGCGCCTGCGCCTTCCGCTGAGCCCTCGCCGTCCTCCGGCGGCAGCTGGCCCCAGTGCTCGACGATCACGCCCAGCACGCCGAGCACGATCCCGGCGATCGCCGCGGCAGCAGTGGGCAGGACCCCCAGCAGCGGGTCGCCAGTCCCGGTCAGGAGCAGGAACAACGCCTGACCAGCGAAGATCCCCCCGACCACCGTGCCGGTGTATGCGCAGGCACGGGCCAGCAGCACCGTGCGATAGGCGGTGGGCAGATCGATCTGGTGGCGGCGAGGGGCGAAGCTGGGGTGCTCCTTGCGCTGCTGGCTCTCGAGCATGTAGCGACGCAGCGGCAGGCCGTGCACCAGCAGCACCGCCGCCAGCGCCAGCAGCACCAGCGTGGTCAGCCAGCCTGCGATCGGCAGCGAATGGCCACGGGAGGCGAAGGCCTCGAGCATCTGCGCCCCGAAACCCGCACCGATCACGAGGATCAGCACCAGGACCGGCACGTTCAACGGCTTCACGAGATTCCGAACCCCTCGACGACCGGCCCCGGTCGCAGTCCTCCCAGGTCCGCAGCACGGGCCAGCAGAGCGTCAACCGGTCCGTGCCCCGGCAGCTGCGCCTGCGGGCGGGCGGCGTGCCAGGGAGCGAGGACGAAGGCTCGCTCGTGGGCGCGTGGGTGCGGGACCGTCAGCTGCGCGTCCTCGCTCACCCAGTCGCCGTAGGTGATGACGTCCACGTCGAGAGTGCGCGGGCCCCAGCGCACCAGGCGTTCCCGATGAGCGGCATGCTCCGCACGGTGCGCCGCCTCGAGCAGCGCGAAGGGGCCCAGCACCGTGCGCACCCCGATCACCGAGTTCAGGAAGCTGCCCTGCTCCGCGGGCCCGCCGACGGGCGCGGTCTCCAGCACCGGCCCGGTCCAGGCCACGTCGATGCCGTCCGTCGCGGCCAGGTGGGCGAGCGCGCCCTGCAGGTGCTTCTCCCGCTCCCCCAGGTTGGTCCCCAGCGCCAGGACGGCCGAGATCGGCGGGGCGTCCCGCTCGATGCTCACGGTGACGGCGCCGACGGGCAGCCCGACGGGGGCGGATGGCTTATGAACTCGGACTCCGAGACGCCGTACCAGGGGATGTCCGGTGTCCGTCAGGATCCGTGTGGCGATCCGCTCTGCGAGCGTCTCGACCAGGTCGTAGGGGCCGCCGGTCATCTCCTCGTGCACCGCTGCCGCGACCTCGGCGTAGTTCACGGTGCGAGAGAGCGCGTCGGTGGCACCCGCGGGCGCGGTGTCGAGATGGAGCGTCACATCGACCTCGAACTGCTGGCCCAGGCGCTTCTCCTCCTCGAGCACCCCGTGGTGCGCCCAGGCTCTGATTCCAGCCACCTCGATGCGGTCCAGTCGCCCCGGGCCGGTGCCCGGCTGGACGGGCTGCGCCGTCATCGTCGGATGCTCCGACGCAGACGGTCGCCCACTGTCACTGCGGCGACCGAGGATTCGACGTCATGCACGCGTACCGCCCAGGCGCCGTGCTCCGCGCTGTAGGCGCTGATGGCAGCGGTCGCCAGGTCGCGATCCACTCCGAGCGCGCTGAGGAATCGTTTCCGGGACGCCCCGATGAGCAGCGGCAGTCCGTGGGAGCTCAGCGTCGGCCAGTCGGCCAGCACCTCCCAGTTCTGCTCTCCCGTCTTGGAGAAGCCCAGGCCCGGGTCGGCGACCAGGAAGCTGTCCTCCACCCCCGCCTCGCGCAGGGCGGCGAGCCGCTCGGCGAGCTCGGCCGCGCTGTCGCGCGCCACATCGCGGTAGACGGCGAGCTCGTTCATCACGTCGCTGTGCCCGCGCCAGTGCATCGCGATGAAGACCGGCGGGGTGCCCAGGCGGGTGCGGAGCCGGGCCACCTCGCGGCCCATGTCCACGTCGGCACGTCCGGCGGAGACGTCGTTGACGATCAGCGCCCCCTCCTCCACGCTCGCCGCCGCGACGGAGGCCCTCATGGTGTCGACGCTGACCACGACATCCTTCTCCGCGAGAGCTGCGACCACCGGGAGCACCCGGCGCAGCTCCTCGTCCTCGTCCACGCGCGGTGCGCCGGGACGGGTGGACTCCCCGCCGACATCCACGATCGCGGCGCCCTGGTCGACCAGTCGGAGGCCGTGGGCGATCGCGGCGGGCGCATCGTCGTGCGCGCCGCCGTCGGAGAACGAGTCCGGGGTGACGTTCAGGACGCCCATCACCAGGGTGTCGTCGATGTCCAGCCGCTCAGGCAGACCGGAGGGGCGGCGGGGCGTGCTGCTCACTTCGCTCACGCCCTGTTGATCAGGGCCATGGCCTCGCCACGGGTGCTGGGGCTGTCGCGCAGCATTCCTCGCACGGCGCTGGTGACGGTGCGGGCGCCGGCCGCGCGCACTCCTCGCATCGACATGCACATGTGCTCGGCCTCGATCACCACGATCGCCCCGTCGGCGCCGAGCTCGTCCATCAGCGCGTCGGCGATCTGGGTGGTGAGCCGCTCCTGAACCTGGGGCCGGCGGGCGTAGACGTTCACCAGCCGGGCGAGCTTGCTGAGCCCGGTGACCGCGCCGCTGCCGGGGATGTATCCGACGTGGGCTGCGCCATGGAAGGGCAGCAGGTGGTGCTCGCACATCGAGTAGAAGGCGATGTCGCGCACCAGCACGAGCTCCTGGTGCTCGATGTCGAACGTGGTCGAGAGGGGCTCACGGGCATCCTGCGTGAGGCCCGAGAAGACCTCCGAGTACATCCGCGCCACCCGGGCTGGGGTCTCGAGCAGCCCGTCACGGTCGGGATCCTCACCGATCGCGGCGAGGATCTCCCGCACAGCGGCCTCGATCCGGGGCTGGTCCACGCTCATCTCAGCGCTCCGTCCCCTCGGTGCTGCCGTAGTCAGTGCTGCCGTAGCCGTAGCCGGTGCCGCCCTCTCCGGGGGCACCACCCTGCGGGGCGCCCGGGATCTGCGGGCCCTCACCACCGGGGTGCGGCAGCTCGGGGGCGCCCGGCTGCAGTGGCTCCCCGGCGTCGTGCGCCTCGGTACCGGTCGCGGTGATCGTCGCCCCGACGGACGGCGCGGCCAGCGCGGGACGCTCGGCGCTGGAGACCCAGACCTCGCGCGGCGGCTGCTTCTTGACATCGCGGAAGATCACGGCGAGCTCGTGCTCGTTGAGGGTCTCCCGCTCGAGCAGCTCCTCCACCAGGCGGTCCAGCACGTGACGGTTCTCCACGATCACGGCCCAGGCCTCGTCCAGCGCGGTGTCCAGCAGCATCCGGACCTCCTGATCCACGAGGCTCGCGGTCTCTGCGCTGAAGCGGGGGGCCTGCCCCTGCTGCATCCCCACGAACACCTCGTCCTGCTCGCCGGCCAGGGCGACCTGGCCCACGGCGTCGCTCATCCCGAGCTGCATCACCATGGTGCGGGCGATCTTGGTGGCGTTCTGCAGATCCGAGCTGGGACCGGTGGTGACGTCGTGGAAGATGCTCTCCTCCACCGCGTAGCCGCCGAGCGCGTAGGCCAGCCGATCCAGCAGCTCGTTGCGGGACTGGTAGTTGCGGTCCTGGGTGGGGACCACCATCGTGTAGCCGCCGGCGCGGCCGCGCGGCAGGATCGTCACCTTGGTGACGGGGGCGGAGTTGTTCATGGCCGCCGCGACCAGGGCGTGGCCGCCCTCGTGGTACGCGGTCATCTGACGTTCACGCTCGCTCATCACCTTCGAGTAGCGCTGCGGCCCCATGGAGACACGGTCGATCGCCTCATCCAGGGCGCGATTGTCGATGATCTGGTTGCCGGAGCGTGCGGTCAGCAGCGCCGCTTCGTTCAGGACGTTCGCGAGATCGGCACCGGACATGCCGATGGTGCGCTTGGCGACGTGCTCGAGGTCGACGTCGTGCGCGAGCGGCTTGCCCTTGGCATGCACGCCGAGGATCTGCAGGCGGCCCTTCATATCGGGGGCCTCGACAGCGATCTGGCGGTCGAACCGTCCCGGTCGCAGCAGCGCGGGATCCAGGATGTCCACGCGGTTGGTGGCGGCGATGAGGATGACGTTCTGGTTCTCGTCGAACCCGTCCATCTCCACCAGCATCTGGTTCAACGTCTGCTCGCGCTCGTCGTGACCGCCGCCCATGCCAGCACCGCGGTGGCGGCCGACGGCGTCGATCTCGTCGATGAAGATGATCGCCGGAGAGTTCTCCTTGGCGGTGTTGAACAGGTCGCGCACGCGGCTCGCGCCGACGCCCACGAACATCTCCACGAAGTCCGAGCCGGAGATCGAGTAGAAGGGCACGTTCGCCTCGCCTGCCACGGCCTTGGCCAGCAGGGTCTTGCCGGTGCCGGGCGGGCCGTAGAGCAGCACGCCCTTGGGGATCTTCGCGCCGACTGCCTGGTACCGCCCGGGGTCGACGAGGAACTGCTTGATCTCGTCGAGCTCCTCGACGGCCTCCTCGGCGCCTGCCACGTCCGCGAAGGTGACCTTGGGGGCCTCCTTGTTGAACAGCTTGGCCTTGGACTTCCCGAACTGCATCGCCTTGCCGCCGCCCTGGGCGTTCATGATCAGGAACCAGAACAGGCCGATGAAGATCAGCAGCGGGAGGAAGGACAGCAGCAGGGTGGACCACCAGGAGCTGCTGGCGATCTCGTCCGTGTACCCCTTGGCCGGAGCCGCGTCCTCGACGGCCTGCACCACGGCCTCACCGCGCGCGTCGACGTAGGAGAAGCGCACCTCGGTGCCCTTGTTCTCCTCGCCGTCCACGAAGTCCTCGGTCAGGACCAGGTCGACCCGCTGCTGGTTGCCGTCGATGATCTTCGCCTGCTCGACAGTGCCGCCGGCCAGCAGCTCGAGTCCCTGCTGGGTGTCGATCTGCTGATAGCCGTCGCGGCCGAACAGGGAGAACATCGCCATGCCCAGCAGCAGGGCGACGATGATCCACAGCGCCAGCCCGGTGAACGGGCGACGCTTCTTGCCGCCGGAGCTCTTGGACTTGGGGGAATCTGCCATGGGATCAGTCCTCGTAGATCGAGCGCGCGAGGACGCCCACGTAGGGGAGGTTGCGGTAGTTCTCGGCATAGTCGAGCCCGTAGCCGATGACGAATTCGTTGGGGATGTCGAAACCGACGTACTTCACGTCGATCTCCACCCGCGCCGCCTCGGGCTTGCGCAGCAGTGCGGCGATCTCGACGCTCTTGGGACCCCGTGAGCGCAGGTTGGACAGCAGCCACTTCAGGGTGAGCCCGGAATCGATGATGTCCTCGACGATGAGCACGTTGCGCCCGGTGATGTCGCCGGAGAGGTCCTTGAGGATGCGCACGACGCCCGAGGACTTGGTGCCCGAGCCGTAGGAGGAGACGGCCATCCAGTCCATCTCGACCTTGAGGTCGATCTGGCGGGCGAGATCCGCCATCACCATCACCGCGCCGCGCAGAACGCCCACGAGGACCGGCGGTTCATCCGCATAGTCCTCGGCGATCTGCTGACCGAGCTCGGCGAGGCGTTCGCGGATCTGCTGCTCGTCCAGCAGCACGCGGTCGACATCGGGGTGGGGGTGCGTCTGGGGCACGCGGATCTCCTCCATGGAACGTGGTGGGGTGCGTCCGCCGCGGATCACGGATCGAGGCGGCGCCACACCAACAGGCCGTCGCGGCGAGCGACCTCGATCCTACCTGGAACGGGCACCGCTGCCTGACCGTGCCAGGAGACCACCAGCGCATCGATCGCGAGCACCTGGCGTCGGAGCAGCGACTTCGAGGATCCGCCGGTGCTGCCGCCCTGCGGCTTTGCGCGGTCAGCGGAACGCGTGGCGTCGCGCAGGACCCGGGTGCGCAAGGGCGCCGGGGCGGCGGCCAGGGCGTGCACATCCAGGAGCAGCAGATCGCCGTCCTCGCGCAGCTCTCCCCCGTCGCGTCGCAGCGAGGGCAGCAGTGCCTGCGCCTCCCGGTCGAGATGATCCACATCAGGGCGCACCAGGTCGGCGCTGCGGGCCAGGTTCTCGTCGAGTTGTTCACCGAGGATCTCCCGCAGCAGCGGGAGTGCCTGATGCCGTACCCGTGAGCGCAGCAGGGTGGGGTCCGCATTCATCGGGTCCTCCCACCACTGGAGGTCGTGGAGGCGGCAGATCTCCTCGGTGTCGCTGCGCCGCAGTGCCGTGCGCTCGTCGCGTCCGGTGCCCAGGAAGGGACGCAGCAGAGCGCCCCGCGTGCGCGGGATCCCTGCCAACGCCCGAGGGCCCGCTCCTCGGGCGATCCCCATCAGCACCTGCTCGGCCTGGTCATCGAGCGTGTGCGCCATCAGCAGGGCGAGCGCTCCTCGCTCCTCCCGCGCAGACTCCAGGGCGTCGTGGCGGGCGGTTCGTGCCGCATTCTCGATTCCGCCGGGTGCGTCGGCATCGACCTGCACGCGCAGCACCTGCCCTTCGGCGCCGAGCTGCTGCGCCTGGATCAGGGCTCGCTCGGCGACCTCCGCCGACCCCTCCTGCAGACCGTGGTCGACGATCGCCGCCTCCGTCTCCAGGCCCATCCGCGAGCCCACCCAGACGGTCGTCGCCAGCAGGGCGAGGGAATCGGCTCCCCCGCTGAGCCCGACCAGCAGTCGAGGGGCGAGATGGCCGACGGCGGTGTCATCGGCGAGCTGTTCGATGCGCGCGGTCAGCGAGGCGCGCACGGCGGTGCGGGCGCGGGCGATCACCGGGGGCGGGCCGGCCATCAGTCGACCTGCACGATCTCGGCGGCGACCTGGTCCACTGCGGCGCGGGCCGCGGCGGCGTCCGCGCCGTCGAAGCCGTGCACCACGATCGAATAGCCGACGGTGCGACCGTCGGGCAGGACGGCCACTCCGGCGAGGGTGGCGGCACCGCCGAGATAGCCGGTCTTGCCGCGCACCAGGCCGCTCGCATCCTCAGTGCCGTCGGCGTGGAAGCGGTCGGCAAGCGTGCCCGAAAGACCCGCGATCGGGACGTCGAAGAGGATCTGCTCGAGCCTGGGCACCTCTCCGGAGGCCACCTCGGCCAGCACCGCCGAGAACAGGGCGGGCGGCACCCGGTTCTGGCGAGAGAGTCCCGAGCCGTCATGCAGCTCGAGCGCGGCGAGGTCCGTGTCCGGCACCCCGATCTCCGCAGCCAGATCTCGGATCTCGGCCTCGACGGCGGCGGCCGCCCCCACCGGCGTGGTCTCCTCGCCACGGGAGAGCGCGACCAGGTGCGCGAGCAGCTCCGCGGTGGTGTTGTCGGAGATCAGCAGGGTGTGGCGCACGATCTCCGCGAGCGGCTCGGAATGGATCTCGACCGATGGCACGTCCTCGGGCGCCACGCCCTCGGAGAGCGTCCCGGTGACCTCGAGACCCGCCTCGACCAGCAGTTCGGCGAAGCGGCGCGCCGCATCCCCGGCAGGGTCGGTGGATTTGGCGCCGTACTGCTGCCCGTCGAGCCAGCCGCCCTCCAGCGCCAGGCTGGCGGTGGGAGTCACCCACCCGCCGGCGGGGCCGTTGTTCCCCCAGGCCTCATTGGCGCCGCCGACGAGATAGGTGTCATCGAGGACCACCGAGACCTGCGTCGTGCCCTGGCTCGTGGCCAGCTCGGCAGTCCGGATCGCGAGATCGCGCAGCTCCTCCTCGCTGAGAGTCATGTCACCGCCGCCGATCAGGGTCACCACGCCGTCCTGCACGGCGGCTCGGGTGGTGAGCACCTCGTCGCCGCTGTATCGGCGCAGCACCGCGGCGGCGGTGAGCATCTTCAGCGTCGAGGCGGGCACGAGCGCGACGTCGGCCTCCCGTTCTGCGAGCACCTCACCGGTCCCGGCATCGACCACGCTGAACGCCAATCCGCTGTCGACCACGGGCAGCAGGGCTCCCGCAGCCATGCGTCCTTCGAGGTCAGCCGGGTCCACCGGGTCACCGCTGCGATCGATGGGGGGAAGCAGTTCGGAGGCTCCGAGACGTTCCCAGTCCTCCGCCACGGCACGCGGTCCGGAGGCCGGGCCCTCGTCGACCGTAGCGACGGTGAGCACCCCGGGAAAGGCGTCGGTGAGGTCCCCGAGCATGTAGAAGCTCGTGGGCACCGCCGCGCACATCACGATCGCGGTGGTGCGCCAGATGCGTTCCGTTGCTCTCAGGGCCATGACCCCACGATATGGTGTCCGGGTCATTACCAGAGGCCCACGGGGCCGGAGCAATGGAGCGGCTGTCGTGGAATTTGATGTGACCATCGAGATCCCTCGCGGGAATCGCAACAAGTACGAGGTGGACCACCACAACGGTCGGATCAGGCTCGATCGGATGCTGTTCACCGCCACGCGTTACCCGGACGACTACGGCTTCATCGAGGGGACCCTCGGCGAGGACGGCGATCCGCTGGACTGCCTGGTGCTGCTCGAGGAGCCCACCTTCCCCGGCTGCCTGATCCGCTGCCGCGCGCTCGGCATGTTCCGCATGCGGGACGAAGCCGGCGGTGACGACAAGATCATCGCGGTGCCGGTCGGCGACCAGCGTCAGGTGCGCCGCCAGGAGCTGACCGACGTCAGCGAGTTCCACCGCCTGGAGATCCAGCACTTCTTCGAGGTCTACAAGGACCTCGAGCCGGGCAAGAGCGTCGAGGGCGCGCACTGGGAGGGCCGCAGCGATGCGGAGGCGGAGATCCGTCGTTCCTACCGTCGCGCCGTCGGCACTGAGCACGCGAACGCCTTCACGCAGGAGATGTGAGCGTCCGGGGGCGACGCCGCCCCCGTCGCCACCGTCCAGAAGAGGGCCGACCCGAGCGGGTCGGCCCTCTTCTGGTTTCTCGTCCTCGTCCCCTTCGCGGGGCCCAAATTCACTTCGTGCGCATCGTCCGCGCACGAGCACTGAGCTGTGCCCGGCGCGGTACGGCGCGGTGCTCAGGCGTCCAGCGCGCTCTGCTCTCCTGCGAGCTCACCCTCGAGGGTCAGCTCCTGGGAGAAGATCTCGAGCATCGCCTCGACGACCGACTTCGACACCGCCCGGGCGCCGAGCCCCCCGATGACGGCTCCGATGCCGAAGGGCAGCAGCCGCATCAGCCACAGCTTGCCGGTCCGCGCCACCACCCGGCGGCGCACATAGCGCGAGACCTGCTTGCTGATCAGGCCGGGCACGAAGCCACCTCCGCCGTTGAGGACGGAGTGCCACTGCAGCCCCTGCTTGCCCATCGCTTTGGCGATGATCTCGGTGCCGCGCTCGCCGCCGAGCACGCCCATCAGCACCAGGCGGCGGGTGCTCTTGTCGGTCATGTCGACGCCGTGGATCTCCGCCGCGGCAAGGGTGAGGAAGGCGCAGGCCTCGGCGAAGGTGACTCCCTCGCCGACGGTCAGGCCGAGCGCTGCCGCGGTGCCGAGCCCGGGCAGCGCCGCGACGCCGCCGATCCCCGCTCCGGCGGCGGTGGTCAGCGTGGTGAATCGCTTCGTGACGCGCTCGAGCAGCTGCCGATCGGTCTCCTCGGGGTGCTTCTGGCGAAGCTTGTGCACGTAGCTGTGCGCGAGCGGGGCCTGCACCTTCAGCGCGGCATCGATCAGTGCCAGCCAGCGCTCGTCGATCTGCTCGGCGAGCTCGCCATCTGCGGGCAGCGCATCCGGGCCGTTCTGGTCATCGCGCGGGATGCTCGGGTCGCTCTGTGCCACCGTCAGCTCCGTTCTGTGGGGTCATGAACAGGGTCAAGGTACCGCCTCGTGGGGCGCCAGTCTGAAGACTCTTTGGACTGCTGGCTCTTCGGACTGTGCCCGCTCAGCCGATCATGACCTCGCCGTCGCCGAGCTCGGCGATCTCGCCGGTCAGCCCGAGCCGACGCACCGCCTCTCCGAGGTCGGCGTAGTGCGCGGTGTATCCGGCCTCCATGAATGAGCGGGGCACGGAGACGTCATGACACAGGGTGCCGCCCAGGTGGTCGGTCTCGTGCTGGAAGATGCGGGCCGTCCACCCCACGTGCTCTTCGTCGATCTCCTGCAGCCGGCCGTCGGGCAGCAGCTCGGTCGCACGCAGTCGCACCCGTCGTGAGCGCGGCACGATCGACTGCCAGCCGTCTACCGAGAGGCACCCCTCGAAGGCGTAGACCCGCTGCTCTCCGAGCAGCTCGACGACGGGATCCAGCAGGGCGCGCAGAGCGAGCGGGCGCCGCTCCAGCAGATCGTCGTCCGGGTCCTCCCCCTCCTCCGCCGCGAAGGAGTCCTCGACCACGTAGAACCGCAGCGGCAGGCCGACCTGAGGAGCTGCCAGCCCCACGCCCGGCGCCTTGTGCATCGTGATCGTCATCGCCTCGGCGAGCTCGAGCAGGAGCCCGACGTCGATCCGCCCCACAGCGGTCACGGCCTTCCTCCGCAGCGCGGGATGGCCTGCCTGCACTATCCGCAGGGGGTCGCCCTCCTTCGCACGGCGGTCCAGGATCTTCCGAGTCAGCTCAGTGATGTCCACATCGCCAGTATCCCGCAGCCCGAGCGCACTGGGCGCGCTCCAGTCGACGAGGCCGTCCGTGGATTGCGCAGAGTCTCGCACGGGCGTCGGACACGGACGGCGGAGCGGCGGAGGAGCGGGGGCGGAGCGGGGGCGGAGCGGCGGAGAGGCTCCCGCGGGCGACAGAGTCCCGAGACGTGAGACACGCCTCGCCCTGTGCACCCATCCAGATGAGAGCTGGGCTACACTTTATCGAGCCAGTGCGATGAAGCACCCCTCGTGGGAGCGACATCCACTCGGCCACGTATCACTTCACAACGGACCGTCCGGCACGTACCTGCCGGTGAAGGAGAACCACCATGGCAACAGTCACGTTCGATAATTCCTCGCGCGTCTACCCGGGACAGGAACGTCCCGCGGTCGACAACCTCAACATCGAAGTCGGGGATGGCGAATTCCTCGTGCTGGTCGGGCCCTCCGGCTCCGGCAAGTCGACCGCGCTGCGCATGCTCGCAGGCCTCGAGGAGATCGACGCAGGCCGCATCCTGATCGGCGATCGTGACGTCACCGACGTCCCGCCGAAGGACCGCGACATCGCGATGGTGTTCCAGAACTACGCGCTGTACCCGCACATGACGGTCGCCGACAACATGGGCTTCGCCCTGAAGATCGCCGGCAACCCGAAGGCCGAGATCCGCAAGCGCGTCGAGGACGCCGCCGAGATCCTCGACCTCACCGAGTACCTCGACCGTAAGCCCAAGGCGCTCTCCGGTGGTCAGCGCCAGCGTGTGGCCATGGGCCGCGCGATCGTCCGTTCGCCGCAGGTGTTCCTCATGGATGAGCCCCTGTCGAACCTCGATGCGAAGCTGCGTGTGGCGACCCGTACTCAGATCGCGTCGCTGCAGCGCCGCCTCGGCGTCACCACGGTCTACGTCACCCACGACCAGACCGAGGCCATGACCATGGGCGACCGCGTCGCAGTGCTGAACTTCGGCGTTCTGCAGCAGCTCGACACCCCGCGCCGCATGTACGACCACCCGAACAACGTGTTCGTCGCCGGCTTCATCGGCTCCCCCGCCATGAACCTGTTCGACACCAACCTCACCGATCAGGGTGCCGAGTTCGGTGGCGTCGTGGTCCCCGTGGATCGCTCGACCCTCTCGGAGACCGATCAGAGCACGGTCACCATCGGCATCCGTCCCGAGGACCTCGAGATCGCTCCCGACGGCCAGGGCATCGCCGTCGAGGTCGACCTCGTCGAGGAGCTCGGCGCGGACGCCTTCATCTACGGCCGTCGCGCAGGAAGCGAAGAGACGTCCAAGCCGTTCATCGCGCGCGTCGACGCCCGTCGCTGTTGTTTCTGGCACGTCCTCGCGGTGTGCGGTGCGTCCTGACGACGTGACATCATGCCGGGAGTGGTCGAAGCATCCCCGCTCGGGAGAGAATGGAGCAATGGCACCTCTGGAGATCACCGCGTCCCGTGCAGATCCTGCACTGCTGGACCTGCCGTGGGAGGAACCGCTGGAGCAATGGCCCGAGGACATCCTCGCCGCCCTCCCGCGAGGCATCTCCCGTCACGTCGTGCGCTTCGTACGCGTCTCGGGACGAGTCCTCGCCCTCAAGGAGATCTCCAAGAACCTCGCCCAGCGCGAGTACGACATGCTGAGGATCCTGGGACGACTCGGGATCCCCTGCGTGGAGCCCTTCGCCGTGATCTCCGGTCGCACCACTGCCACGGGTGAGCCTCTGGACGCGATGCTGATCACGCGCCATCTCCAGTTCTCCCTGCCATATCGCGCGGTGTTCAGCCAGGTATCCCGCCCGGACACGGCGCACCGCCTGCTCGACGCACTGGCCGTCCTGCTCGTCCACCTCCATCTCGAGGGCTTCTACTGGGGAGACGTCTCCCTGTCCAACACCCTCTTCCGGCGAGACGCCGGCGCCTTCGCCGCGTACCTCGTCGATGTGGAGACCGGCGCGCTCCATGAACGGCTCACCGTGGGCCAGCGCCAGTACGACCTCGACCTCGCCCGCACCAACATCATCGGTGAGCTGATGGACCTCCAGGCCGGGGACATGTTCGACCCCGACGCAGATCCCGTCGCCGTGGGCGACGACCTGGTCTCCCGCTATGAGGACCTGTGGGAGACCCTGACCTCCCGGGAACGGTTCTCCGCGGACGAACGCTGGCGGGTCTCCGCCCGGATCGAGAAGCTCAACGCGCTCGGCTTCGATGTGGGCGAGCTCGAGATCACCACCGACCTCGACGGCACCACGCTGTCGATCATGCCCAAGGTGGTCGACGCCGGGCACCACTCGCGCCGTCTGCTGAGGCTCACCGGGATCGATGCCCAGGAGAACCAGGCCCGGCGGCTGCTCAACGACCTCGACCAGTTCCGCGCCGATACCGAGCAGCAGCTCGAGGACGAGGAGTTCGTAGCTCATGAGTGGCTGAAGGAGCAGTACGAGCCGGTGGTCCGCGCGGTCCCGCGGTCGATGCGCGCCAAGCTCGAGCCCCCCGAGTTCTTCCACGAGATCCTCGAGCACAAGTGGTTCCTCTCCGAGCAGGGCGGGCAGGATGTGAGCCTGGACGACACCGTGCGGCACTACATCCTCAACGTCCTGATCCACCGGCCGGACGAGAGATCACTGGTGACCACCGAGACCTCGGCATTGCCGATCTTCGAATGAGGAGAGGAGCACGTCGCCCCATGCGTCGTGATCAACGCCGGGGCCCGGCGCGCCTGGACAACCTCAGCCTGCGCGAGCAGCTGAAGGTCGACCGGCTTCCGCTGCGCCTGCTCCAGATGATGCTGGGCCTGACAGGATTCGGCGTCTCGCTGGCGATGCTGCTCGAATCCGGGCTGGGCGGTGCCCCCTGGGACGTGCTGCACGCCGCGGTCGCGGACCGCATCGGGCTGAGCGTCGGCTCGGTGAGCATCGCCGTGAGCTTCGTGGTGCTGCTGCTGTGGATCCCGCTGCGCGAACGGATCGGGATCGGCACCGTGGCGAACTCGATCTGGGTCGGAGTGAGCATCGACCTGGGCATGCTGGTGCTCCCCGAAGCGCCCACGCTGCCGATCGCCGTGGCGATGATGATCGCCGGCGTGATCCTCAACGGCATCAGCGGCGCCGTCTACATCGGCGCCCAGCTCGGCGCCGGTCCGCGTGACGGGCTGATGACGGGATTGGGGCGCGTGCTGCGTCGACCTGTCGGCCCGGTGCGCATCGCGCTCGAGATCCTGGTGCTGGCGACCGGGTGGGCGCTGGGAGGCCCGCTCGGGGCGGGAACGGTGCTCTATGCGATCGGGCTGGGCCCGATCATCCAGCTCACCCTCCCGTACGTGACCCTACGGGTGCGGACGGACCCCGAGCGGTCAGTCCCAGCTCAGCAGCGTCGCGCGGCGCAGCCCAGTCCCTGAGGCACCCGCACGCCGAAGCTCAGCCCGGTCCCTGAGCGCCCGCACGCCGGAGAGCTCAGCCCAGTCCCTGACGCGCCCGCACGCCGGAGAGCTCGTACAGTGCGATCGCGGCCGCCACCGAGGCGTTCAGCGATTCCGCACGACCGCCCATCGGGATCGACACCACCTGGTCGCTGAGCTCTCGCGTCAGACGTGAGAGGCCCTTGCCCTCCGCGCCGACCACCAGTGCCGTCGGCTGGGTGCCGAGCTCGAGCTCGCGGGAGGTCACATCGCCGTCCGCGTCGAGGCCGAGCACGAAGACGCCCTCCTCCTTGAGCGAGGTCAGGGCGCGGTTGAGGTTGGTGACCTGGGCGACGCGGACCCGGCCTGCGGCACCGGCCGCGACCTTCCAGACGCTGGCGGTCATCGACACGCTGCGCCGCTCGGGCAGGATCACGCCATGCGCACCGAAGGCATCGGCGGAACGCAGGATCGCGCCGAGGTTGCGGGGGTCGGTGATCCCGTCAAGAGCGACCAGCAGCGGCGGCTCGAAGCGGTCAGCGGCGATGCTCAGCAGGTCGTCGAGCTCGGCGTACTCATAGGGCGGAATGGTCAGGGCGACACCCTGATGCACGGCGTGGTCAGTCATCCGGTCCAGGTCGGTGCGCTGAGCCTCCGCGATCGGCAGATTGCGGGCGGTGGCCAGACGCATGATCTCGCCCACCCGCTCGTCGCTGTCCATCCGGACCATGACGGTCAGCTGCGTGGCGGGGACGCCCTCACGCAGCGCCTCGAGCACGGCGTTGCGGCCCGCGACCTGGTCACTGCCCGGCAGCTTCCGGGCGCCCTTGGCGCCGGGACCGCGGCGCCCGGCTGCTCCACCGGATGCCGCAGCACCGCCCTTGTAGGCCTTGTGGTACGTGCGGTCCTCCGCTTTGGGCGTCGGCCCCTTGCCCTCGAGCGCACGGCGGCGCACACCGCCTGAACCGACGGTCGCGCCCTTCTTGCCCTTGCGCATCGCACCGCGTCGCGTGCTGTTCCCTGCCATCAGATGTCTCCTCAGTCCTTCAGTTCTTGGTGTCGAGGGTCCAACGGGCACCCTCGGGCCCGTCCTCGATACGAATGCCTGCAGCGATCAGGGCGTCGCGCAGCGCATCTGCGCGAGCCCAGTCCTTCTCCGCGCGAGCCGCTTCCCGGGCGGCGAGCTGGGCGGTGATCAGCGAGTCCAGTGCCGCATGCTCGGCGCCTTCAGCGCCCGTGCCGCTCCCCCACCGGTCGGAGAGGGGGTCCAGGCCCAGCACGTCCAGCATGGCGCGCAGCTGGCCCAGACCGGAGGCGATCTCTGCCTCTGCAGCGCCGGCGGCGAGCAGGGAGTTCAGGGAGGACTGCTCGCGGTGGATCACTGCGAGCGCCTCGGGGACCGCGAGGTCATCGTCCATCGCGGCCACGAAGTCTGCGGGCAGCTCGAGCGCGTGCAGCTCGGCCTCGGGTGCCGCCAGCGGATGGTCCCCGAGGAGCTGGGCGGCACGACGCGCCGTGGCGCTGAAGCGCTCCCAGACGGTCTCCGCCTCCCGCATCGCCGTCGCGTTGTACTCGACGGTGGCGCGGTAGTGGCCGCTCACCAGGGCGAGCCGTACGGCCGGCGTCGGATGCTCGGCCAGTGCCCGGGCGGCGGTGACGAAGTTGTCGAGGCTCTTGCCCATCTTCAGACCGTCCACCGTGAGCACCCCGGCATGCATCCACTGGCGGGCGAAGCCGAAGCCGGCGGCGTGGGACTGCGCCTGCTCGTTCTCATGGTGCGGGAAGCGCAGGTCCAGGCCCCCGGCGTGGAGGTCGAAGGTCTCCCCGAGATACTTGCGGCTCATGGCCGAGCACTCGAGGTGCCATCCGGGACGGCCTCGCCCGAAGGGGGTGTCCCAGGCGGCGCTGACGGGCTCCGTGTCCTTCGCCGCCTTCCACAGCGCGAAGTCGCGACGGTCCCGTTTGCCGGGCTCCATCGCCTCGCCGGCGTCCTGCATGTCCTCCAGGGACTGGCGGGTGAGCGACCCGTAGGTGGGGTGGGAGGCCACATCGAAATAGACCGAGCCGTGACCGTCGGGATAGGCGTGGCCACGCTCGATGAGCAGCTGCATCAGCTCGATCATCTCGGGCACATGGCCGGTCGCACGCGGCTCGTAGGTGGGCCGACGATTGCCGATCTCATCGAGCACGTCCTGGAATTCGCGCTCGAAGCGCAGGGACCATGCCCACCACTCGGCGCCCACCTCGGCGGACTTCACGAGGATCTTGTCGTCGATGTCGGTGACATTGCGGATATGGGTCACCGCGAGGCCGCTGCGCTCGAGCCAGCGCACCAGCACGTCGAAGGCGAGGAATGTGCGCAGATGGCCGAGGTGCGGGGCTCCCTGGGTCGTCGGGCCGCAGACGTACAACGACACCGCCCCCGCGCGCACCGGGATGAAGGGTGCGGTCGTACGGGTGGCGGTGTCATGCAGGTAGAGGCTCACGCACCCAAGGGTACTGCCCTCAGGAGCGGCCCACGGCCCACGGCTCGCGCGAAGGTCGGGCGCCCGGCCCGGCGGTTCAGTCTGTGCGAGCGCTGATCAGTCCGTGCGAGCGCTGACCTGCTTGCCGTAGAGCTCGTCGAAGGTGTCGTCATAGGACACCGCATTCTGACGACGCTTGCCCTGCACGGCGCTCACGGCGCCCTGGGCCGTCTCGATGGTGGTCTCAGGTGCCTTGAGCTTCTTGTAGACCACGAAGGCGACGGCTCCGACGACCACGCCGAGCACGATGAAGACGCCCGCGACGATCAGGAACGCGGCCCAGAACGGCAGGCCCAGCGCCTCCAGACCGTTGGCGGCGGCGAACAGCAGCATTACCCAGGCCGAGAGCAGGAGGAACAGGATCACCGCGGCGCAGGCGGCGATGATGCCCAGCTTGATCGCGAGACCGGTGAACTCCTTCTTCGCGATGTCGATCTCATCGTGCACGACACCGAGGAGCTCGTCACGGATGGACTGGACGAGCTCGCCGATGGACCGCTGGGTGGGCGGCGTGCTCGGGTCGTTCGTGGTGTTGATCATGATCTGAGCCTATCGCAGGGGGCAGGTCGTTCGAAGTTCGCGGGATGGGGATCCGTTGATCAGTCCACGGAGATCCGCTTGCGCTTCGTGGTCTCGGGCCGCGGGCCCGCGGAGGTCGTTCGACGCACCACGATGGACGGCGCGACCGCCACGTCCCGGGCCGGGCCCTCATGGCCGGAGACGCGCTCGACCAGGAACTGCGCGGCGAGCGCACCGAGTCGATCGGAGTTGGGATCCACGCTGGTCAGCTGGGACACCCCGGAGGCTGCGAGGGAGGTGTTGCCATATCCGGCCACCGCCAGCTCCTCGGGCACCGCGAAGCCGGCGTCACGTGCCGCGGCGAGCACACCGACCGCGGTGACGTCGTTCGCACAGGTGACAGCCGTGGGGACCCGGCTGCCGCGCAGCAGCATCGATCCGGCGGTCTGGCCGACCTGTTCGGTGAAGTCACCGGGCTCGACCCGCGCGACGTCACCCAGGCCGTGACGGTCCATGGCCTTGCGGAAGGCATCCGCGCGCTCCCGGGCCACGGCCGCACCGACTCCGCCGACGTGCGCGATCTCGCGGTGACCGAGTCCGACCAGATGGTCCACCAGCAGCCCCTGCCCGACCTCGTCGTCGATGCGGACGGTGTCGAACCGGCCGACGAACTCCTGCGAGCAGCCGATCCCGACGAACGGCCGACTGCCGGTGGCCGCGAGCACGCTGTCCATGTCAGCCAGGTCGGAGATCATCAGGAAGCCGTCGACGCCGAGATGGACCAGGTTCTCGATCGCATCCGTGTCGGCGGCGACCGGGTACTCGGGCATGCGGCGACGTGTGGGAACCACCACTGCGGTGCGTCCGGTCGCGGTCAGCTCGATGCGGATCGCCCGCACCAGATCAGAGATCCAGGTGTTGCGCATGGTGTTCACGAGCACCGCGACCACGCCGCGGTGCTCGGTCTCCTCGCTGAGATCCGCGAGCGGGAAGTTCAGCCGTTCGGCCGCCTCCCGGACCCGGCGGATCATCTGCGGCTTGATCTCGTCGGACTCGCGCAGCGCGCGCAGTGCGACCGCGCTGGAGATGCCCAGAGAGTTCGCGACATCGTGAAGGGTACCGCGGCCCTGATCATCGGCCTCGAGCTCAGCGGCTGTCCGCTCGACGTTCTCGATCACCTGCCCGGTGGAGCCGTCATCGGTGGCGGGTGACCCGGTGTCGGAAGCGGGGTCGATGGTCTCGTCGGAGGAAGTGGCGTCACTGCTCATGGACCCATTGAACCGCATTCTGCGACCCGATCCGGATCAGTCCGCGCGATGGAGTCGCGCGAACCCGTCGGACCGGGGGTTTTCCCCCAGTGAGACGGCGGGTGGGCACCGTGGGCCCGGTCCCCTCGCCGCGCATAGTGTCAGGGCATGGACGACTCCTCTGCCCGGGGCGCAGGGCGCTCGCGCTCCCGGCTCGCCCCCTCCGCCCTCGCCTCCGTGGTCGTGGGCGGGCTGCTGTTCTACAGCTGGTTCTGGGCAAGCCTCACCCTGCTGCTCGGCGGGCTCGCCTCCCTGCCCGCTCTCGGCACCGGCCTGCTGCTGCTGATCCCCTGGCTGCTGGTTATGCAGCTCGCTGTACGGGTGGAACGTCGGCGCGCCGTCGCCATCCACGGCATCCCCGTGATCCTTCCCCCGCGTCGGCGCTCGCGCCGCACCGGCATCTCCGGCTGGCTCAGCAACCGCTGGTTCGAGCTCGGCACCTGGGCGTTCTGGCGGGGAGTGCTGCATCACCACCTCGCGATCCTGGTCGCCGGGGCCTTCTTCACCGCGTTCGCGGTGTTCCTCTGGTTCGGCTGGACTGGGTGGGAGGCGGCTCTCGACCAGGGCACCGTGGAGGTGGGAGGGATCGAGCTCTCCCGCTGGTCGCTCGGAGCCATCGGCACCGCAGGCCTGGTGCTGGCCCTGGTGATGCTGGTGCTCGGGGCCCTCGCCGACCGAGGGCTCGCCCGGGGGCTGATCTCCGGCTCCGAGGACGATCTGCGCGAGCAGGTCGCCGAGCTGGCCGAACGCCGGCAGGGGGCGGTCGATGCCGCCGCGCAGGAGCGCCTGCGCATCGAGCGTGATCTCCATGACGGGGTGCAGCCGCGCCTCGTGAACCTCGCCATGACCCTCGGCATCGCGAAGAACACGGTCCGCACCGATCCCGATCGGGCCGAGCAGCTGGTCGGCGAGGCGCATGCGGAGGCCAAAGCCGTGATGACCGATCTGCGTCAGCTCGCGCGAGGCATCCACCCGGCCGTGCTCACCGACCGCGGGCTGGACGCCGCCCTGTCCGCGCTCGCGGCTCGTTCCCAGGTGCCGGTGGATCTGCAGGTCGACCTCGGCACCGAGAGCATGCCGGCCCTGGATCGGGAGCTCGAGGCGGTGGCCTACTTCGTGGTCGCCGAGGCGCTGACGAACATCGCCAAGCATGCCGAGGCGACGGCGGCGGACGTCTTCGTCCACCGGAACGAGTCCGCGCTGCGGGTGCGGATCCAGGACGACGGCCGAGGCGGTGCGCAGGTGCGCCGAGACGGTCTGTCCACCGGCCTGGCCGGGCTCACCGACCGGGTCCGTGCCACCGGGGGCCTGCTCGAAGTCGCAAGCCCCACCGGCGGAGGCACGGCGCTGATCGCCGTGATCCCGCTCGCAGGCCGCACCGCCCCGGTGCCAGAGCTCGCCCACCCCACCACCCAGGAGGACCTCCGATGAGGATCGTGATCGCCGACGACGCCGTGCTGCTGCGCGCAGGACTCGAGCGCCTGCTCACCGAGGCCGGGCATGAGGTGGTCGCCGCAGTCGGCGACGGCAGCGCGCTGCTCAGCGCCATCTCGCAGCATCGTCCCGACCTCGCAGTGATCGATGTGCGGATGCCACCCACCTTCACCGATGAAGGAGTCCGGGCCGCAGTGCTGATCCGGCGCCAGGATCCGGAGGTGTCGCTGCTGGTGCTCTCGCAGTACGTCGAGGAGCGCTATGCGTCCGAGCTGATCGCCGATTCCCCGTTCGGCCTGGGCTACGTGCTCAAGGACCGCGTCGCGGACGTCGACGACTTCCTGGGAGTGGTCGCGAACGTCGGAGCCGGCGGGACCTGGCTCGACCCCGAGGTGGTGCAGCAGATCTTCATCCGCTCCCGGCGCCGCCGCACCCTCGAGGGCATGACCCCGCGTGAGCGCGAGGTGCTCTCGCTGATGGCCCAGGGCCGCTCGAACCAGGCGATCGCCGACACCCTGTTCGTCTCCACCGGGAGCGTCGAGAAGCACATCTCCTCGCTGCTGGGCAAGCTCGACCTCCCTCCAGTCGACGGCGAGAACCGCCGTGTGATGGCGGTCCTGCGCTTTCTGGAATCCGAGGAACGCTGATGACCACCACCCGTCCGCCACTCCCGCCCAGCCCGGCTCCCCCGCCCAGCCCGGCCGCGACGTCCTCCTCCATCGCACCGCCGCAGTCGGCTCAGCCCATGGAGCGCCTCCTGCTCCCCGGGCAGCGACTGACCCCCTCCCCGGACCGGGACCGCCCCTGGCGTGCGCTGACCGTGCTGCTGGGCGCCATCATCGTGCTGCTGATGGTGGGCGGCCTCGCCGTCACGTCCGTCGCGAACTGGGCGTCGGGTCGCGGCTACTCCGAGATCTCCACGACCACTGGACTCGGCACTCCGGCCTCTCTGAACCTGGCCAGCCTGATGGGCACCATCCAGGTGCTGCCCTCAGATGATGTCGACGAGGTGACTCTCGCCCTGGTGGAGCCGGGCACCACGGGGCTCCCCTCACCGCGGGACACCACGCCGGCTCGACTCATCCACGACACCGACCCGACAGGCGCCACGGTGACCGTGCAGCAGCCGCAGAGCCATCTCGGGTGGCCGTGGACGGATCGCACGCGGGATCTGCTGCTGTTGGTCCCCTCCGACCTCGAGCTGTCCCTCGCGATCGACGCCGGCGTGGGCGACGTCGTGGTCGACGGCGATTTCAGCGCCTTGGACGTGCGCACCGATGTGGGCAATGTCGTGCTGGGGCCCCTCGGAGTCACCGACGCGCTGACGGTCTCCTCCGAGGTGGGTGATGTGGACATCGAGCTGGAGTCCCCGGCACCTGCCGACGCCCAGATCACCGCAGCGGTGGGCTACGTCGACCTGCAGCTGCCCACCGATTCCCGCGGCAGCATCAGCATCACCGCTGAACTGGGCGACGTGATGGTCACGGCCCCCGGCACCACCCGCTGGCATATCGACGCCGACTCGGATCTCGGAAGCGTCGGCGTGGATCCGGGCCTCACGGCCGGCTCCGACGCCGGGGACGGCACCCTCATCGTGACCGCAGGCGTCGGCGAGATCACCATCGAACGGTGACCCAGGTCGCCACGAGGCGTGACGAGGACGGGCCCCCGGTCGATGACCGGGAGCCCGTCCTGCACCGTGCTGGGCCCGGCAGGTGCCGGGCCGCAGGCTCAGCCCTTGCTGCTGAGACCCTGCTGGATGAGGTCCATCACCGAGGCATCGGCGAGCGTCTGCGTGTCACCCACCTGGCGGTTCTCGGCGACGTCCCGCAGCAGGCGCCGCATGATCTTGCCGGAGCGGGTCTTGGGCAGCTCCGAGACGATCAGCACCTTCTTCGGCTTCGCGATCGGGCCGATCTCCTTGCCCACATGGGCGCGCAGCATCTCCGGCACGGCATCCTCACCGCCGACCGCAGCGATGGCCTCGTCGTTGCCGGAGCGCAGGATCACGAAGGCGACGGGCACCTGCCCGGTGGTCTCATCGGTCGCCCCGACCACCGCGGCCTCGGCCACCCATTCATGGCTGACCAGGGCGGACTCGATCTCCATGGTGGACAGGCGGTGCCCTGAGACGTTCATGACGTCGTCCACCCGGCCCAACAGCCAGATGTCGCCGTCCTCGTCGCGCTTGGCACCGTCACCGGCGAAGTAGAGGCCCTCGAAGCGGGACCAGTAGGTCTCCTTGAACCGCTCGGGATCGCCCCAGATGCCTCGCAGCATGCCGGGCCAGGGCTGATCCAGCACCAGATAGCCGCTCTCCCCGTTCGCGACGGACTCTCCGGCGTCATTGCGCACATCGGCGCTGATCCCGGGAAGGGGCTGCTGCGCGGAGCCCGGCTTCGTCGCGGTCACGCCCGGCAGCGGGGAGATCATGATGCCGCCGGTCTCGGTCTGCCACCAGGTGTCCACGATCGGGCAGCGGTCGCCGCCGATGACCCGGCGGTACCACATCCATGCCTCGGGGTTGATGGCCTCGCCGACGCTTCCGAGCAGCCGCAGCGAGGACAGATCGAACTTGCCGGGGATGTCCTCCCCCCACTTCATCGCCGTGCGGATCGCGGTGGGCGAGGAGTAGAACTGGGTGACCTTGTACTTCTCGATGATCTCCCACCAGCGACCCTGGTGCGGGCTGTCCGGGGTCCCCTCGTAGATGACCTGCGTGGTGCGGTTGGCCATCGGCCCGTAGACCACGTAGGTGTGGCCGGTGACCCAGCCGATGTCCGCGGTGCACCAGTAGACGTCCGAGGCCGGCTTGATGTCGAAGACGTTGCGATGGGTGTACGCGGCCTGGGTGAGATAGCCACCGGTGGTGTGGATGATGCCCTTGGGCTTCCCGGTGGTGCCGGAGGTGTAGAGGATGAACAGCGGGTGCTCCGCCTCGACCGCGACCGGTGCATGCTCGGCCGAGGCGGTCTCGCGGGCCTCGTGCCACCACACGTCGCGTCCCTCGGTCCACTCGACCTCGCCACCGGTGCGGCGCACCACCAGGACGTGCTCGACGCTGGCGCCGCCCCCGGCGAGCGCAGCGTCGACAGCGGGCTTGAGCGGAAGCTGCTTGCCGCGACGGTTCTGGCCGTCGGCGGTGATGACCACCCGGGCCTCGGCATCCTCGATGCGGGAGCGCAGGGCATCGGCGCTGAAGCCGCCGAACACCACGGAGTGCGGGGCGCCGATGCGGGCACAGGCGAGCATCGCGAACACCGCCTCCGGGATCATCGGCAGGTAGATCGCGACCCGGTCGCCGGTCTTCACCCCGAGATCGGACAGCACGTTGGCCATCTTCGAGATCTCGTCCTTGACGTCCGCATAGGTGAAGGAGGCATCGGAGCCGTCCTCGTACTCCGCCAGCAGCGCGACCTGGGAGCCGTGTCCGGACTCGACATGGCGGTCCACGCAGTTGTAGGCGACGTTCAGGGTGCCGTCGGCGAACCAGCGGGCGAACGGCGGGTTGGACCAGTCGAGGGTCTCGGTGAAAGGGGTCTCCCAGCTCAGCAGGCTGGCCCGCGAGCGCCAGAAGGCGAGGTGGTCGCGCTCCGCTTCCTTGTAGAGGGAGGGTCGGCCGACCGCATTCTGGACGAACTCGGTGGGCGGGGAGAAGGTGCGAGTCTCCTGGGAGAGATTCTCGATCCCGGTGGTGGCGTCGTCGGACATCAGCACTCCTGCTACACGGGCCCCGGGTCGCCGGGGCGGATGGACGCGGACACCGTATCGCAGGAGACCCATGTCACGCGCACCGGTCACACTCCTCGAGCAGGATGCTGCCGCTCCCCCTGCCTCGAGGACAGCTCAGCGCAGCGGACGCTGATGGATCTCCAGGTGCTGCCCATCAGGGTCGGTGACGTGAACGCTGCGGAGGGCACCGCTCTCGACGACCTCCGCGGGATGCCCTGCCGTGGTCAGTCGAAGGGAGAGCTCGGCCAGGTCTCCGGTGGTCTCGAAGCCAAGACGCACCTGCAGCACATCACCGAACTCGGTGCCTGTCGACCGAGTCCTGCGATCCAGCGGACCGGGCTTGTGCAGCCCGAGCACACCCGCCCGCCCGGGGCCTCGCAGAGCGAGGAACCATTCATCGTCCGGCCCGTCAGCGCTGAACCCGAGCGGAGCCGCCCAGGTCGCGTCCCGGTGGAAGTCGTCACTGGAGAGCACTGCGGTGACAGTGAGCCGCGGATCCGGGGAGCTCGCGTCGTGGCCGCGGTACCCATAGAGGTCGATCTGTTCCTCGTTGAGCGCCACCTGCTCCCCCGCCGGTCCGGTGACAACCCCCTGCCGACCATAGGTCTCATCCCATACGTCCACCTCGTACCCTGCCGTCTGCAGGGCATGCGCCGCCACGTCGGTCTCTTCCACTGCGAGGCATAGATCGGTGTCCCCACTGCGCGCACCGGTCGCGGCACCAGCTGCCGCGTGCACCATGACCCGGCCTGCCCCGGCGACGAGCTCTCCGAAGCCGTCCTCTCCCGCAGTCACCGTGGGCGTCATCCCTAGCGTGCACAGGAAGTCGATCATCGCGGGCACATCGGCGCTGAATCTCAGCGGGAGCACGGTCATCTCGGGCACCGCGCCGGGCACGGCGGACTGGGGACTCATCTCGGTCTGGGGGCTCATCTCGGTCTCCTCCTCAGGGAACGGTCTGTCAGGGAACGGCGCGGGCGGGGCACCCATGCTCGGCTCGCGCTCAGGCATCGTCGCCACCGGCGGCGAGTTGCATCCGCAGAGCCTGTTCCACGAAGGCGCTGAGGCTCAGCGATTCATCGATCGCCCGATGCTTGACCTCGATCACGAGATCCTTCGGCAGGTACACGTTGAACTGCACCTTGGGGGTTCGGGGCACGTTCGGCTCATCCTCAACCATGCAAGAATGCTAGCATCATAGATCACTCGATTGAAGAGCAGGCGCAAAGTCTCCGCTGTGGCGCCGTCACGTGGGAGGTCATGAGGAGCACCACGATGGGCGGCGACACGGGGCCACAGCAGAGGCGGCTAACGTAGGGGACCATGGTCCCCGATCCTGCCGCCACAGCCCCGGCGCTCCTCGCCCCGGCCCGCCTGCGCTCCCTGGAGATGCGCAACCGGATCTGGCTGGCACCTATGTGCCAGTACATGGTCGAGGCGGAGGACGGCATCCCCACGGACTGGCACCTGGTGCACCTGGGAGCTCGCGCGACCGGCGGTTTCGGGCTGCTGATCACCGAGGCGACCGCGATCAGCCCGGAAGGCCGCATCAGCCCCCAGGACACGGGCCTGTGGAACGACGAGCAGGTCACCGCCTGGCGACGGATCACCAGCTTCTGCCAGGGGCAGGAAGCGAAGATCGCGGTCCAGCTCGCCCACGCCGGCCGCAAGGCCTCCACCTGGCCGGCACTGCCTCGGTTCCGCAGGCGACGCGGCACGGTGCCGGAGTTCGCCTCCGGCTGGCGCGCCGTCGGCCCCACCTCGGATCCCTTCCCCGGGCTCGACGCCCCGGATGCGCTGAGCCGTGAGGACATCTCCCGGGTGGTCGCAGACTTCGTGGCTGCGGCCCGACGTGCGGAACAGGCTGGCTTCGATGCTGTCGAGCTCCACTTCGCTCATGGCTATCTGGTCCATGAGTTCCTCTCCCCGCTCGTGAACACCCGCGACGACGAGTACGGCGGCGACGGTCCGGGACGGCGCCGGCTCGCGCTCGAGATCGCCTCCGCAGTCCGCGAGCAGTGGCCCGCCGAACGTCCTCTGATCGTGCGCATCAGTGCGACCGACTGGATCGACGGCGGCTGGGACATCGAGCAGTCCCTCGACCTCGCCCGCGAGCTCGAGGGCGTGGGAGTCGACGCCCTGCACGTCTCCACCGGCGGCGCCGTGATCGCGGACATCGCGGTCGGACCGGAGTATCAGGTGGGCTTCGCGCGCACCCTGCGCGATGCAGTGTCGATGCCGGTGGCAGCCGTGGGCCTGATCACGGACCCCGCCGGCGCCCAGACCGTGCTCGAACGGGGCGATGCGGACTTCGTCGCCGTGGGTCGTGCCGCACTGCGTGAGCCGAGCTGGCCGCAACGTGCCGCTCATGAGCTGGGGGTGCGCGATGCGGCGCTGTACCCCGGTTCGTACCAGCGGGGTTCCTGGTGAGTCTCCCCGCCAGCCGACGATGATCCTGATCACCGGAGCGACCGGCGGGATCGGCCGTGAAGTCTGCCTCGCACTGGCCGCACGAGGGGAACAGCTGGTGCTCACCGCCCGTGACAGAGACCGGCTGGAGGCCCTGGCCGCCGAGGTGCGGGCCGCCGGAGGAGGCGCCCGGGTGCTCCCCTGCGACCTGCGCGACCAGCAGGCAGTCGCCGGGCTCGCCGAGACGGTCCTGTCGGAACACGGCACACCGGAGGCGGTGGTCTCCATCGCCGGGCACTCCCTCCGCCGCACCCTCGAGGAGAGCTTCGGCAGGCCCCATGACCTGGTCCGGCTGACCGGAACGAATCTGCTGGGGCCGGCCGCCCTGATGCTGGCGATGCTGGAACCGATGTGCGCCACCGGCACTGGCCGCGTCATCGCCGTCACCAGCGCCTCCACCCGGATCCCCACCCCCGGCTGGGCCGCCTACGGGGCCTCGAAGGCGGCGCTGGACACTTGGTTGCGAGCGGTGCGACCCCAGGCCGCGCGCCATGGGGTGCGGATCGCGATCGTGGAGCTGCCGCTGGTCGCCACGGCGATGGCCGCCCCGACCTACGGCAGCTCGCCCCGCGGCGCGCTCGCTCCCGCGGACGCCGCCCGCCGGGTCCTGCACGCCCTCGATGCGCCCCGCACCCTGCTCTCCCCGCCCTGGGCACGCGCCGGCGCGGTCCTCGCCCAGGCGGCGCCCACTCTGTCCGCCGCCGCTGCGGGCCGGGCCGGGGACCTGATCCAGCGTCTCGCCTCACGAGGGCGCATGGGCGTCGGAGCCGGCGGCCCCGGAGGGCTCACGGGTGAAGAGCCCACAGGTGAAGAGCCCACCAGTGGGAGGATCGGTCCACGATGAAGCTCCTGCGTCCTTCGAGCGCCCTGCGCACCCGACTCTCCCTGCGCCCTCGCGCGGTGGTGCTCCTTGACCAACGGGGTGCGCTGACCGCCGGTGAGCTGCTCGATCAGGTGCAGCTGCACCGCCGATCACGCGGGTCCGCGGCCCAGCCGGGACTCGGTGCACTGCCCGCCGCTGCGTCGCTGCGCCAGGTGCTGGTCACCGCGCTGTCCGGGAACGGGATGCTCGAACTGCGTTCGAGCGGCAGCACCGGGCTGCCCCGCACCCAGCGTCGCGGCCCGCTCACCGTGGCCCAGCTGTCCACCCTGGCCGATCTCGGCCGACGGATCGGGATGCGGCCCGGTCAGAGGATCGCCTGCGCGGCGCCGGGGGTCCACGGCCACGGACTGCTGGTCTCCTTGGGCTCACTCGCCCTGGGAGCCACGCTCGTGGATCTGAGTCATCTGCCGGGCCCCGAGCGGGTAGCACTGCTGCACCGGAGCGCACCGGACCTGCTCACCGGCGTCCCCGTGCATCTGGTGGATCTCCTGACCGCGGACCGGGCGCTCAGCCGGGGACAGGCGCTGCGCATCCCCCGGGTGGTCTCCGGCTCCGATCAGCTATCCTCCGAGCTCCGCGCGGATCTGGCCCGGCATTTCCGGGCTCGTGTGCATGACGTCTACGGGACGACGGAGACCGGCTCGCTCACGGTCGACGGCAGGCCGCTGCGCGGGGTGCGGCTGCGCGAGGCTGACGGCCTGCTGCACGCCCGCACCCCGTTCACTGCAGGGCGCGAGCTGATCACCGATCGTGGAGAGATCTCTGAGGAGGGCATCGTCCGAGTGCTCGGACGTGCAGACGGCACGCTCTCCTCAGGCGGGATGGTGCATGACCCCGCTGCCGTGCTGCGCCTGCTGCGGTCCCAGCGCGGGGTGCTCGATGCGCGCCTGCGAGTGGTGCCGGATGAGCGTTTCGGGGTGAGGACCGTGGTCGAGGTGCAGGTCGCAGGAGCTGAGAGGGGGACGGCGCCCCGCGCGGAGGAGCTGCGGGCGCTGGTGCGCGACCGGCTGGGGGCGGCGTCGGTGCCACGTGAGGTGCTGCTCAGGAGTTCGGGACCGCTCCGCTCAGGCCTCAGCAGTCCGGAACGCTGACCGGGACCGCGGTGACCGCGAGCCCGCCCATCGCGGTCTCCTTATAGCGCGAGTTCATGTCCTTCCCCGTCTGGCGCATGGTCTCGATGACCGTGTCCAGGGAGACGAAGTGCTCGCCCGTGCCGCGCAGCGCGAAGCGGGCAGCGGTGATCGCTTTGACTGCGGCCATGGCGTTGCGCTCGATGCACGGGATCTGCACCAGACCCCCGATCGGATCGCAGGTCAGGCCCAGATTGTGCTCCATCGCGATCTCGGCGGCGTTCTCCACCTGGGCGGGTTTGCCGCCCATCGCCTCACAGAGGGCGGCCGCGGCCATCGAGCAGGCTGAGCCCACCTCGCCCTGGCAGCCCACCTCAGCGCCCGAGATCGAGGCATGCTCCTTGTACAGCGAACCGATCGCCCCGGCGGTGAGCAGGAAGCGCACCGCGATCTCGTCGGGGTCCACCCCTTCGATGTAGGTGGTGGCGAAGTACAGCACCGCCGGGACGATGCCGGCCGCGCCGTTGGTGGGCGCGGTGACCACACGTCCCCCGGCGGCATTCTCCTCGTTCACCGCGAGTGCGGCGAGCGAGACCCATTCGAAGGCGTTCATCGGCAGCCGTACCGGGTCTTCGGCCGAGAGCGAGTCGTACCAGGACGAGGCGCGACGCTTGACCTCGAGACCGCCGGGCAGGATGCCTCCGGTGCGGGTGCCCCGCTCGATGCAGTCGTGCATGGCGCGCCAGATGGTGAGCAGCCCGGCGCGGATCTCCCCGTCGCTGCGCCACTGGCGCTCCCTCAGCAGCATCGCCTCGGAGACGGAGATCCCGCGCTCCTCGCACACCCGCAGCAGCTCGTCGCCGGTGGTGAAGATGGTGAGTCCCTCGTCCTCGGCCGCGACCTCGGCGATCGAGCGGTCCATGTCCGCCTCGTCGACCACGAATCCTCCACCCACGGAGAACATCGGGCGGCGCAGGAGCTCCTGGCCCTCGGCATCCAGCGCGATGAAGGTCATCCCGTTGGAGTGCTGGGGGAGGAACGTCAGCGGGTGCAGCACGATCGAGGAGGGCCGCAGGGCGATCGCGAGGGTGCCGTCCAGCAGCAGCCCGCCCTCGGTCTCGATCTGGGCGACCCGTTCACGACCGGCCACCGGATCCACGGTCTCCGGATCAGCGCCTTCGAGGCCCATCACGACCGCGTCCAAGGTGCCGTGCCCCACTGCGGTGGCGGCGAGAGAGCCGTAGAGATGGACCTCGACATCGGCGACACGTGGGCCGAGCTCCGGATCACCGAGCACCTCGCGCGCGAACGTCCCTGCGGCCCGCATCGGCCCCACGGTGTGCGAGCTCGAGGGCCCGATACCGATCTTGAACATGTCGAAGGTACTGATGCTCATCGCGTGCCTCCTCGGCGCTTCACCTGCTCGTCATCGAGCCATGGTTCCGTCGTTCATCGTCCTCCACGTCGACGCGGGGCGCGAGTCGGCGCGCCGGAGCGTCCACGCCCCTGGCCCTTGCCGGTGCCTTCCGAGCCTCGTCCGGTGCCGGTGGAGCGTCCGCGGGCCTCTCCCCTGCCCGTGCCGGCAGAGCGCCCGCGGTCCCCCGCCTTACCCCTGCCACCAGTACCGCCGGTGGAGCGGGCACCGCTCTGACGGCCCCGTTCCTCCGGGGCGTCGCCATCACGTCCCCGGCCTCCGCCGCGGCGGGCCTGGCTCTGACCCTGGCCCCGGCCCTGGCCCTGGCCCGAACGAGTACTGCTCTGGCCCGAGCGTGCGCCGCGCTGCCCCGAGCGGGCATTGCCCTGGCCCGAACGAGCACCGTCCTCGCCATCCGGATCCTCCCAGGAGGCGCGCCGCTCCTCGTTCGCACGCCGCTCCTCCGCCTTGCCGGCGTCGGCCCCACGGTGGCGGTTGCGCCCCAGGTCGAGCTTGCGCGGCGCGCCCTTGTACTTCACGGTCGCCGGGTCCTCCGCCGGCTCGCCGGCAGGCGTCCTCCCACCGAGCTCAGAGAGGGCAGGAACCTCTGCGGAGTCGACGTCGTCGGCCCAGGTCGGTTCGACCTTGGCTCCCGCGAGGACGTTCCGGGTCTTCGCGATCTGGTGCGGCAGGGCGAGCGTGACCACACTGCCGGTCGCTCCGGCACGTGCGGTGCGCCCGGAGCGGTGCACGTACTCCTTGACGTCATCGGAGGGGTCGACGTGCACCACCATCGTGACGTCGTCGATGTGGAGGCCGCGGGCTGCGACGTCGGTCGCGACCAGCACCGGATAGGCCCCCTCGCGGAAACCGGCCAGCACGTTGGTGCGCAGCCCCTGCTGCTTGTTGCCGTGCAGGGCTGCGGCACCGATGCCGACCTCGACCAGCTCCTGCGCCACCCGCTCGGCACCGAGCTGGGTGCGCGTGAACATCAGCGTGCGTCCCTCACGGGCGCCGAGCTGCGCGGTGACCTCACGCTTGGCGGACGGGGCGATGGCCAGCACGTGGTGATCCATGGTGGCCACCGCGGCGGTCACCGGCGTGGTCTCGTGGCTGACGGGATCGACCAGGAAGTTATCGACGATCTGCTCGACCTGCCCATCCAGGGTGGCGGAGAAGAGCATCTTCTGGGTGCCCATCGGGATCGCCGCGAGGATGTCGCTGACGTCCGGCAGGAAGCCGAGGTCGGCCATGTGGTCCGCCTCGTCGATGACCGTGGTCTCCACCAGGTCCAGCTGGAGCGCGCCGCGCTCGGCGAGATCGATCAACCGGCCCGGGGTGGCCACCACGATCGACACGCCGCGGGCCACCGCGTCCGCCTGCTTCTCGATGTTCATGCCGCCGGCGACCAGCTGCGCCTTGATTCCCACGGCCCGAGCGAAGGGGTGGATGGTGTCCACGACCTGCACCGCCAGCTCGCGCGTGGGCACCAGCACCACCCCGAGCGGACGCTTGCGATGCATCTTGCGACCGCGGAAGCGGGAGGTCATCGCGAGCGTGAAGGCGAGGGTCTTGCCGGAACCGGTCTCGGCACGGGCCAGCACATCACGCCCGGCGAGCGCGTCGGGAAGGATCACGGACTGGATCTCGAAGGCGCTCTCGAGCCCCTGCTCGGCGAGGACCCCGAGGAGCTCATCGGGCAGCGCCATGTCCTCGAACCGCTCGGAACGGCGTGCTGAACTGCGGCGGGCCTTGGGCATGGTGATCCTCCTGACGAAACGGACGTCTCCATCATCCAGCATGCGGGCGTGATGAGAGAATAGGAGCGATGTTGCGCACTCTGATGACCTCGAAGATCCACCGAGCCACCGTCACGCAGGCAGACCTGCACTACGTGGGTTCGGTGACGATCGACCCTGCCCTCACGGAGGCCGCGGGTCTGGTCGAGAACGAGCAGGTCACGATCGTAGACATCACCAATGGCCACCGCCTGATCACCTACGTGATCGAGGGCGAGCGCGACAGTGGAGTGATCGGCATCAACGGCGCCGCAGCGCATCTGGTCACCCCGGGCGACCTGGTGATCATCATCGCGTACGGGCAGCTGGACGAGACGGAGGTCTCCACGCACCGCCCCCGTGTCGTCCATGTCGATGCGCAGAACCGCATCGTGGGCCTCGGCTCCGACGGCGCCGAGCCGGTTCCCGGCAGCAGCGATCAGATCGACGGCCGCACCTCGCACGGGATGCGCTGACCGCTGCCGCACCCCCTGATGTCCGGCGATTGGGCCGCGCGTCCGGCGATTGAACGACGGAACCCCCTTTCCTGCTGGCCGTCTAGGATCAGTCCGGTGTTCACGTCTTCCCTCCTCCCGCCGCTGTGAGCGGGGTTCTGGCCGGCTTCTTCATCGTCTGGTCCATGATCGGTGTGGGCTGGGTGGTCGGACGCACCGGAGTTCTCGGTCCGCACGGTCGCTATGTGCTGAACCGTTCAACCTTCTTCGTCGCCTCCCCGGCCCTGGTGCTGGTGGGGCTGCTCGAGTCCGATGTGCGCGAGGTGCTCTCGCTGCCGATGGCCGTGGCCGGCATCTCGGGGCTCGCCACCGGCGCGATCTTGATCATCGCGGTGGCGCTGTTCACCAGACGTCGAGGCGCGGACCTGGTGATGACCGCGATCAGCGGCTCCGTGGTCAACGGAGCGAACATGGGCTTCCCGATCGCCCTCTATGTGCTCGGCGACATCTCGCACGCACTGCCTGTGATCCTGTTCCAGCAGGCGGTGTACACGCCGCTGTACCTGTTCGTGCTGCATCGGGTCACCGAGAAGGACTCCTCTGGCCCCGCCGGAGTGCTGCGCAGCATCGTCGCGAACCCCACCATCATCGCCTCCGCCGTCGGCCTGCTCCTGGTGCTGGCGGGGGTGAAGATCCCGGCGGTCGCGCTCGAGCCGATCCACTCGTTCGCGGACATGGCGATCCCGGCGATGCTGCTGGCCTATGGGCTCTCCCTCTACGGCTCGCGGCCGCTGGCGAAGGCTGACGGCTATCGCGGGCTGATCGCGGTCGCCTCGGCCTCGAAGCTGCTGCTGATGCCGGTGATCGCGCTGGGAGTGGGGCTGCTGCTCGGGATGCGGGGCGCCTCGCTCTACGAGGTGGTGGTGATGGCCGCCCTGCCCACGGCGCAGAACGTCTATGTCGCTGCAGCCCGCTACCGCGCCTCGGAGAACCTCGCCCGGGACACGGTGCTGATCACCACGATCGGGACCGTGCTGGTGCTGCTGCTGATCTCGGGCCTGCTCGGGGTCTGAGCACTCCCCGAGCACGCTCGAGGGCACGGGCCCCGGCGCGGTAGGATGACCCCGTGACTCGACGGCTCCTGCTTATGCAGCCGCGTCGGACAAGGCCCGCGCCCACCCCGCGCTCCTGAGAGCGTGCCGGTGCGCACATGAGGCACCGATGCGGCTCCCCTCGCCTGCGCGAGGGTTTTTTCATGTCACGAGACGCCTGGCGGCAACCGCCGCACTGATCCTTCGGAGGACGATTCACCCATGAGCGAGGCCCCGCACCGCTACACCGCCGCCGTCGCGGACGAGATCGAGCGCCGCTGGCAGCAGCGCTGGGACGAGGACGGCACCTTCCACGCCGACAACCCCGTCGGCGAGCTGCGCGGCTCTGCCGAGTCGATCGAGCAGGCCGCCGCCACTTCCGGCGGCGCCGCCGCCGAGAAGATGTACATCATGGACATGTTCCCCTACCCCTCCGGGGCAGGGCTGCACGTGGGACATCCGCTGGGATACATCGCGACCGACGTGGTCGCCCGCCATCAGCGGATGATGGGCAAGAACGTCCTCTACACGATGGGCTACGACGCCTTCGGCCTGCCCGCCGAGCAGTACGCCGTACAGACGGGCACCCATCCGCGCATCACGACCGAGTCCAACATCGCGAACATGCGCCGCCAGCTGCACCGGCTGGGTCTGTCCCATGACTCCCGCCGTTCGCTGGCCACCACTGATCCTGAGTTCGTGAAATGGACGCAGTGGATCTTCCTGCGGATCTTCGACTCCTGGTACGACCCCGAGGCCCCGAACGCCGACGGCATCACGGGACGGGCGCGGCCGATCGCCGAGCTGCGTGAGGAGCTGCGCGGCGGCACTGTGGATCCGTTCGCCCTCGCCGACCGCCAGGGCATCGAGCTGCCCGAGGGGTGGGCGGGCCGCTCCCCCGCCGACGTCACCGCCGCCACCGACGCCGAGCTCACGGAGCTGGCCGACTCCTTCCGCCTGACCTACATCTCCGAGACCCCGGTGAACTGGTGCCCGGGTCTGGGCACCGTGCTGGCCAATGAGGAGGTCACCGCCGAGGGCCGCTCCGAACGCGGGAACTTCCCGGTCTTCACCCGCCGGCTGCGGCAGTGGAACATGCGGATCACCGCCTACGCGGACCGCCTCATCGATGATCTGGACCGGGTGGACTGGCCCGAGTCGATCCGCGCCATGCAGCGCAACTGGATCGGACGCAGCCACGGCGCGCAGATCACGTTCCCCACCGCCGGCCTGTCCTCAGCTCCCGAGGCATCCTTCGACGTGTTCACGACCCGTGCGGACACCCTGTTCGGCGCGACCTTCTGCGTGCTCTCCCCCGAGCACGCGCTGCTCACGGATCCCTCGTCCCTGCCCGCAGCATGGCCGGAGGGCACCGAGGAGTCCTGGACCGGTGGCGCAGCCACCCCGCGGGAGGCCGTGGAGTCCTACCGGGCACGTGCCGCCTCTCTCGACGAGGACGAGCGGACCGCGGACGATCGCGAGAAGACCGGCGTGTTCACCGGGCTGACCGCGACGAACCCGATGGACGGCCGCGAGCTGCCCGTCTTCACCGCGGACTACGTGCTGACCGGCTATGGCACCGGCGCGATCATGGCGGTCCCCGCCGAGGATGAGCGAGACTTCGCCTTCGCCACGAAGTTCTCGCTGCCGGTGATCCGCACCGTGCAGCCGCCTGCTGATTTCAACGGCGGCGCCTGGACCGGAGAAGGCCAGAAGATCAACTCCGCGAACGCCGATCTGGATCTGAACGGCCTGGACAAGGACGAGGCGAAGGCGCGCGCGACCGAGTACGCCGAGGAGAAGGGCTTCGGGCGTGCCCGCACCACCTTCCGGCTGCGGGACTGGCTGTTCTCGCGCCAGCGCTACTGGGGTGAGCCCTTCCCGATCGTCTACGATCCGGCGGCGCCCGAGGTGCCGATCCCGCTGCCGGAGTCGATGCTGCCGCTGGACCTGCCCGAGGTCGCGGACTTCTCCCCCAAGACCTTCGATCCCCAGGATGCGGACACCGAGCCGCAGACCCCGCTGTCGCGCGCGACGGAGTGGGCCGAGGTCGAGCTGGACTTGGGCGAGGGTCCGAAGACCTACCGTCGAGAGACGAACACGATGCCGCAGTGGGCGGGTTCGTCCTGGTACCACCTGCGCTACATCGACCCCACCGAGGATGATGTCCTGGTGCGTGCGGAGAACGAGAAGTACTGGCTCGGCGCGCCCGAGGACGGCGGCGTGGGCGGTGTGGACCTGTACGTCGGCGGGGTCGAGCACGCGGTGCTGCACCTGCTGTATGCGCGGTTCTGGCACAAGGTGCTCTTCGACCGCGGCGACGTCTCCAGCCAGGAGCCGTTCCACCGCCTGTTCAACCAGGGCTACATCCAGGCCTTCGCCTACACCGACGCCCGTGGCGTCCACGTCCCCGCCGAGGAGGTCGTCGCAGGGGCCGACGGCACCTTCACCTACCAGGGCGAACCTGTCACCCAGGAGTACGGGAAGATGGGCAAGTCGCTGAAGAACGCGGTGGCACCGGATGACATGTACGAGGAATACGGCGCCGACACCCTGCGCGTGTACGAGATGTCGATGGGACCGCTGGACCTCTCACGGCCCTGGGAGACCCGCGCCGTCGTCGGCTCCCAGCGCTTCCTGCAGCGTCTGTGGCGCCTCGTGGTCGATGAGGAGACGGGGCAGCTGACGGTCACCGACGACCCCGGGGACCGGCCCACGATGCAGGCCACCCACCGGGCGATCGATGGGGTCACCCGGGACATGGAGCGGATGCACTTCAACACCGCCATCGCGAAGCTCATCGAGCTGGTGAACCACCTGACCAAGCAGCTCACCGCCACCGGTTCCACGCCGCGTGCGGCGGTCGAGCCGCTGGTGCTGATGGTCTCTCCGCTGGCCCCGCACCTGGCCGAGGAGCTGTGGGCACGGTTGGGTCACAAGGGCAGCATCTCGCGAGTGGCGTTCCCGGTGGCGGATCCGGAGCTGCTGAAGGCCGAGCAGGTCACCTGCGTGATCCAGATCAAGGGCAAGGTGCGCCACCGCATCGAGGTGGATCCCGGGATCTCCGAGAGCGATCTCGAGGCAGCGGTGATGGCCGAGCCGCGGGTGCAGGAGCTGCTGGAGGGCCAGACCGTCCGCAAGCTGATCATCCGCGCGCCGAAGATCGTGAACATCGTGATCTGAGCTGCTCGACTGAGCTGACGGCCCCGGGAATCCGTAGGACGGGTTCCCGGGGCCGTCTGCTGCTCGGGCTCTGCAGCCCGGCCTCTGCTGCCCGGGCTCTGCTGCCCGGGCTGTCCCGCGCCGCCGACGGTTCCTCCACATCCCTCGTCCATCCACATTCCCCGGCGGTGACCGACGTCCGCAGATCGTGATTGCCTACGGTCTCGCCATGAACACTTTCTGGGGATCCGAGACCGTCGCCCTGACAGAGCTGTCCGCCGAGTTTTCCACCGACGCGGCTCAGCTGGGGGCGGTGATCACCGCTGTTGCACGCACGGTGCACGCCACGGCCTGGTTCGGTCCGGACGCGGAGGATCACCGCCGGTGCACCGATGAGGTGGTCGACACCGTGATCCGGCTGGTCGAGAAGCTGCGGGAGCGCGGCCGGCAGCTCGAGGGCGAGGCCGCGGAGCAGGACGTCTGCTCCCAGCCAGACACCGCTCCCGGGGTGGCCGGAGATCCGCTCGGCGTGCGGGCGACCCCGCCCTGGGTCCCGGACCCGGCCGTGGGACTGCCACCGCTGCAGGGGAAGGGCGGCATGGAGTGGGGGCCGATGATCGGCGGTCCCTTCATGCATCCGGACCCGCAGCGTCTGGCGGATCGACTGCCTCGGCTGCCCGATCTGGACGAGCTCTGGCCGATGATCGGCGGTCCCTTCATGCGGCCGGACCCGCTGCGGACCATCCCCGCGCCTGCTCCGCTCCCCAAGGGAGAGGAGTTCGCGCTGGATCCCGAGATCCTCGCCGAGGCGCAGCTCGATCGGAAGCTCGGACTCGGTGCGATCCCCTTCGTCGGCGCGGCGCAGACGGTGATGGGGGTCCATAGCGGCATGGGGCAGATCTTCGACCGGACGGAGCAGAATCTCGAGGAGATCGGCCTCGGGGCACTCACCCCGGCGGTCTCGGTGGTGCGAGTGCCCCACACCGTCGCCGGGGCCGTGCTCGGGAGCGACTCCGTGCCGGGGCAGGTGATCTCCGGCATCGACCAGGGGCTCGCCAACGTCATGCAGACCAGCGAGGAGGTCTCCTCTGCGATCGGGGACGGCGACCTGGCGGGCATCGTGCGCGCCGGCGAACGCGGGATGTACCGCCATGCAGGTGCGATGGCGGACATCCTCGCCGCCACCCCGGTGCCGGCCATGTCCCGGACGGCCTCGGAGCTGATCGGCACGGGCGCGGATCTCGTGGAACCCGTCAACCCGGGGGCGGCCGCTCCGCTGCGCGCGATGGAGCAGTCGACCCTGGAGTACGGGCAGCAGTGGCAGCGCGGCCTGGACGGAATCACCGATCCGGAGCGCTACTACGACCTGCGCCGTGAGTACCTCCCGGCGCCCTGGGACCCGCAAGGGTGACGTCGAACAGCGTGTCTCTGGATCTCGTTCAGGGATGGGCAGTCCTCCCCATGGCGCACCCTCGTTTGAAGCGCGATCATGGTGGGTATGACCTTCTACGGTGCCGACACCGATCAGCTGCGCGACCTAGCGAGCCGGTTCAACGGCGCCTCGGGGCGGGTCGAGGAGCTGCTGACCTCGCTGCGGGGACTGGTCCATGCGGTGAACTGGGTGGGCCCGGACGCCGATGACTTCCGGTCCCAGTACGACATCGCCCATCAGCGTGGCATGAGCAGCGCTGCTCAGGTGTCCGAGCGCGGAACCCTGCTCGAGGAAGAGGCCGACGAGCAGGATATGACCTCTTCCCCTGGTAACGGCGCGCACGGTGGCTGGAGCGCCAGAAGAGGGTCCGGTAACGGCTTCGGTGGAGGCGGCCCTTTCCCCGCCCCCGGCTCAGGCGACGACGGCTGGAAGGACTCCGCCAAGCACATCGCGAAGAATGTTGGCGAAAAGCTCTCCAGCATGGCCGAAGACAGCAAAGATGCGCCGCCGTGGTTGCGTCGCGTGGCAAAGATGGCACCGATCGCCGGCGCGATCCCTGACGTCGCAGAGGCAGTCGAGAGCTTGAAGGCAGGCGATACCGGGGGTGTGCTTGGGAACAGTGCCGAAGCTCTCGGAAGCGTGACGCCGCTACCACTCATCCAAGGACTCGCGACCGCCAACGACTTTACCGATGGACAGCTGCCAGGTAATCGATCATGGATGGAGACGAGCGGCAACTTCGCCAGCGATACTCACACCGCACGACTCGGCGAATCCATTGGGTCGAAAGTATCGGACGAACTCGGCATGGCGGAGGGAAGCACAGGGCGCAACATCATCACCTCTGGAACAGGTGCCGGAGCTGTTGGCGCGCACATGCTCCTCGCACCTGAAACCTTCGCATCCCAGCATATGACCGCAGCCGCCGACGCGTTGTTTGGGAACTGATCACACGAAGTCGGTTGCGCCCCGTGAATTCTGCCGGACGCCATTGGGCGGTGTCATCTTTGTACAGAATGACACCGCCCAGGCGACTATCCGATCAACCCCCTGCGGCTGAAGCCCCGCTCGCATTCACCTCGGAGCCGCTGACTTCGGCCGTGAGATCTTCGGCAATAGCAAGATCCAACCCGGCTTCATCCTCACGCACGCCGACCTCTACACGCTGACCGTCGTGCACCTCGCCCTTCAGGATCAGCCGGGCCAGCCCGTCGCCGATCTCCTTCTGCACCAGGCGCTTGAGGGGTCGCGCCCCGTACATCGGGTCGAAGCCCTCCGCAGCGAGCCAGCGGGTTGCGGCCTCGTCCACCTCGAGGGAGATGCGACGGTCCCGCAGCCGTGCGGCGACCTCCTGGATCTGCAGGGTGACGATGCTGGTGAGCTGCTCGCGATCCAGGGCGTCGAACATGACGATGTCGTCCAGGCGGTTGAGGAACTCCGGCTTGAAGGAGGCCCGCACCACCTGCATCACCCGTTCGTGCTTCTCCTTCTCGTCGAGCAGCTGGTCCTGGAGCGCATGGGCGCCCAGGTTCGAGGTGAGGATCATGATCGTGGAGCGGAAGTCCACGGTCCGTCCCTGGCCGTCGGTGAGCCGGCCGTCGTCGAGAACCTGCAGCAGCACGTCGAACACATCGGGGTGGGCCTTCTCGATCTCATCGAGCAGCACCACCGAGTACGGCCTGCGGCGCACGGCCTCGGTGAGCTGGCCGCCCTCGTCGTAGCCGACATAGCCCGGAGGGGCACCCATCAGCCGCGCCACGGTGTGCTTCTCGGAGTACTCCGACATGTCGATGCGGATCATCGCCCGCTCATCATCGAAGAGGAACTCCGCGAGCGTCTTGGCGAGCTCGGTCTTGCCCACCCCCGTGGGCCCCAGGAAGAGGAAGGAGCCGGTGGGACGGTCAGGGTCGGAGATGCCGGCGCGCGCTCGGCGCACCGCATCCGAGACCTCGCCGACGGCACGGGCCTGTCCGATCAGCCGCTGACCGATGATCTCCTCCATCTGCAGGAGCTTCTCGGTCTCGCCCTGCAACAGGCGACCGGCAGGGATTCCGGTCCAGGCGGAGACGACATCGGCGATGTCATCGGGGCTCACGTGGTCGGCGACCATCGGCCGTTCCTGCTCGCCGGCGATGCCTGCCTCCTGCTCCTCTGCCTCACGCAGCTGATCCTTGAGCGCCGGGATGTCGCCGTAGAGGATCTTCGAGGCAGCGGTGAGGTCGCCTTCGCGCTGAGCCCGATCGGCCTGCATGCGCAGCTGCTCGAGCTGTGCCTTGAGGTCGCCGACCAGGTTCAGACCGGCCTTCTCCCGCTCCCAGCGTGCCGAGAGCTCCTCCATCTGCTCGGTGCGGTCGGCGAGCTGGGAGCGCACGGATTCGAGCCTGGCGATGCTTCCGGGATCCTCGCTGCCGGAGAGCGCGAGCTCCTCCATCTTCAGCCGGTCCACCTGACGGCGCAGGATGTCCAGCTCCTCCGGGGAGGAGTCCAGCTCCATCCGCTGGCGGGAGGCGGCCTCGTCGACCAGGTCGATGGCCTTGTCCGGCAGCTGCCGGCCCGAGATGTAGCGCGAGGAGAGGGTCGCTGCGGCCACCAGGGCAGAGTCGGTGATGGTGACCTTGTGGTGCGCCTCGTACTTGTCCTTGAGCCCGCGCAGGATCGTCACGGTGTCCTCGACGCTCGGCTCCCCCACGAACACCTGCTGGAAGCGCCGCTCGAGCGCGGGGTCCTTCTCGATGTTCTCGCGGTACTCGTCCAGGGTGGTCGCCCCGACCATCCGCAGCTCGCCGCGGGCCAGCATCGGCTTGAGCATGTTGCCGGCATCCATCGAGCCGTCGCCGGAGCCGCCCGCGCCGACCACCGTATGGAGCTCGTCGATGAAGGTGACGATCTGACCGTTGCTGGTGCGGATCTCGTCCAGGACCGCCTTCATGCGCTCCTCGAACTCACCGCGGTACTTCGACCCCGCGACCATCGAGGAGAGGTCCAGCGAGACCAGCCGCTTCCCGCGCAGGGAGTCAGGGACATCGCCCGCGACGATGCGCTGGGCCAGACCCTCGACCACGGCGGTTTTGCCGACGCCGGGCTCGCCGATCAGCACCGGGTTGTTCTTGGTGCGGCGCGAGAGCACCTGCACGACGCGGCGGATCTCGGTGTCTCGGCCGATCACCGGATCCAGCCGACCCTCGCGGGCGAGCTCGGTGAGGTCCACCCCGAACTTCTCGAGGCTCTTGAAGGTGCCCTCGGGGTTCTGCGAATCCATCTGGTTCATTCGATCATCTCCTGGGGTCAGCTGGGTGACGGCATCGCGAAGTGCTTGAGGGGTCGCTCCGGCGGCGGCGAGCAGCCGCGCGGCGGCGTCCTTGCCGAGAGCGATGCCGATCATCAGATGCTCGGTGGACAGGTAGGTGCGGCGGGCGGTGTCCGCCTCGCGCCGGGCCGCCTCGAGCGCATCGAATCCGGTGCCGACGAAGGTGGGCGAAGAGCCTCCGCTGGTTCGCGGCAGCGAGTCGATCGCCTGCGCGGCGCGCCGGACCACCTCGAGCGGATCGGCGCCGGCTGCGTCCAGGGCGGCACGGCCGATGCCGTTGTCCTGGTCGGCCAGGGCCCACAACAGGTGCATCGAGCTGATCTGCGGGTTGCCGAGCTCGACAGCCTTCTCCGCAGCCGCGGTGACAGCTTCCTGCGAGCGGGTGGTGAACTGGAATTCCACGATGCTCCTCTCCTGGGCGCGTCGGTCGTATGAGGCGTTCGATCAGATCAACGTCAACCAAGTTGAGTCTATTCCGCTCAACTCTAAGAACTTTCGTCACTCAAGGAACTTCGGACGGAGGACCCTCCGGGCATCCGCCAGTCGTCATCCACAACAGCCTTCCACAGCCCCGGGCCTCTCCGCGAGAATGGGATCACACACCTGTAGCATCGCACTGGCACCGTGACTCGTCCGTCCAGGGGAACCGACGTCGACCACGAGCCGCACAGCGATACCTGACACCCCTGCCGCGAAAACAGAGGCCCTCATGTCCCAGCCCCCCTACCAGCAGCCTGGCGGCCAGTACATGCCCAACGGGCGCCCGCGCCCCGGTGCCACGAACTCCGCGCCCGGATCTCCGTCGTTCCAGTCGCAGCCGCGCTATATCGACTACGGCAACCCGCGCGCCTATGACACTTCGGTGCGGCCGGCGTCGGGCCTCACCGCTGCCCGTTTCGCTCCTGCGCAGATCCAACGACCCGACCAGGCCCAGCCGCAGTCGGCCTGGTCCACCCAGACCCGTCGGGTGCAGGAGGTCGCGCAGAACGCCACCCGGCTGCCGGCTGTGAGCATCATGGTGTGGCTCGCGCTGGTGGTGCTCGGCTTCTTCGTGCTGGTGGTCCTGGGCTGGTTCTTCCTCGAGTTCGTGATGACTGCGAGCTCGAGCCCGATCTGGTGGCCGGTCACGGCCTTCCTCGCAGGGATCTCCCTGCTCGTCATCGCGGGGATCATGTTCCTGGCGGACCGCTGGGATCCCCAGCCGCTGCCCCTGCTGATCATCGCGGTGTTCTGGGGAGCAGCGATCGCCGCCGGTCTCAGCTACATCCTGAACACGCTGAACTCGCTGCTGGTCTTCCTGGTCACCGGCAGCGAAGCAGCGGTGGCCTTTGCTGGCCCGGTGATCAGCGCGCCGCTGGTCGAGGAGACCACCAAGGGCCTCGGACTGCTGCTGCTGATGGTGCTCGCACGCCGCTACTTCAACGGGCCGCTGGACGGCCTGATCTACGGCGCCCTGATCGGCGGCGGCTTCGCCTTCACCGAGAACATCATCTACTACACCCGCGGGCTGGAGAGCATGGGCGCCGGGGGCGTGCTGTTCATGTTCATCCTGCGCGGGGTGATGAACATCTTCGGCCACGCGATCTACACCTCGCTCACGGGCATCATCGTCGGCTTCGTGGCGCGCAAGTGGGGCACCATCATGGGCTTCCTGGTGTTCATCCCCGCGCTGATCCCCGGGATGCTGATCCATGCGGCATGGAACTTCTTCGCCGGTCTCGGCGGCGGGATCCCGATCCTGCTGCTGATGTACGGCGCCAAGGCGCTGCTCTCACTGATATGGCTGATCACGATCGTGGCGTTGATCTGGGATGAATCCAGGCTGACCCGAGTCCGTCTGGGTGACTACGCCAACCAGGGCTGGCTCACCCACGAGGAAGTCGACATGCTCGCGACCTGGAAGGGACGGCGCGAGGGCAAGCGCTGGGCGGAGCAGATCGGTGCCAAACCGGTGATGAAGCGGTTCATCCGGGAGAGCGCCGACCTCGCTTCGATCCGTCAGCGGCTGCTCGCCGACGGCGCGAATCCCAAGGTCGTCGAGATCGAGCGGAACCTGCTCAGCCGGCTGACCTCCAACCGCCACGAGCTGCTCTCCTCCGCACGCTGATCTGAACCGGGCGCTCGCGCACCGGACGGGAGCCACCAGGGCCCCGCGTCATCGACGCGGGGCCCTCGTCATGCGGAAGCCCTGTGCTCAAGCCGCGTGCTCACTGGGGCTCAGGACCGGGCCTCACGACCGGATCTCAGGTACGGAGCTTTCAGTGCCGGGGGTCGTGCTCGTCGTCGCCGCCTGTGGAGTCACGTCCTCGCAACCGGTCGAACTGTCGACGCTCCCGTTTGGTGGGCCTGCCGGTACCGCGCTCCCTCCGGGGCGGGGCGGCAGCGAGCTGCGGCGGCGGCTCCGGGCTGTGGTCCTCATAGGCGGTGCGAGCGATCGGGGCACCCACCCGCTTGGTGAGGATCCGGGTGATGACTACGACCCGCTCACGCCCCGGGGAGCGCACCCTCAGCTCATCCCCGACCACGATCTTCTGGGCCGCCTTGGCCGGTTCACCGTTGCGCCGCACATGACCGCCGCGGCACGCCGCGGTCGCCGCCGAACGGGTGGGCATCAGGCGGGCGCTCCACAGCCAGACGTCGAGTCGGACGGTCTGCGGCCCGGCTCCTTCCAGCGACCCAGCCCCTTCCGTGGGAGTGCTCATGCGTGCTGCGGCACGCGCACCAGCGGCCACGGGTCGTGAGCCTCGAGCTGCGCGGCGACCGCGAGCAGGAGCGGCTCGTCGCCCGGCCGAGTGGCTGCCAGCTGCACGCCGAAGGGCAGCTCTCCGCCGTCGATCATCTCCCGATGGATCGGGACCGAGACGGCGGCGGTGCCGAGCATGTTCCAGGTGCTGGTCCACGGGGTGAACGCGCACTGGGCGAAGAAGTCCGCCTCGCCGTCGGAGAGCTGGAGCTCTGCAGGGAAGGCGGGGGGTGCGGCCAGAGTGGGGGTGATGACCAGATCGAACGGAGCGAACTCCTCCAGAGTGCGCCGGGAGAGCGACTGGACCCCGGAGAACGCCAGCGCCAGATCCACGCCGCTGTAGCTGCGGCCGCGTTCGCGCAGCCAGCGGGTCAGCTCGAGCAGCTTCCCCTCCTGCGCAGAGGTCAAGGGAATCGACGCCGCCCCGACGGACCACAGCGGCATGAAGGACTTCCAGTCCTCAGGGGTGAATGGGGCTCGGATCTCGACGGTCTCATGGCCGAGCCCGTGCAGGACCTCGAGGGCACGCTCGAGTCCCCGCAGAGCGGCCGGATGCACCTCGGTCTCCGCGGCCAGCGGCTCCCGCAGCACGGCGATCCGCAGCGGGGCCAGAGCCTGGGAGTCCTCCTCGAGGCGGGCGAGGTAGGAGCGTTCTGAGGCGCGCGAGGGGGTGAAGTCTCCCGTGCGCGGCCCGGCGATGAGGTCCAGCCCGGCGGCCGCATCCCGCACGCTGCGCGCGAGCACACCGTCGGTGCCCAGGCCCATCCCTTCGCTGCCGTACGGCCCGGGTGAGACCACGCCGCGGGAGGGCTTCACGCCCACGATGCCGCAGCACGCCGCAGGGATCCGGACGGATCCCCCGCCGTCGGAGCCATGCGCGAGGGGCACCACGCCGGAGGCGACCGCAGCGGCCGCTCCCCCGCTCGAACCGCCGGCGGTGCGGCGCAGATCCCAGGGGGTCCGGGCGGGCGCGCCGGTCGCCGGCTCGGTGTAGCAGGGCATGCCGAACTCCGGCGTCGTGGTCTTGCCGATGGTGAGGGTGCCGGCATCGAGGATCTTCTGTGCCACGCCGTCGGTCACGGTCGCGATGTTGCCCGCGAGGGCGGCGCTGCCGGCCTCGAAGGGGGCGCCGGCGACCTGGGTCAGGTCCTTGATCGGCAGCGGCACCCCGAGCAGCGGCAGCTGAGCGGCGAGGTCCGCTTCTCGACCGCTGCGACGCGCGTCGGCGAGCCGCTCGGAGACGGTCCGAGCCTGTTCCCGGGTGAGGTCCTCGAGCAGGTGGGCGAACGCGCCGGTCTCGGCACCGACGCCGCGGGCCGCCTCGAGAGTCCGTTCGGCGAGCTCGAGGACGTCGAGCTCTCCGCTGCGCAGGGCGGCGGCCGTCTCGAGCGCGCCGCGCGGCTCCGCGGCATTCATCGCTGCTCCCGAGAGTCGACCGAGCGCGCGCCGGCATCGAGCTGGGCGCTGACATGGTCGATGATGCCGCCCAGCGCCTCGTCGATCTGCTCCCAGGTGATCTCGAAGTCGCTCTCGTCGCCGTACCAGGGGTCACGGATGCCCGTGTCCTCGACCGGAGCCGGCGCGAAGTCCCGCACCATCCGGACCGTCCTGTCGGCCTGCTCGCGACCGAGCACGCGCTGGAGCGGCCCGACATGGTCATGGTCGAGAGCGAGCACGAGGTCGGCGCGGTGCAGCTCCTGCTCATCAAGCTGGCGTGCGCGATGGCTGACCGCATCGATGCCATGACGGCGCAGCAGGTCGCCGGCCCGCGGATCGATCGGATTTCCCACCTCCCACCCGGTGGTGCCCACGGAGGCGACCTCGGCGCGGTCGCCGAGGCCGGCCTGGTCCAGGGCCTCGCGCAGGGCGTACTCGGCCATCGGCGAGCGACAGATGTTGCCCGTGCAAACGGTCAGGATCCGGTATGTCATCGGCCCTCCTGGTCGCGAACGGGGGCCGGGTTCTCCAGCAGGTCGGCATAGTCGGGGTGGCGGTCGATCCATCCCTTGACGAACCAGCACGTGGGGCGGATATTCAGCCCTTGGCCGCGGATATCGTCCAGGGCGTAGCGCACGATCGCGGAGCCGATGCCCTGACCCGAGCGCTCGGGAGCGACGACGGTCGAACGGAGATCCCGCACCTGTACCCCGAGGCCGTCTCCGGCACCCGGTGGCAGATCCTCGTCGCCATAGGCGAGGACAGCGACCAGCTCATCGCCGTCGAGTGCCTCATAACGGTCACGGTCATCATCGTGGACCAGGCGCACCGCGCCAGGTCCGGCGGAGGTCTCATCCATGCCGGTCACGGTACACTGCCGGTCATGCCTCCGCCCCTGATCTGGCACATCACCGAACTGCCCACCTGGGAGGCAGCCGTTCGGTCAGGCTCCTACACCCGCGCGACCCGCGGCCGCGACCTGGCCGAGGAAGGGTTCCTGCACGCGTCCTGGCCGGAGCAGGTCTCGAAGGTCGCCAAGCGGGTCTATCCGGATCGTCCCTCGGATCTCGTGATCCTGGAGATCGACGTGGCTCGAGTGGAGGCCGCCGGCATCGCGGTGGACATCGAAGCGGATGTGGACGGCAAAGGTCGCGGTTACCCCCATATCAAGGGACCGTTGCCCGTGAACGCCGTGGTGCGGCTGCGGCGCACCAAATGGATCGGCCGTGAGTTCGTCGTCGTCGCCTGAATCACGGCGCCGACCGGCCCCAGCCGGTGCCCGGCCCTGTTCGACGGGCTGCGAAGCGGATCGACAGGACTGCGAGCCTGGTCGACAACGCTGCGAGGCAGATCGACAAGGTTGCGAGCGTGATCGACGTGCGGTCAGGCCCCGGCGTACCATCGGGCATGGCCAGGTCACGTCGCTCCGCGAAGTATCTCGACATCCATCCCGAGGATCCTCAGCCCCGGCTCATAGAGCAGGCGGTCTCGGTGCTGCAGGAAGGCGGCTTGATCGCCTATCCCACCGATTCCTGCTACGCCCTGGGCTGCACCCTCGGCAATGTCGAGGCGCTCGATCGGATCCGACGGATCCGACAGGTGGGGAAGGATCATCACTTCACGCTGGTCTGCGCAGACTTCGCGCAGCTGGGTCAGTTCGTGCTGGTCTCGAACCCGGTCTTCCGGCTGGTCAAGAACGCGACCCCGGGGGCCTACACCTTCATCCTCCCCGCCACGAAAGAAGTGCCGCGCAGGCTCGCCCATCCGAAGAAGCACACGGTCGGGGTGCGGATCCCGGACCATCGCGTGGCCCATGCGCTGGTGGAGGCGCTCGGCGAGCCGATCGCCTCCTCGACGCTGCTGCTGCCTGGGCAGGAGGATCCGCCCTCTGAGGCCTGGGTGGTCCAGGATCTTCTCGGCGAGCAGGTGGACGCGATCATCGACTCCGGGGAGGTCGGGATCGAGCCGACCACGGTCGTGGATCTCTCGGGCGGAGACCTGGTGATCGCCCGCGAAGGTGCCGGGGACAGCAGCCGCTTCTGACCGAGGGCGGGCGCGGCGGGGCTGCGGGTGCGGCCCGGCGCGCGTGCCCCGATGTGGGCGTCCCGGGTGCGCGTGCGTCCCGAGGGCCCGGCTCGGCGCTCTAGTCTGCCCTGCCCCGCCCTGCCCTGCCCTGCCGATCAGCGTCAGTGACCCGCCTTCACGCTCCGAGTGCTGAGCACCCTGGAGAACAGCAGGATCCCGACGGCGTAGAGCGGGACCATCCACAGGGCATAGCGCAGGGTCATCGCGTCGGCGAGCACCCCGATCAATGGCGGGGTGAGGAAGAATCCCAGGCGGGCGAACCAGCCGACCACGGTGATCCCGACTCCATGGGGCACCCCGGGAAGGTCATCCGCAGCGCGATAGGCAGCGGGGAAGAGGGTCGCCACGCCCCACCCTGCTGCGGCGAAGCCGATCACCGCGGTCACCGGCGAGGGCAGCAGCAGGGCGAAGCTCATCCCCACCATGGCGATCACACCACCGAGCCGCGCGGTCGTCCGGTCCCCCAGGCGGTCCACCACGGCATCGCCGGTGAAGCGGCCGATCGTCTGCGCCCCCTGCAGGGCCACGAACGCCATACCTGCCAGGAAGGGCGTGGCCGCGAACGTGTCCTGCATGAACAGAGCACCCCAGGTGCTGCCGGCGTCTTCGGTGGAGCCCGCGAACACCAGGACCATGCCCAGTGCAGTCACCAGGCCGAGCGCTCGCAAGCTCATCCCGGCCAGGCGGAAGCCGGTCGGTGCCGCATCGGGAACCTCTGTGGCGGAGGACGCCGACGGGGAGGCGACCGGCGTGCGCTCGGTGCTGTCCGGGCCCGGCAGCATGAAGCGCAGCGAGGCGGCAGCGAGGAGGCCGAACACGATCATGCCGATGATTCCCTGGATCCACAGCGGCAGGCCGAGCTGTGCGCAGGCGGCGCCGAGCAGGCCGCCGACCACCGCTCCGAGCGACCACCAGCCGTGGTAGCTGTTCATGATCGAGCGGCGATAGCGCCGCTCGACCCGCATGCCATGGGCGTTCATCGCGATGTCCGTGATCGCATCGGCTGCTGTCGCCAGCAGCAGCGAGCAGGTCAGCCAGAGCCAGGACCCGGAGACGTAGACCGCCAGATGCGAGACAGATGCGAGCACCTGCAGCACCACGCTCACCCGGGCGGAGCCGAAGCGGGACATCAGGCGGGCGGCGAACAGGCCAGCCAGCAATCCACCGAGAGGGCCGATGCCGATGGCGAGGCCGAAGGCGGTGTTGCTCAGCCCGATCGATTCCACCAGTTCCGGGTACCGGGGCAGGATCGCGCAGAAGGAAGCGCCGTTGAGGAAGAAGATCAGGGAGACGGCCCAGCGGGCTCGTCGCACCGACGCCGGCACGGCGGGGCGCGCAGAGGCGGCGAGCAGAGGATCGTGAGCGTTCACGGTCATCTATTCTGCGCCATACCGCGCCGGAACACACCACGGGTGGCGATCAGGTCACCGCTTCCGGCATACCGTGCCCTTCTCTGCGTTCCGCTCTGCGTTCCGTCACCGGGCCGTACCCGCGCCGTACGCTGGCAACATGTCGACACACATCGGTGCCTCCCCCGGCCAGATCGCCCCGTACGTCCTGATGCCCGGGGATCCTTATCGCGCCCGCTGGATCGCCGAGACCTTCCTCGAGGATCCCGTCCAGTACAACGACGTGCGGGGGATGCTGGGCTTCACCGGCACCTACCGCGGGATCCGGGTCTCCGCGCAGGGTTCCGGCATGGGCCAGCCGTCGATGGCGATCTATGCCCAGGAGCTCTTCGACGACTACGACGTGCAGACCATCATCCGAGTCGGCACCTGCGGCGCGCTCTCGGGGGCGGTGAACGTGAGGGACGTGATCCTGGGCGTGGCCGCCTCGACGGATTCCGCGATGAACGTGCCGCGCTTCCGGTATGTCTCCTTCGCTCCGGCCGCGGATTTCACGCTGGCCCGGATTGCGGCCGAGATCGCCGAGGACCGCATGCTGCCGCTGGTCGCCGGCGGACTCTACTCCGCCGACCAGTTCTACTCACCTGATCCGGAGACCACCCGCATCCTGGCGGGATACGGGGTGCTCGGGGTGGAGATGGAGGCTGCTGCTCTGTACACCCTCGCCGCGCAGTTCTCTCGCCGCGCGCTCGCTCTCTGCACCGTCTCGGATCACCTCCTCACCGGGGAGGAGACGAGCGCGCAGGAACGTCAGGAGACCTTCGAGGACATGATCGTGGTGGCGTTGGAATCGATCGTGCGACTGGAGACGACGCACCCCATAGCCTGAGCGGCGCGCCTCGAACAGCATCCCTGCCGGCGATTCCCGCCAGAAATGACTCGTGCCCGGCCGCCGTGAGGCGCCGGGCACGAGGAATTTCAGGGGAGCTCAGGAGAGGAAGCGCGGCACCAGATCGAAGGTGCCGTACAGCGCGACCATGCACAGCGCGAGGCCGCCGACGAAGAGGCCGACCGAGGGCTCGGTCATCGGCATCATCGACATCATGTAGAGCCCGGCGGCGAACAGCCCGAAGAGCACGATGAAGAGCACCACCGATAGGACGATGTTGTTGCCCTTCGAGGTCACGTTCTCGTCCTGATGCGTCTGCGCATCGGTCGCGTCCGCGACATGCTGGTTGCTCATGCTGCCTCTTCCTCTGTGTCACCGATCTCTGCGTCCGGCACGGGGCTCGGACGACCGTTGCCCATCTTAGACCAGGGAGGGTGTGACCGTGGCCGTGTCGCGGTGGCGGATCGCCGTGAGCAGGCTCTCGAAGATGCTGCGCCCCGCCTCGCCGTCGATCTCGGGGTGCCACTGCACGCCGAGCACGCTCGATCCGTGCTCCGCTTCGACCGCGAGGGCCAGGCCGCTGTCGTGGCGGGCCACGATCCGCAGATCGCCGCGGACGGTGCGGATCCCCTGGTGGTGGAAGGCAGTGACCTCGGCGCGGGTGCCGAGCGCGAGGGCGAGGTCGCTGGCCGCATCGAGCTGCGCCTCGACGCGGGTGGGCTCGAGACCTGTCGTGGGATGGGCGGGCAGGTCCGTCGGCAGGTGACGGTGGAGCTCCCCGCCCTCGGCGATGACGATGACCTGCAGGCCACGGCAGATCCCGAGCACCGGCACGTCATTGCGTCGGGCGGCACGGTACAGCGCCGTCTCGAAGGCGTCCCGCTCCGGGTCTGGGGTCATGTCGGTGGCGAGCGACTCCTCGCCCCAGGCGGTGGGATCGAGATCGGTGCCGCCGGTGAGCACGAGGCCGTCCAGCTCGGCGATCTCTTCGTCGCTCCATTCGTCCTGCGGGGCGATGATCACGGGTCGCGCACCGGCTTCCCGCAGGGCACGCACGTACTGCTCGTTGACCGCCACGGCATCATGGCCCGCCCAGGCGCCGGACATCATCGTGCGGGTCCCCGCGGTCACGCCGATGAGCGGGCGACGAGTGCGCTGCGCCATGATGTTGTCCCTTCCGCAGAGGAGCGATGTTCCGGGCCGTCGGTCGACGACTGGACCCAGTTCATCGCGCCGGCGGCATCGCGGGCGAACTATGTGGCGGAATGTGACAGCAGGTTTGTGACGGGGGACGGGACGGAGCCGAGGGAAGCCGGGATCAGAGCAGGGCGTCGACCTGTCGGTGCTGCTCGATCGCCTGCAGGTAGTAGCCGCGCAGCTGCTCGGCGAGCACCGGCCAGGTCCGCTTGCGCACGGACTCCTCGGCCGCTCGGCCGAAGGCCTGGCGTTTCGCATCGTCGAAGAGCAGATCGCTCGCGTGCTCTCTCAGCTCGTCGAGCATGCCCGGGGAATAGAGCCAGCCGGTGCGGCTGGGGGCGACGAGGTCCACCGGCCCTCCGCGCCGCGGGGCGATCACCGGCAGGCCGGAGGCCATGGCCTCCTGGAGGGTCTGGCCGAAGGTCTCGAGCTCACCGGGGTGGATGAACAGGTCGGCGCTGGCGAGGTGGGCGGCGAGGTCGGTGCCGGTGCGGAATCCGGCGAAGCGCGCCCGGGGCATGAGCCGGCGCAGCGACTCCCCCTCGGGCCCCTCCCCCACGATCAGCAGTCGCACGCCGGGCATGTCATGGATGACCTTGAGATCCTGGACCTGCTTCTCGGCCGCGAGCCGGCCCACGTAGATCACGAGCTTCTCGTCCGGCCGTGCATATCTCGCCCGCAGCGACGGGCTGCTCAGCTCCGGCGAGAACAGGGTGGTGTCCACGCCGCGCCGCCAGAGGTCCACCCGTTCGATGCCGTGCTGGAGGAGCTGGTCCCGGGTCGCGGTCGAGGGGGCGAGGTTCACGGTCGCGCGGTTGTGGACGTCGCGCAGCAGCTGCCAGGTGGCGTTCTCCAGGAACGGCATCCCGTACCGGGCGGTGTATCCGGGGATGTCGGTCTGATAGACGGCGACGGTGGGCACGCCTGCCTTCTGGGCGGCGACCACGGCCCGGCCGCCGAGGATCATCGGTGAAGCGAGGTGGATGACATCGGGCTGGAACTCGTCGATCCGCCGCCGCAGCGCAGCGGCACTGGTGGCGGCGATCCGCACCTCCGAATAGCCGGGCATCGGGGCCGAGGCGACGCGGCGCACCCTCACCCGTCGACCGCAGGCGGTGCGCAGGTGCTTGTCCGCTCCCGGCCACTGAGGGGCGATGATCCCGAGATCGTCACCCGTGGCGGCGAAGTGGTCCACGACGCGGAGCACGGAGCCCGTGACCCCGTTCATGTGCGGAAGGAATGATTCGGAGACGAAGAGAATCCTCACGCCATCGATGATGCTCCTGGTGCTGGTCCTCCGCGCGATGGACGCGTGACATCTGGATGAACACTTGGTCCGCATGAACACTTGGTCCACGTCTGCGGCCGAAAGCCCGGTGGAACAGTGGCCGCCGCCCGGTGGAGCAGCGGCCGCGGCCTGATCATGCGGGCGGCCGCCGCCCGATCGTGCAGAGGGCAGCCGCCCGACGGGGGCAGGGGGCGGCCGCCAGATGGGGCCGGGTGCGACCGCTGGCGCGATCCGGGTCAGAGACGCTGCGAGGCGAGCTTCGCGCCCTCCACCAGCGACTCGAGCTTCGCCCAGGCGATCTGCGGGTGGATGCGCCCGCCGAGACCGCAGTCGGTCGAGCCGATCACGCGCTCGGGGCCGACGATCTTCGCGAAGCGCTCGAGACGCTGCGCGACCAGTTCGGGGTGCTCGACCACGTTGGTGGCGTGCGAGACGATGCCGGGCACGAGCACCTTGTCGGCGGGCAGCTCGAGGTCCTGCCACACGGTCCACTCGTGCTCATGGCGCACGTTCGCCGCCTCGAAGCTGTAGTACTTCGCGTCGATCTCCAGCAGCAGCGGGGCGATGTGGCGGAACTCGATGTCGGTGGTGTGCGGGCCGTGCCAGGAGCCCCAGCAGAGATGGAAACGGGTCTGCTCGGTGGGCACGTTCACCAGGGCGCGGTTCACCGCGTCGACTCGCTTGCGGGTGAAGGTGAGGTAGTCCTCGACGCTCGGCTCGGGGTTGATCTGGTCCCAGTTCTCGGCGATCGACGGGTCGTCGACCTGCACGGTGAGTCCGGCGGCGGCGATCGCCTCGTATTCGGGGCGCATCACGTCGACCCAGGCGTCGAGGAAGGCGTCCTCGTCGCCGTAGTGATCATCGACGATGCGGCTGCCGGAGCCCGGCGAGAGGGAGTTGAGGAAGCCGTGCTCGTACCCAGCGGCCTTGAGCGCCGCCCGGATGTTCCTGGCGTCCTGGTCGACGAGCTCGCGGCCGACGTCGGAGAACGAGACCGGGCCGGTGGCCGCGGGGAACGTGGTCTGCGCGCCGACGGTGATGCCGGAGCTCGGATCCTGGTATGCCTCGGCGAAGGTGGTCCAGTCGCGACGATCGGGGAAGGTGGTCAGGCGCACGTCGCCCGGGCTCGAGCGGACCGGTTCGGCGGAGAAGTGGTCGCTGCCGGTCAGCTCCAGACCGCTGACGCGGTCGAAGATGTACGACCACCAGGAGCCGTAGTTCACGGCCGAGCCCATCAGGTGCCCGTACTCGCCGTCGTTGGGGATCGCGATGCCGATCTCGCGCTGCTTCGCCACCACGTCCACCACAGCCTGGCGCAGCACCTCGCGGAACTCGGCGGTGGGTTCGGGGGTCAGTCCGTCGGCGCCGACGGGGCGTTGCGCATTGGCCGCGATCAGCTCGGGGCTGCGAGGGAGGGAGCCGGCATGGGTGGTGAGGATCTCGGTCATGCACAGAGCCTAGGAGCAATGACGCCCCGGTCGGAAACCGGGGCGTCACAGCTGTTCATATCGGCGGGGCCCACCGGGCGGTCCGGCCCGGGCTCAGTCACGCAGCCAGGCCGGGCCCGGCTCAGTCACGCGGCCAGGTCGGGACCAGGTTGCGGTCGCCGTAGGCCTGCTCGACGCGGCGCACCGGCGGCCAGTACTTCGACTGGATCCGCATCTGGGCGCTGTCGTGGACGGAGTCGTCCTCGAGCGCGGTCCAGCTGCCGGGGTAGACGGCGACCTCGCGGGAGTACGGGTGGGTCCACTCCCCCGTGACGACCGACGCCGCGGTGTGCGGGGCGTTGACCAACGGGTTGTCCTCGGCGGGCCAGGTACCGGCCAGGACCTCCTCGGCCTCCTTCGCGATCATCAGCATCGCGTCGACGAAGCGGTCGATCTCGGCGAGGTCCTCGGACTCCGTCGGCTCCACCATCAGCGTGCCCGCCACGGGGAAGGACATGGTCGGAGCATGGAAGCCGTAGTCGATGAGCCGCTTGGCGACGTCGTCCACGGAGATCCCGGTGCGAGCGGTGAACGGGCGCAGGTCCACGATGCACTCGTGGGCCACCAGACCGTTCTCCCCGGTGTAGAGGATCTCGTAGGACTCGGAGAGGCGGCGCGCCATGTAGTTCGCCGCAAGCACCGCCGAGGCCGTCGCGTGGCGCAGCCCGTCCGGGCCCATCAGCCGGATATAGGTCCAGGTGATCGGCAGGATCGAGGGGGACCCGTAGGGCGCCTGGGAGACCGGGGCACCGCCATGGGGCTGCTCGCCCTGACCGACCACCGGGTGCTCGATCTGCTGCATGGCGGGATGGCCGGGCAGGAAGGGCGCCAGGTGCGCCTTCGCCGCGACCGGCCCGACCCCGGGGCCGCCGCCGCCGTGAGGGATGCAGAAGGTCTTGTGCAGGTTCAGGTGGGAGACGTCCCCGCCGAACTCGCCGGGGCGCGCCACCTGCAGCAGGGCGTTGAGGTTCGCGCCGTCGACGTAGACCTGACCGCCGGCGTCGTGGACCAGCTCGCAGACGGTGCGCACCTCCTCCTCGTAGACACCGTGGGTGGAGGGGTAGGTGATCATGATCGCGGCGAGCTCGTCGCCGTGATCCTTGATCTTCTGCTTGAGGTCATCGAGATCGATGTTGCCGCGGGCATCGGAGGCGACGACCACCACGCGCAGACCGGCGATGACGGCGGAGGCGGCGTTGGTGCCGTGCGCGGAGCTCGGCACCAGGCACACCTCACGGCTGCTCTCGCCGCGCGAGGCGTGGTAGGCACGGATCGCGAGCAGGCCCGCGAACTCGCCCTGCGAGCCGGCGTTGGGCTGCAGGGAGACGGTGTCGTAGCCGGTGAGGTCCGCGAGCCAGGTCTCCAGCTGGGTGATCAGCTCGAGGTAGCCGGTCACGTCCTCGCGGGGAGCGAAGGGGTGCAGGGCGTTGAAGCCCGCCCAGGTGATGCCGGCCATCTCGGTGGCGGCGTTGAGCTTCATGGTGCACGAGCCCAGCGGAATCATCCCCCGGTCCAGGGCGAAGTCACGGTCCGCGAGGCGGCGCAGGTAGCGCATCATCGCGGTCTCGGAGCGGAAGGAGGAGAACACCGGGTGCTGGAGGAAGGGGTCCTCGCGCACCAGGCCGTCCCAGCCGTTGCCGGAGTCGACCTCGGCGAGCTCCTGACCGGGGGTCGGTGCATGGGGGGCGAAGGCGGCGGCGATCGCCTCGAGGTCCGCGACGGTGGTGGTCTCGTCGAGCGAGAGGTGCACGAGGTCATCGCCCACGGTGTGCACGAGGAAGCCGGCGTCCTTCAGGGACTCCGCCACAGCGCCCGCGATACCGGTGGCCCGTACCTCGAGGGTGTCGAAGAAGCTGTCTCCGACGAGCTCGAAGCCGCTGCGGCGCAGCAGGTCCGCGAGGACTGCGGTGCGGTCGGCGACGGTGCGGCCGATGCGGGTCAGTCCCTCGGGGCCGTGATAGACGGCATACATTGCGGCCATCACGGCCAGCAGCACCTGCGCGGTGGTGATCGCGCTGGTGGCCTTCTCGCGGCGGATGTGCTGCTCGCGGGTCTGCAGGGAGAGCCGGTAGGCGGGGTTGCCGTCGGCGTCCTTCGAGACGCCCACGAGGCGTCCCGGCAGCTGGCGCTCGAGGCCCTTGCGCACGGCGACGAAACCGGCGTGCGGGCCGCCGAAGCCGAGCGGGATGCCGAAGCGCTGGGAGGTGCCGACGGTGACGTCCGCCCCGAGCGAGCCCGGGGAGGCGAGCATGGTCAGGGCCAGCAGATCGGCGGAGACGATCGCGATCGCCTTGGTGGACTTCACCTCGGCGATGACGTCGCGGGGGTCCCATACCCGGCCGGAGGCGCCCGGGTACTGGAGGAAGGCGCCGAAGTACTCGCCCTCGGGGGCTCCTTCGCGGGCGAAGTCGACCTCGCGCAGCTCGATGCCGAGCCCGTCGGCACGGCCCTGGAGCACCGCCTTGGTGGCGGGGAGGGTGTCGGCGTCGACCAGGAAGACGTTGCCGTTGCGCTTGACGTGGCGGCGGGCGAGCAGCATCGCCTCGGCGGCGGAGGTCGCCTCATCGAGGGTGGAGGCGTTGGAGAGGTCCATCCCGGTCAGATCGCAGATCATGGTCTGGAAGGTCAGCAGCGCCTCGAGGCGGCCCTGTGAGATCTCGGGCTGGTACGGGGTGTAGGCGGTGTACCAGGCAGGGTTCTCCAGCACGTTGCGCTGGATCACGGCGGGGGTGTGGGTGTCGTAGTAGCCCAGCCCGATCAGCGAGCGGTGGACCGTGTTGCGGTCGGCGAGAGCCTGCAGCTCGACCAGTGCGGCGGGCTCGGTGACGCCGGCGGGGACCACGGAGCTGACGCTCCGGGGGCCCTCGGACTGGTCCAGCAGGATCGTGCTCGGCACCGCAGCGGTCAGCATCTCGTCGAGGGACTCATAGCCCAGGACCTCGAGCATGTGACGCTGCGCGTCGGGATCGGTGCCGACGTGGCGGCGGACGAAGGAGTCGTGAGCATGCGCAGGCGATGCGGTCATGAAGGAGTGCCCCTGGATGTTGCGTGCGGTTCTGGATGGATGGAGCCGTCCGCGCAGCGGTGCGCGGCACCGGCAGGAGGCGGCTGCCCAGCGGCCGCCGCCTCCGCGACGCTCAGGCCTCGGTGAATGCCTTGTAGTCCTCGGCGCTCAGCAGATCGTCGGGCAGCGCCTCGTAGCTGGCCTTGATCAGCCAGCCCTCGTCGAAGGGCGAGGAGTTGACCAGCTCGGGCGTGTCCACGACGGCGTCGTTGATCTCGGTGACCGTGCCGCTGATCGGGGAGAACAGGTCAGAGACGGATTTGGTCGATTCGATCTCGCCCATCTCGGTGCCGGCGGTGATCTCGCCGTCCACCTCGGGCAGGTCGACGTAGACCACGTCGCCGAGCTGCTCGGCGGCGTAGTCGGTCACGCCGATGACGGCCACGCCATCGGACTCGACGCGGACCCACTCGTGGTCCTTGCTGTAGAGGAGTTCTGCGGACATGGGATCAGTCCTTCCGGAGAGGGGTTGGGGGGAAACTCGGGTGGGTTCAAGAGCAGCAGGGCCGGCGGGAGGTCGGCCCGGCATGAGATCGGTCCCGGCGGAAGGTCGGTCCCGGCGGAAGACCAGTCGCTGTTCAGTCGCAGCTCAGTCGCGACGGTAGAAGGGCATCTCGACGACACGGACCGGAAGGTCCTTGCCGCGGACATCGACGATCAGCTCGGTGCCAGCCTCGGCGACGCTGGTGCGCACGAAGCCCATCGCGATGGGGTGGCCGAGGGTCGGGGACAGCGCACCGGAGGTGATCGCCCCGACGTCTCGTCCCTCCGCGTCGCGCACCTGCGCGCCGGCGCGTGCGGCACGGCGGCCCTCCGCGACCAGGCCCACCAGGACCGGACGGTCGGTCAGATCCGCCGCCTCGATCCCCGCGCGGCCGACGAAGTCCTCCTTCGACTTCAGGGCGACGACGCGCGCCATGCCCGACTGCGCGGGGTACAGGTCCCGGCCGAGCTCGTTGCCGTACAGCGGCATCCCGGCCTCGAGGCGCAGGGTGTCGCGGCAGGCGAGGCCACAGGGGGTGAGGCGGTCCCCGCCGACGGCGGTGAGCAGCTTCCACAGCTCCGCGGCCTGGTCGTTCGGGATGTAGAGCTCGAAGCCGTCCTCGCCGGTGTATCCGGTGCGGGCGATCAGCATCGACTCCCCGCGATAGGTGGCTTCGGCGAAGCGATAGTTCTTCATCTCGGTGAGGTCCTCGGCCGAGAGTCCCTCAACCCCGCTGTCCGCGCCGAGCAGCGCATCCAGCAGGATCTGCTCGCTCTGGGGGCCCTGGACGGCGATCAGCGAGGTCCGGGAGGAGGCGTCGTCGACCTCGACGTCGAAGCCCTCCGCCCGGGCGAGCAGCTCGGCGGCGTCGACCTCGGCGTTGGAGGCGTTGGCGACCACCAGGAAGTGCTCGTCGGAGAAGCGGTAGGTGATGACGTCGTCGATCACACCGCCGTCTTCGGTCAGCAGCAGCGAATACTTCGCGCGCCCCACCGACATCGCCGACATCTTCCCGGCGAGCGCATGGTCCAGGGCCTCAGCGGCCTGGGGCCCGCGCAGATGGATCTCGCCCATATGGCTGAGGTCGAAGAGACCGGCGCTCTCCCGCACGGCCTTGTGCTCGGCAAGGTCCGAGTCGTACCGGACCGGCATGCGCCAGCCCGCGAAATCCGTGAACGTCGCACCGAGCGACTCGTGGACCGCCTCGAGGGCGGTGCTGCGCAGGTCCTGCTCAGCCATGGTGCTCCTTACTCGTCCCGGGGAGGCTTGCGCTCCCACCGTCTGCGTCCTGATCTGCCTCACGCGGCACTCTCGCGGCACGGGCGGCACCGAATCTGCCGGGCACAGCACATGCCGCACCGACCAGTGCGCCACGTCGCTGTGTCGCAGGCTCACCATACCGCCCGCGCGGCCACCGCGACGCAGGTGCAGGCACTTCAGTCGCCGGGCATCGGGCCGCGGATCCGGCGCGAGATTCAGCCTGAGAGCGGGCCGTGGATCGGTCCGTGGATCGATTCGTGGATCGGTTCGTGGATCGGTCCATGGGTCCGGCACGAGTTCGGGCCAGGGGCCCAACGACCCTCGACCTGTCCCGAGTACCTAGTACCGTGGGGTGCGTGACAACGGAAGGCACGACAGAGTGGCCGGTACGGATCCACAGCCCACGGCTGGTGATCCGGCCACCAGGCGACGCTGATCGCGCAGCGCTGATCCGCCTGATGACCGATCCCGTCACCCGGGAGTACCTCGGCGGAGCGGTCGACTACGCCTCGCGACAGGCATTGGAGCTGTCACCACTGGGGCTGACCTGGGGACGCTGGGCGCTCGCGCTCGCCGAGGACGACACCATGATCGGATCGATCTCGCTCGGTTACGACCGCGGCGAGCTCGAGATCTCCTATGCGCTGCTGCCGGAGTGGACGGGTCAGGGCTTCGCGGCGGAGTCCTGCATCGCCCTGCTGGACTGGGCCCGCCAGGAGCTCGAGGACGAACACGTCATCGCCATCAGCCAGACCCGCAACAAGCGCAGCGTGGAGCTGCTGCGCAAGCTCGGCTTCACCGTGCGCAAGGGGCTCGAGGAGTTCGGTGCCCAGCAGCTGCTTCTCGAGCGTGCGCTGAGCGTGCCGCTGCCGGAGTACGCCCAGCCCTTGCAGACCGCGGCCGACCCGCCGCCCCCAACGCGCCGCTGAGGTTCCCGGCTCGCTGCTGAGCTTCCCGGCTCGGCGCTGCGGTTCCCGGCTCGGCGCTGCGGTTCCCGGCTCGGCGCTGCGGTTCCCGGCTCGGCGCTGAGGTTCCCGGCTCGGCGCTGCGGGCTCAGTCGCGGGCGACCGGGCAGCTCATGCAGCGCGGACCGCCACGCCCGCGTCCCAGCTCGTCCCCGGCGAACTCGAGCACCTCGACCCCCTGGCCGCGAAGGTACTCGTTGGTGGCCGCGGCACGCTCGTAGGCGACCACCTTTCCCGGAGCGAGGGCCAGCACGTTGCAGCCGTCGTCCCATTGCTCACGCGCGGCGGCGTAGGCGTCCAGCGGCGGGGTGAGCACCCGCAGCGAGGGGACGCCGAGTCCGCGCGCGAGCACCTGGTCCATCTCGTCGGCCGGCCTGGCCCTCGAGACCAGCCGCTCCCCCGGGCGCTCGATCTCGAAGGTCTCCAGCGGCTCGAGCGAACCGAAGCGCAGCATTGACTCCTCGTCCACGACGGTCGTGACGGTGTCCAGATGCATCATCGAACGGCGGTGCGGCAGGGCGACCGCGACCACCCGTTCCACCGACCCGTCGGCCAGCAGATCCGCCGCGAGCCGTTCAACGCCGACCGCGCTGGTGCGCTCGGACATGCCGACGGCGACTACCTGCGGCGACAGCATCATCACGTCGCCTCCCTCGACCGTCGCTGCGCCGGCGCCGTCCCGGCCGACGATGCGCCGGGGTGCGGCGGCGCCTGCGAACTGCGGATGATGGCGGTAGATCAGCTCCAGGTGCAGGCTCTCGCGCCGCCTGGCGGGATGGCGCATCGGGCTGACGGAGACGACGTCCCCGATCCAGGCAGAGGAATCTCGGGTGAACATGTGGTTGGGCAGCGGGTCCAGGACCAGGTGCTCCTTCCCCGCTCGGTGCAGGGCGATCGAACGGGGGCTCACCCCGAGGGCGTCGAGCTCGCCGACGGTGATGCCCCCGATGAGCACCTCGATCAGCGGCCCGGGCGCGAGGTCGGCGAGGGCTTCGTGGAGGTCCTGCACGGCGATGTCCCCGAGCACCGCCGGGTCCAGGGCGCGATGCAGCAGCTCCCGGCGCAGGGCGGGATCGTCCAGCAGGTCGGTGAGCAGTCGGGTCAGCTCGAGCACCTCGACGCCCTCCCCGCGCAGCAGGTCACTGAACTGCCGATGCTGGGCCCGGGCCCGGTCGAGCCAGAGCACCTCGTCGAACAGCAGCCCTTCGCGGGAGTCGGGGGTCAGTCGTTCGAGCTCGGCGCTCGGCTCGTGCACGATCACGCGGCGCAGCGGCGAGATCTCGTCGTGCACCCCGATCGGGAGCTCTGCTGACACTGCCATATGAACTCCTCGGTTCGTCACCTGAGTGCCCTCTGCAGTGAGCGCACGTCCTGTCGGCGGTGCGAGCACGTTAGCAGAGCACGGCACACCGGCCGGTTGCCGCGGTGTGCGCACCACCCTCTCCCGGCGACCCGGTGTGCACATCCCGCCTGGCGATGGCTACGCTGGCGGGGTCCGCATCTGCTCTTGCCTCAGGAGGAACCTGTGACCGCTTCCGCGCTGTCCATCCCCACCACGACTCTCGCCGACGGCACCGCGTTCCCGCTGATCGGGTTCGGCACCTCCAGCATGAAGGGTGTCGAGGGTGCCCGCGCGATCGGCTCGGCGCTGCGCTCGGGATACCGCCTCATCGATTCGGCGGCCCAGTACGGCAACGAGGCCGCCGTCGGGCAGGGGCTGCGGGACAGCGGCGTCGACCCCGACGAAGCGCTGGTGACCACCAAGATCGCCGGCGGGGACCAGGGCCGCGAGGCAGCCCGCGAGGGATACCTCGGCTCGCTGCGCCGACTGGGTCTCGAGCGTGCCGCGCTGGTGCTCATCCATTGGCCGAACCCCTCCCGCGGGCTGGCCCTGGACACCTGGCGCACCCTGATCGACCTGAAGGAGGAGGGGAAGGCCCTGCACATCGGGGTCTCGAACTTCCGCCCGGAGCAGGTGCAGGAGCTGATCGACGCCACCGGGGTGACTCCCGAGGTGAATCAGATCCAGCTCTCCCCCGCCCTGGCCCGCACGGAAGCGGTCGCCTTCCACCGCGAGCACGGCATCGTCACCCAGGCCTGGGGGCCGCTGGGCGGCCGCGACGGGCTCTCCGCGCAGTTCGCGCTGCAGAAGGTCGCGACCAAGCATGGTGTCGAGCCCTCACAGGTCTCGCTGCGCTGGGCGATCGATCAGGACATCGTGGTCATCCCCAAGTCGCAGAATCCCGAGCGTCAGCAGGCCAACGCGACCCTCGACGCGATCCGGCTCGATGACGAGGACCGCACCCTGCTGGCCACCCTCGATCTGGGAGAGGACGCCGCCTGGGACTCCCGCGAGCACGAGGAGTGGTGAGCGCAGCCGGCCGCTTCGCGCCCGGGCCTGAGCATCAGGAGATCGTCTTCCTCACCGGCTCCGGGATCAGCGCCCGCACGGGGCTCGGCACGTTCCGGGGGCCGAACGGCCTCTGGGCGCTCGAACCCGAGACTGAGCAGGCGATGCACGCCGAGCTGCTCCCGGGCTCGCTGCCCCAGCTGTGGCGGGTGTGGGGGCGGATGGCGCGGATCGCGCTCGAGCACGGCCCCACGCCCGGGCATCGAGCGATCGCCCGCCTGGGTGCCCCGGTGATCACACAGAACATCGACGGCCTGCATCAAGCTGCGGGCAGCGAGGTGGTCGCCGAGCTGCACGGCAGCGCCCTGCGCGCAGTGTGCCTGAACGAGCACTGCACCTGGAGGACGCTGCTGAAGCCCGGGGACGGCTCCCGACCCACGGACCACGGCGTGCCCGCGACCTGCCCTCAGTGCGGGGCTCCGCCGCGGCCCGATGTCGTGCTCTTCGACGAGCAGCTCCCGCAGGGCGCTCTCGAGCTCGCGATGCGGCTGGCGAAGCGCGCCGATCTGTTCGTCGTCGTCGGGACCAGCGGGGTCGTGTTCCCCTCCGCGCAGCTGGCACCGCTGGCAGCGGCGCACGGCGCGACGACGGTGCTGATCGACATCGACCCGCCGGTCGGCTCCAGCACGCTCTTCGACCATGTCCTCGCCGAGGACGCCCATGAGGTGCTGCCGGACTGGGAGCGTCGCCGGCATCAGGTGGGCGGGACGTCCTTCCTGGACCCGTTCTCCGTCTGAGGAACTCGGGTCCGATCTGAGGCGCGCCGCATCTGATCTGAGGCACCCGGATCTGATCCGAGGCACCTGAGCTGACAGGTTCCGAGCCCGAGCAGATCGGGCCTCAGATCCAGATCGCGGGGTCCATCTGCTCCTCGGGGTGGGCGGCCCCGGTGCGTACTGTCGCCGGGATGCCGATGGCGGTGGCCTGGGCGGGGACGTCCTTGACGACCACCGCGTTGGCCCCGATCTGGGCGGCCTCGCCGATGACCACCGGACCGAGCACCCGGGCGCCGGCACCGATGGTCACACCGTTGCCGACCGTGGGGTGGCGCTTGACGCGCTCCATCGACCGGCCTCCGAGGGTGACCCCGTGGTAGAGCATGACGTCGTCACCCACTTCGGCGGTCTCCCCCACCACCACGCCCATCCCGTGGTCGATGAAGAAACGGCGCCCGATCGTCGCGCCGGGATGGATCTCCACCCCGGTCAGCGAGCGAGCCCCCTGGGAGAGGACCAGCGCGGGCAGTTTCGCACCACGGGCCCAGAGGCGATGCGCGAGCCGATGGGTCCAGATCGCGTGCAGCCCCGGTGAGGTCAGCATGATCGACAGGTCATCGGTCGCGGCGGGGTCACGGCGATGCGCCGCCGCGAGGTCCTCTCGGACGCTCGCGACGACGTTCATCACCCGATCCAGCGGGCTCTTCGCCATGATCGTGTCCGCGTTCAGTCCGCGAGCTCGGCGTACAGCGGAGTGGAGAGGTAGCGCTCGCCGAAGGAGGGCACCACCACGACGATGGTCTTCCCGGCGAACTCCTCGCGGGAGCCGACGCGGACGGCCGCTTCGATGGCGGCACCGGAGGAGATACCCACCAGCAGGCCCTCGGTGCGGGCCACGGAGCGGGCGCGGGCCATGGAGGTCTCCGCGTCGATGTCGATGACCTCGTCGTAGATCTCACGGTCCAGGATGCTGGGCACGAAGTTCGCGCCGAGGCCCTGGATCTTGTGGGGGCCGGGCTGGCCGCCGTTGAGGATCGCGGACTCCTCGGGCTCGACGGCGAAGATCTTCACCTCGGGCTTGCGCTCCTTGAGCACCTGGCCGACGCCGCTGATGGTGCCGCCGGTGCCGATGCCGGCGACCACGGCGTCGACGGTGCCGTCGGTGTCGTTCCAGATCTCCTCCGCGGTGGTGCGGCGGTGGACCTCGACGTTGGCGGGGTTGTCGAACTGGCGGACCTGGACCGCGCCGGTCTCGGCAGCGATCTCCTCGGCCTTCTCGACCGCGCCCTTCATGCCCTTGGGCGCCTCGGTGAGGATCAGCTCGGCTCCGTAGGCGCGCAGCAGCATGCGCCGCTCCTTGGACATCGACTCGGGCATCGTGAGGATGACCTTGTAGCCGCGCGAGCTGCCGATCATAGCCAGGGCGATGCCGGTGTTGCCGCTGGTGGCCTCGACGATGGTGCCGCCGGGCTGCAGCTGGCCGGACTTCTCCGCGGCGTCGATCATGGCGACACCGATGCGGTCCTTGACCGAGCTGGCGGGGTTGTAGAACTCGAGCTTGGCGACAATGACTGCTTTGACCTCGTCTCCCAGACGGTTCAGCTTCACCAGCGGTGTGCGGCCGACGAGTTCGGAGACGTTCTCATAGATGGGCATGCTGCTCCTTGACGTTGCGTGGCCCGCACGGGCGAGCCCTAAGGTGATCTTGCCCCGATCATAACGGTGTAGGCGGTTCTGGTGCACGACATCGGGGTTCTGGTGCCCGACGCCGTGCGGAACGAGCAGGCGGAGCGGCCAGGTGGAGCAAGTAGAGCAAGTAGAGCGGGTAGAGCGGGTAGAGCGGGTAGAGCGGGTAGAGCGGGTAGAGCGGGTAGAGCGGGTAGAGCGACCGTCATCTACGCTCGGGCCATGCCTTCCGCGCCTCCCTTACAGCCCACCGCTGTCGCTGTTCTTGCGCCTGCTGCCGGTCACTGGATCGCGCAGTGGCGAACTGTCCTCATGGCGTTCTCCATCGCCCTCGTGCTGTCACTGGCGCTCCTCATGACCGGGGGCGCCGCCATCGCGCAGGCCGCGCCTCCCCGCACCGTGACGGTCACAGATCTCAGCGGAGAGGTGGATCCCGACGCGCTCGAGGCTGAGCTCGCAACGGTGGACTTCCGCACCGAAGTGCATCTGGTGGTGCTGGTGCTGGACGTTGCGGAGCTCGGCTTCTCGCCGTCCTCTGACGGGTCACTTGACAGCGCGGTACGGGCCTACGCTGGGGACACGGCCCCGGAGCTGCTCCATTCCAATGGGGTCGGCTATGCCGAGGGCACCGTGATCCTCGCCCTCGACACGACGAATCGCTTTGTCGGCGTCTATGCCGGACAGGACGTGGAACTGCGCGGCGGAGGCCCTGCCGACGTGCAGCAGGCCATGCGCAAGGACGCCCGAGCCGGGAAGTGGGAGCAGGCGCTGCTCGCGGGAGCGGAGACCTATGCCGACCGTCTGAGCCGCCCCTGGTGGCGCGGGGCCGGCGGAATGCTCCTGGCCGCGGTCCTGATCCTTGCCGGAGGCGCTGGCTTGACGCACCTGCTCCGCCTCCGTCGCGGAATTCTGGAGGACGTGGATGAGGCCGATAACCGCCATGCCCAGGTGCTGAGCGCCCGCACCCTCACCGACCGTGCGGCACGCGAGCTTCCCGAGGACTCCGCCTACGCGTATTCCGCACACCGGGCGCATCAGGAGTACACCGCCGGGATCACGACTCTCCAGCAGCTGCGCGATCAGCTCCCGGACACGGGGCAGCGAGGCGCGCTCTGGGGGCTGGTGCCTGCGCAGCAGAAGCTCGGCAGGGAGTATGCACAGACCCTCACCCAGGTCGACGCACTCGGTGACGAGGTCAGGATCTCCAGTGATCTGCTGACCCTGCGAGGCGGATGGCGCGAGCAGTGGGAGAACGAGCTCGAGCCGCTGCACGATTCGCTCGCGGCCCTGCAGGACAACTGCTTCCACTCCCGGAGCATGCCGCGGGCTGAGGCCGAGGCAGCTGCGGCGCTGGTGGACCGCGGACCGCGAATCGCGCAGGAGCTCGACGATCTCACCGCCCGCCTCGACGCCGAGGAGATCACGGCAGATGCCGCTCTGCATCGCCTCGACGAGATCACGCGGCAGCTGAGCGCCGAGGTGGCCGAACTCCGATCAAGGCGCATCAGCCGTCTGGCCGATGACCACGACGAGGAGGGCGTGCTGTGGGACAGTGCCGATGCGCTGGGGGCAGTGCCCTACCGTTCAGTGCGCGAGCGACGCCATACCCGAGAGGCTGCGGGCCGCGGCGAGCAGGACACCTTCTGGAGCATCAGCCCCGTTCGTTGGTACGTGCTCTGGCATGGCGGGTCCTACGCCGCGCTTGCGGATCAGCGTGCCCGGGAGGCGGACCGTGGAGAGTCCGGTTCGCTCCGCTCGGGTCGCGGCAGGGGCGTGCGCACCGGATTCTCCCGCCCTGGTCGCAGAGCGGGCCGGTCCTCAGGCGGGCGGTCCCGTTCAGGGAGCTCGAGCAGGTTCTGACCGTGGCCGGGCGGGCGCCGGATCAGATCCTCGGATCACATTCAGGTTCTGGACCGAGGTCCCCCGCTTCTGCCGACCAACGTCGGACGAGGTCGAGCACCTACGTTCCGTACGCTCGCCCCCATGGACTTCTCGCCCGTACCCGCCGTCCCGCACGCGAGCACCCCGGCCGCCGGGGCCGCTGGGGTCCGCTCGCTTCCACGAGTGCTCGCCCTGTGCGCGCTGCTCCTGCTCGCGTTCTCCGTCCTGGTCCCGGCACCGGCCCACGCTGTACCGCCGAGCACGGTGTCCGTGCTGGACACCACCGGTTCCGTCGAGAAGTCGGCGCTCGAGGACGATCTGGCGGAGGTCGACTTCCGCACCGAGGTGGACCTGGTGGTGCTGGTCCTGGACGTCACGGAGCACGGCTACAGCGCCTCCGAGGACACCGCGCTGAACGACACCGTGCGCGACCATGCCCAGACCTCGGCCCCGGAGCTGCTCTCCCCGGACGGTCAGCACTTCGCCGACGGGACCGTGATCCTCGCCGTGGATCCGGTGGGCCGCTTCCTGGGCACCTACGCCGGTGAGGACGTGAAGCTCAGCGAGGACGAGTTCAACGCGGTGCAGGAGTCGATGACCGAGGATACCCGGGACGGCCAGTGGAATGCAGCACTGCTCGCCGGGGCCGAGGAGTACGCGGACCTGCTGCAGCGGCCCTGGTGGCAGAAGCCCAGCGCCATCATCGCTGGCGCGGTCGCGCTGGGCGCCGCGGTCCTGACCGTCGTGAGCCTTGTCGGTCTGCGCCGTGCGGCCCGTCGTCGCGTGGATCAGTCCCTCCCCCGCTACCGGGACGTGCTGGCCAAGCGCGCGCTCACCGATGCCGCCGCGCGCACCATGCCCACCGCCTCTCCCTACGCACAGGCCATGCTGGAGGAACATGAGGAGTACGGGCAGGGGCTCACAGAGGCGGAGAGGCTCCACGCCGAGCTGCCCGCACCGGAGCATCGCCGTTGGAGCTGGGGATTCGCCTCGGCTCATCGCAGACTCGCGAAGGACTTCGAGAACACCGTCAGCCGGCTGGACGACACCGATGACGCCATCGTCTCCGCAGCCGATCTGCTGCATCGGATAGGTGACTGGCGTACGGCCTGGCAGCGCGAGCTGGACCCTCTGCAGGATTCCCTCTCAGGGCTCGAGGAGGTTCTCGCGAAGCGGGAGGAGATGTCGGAGGCGGAGCGGCAGGCTGCCGCGGAGCTGACAGAGCTCGGTGGGGACGTCGCCCGTGAGATGGACTCCCTCACCGCGCAGCTCAAGGCTGATCAGATCGATCCCGATTCCGCGCTCGAGCGCCTGGACACCCTGACCCGGGAGCTCTCGGCGGCGGTGATGCGGCTCCAGACCGTGCACATCGCCGAGATCGCCGAGGACGACGGGGAGGCCGAGGTGCTGCGGGAGGCCGCCGACGACGTCGACTTCTCCGAAGATGACGAGTACTCGTCACTGCGGGCGCGGCGCCATCGACGAGAACACGGGAGCGCAGGCGGATCCGCAAGTGATCAGTTCTGGAGCCTCAGCCCCGTGCTGTGGTACTCAAGCTGGCACCACGAGTCGACCTCGGCTCTGGAGACGCACCGCAATCCGCCGTCCTCGAGCGGAGGCAGCACCTCGGGCTACTCCTCGGGAGGCTTCTCCGGCGCAGGCAGCTCGAGCCGCTTCTGACCAGGAGACCGCAGCGGCCGGGGCGGTGAGCCCCGCCCGCTGCGTTGCTCAGATGCAGCTCAGTAGACCATCCCCATGTACTCGCGCACCTTCGACAGGGTCTCCTCCGCCGCGGCGTTCGCCTTCTCGTTGCCTGCGCGGAGCACCTGGAAGAGGTAGCCCGGATCCTGCTCGAGCTCGGCGCGGCGGGCGCGCAGCGGGGCGAGGTGTTCGTTGAGCGCCTCTGCGGTGAAGATCTTCAAGGTGCCGGAGCCTGCGTCACCGATCTCCGCGGCGATGTCCTCTGGGGTGCGGCCGGTGGACTGCGCGGCGATGGTCAGCAGGTTCGCGACCTCCGGGCGGCCCTCGGGGTCGAAGGTGATCTGCCGGTCGGAGTCGGTCTTGGCCTTCTTGATCTTCTTGAGGGTCTCGTCGGCGCTCATGCGCAGCATCACGGTGTTGCCGCGGGACTTGCTCATCTTGTGCTCGCCGTCCAGGCCCAGAATGGTCGGGGCCTCGGAGAGCAGCGCATCGGGCTCGGGGAAGAACTCCTCGCCCCCGGCGTAGCGCTCGTTGAAGCGGCGGGCGATCACCCTGGTCTGCTCGATGTGGGGCAGCTGGTCCCGGCCCACGGGGACCAGGTTGCCGTGGCAGAACAGGATGTCGGCGGCCTGGTGGACCGGGTAGGTCAGCAGCAGCCCGCCCATGGCGGACTTCCCGGCGGCGCCGAGCTCGGTCTTGACGGTGGGGTTCCGCTCGAGCTCGGGCTGGGTCACCAGCGACAGGAACGGCAGCATCAGCTGGTTCAGCGCGGGCACCGCGGAGTGGGTGAAGATCGTGGAGCGCTCCGGGTCGATGCCCGCCGCGAGGTAGTCGGTCAGCAGCTCGCGGACCGATCCCTTGATGTCCCCGATGACCTCACGGTCGGTGATCACCTGGTAGTCCGCGACGATCAGCCACGTCTCCACCCCTGCGTCCTGCAGTCGCACGCGGTTGCGCAGCGAGCCGAAGTAATGGCCGATGTGCAGCGCGCCTGTGGGGCGGTCGCCGGTGAGCATGCGCAGGCCGGAGGGGTCCGAGACGATCGTGGACCAGATCTCGTCGCTGCGCTTCTGGGCGGTGTCGTAGCTGGTGCGGGTGGTGTTCGGTGCGGTCACCGCTCCATTCTAGCGGCCCCGCCGGGTGCGGCCGCCGTGGAGCCGCGCACGATCAGCTGCGGGCGCACCACCACCTCGGTGCGCGTGGGGCGGCGTGAGTCCTCGCCGCCGCTGAGGGCGGTGCGCACGGCGGCCCGGGCGAGCGATCCGACGGCCTGGCGCACGGTGGTCAGCGGCGGATTGGTCAGCGAGGCCCAGAAGACGTCGTCGTAGCCGGCCACCGAGATGTCGCGCCCGACGCTCAGGCCCAGGGAGCGCACGCCCTCTAGGGCGCCCGCGGCCATCACGTCGGAGCCGCAGACGATCGCAGTCACCCCGCGCGCGACCAGGTCCCGGGCGGCCTCGTAGCCCCCGGCGTAGGAGAAGTCGGTGAAGGAGACCGGCTGGGGGTCCTCCGCCCAGTCAGCGGTGACCGCCTCGAAGGCGCGGAGCTTCTCGCGCACCGGCCAGGTGTGCTCATCGCCCACGGCCAGACCCACGCGCTCGTGGCCGAGCTCCTGGAGGTGGCTCAGCACCGCGCGCACCGCGTGGTCGTCGTCCGTCGAGAGGAAGGCCGCGTCGAGCTCCTCCTGCACGCCGTTGACGAGCACCAGCGGGATCCCGGCGGCGGTCACCTCGCGGTAGTGGTCCAGGGGGCCGCTCTCCTGGGCGTGGTGCCCGGAGACCACGATGATGCCGACCACGCCGCAGCGCAGAAAGCGTTGCAAGATCTCTCGCTCACGCTCGGCGGTCCGCGCCCGCATCGCCACCAGTGTGGAGGCGCCACGCTCGAACAGCTCCGCCTCGATCCGCTCGGCCCAGGAGGTGAAGACCTGGTTGTCGAGGTCGGGGACGAGCACGCCGACCAGCGGCCCGTCCTCCACCTGGCCAGCGTCGACAACGCGCCCCATCCGGCGCGCCACTTCCGTCACTGACCTGCGGGTCGCCTCGTTCACGCCGGAGCGCCCGTTGAGCACGCGGGAGACGGTCGCCTCGCTCACGCCGGCAGCCTTCGCGATATCGATGAGCCGCGCCATCACGCTCTCCCTCCGGACCCCCGGCATCCTCACCGTGGCCCAATCGTAATCTGCAAGATCTTGCACATTCTTGCACACAGATGGCCTAAGGGTCTACGGTGCTCCCATCAGGCACAGACCTGACAACGGTCGAGAACGACCACGATTCAAAGGAGAAGACGTGCAGATCCGTCGTAAGAGCTTCCTCGCACTGGGTGGCCTCGCAGCCTCCATGACCGTCCTCGCCGCATGCGGCGACGACTCGTCCTCCGGTGGCACCACCGGAGGCGACGCCTCCGACGGCGGCGGCGCCGCGGCCGGCGGCGACTCCTCCGGCCGCCTGGTGATCTGGGCCGACGAGGAGAAGGCCCCCGCACTCGAACCCTCCGCCACGGCGTGGGGCGAGGAGAACGGCATCGAGGTCGTCGTCGAGGTAGTCCCCGGTGACGAGCTCCAGAACAACTTCATCACCGCCAACCAGGCCGGAAACGGCCCGGACGTCACCATGGGCGCCCACGACTGGATCGGGAACCTGGTCCAGAACGGCTCCATCGCCCCGGTGCAGCTGCCCTCGGACGTCGGCGACACCATCGCGCCGATCGGCATCGAGGCCGTCACCTACGACGGCCAGACCTACGGCGTGCCCTACGCGGTCGAGACCCTCGCGCTCTACGCGAACCACGACCTCACCGACACCCCCGCCCCCTCCACCTTCGAGGAGCTGATCTCCGCGGCGGAGGCCGGCGGCGCCGAGAACATCCTCTCTCTGCCGATCGGCGAGGAGGGCGACCCGTACCACATGCAGCCCATCTACACCTCGGCCGGCGGCTACCTGTTCGGCAAGGACTCCGAGGGAAGCCTCGACCCCTCCGACCTCGGTGTGGGCGAGGAGGGCTCCCTCGCCGCGGCGGACAAGATCGCCGAGCTCGGCGAGCAGGGCGTGCTGAAGAACTCGATCAACGGCGACAACTCCATCTCGCTGTTCACCGAGGGCAAGTCCGCGTACCTGATCTCGGGTCCGTGGGCCCTGGCCGACGTGCGCGATGCGGGCTTCGAGTTCACCATCTCCCCCATCCCCGGCTTCGAGGGCATGGAGGATGCCGCGCCGTTCGCCGGCGTGAACTCCTTCTACGTCGCCTCCAACGCGGCCAATGCCGGCTTCGCCCAGCAGTTCATGACCGATGTGGCCTCCTCCCCGGATGTCGCCAAGGCCATGTACGAGGGGAACCCTCTGCCCCCGGTGAACCTCGAGCTGCGCGAGGAGATCGCCGCCTCGGACGAACACGTGGTGATCTTCGCCGAGGCCGCCGAGGCCGCCGATCCGATGCCGGCCATCCCCGCGATGGCCGCGATCTGGGGCCCGCTGGGCATCGCCCAGGCCAACATCGTCGGCGGCGCTGACCCGCACTCGACCATGGAGGGGGCGGGCGAGGAGATCGCCACCGCGATCGGCTGACGTCCCCGAGCCGATCGATCGTGCCCGCCGCCCTCGTGGCGGGCACGATCGATCGGCGTCCTCGCCTCCCGCCACCCTGCACTCCGCCCTGATCCCCTGAAAGGCACAGTCGCCTCATGACCTCGACGCACGCCCCTGCGCACCGGACGCGGTCCACGTCGGTCCCGGCCGTGGTCACCCGAGTCCTGGTGCTCGGCATCACCCTCGCGCTGACGGTGTTCATCGCCCCGGTGCTGATCTCCCAGCAGTCATGGATGTGGCTGACGGTGCTCCTGCTCGCCGCAGCAGGGATATTCGTCCTCTACTCCACCAAGCGCTTCGTGCCGGGCAAGTACCTGTTCCCGGGCTCGGTCTTCCTCGCCGTCTTCCTGATCCTGCCGATCGCCCTGACGGTCGGCTACTCCTTCACCAACTACGGCGACGGCACCCGCGGCACCAAGGAGCAGGCGGTCGGCTCGATCATCGCGAGCTCGGTGCAGCAGAGCCCCGACGCCCCGCGCTACGCCATGACGGTGGCGACCTCGGGCACCGCGGCCGAGGGCCCCTACGAGCTCTTCCTGGTCGACCCCGATGCCGGCACCGTGCTCAGCGGCGACGCCGAGAACGCGCTCGAGGAGGTCCCCGCCGGGGACGTCACCGTCGTCGACGGCCGCGTCACCGAGGTCGACGGGATGACCGTGCTGAACGCGGGCGAGGTCAACGCCATCTACAACGAGCTGATGGAGCTGGCCGTACCGGTGGACGAGTCCACCGCCGTGCGCCCGCTGGGCGTGAACCAGGCCTTCGTGGGAACCACGGTGCTGCAGTACGACGAGGCTGCGGACGCCATCACGGACACCGCGACCGGTGAGGTGTACACCGTCGGCGTGATAGGCGACGAGGAGTACTTCGTGGATTCCGAGGGCCAGCGGGCCTTCTCCCAGAGCTGGCTGCAGAGCGTGGGCATCTCCAACTACGAGCGGCTGTTCACCAACCCGACCGTGGCCAACCAGTTCGTCTCCGCCTTCGTGTGGACGCTGGTGTTCGCCGCCGGCTCGGTGCTGCTGACCTTCGCGCTCGGTTTCGCCCTCGCTCTGATCCTCAACGATCAGCGCCTCAAGGGCCGCCGCGTCTACCGCTCGATCCTGATCATGCCGTACGCGATCCCCGGCTTCATCTCCCTGCTGGTCTGGTCGAACTTCTACAACCAGGAGTTCGGTCTGATCAACCAGACGCTCGGGCTGAACCTGAACTGGTTCGGCGATCCGACGCTCGCGCAGACGGCGGTGCTGCTGACGAACCTGTGGATGGGCTTCCCCTACATGTTCATCGTCTCCACCGGCGCTCTGCAGGCGATCCCCGATGAGCTGACAGAGGCCGCCCGGATGGATGGCGCGTCTCCGCTGCAGGCCACCTCGAAGATCGTGCTTCCGCTGCTGCTGGTGGCCGTGGCCCCGCTGCTGGTCTCCTCCTTCGCCTTCAACTTCAACAACTTCAACGCGATCGAGCTGCTCACCGGCGGCGGTCCGTTCCCCGACGGCTCTGGTCGCGGTTCCACGGACATCCTCATCTCGATGGTCTACCGCATCGCCTTCGGCGGCTCCGGAGCTGATTTCGGCTTCGCCTCCGCGGTCTCCGTGTGCCTGTTCATCCTCACCGGTGTCCTGGCCGCCATCCAGTTCCGATTCACCAACGTCCTCGAAGACGTCAACTGAGCCCGCGGGAGAGGTCCATCATGAGCTCCACCACTGTTCCGCCCGTCAGCACTTCTGCTCCGCAGGTCGGCGCGAAGCACCGCATGCCCTTCGGTCGCTGGTTCACCGAGATCGGCTGGCGGCACGTCGTCGGCGTGTTCGCGGTCATCTTCGCCGTCTTCCCGATCCTGTTCGTGATCTCCGCATCGCTGAACCCGAGCGGTTCGCTGACCTCCGCCGGCCTGGTCCCCACCCAGGGCGTCACCTTCGATCACTACGCGGCGATGCTCAGCGGCGAGCGCGCGAACTTCCTGCGCTGGTACCTGAACACCATCATCGTGTGCGGCGTCGTCGCCACCGGTCAGGTGTTCCTCTCGCTGCTGGCCGCCTACGCCTTCAGCCGCTTCCGCTTCCGCGGCCGCCGCGGCGGCATGCTCGCAGTCCTGCTGATCATGATGTTCCCCGCGATCCTGTCGATGATCGCGGTGTACACGATGATCTCGGACCTCGGCGACGCGGTGCCGATGCTGGGCCTGAACACCCTCGCTGGCTACATCGCGGTGCTGATGGGGGGCGCCTTCGGCCAGGTCTGGCTGATCAAGGGCTTCTTCGACACCATCCCGAAGTCCCTGGACGAGGCCGCGATCATCGACGGCGCCACCCACTGGCAGGCCTTCCGCAAGATCCTGGTCCCCTCGATGACCCCGATCCTGGCGACCACGCTGCTGTTGGCCCTGGTCGGCTCGATGAGCGAGTTCCTGATCGGCTCGATCTTCCTCACCGACGACTCCAAGAAGACCCTCGCCGTGGGCATGTACGGCATGTTCTCCTCGGATCGCTCCAACAATCTGGGCGTCTTCGCCGCCGGCTCGGTCATGGTCATGGTCCCGGTGATCATCCTGTACCAGTTCCTGCAGCGATACATCGTCGGCGGCTCGACCGCCGGCGCCGTCAAGGGCTGACCCGCCCGCCCACCGAACCTCGCCGCACCCACCTGGCCCGTCGGCACGGGCCAGTCGGTGCGGCGCGTCGCATCACCCCCTGTTCCACCGGAAGGACCGCCATGACCCCCCAGACCTCCCTCGCTGCGCGCACCGCCGAGCAGCAGACCTCCCCGGACCTGCAGTGGTGGCGTGATGCCGTCGTCTACCAGGTCTACCCCCGCTCCTTCGCCGATTCCGACGGCGACGGCATGGGCGACCTGCCCGGCGTGACCGCCCGCCTGCCCTATCTGCGCGATCTCGGGGTCGACGCGATCTGGCTCTCGCCCTTCTACACCTCCCCGCAGAAGGACGGCGGCTACGACGTCTTGGACTACCAGGACGTCGACCCCCGCTTCGGGTCGCTCTCCGACGCCGACGAGATGATCGCTCGCGCCCACGAGCTGGGTCTGAAGGTCATCGTGGACATCGTCCCCAACCACTCCTCGGATCAGCACGTGCTGTTCCAGCAGGCGCTCGCGGCCGGGCCCGGCTCGCCCGAGCGAGACATGTACGTCTTCGCCGACGGCAAGGGCGAGGACGGGGAGCTGCCGCCGAACAACTGGACCTCGATCTTCCACGGCCGCGCCTGGACCCGCGTCACCGAGGCCGACGGCACGCCCGGCCAGTGGTACCTGCACATCTTCGACACCAGCCAGCCGGACTGGAACTGGGAGAACCCGCGGGTGCACGAGCTGTTCCAGGACGTGCTGCGCTTCTGGCTGGATCGCGGCGCCGACGGCTTCCGCGTGGACGTCGCCCACGGCATGATCAAGCCCGAGGGACTGCCGGATGCGACGGTCAACTCCACCGGGCTGATCGACATCCCCGAAGGCGAGGTGCCGATCTACTTCGACAACGACGGCGTGCTGGACATCTATCGCGAGTGGCGCCCGATCCTCGACTCCTACGAGGGCGACCGCATGATGGTGCTCGAGGCCTGGATCCCCGAGCACCGCCTGCCGCTGTACATCGGCGACGAGAAGGCGCACCAGTCCTTCAACTTCGGCTTCCTCCAGGCCCGCTGGGGGGTGGAGACGATGCGCGCGGCGATCGAGAAGCCGCTCGCGCTGGCCGATGCGGTGGGCTCCCCCACCACCTGGGTGCTCTCGAACCACGACGTGATCCGGCATGCGAGCCGCTACGGCTTCGCCCCGGACTACGAGTTCGGCGAGGGGCTGCGCCGCGACGAAATCCCCGATGCGGAGCTCGGCCTGCGCCGCGCCCGCGCCGCGACCCTGCTGATGCTCTCCCTGCCCGGCTCCGCCTACCTCTACCAGGGCGAGGAGCTGGGCCTGCCCGAGGTCAGCGACATCCCCGACGAGCTGCGCGAGGACCCCTCCCATCTGCGGGCCGGCGTGCCCGGCCGCGACGGCTGCCGCGTGCCGCTGCCGTGGACGCAGGACGCACCGGGCTACGGCTTCTCCCCCACCGGGAAGAGCTGGCTGCCGCAGCCGGAGGCCTTCGGTCCCCTGGCCGCCGACGCCCAGGACGGGGTGGAGGGCTCGACGCTCGAGATGTACCGCACGGCGGTGCACCTGCGTCGCGAGCTGGGCTTGGGCCGTCCCGATGCCGCGGTGGTCTTCGCCGAGGACCTCCCCGCCGGAGTGCTCGGCGTGATCCGCGGTGACGTCACGATCCTCGTGAACACCACCGACGCTCAGGTCGAGCTGCCGGCCTCCTCGGTCGCAGGCGATCTCGCCTCGGCCGAGGTCCTGGTCGCCTCCGCCCCCACCTCCCCGGGCACGGTCCCGGCGGATACGGCGGTGTGGCTGCGCACCTCCTGAACGTCGCACGGATCACGCCCGGCCGCCGGAGGACGCCGTCCTCCGCGGTCGGGCGTGATCGCGCCGCTAGGATCGCCTCCATGCGTCCTTCCCCCTCGGTCGACCCCGGATTCGACGTCGTCGTGCTCGGGGCCGGGCTGAACTCCCTGAACCTCACCATCGCGTTCCACCAGCAGTACGCGATGCGCTGCACCACGGTGGTGCGCGCCCCCGTGGCGATGAACGAGCGCACCGTGACCTCGGACCTGCTGGTCCTCGGCGCCGACGCGAGCGATGAGGACATGCGCGATGCGCTCATCGATCTCGCCTCGCAGCGGCCGGCCGGCAGGCCGGCGCTCCTGCTGACCAATGCGGACTCCCTGATCGATGTCATCGATCGCTTCCGGGAGGATCTCGAGCAGCATTACCTGCTCGCCCAGGTCGATGCGCAGCTGCTCTCCCGCCTCGCTGACAAGGCGGAGTTCGCGGAGATCTGCGAGGAGCTCGGCATCGGCACCGTGCCGACGGTGATCGTCGACTTCTCCCGCACCTCGGAGCCCGGCTGGAACGGCGGGGAGGAGCTCCCCTGGTCCTACCCAGTGGTGGGCAAGGCAGCGAACACCGCCGAGTATCACCACGTGCAGTTCCCGGGGAAGAAGAAGGTGTTCTTCCTGGAATCCGCCGCCGAGCAGCAGGACCTGGTGCGTCGGCTGCGGGAGTCGGGCTTCACCGGGCGCTTCCTGTTCCAGGAGCTGATCGAGGGCGATGACACCGCCCAGCGCTCGATCACCGCATATCGCAGCAGTCGCGGAGAGGTCACCCTGCTGTGCGCCGCGCAGGTGCTCCTGGGTGAGCACACCCCCGACGCGCTGGGCCGGCCCGCGGCGATGATCACCGGGGACTTCCCGTCGCTGACCACCGCCGCCGAGCGTTTCCTCGACGCGGTGGACTACGTCGGCTTCGCGAACTTCGACGTGAAGATCGACCCGCGCACCGGCCGGGAGTGCTTCTTCGAGATCAACCCGCGCGTCGGCCGCAACAACTACTACGTGACCGCCGCCGGGGAGTCCGTGGCCCGTCACGTGGTCGAGGACCGTGTGCACGGCCGGGATCTCGAGCAGGTGGTGGTGACCGCTCCGGTCCTCTACACGATCCTGCCGCTGCGCCTGGTGCTGCGTTATGTGCGCGATCCCGCTCTGGCCGAGCGGGTCCGCCGCGTGGCGCGCACCCACCTGCGCAACCCCTTCCGGTACGGTCCGGAAGGTCTGTGGATGCGTGCCTATTCGGTCGTCTCCGGACTGAACTTCGTGCGCAAGTACCGCGCCGTCTACCCGCGTCCCACCGACACCGGATTCTGAGCTCCGGTCCGAGCCCCCTGGAAGGTCCTCCCCCGATGCCCGACACCCCGCCCCGCCCGTATGCCGCGCTGCCGAGCTCTGAGGTCGATCTGGTGCTGCTCGGTGGTGACATCGGCATCTATGCGCTCGCGCGCGCCTTCCACGAGAAGTACGGCACCGTCTCCACGGTGGTGACCCGCAAGGTCGCCGGGCCGGTCGCGGACTCCTCGATCCTGCGCACGGTCGAGCTGGGGATGTCCGCTTCGGAGGAGGACATGGTCCAGGCGCTGCTCAAGGTCGGTGCGGACAAGGCCTCGCGCCCCTCCGGCACCCGCCCGGTGCTGCTGGCCAATGCCGACTTCCTGGTGGCGCTGATCGCCGCCCACCGCGAGGAGCTCGGCAAGCTCTTCCATCTGCCGCTGCTGGCCGATGAGGTGCTGCATGCGGTCGCGGACAAGGCGACATTCTCCAAGATGTGCACCGAGATCGACGTGCCCACACCCCGGACGGTGGTGCTGGACTTCGCCTCCGGGACCGCTCCTGAGCTGCCCGAGCTGGACCTGGGCTGGCCGCTGGTGGCCAAGGCGTCGCGATCCTCGGCGTACAACGCGGTCTCCTTCCCCGGGAAGCGGAAGGTGTTCGAGATCGAGGATGTCCACCAGCTGAAGGACCTGATCTCCCGACTCACCGCCGCCGGGTACCGGGACCGCTTCGTGCTCCAGGAGATGATCCCGGGGGATGACACCGCGATGCTCTCGGTCACCGCCTATGTCGATACCCAGGGCGCGGTCACCCTGCTGGGAGGCGCTCAGGTGCTGCTCGAGGAGCACACCCCGGGTGCGCTCGGGAACCCCGCGGCGATGTTCACCACCGACCTGCCCGAGGTGTTCGAGCAGTCGGTGCGCTTCCTCGAGCACAGCGGCTACCGCGGGTACGCGAACTTCGATGTGAAGATCGACCCGCGCGATGGCGTCGCCAAGTTCTTCGAGGTGAATCCCCGCATCGGCCGCAACAACTACTACATGACCGCTGCCGGCGCGAATGTCGCCGAGCCGGTGGTCGCAGACCTCATCGAGGAGCGGGAACTGACGCGCCTGGTGCCGCGCAAGGAGATCCTCTACTCGATCGTCCCCTGGCCGCTGCTGCGGCGCTACATCGTGGACCCGGACCTGCGGGACCGGGTCCAGCAGATCCGCACGCAGGGCACCGTCCATCCCCTGGCCTACGGGGTCGAGGGCAGCAGGCGGCGCCTCTACGTCCTCACCGCGATGGCGAACCAGGTCAAGAAGTTCCTGCAGCACTATCCCCGTCCCTCGGCTCACGGTTTCTGATCCGTCGGCCGGCGGCCCAGGTTTCCTGACCCTCCGGCCAGCGGCTTCCAGTTTCTGACCCGTCGGCCGGCGGCTTCCAGTTTCTGACCCGTCGGCCGGCGGCATCTGAGCCTTCAGCTCGCGGGGACGGGCAGGTGGTCGACATCCCCACCGGACCTGCCTAGTCTGGCGGGTATGACCGAGACCACTTTCCTTCTGACCTCGAACGCCACCCCCAGCGGCTCGGTGGTGGCTCCGCAGCAACTGGTCGCGAGCCTCGGCGGTGAGAACCTCTCTCCCGTTCTCCGCTGGAGCGATGCTCCCGAGGGGACCCGTTCCTTCGCCATCACCTGCTATGACCCCGATGCCCCGACGGGCTCCGGCTTCTGGCACTGGGTGGCGTGGGACCTTCCGGCGTCGGAGAGCTCGCTGCCGCTCGGGGTGTCCCGTGAGGACTCCTCGCTGAAGCAGGCACGGAACGATTTCGGCAACCACGGCTATGACGGCCCGGAGCCGCCGCCCGGGGCCCCGCACCGCTACCAGTTCTCCGTCCACGCCCTGCCCGTGGAGACTCTGGACATCGCTCCGCAGGACCCGCATGTGGGTGCCCGTTTCGCGATCTTCTCCCAGCAGCTCGGCTCTGCGTCGTTTACAGCCCGTTATCAGGTAACGAGTGGAAACACTAGGGGGAAACTCTCCGCGACGGGTCGGGCGCGCCCCGTATCACCGCATCGGGACCGGTCGTAGGCTCAAAACATGAACGGGCCGACATCGCAGAGCATCCACGGAGGTCAAGTATCAGACCTCGGTCTGATACGTCTCCCCCGCACGGCGGACGCGCGCTCGACGCCGGGGTGGGAAGCTGAAGACGTGAACATGCTGACGAAGCGCCCCGGTCCCCGAGCGATGAGCGAGCCGCGCCGCCCCCTGCGCGTACTGATCACCACCGACTGGTGGGAGCCCGTGGTCAACGGCGTGGTCGCCTCCGTCCAGACGCTGCGGCGCGGGCTCGTCGCGCTCGGCCTCGACGTGCGGGTGCTGACACTCTCCCAGGGAATCCGTCCCCATCACGAGCCCGGCGTCTACCGCATCGGCTCGGTCTCCGCGGCGCTGGTCTACGACCGGGCGCGGATCGGCATGCCCTCGAGCCGCCGCGTGCTGCGCGACATCCTGCAGTGGCGACCTGATGTCGTCCATTCACAGGCGGAGTTCTCCACGTATGTGTGGGCCCGTCGCATCGCCCGCACCCTCTCGGTGCCGCTGGTGCACACATACCACACCATCTACGAGGACTACACCCACTACTACTCCCCCAGCCGCACCATGGGCCGCAAGGTCGTCGAGACCTTCTCCCGCCGGGTGCTCGCAGGGACCGACGCCGTGATCGTGCCGACCGAGAAGGTCTCCGGGCTGCTCCGCGGCTACGGCGTGCACCGCCCGCTGCACGTGATCCCGACCGGCCTGGACCTGCGCAAGTTCCGCCCGGCACAGAGCCAGCAGGAGCGTGAGGACATCCGCGCGCTGCGCGCGGAGCTGAGGATCGCGGAGGGGCAGAAGGTCCTGATCTCGATCTCCCGCCTGGCCAAGGAGAAGAACCTCGACGAGGTGCTCGAGATGGTCGCTGCAGCGGACCGCCCCGACGTCGTGCTGGTGATGGTGGGCGATGGACCCCACCGGGCCGAGCTCGAGGCTCATGCCGTCTCGCTCGGCATCTCGGACCGGGTCCGTTTCACCGGGGTGGTGGATCCGGCCGAGGTCCAGCGCTGGTACCGCGTGGGGGACGTGTTCGTCAGCGCCTCCCTCAGCGAGACCCAGGGACTGACCTTCATCGAGGCGATGGCCGTCGGGCTGCCACTGCTCGCCCGTCGTGATCCCTCGCTCACGAACGTGATCATCGATGGCCGCACGGGCTGGCAGTACCAGGATGCCGCTCAGTTCTCGGACCAGCTGAGCGCCCTGCTCGATGATCCGCTGCGACGCGAGCAGATGTCCGTGGCCGCGCTCGAGCACGCCCATGCCACCTTCGGTGATCAGGATTTCGCGCGCAGCGTGCTCAATGTGTACGAGCAGGTCAATGCGCAGCGCCCCCCGCTGATCGACCACCGAGAGTCGGTCGCAGCATGAGCACCAGCACCGACAGCCTCCCCATCGTCCAGACCGTTCGCCCGCTGCCTGCGCCGGTGCGTGAGCAGACGGCCCCGCCCCGGGTTCGCCCGCTGCCGGTGCGCCCGTCGCAGGTTCGCCCGTCACAGGTTCGCCCGCGCCGGGATCCGCTGCGGATCGCCGCCCAGCTCTCCCCGCTGCTGGGGCTGGGCCTCAGCGTCGGGCTGATCTGGTGGGGGCTGCAGACAGGAGTGCTGCAGTCGCTCGAGAATCTGCAGGCGTTCATCGACACGCTGGGGGCCTGGGGACCGATCGTCTTCATGGTGGTCTCCGTCGCCTCAGTCGTGTTCCCGATCGTGCCCGGCGGGCTGCTGGTGCTCGCCGGCCCGGTCCTGTTCGGTGCAGTCGAGGGCACGCTCTACAACTACGCCGCGGTCACTGCCGGCTCGATGCTGAACTTCCTCATCGCCCGGCACGTCGGACTGTCGCTGATCGAGCGGCTGTTCCGCCCGCGCACAGTCGAGAAGTTCCTCGGCTGGACCCGCAGCCCCCATTTCACGCGCGCCTTCGCCACCGCGATCGCGCTGCCCATCGCCCCCGACGATCTGCTCTGCTACATCGCCGGGACCACCAAGATGCGGTGGCGCACCTATGTCTGGATCATCCTGCTGTGCAAGCCGTGGGCTCTGATCGCCTATGGGCTCGGCGTCAGCGCATTGGTGATGCGCTTCCTGCCCTGGTGACACTTCCTGCCCTGGTGAACGGAGCCACGACATGTTCATGAGATCTCGCGCCCTGCGGCGCCCCGCCCCTCTCCGGGAGCGCGCCCTGCGCCGGCTGGATCGGCTCGCGCACGGCGTGCTCCCCGGTGGCGGGCCGCGCGGCGTCCGGCATCCGGACGAGCCGCTGCGGGTGCTGATGCCGCGCGGGCTGACGGGCCTGGCCCGGGAATCGGGCATCGGCGCGGCGATGCGTCATCAGGAGTCGGCGGTGCGCACGCTCGGCCATCAGGTGGTCACCTCTCCCCTGCGCCCCTTCGACGTGGTGCACCTGAACACCCCCTTCCCGGACACTCCGGTGCTGGCGCGGTGGGCACGGCTGTGGCGACGTCCGGTGCTGGTATGGGCCCACTCCACCGAGGATGACTTCCGGGATTCCTTCACCGGGTCGAATCAGCTCGCCCCGCTGTTCCGGCGCTGGATCGCGCACCTGTACCGGCGCGGCGACGTGGTGATCACCCCCAGCGGCTACTCGCGAGATCTCGTCTCCGCCCCGAAGTACGGGATCTCGGCACCGATCCGGGTGCTCTCCAACGGTGTGGACACCAGCTTCTTCCGGGCGGATCCGACGGCCCGGGCGCAGCTGCGGGACCGGCTCGGACTCGCCCCCGACGCCCCCGTGGTGATCAGCGTCGGCATGCATCTGGTGCGCAAGGGGATCCTGGACTGGGTGGAGGTCGCCCGGCAGCTGCCTGAGGTGAGCTTCGTCTGGTTCGGGCGCACGGACCCGCGCCTGCTCACCGCCGAGGTCCAGCGGGCACTGGCGAGTGCCCCGCCCAATGCGCTGTTCCCCGGCTATGTGAACGCGGACCGGCTGCGGGAGGCCTACGCCGGGGCGGATGTCTTCGCCTTCCTCACCAAGGAGGAGACCGAGGGGATCGTGCTCTGGGAGGCGCTGGCCACCGAGATCCCGACCCTGGTGCGCGGCATCCCGCTGTACCGCGACGCGATGCCCGACGGGGTGCTCACGCACCAGGTCTGCGGGGACGGGCCCGAGTTCGCGGGTCAGGTCGCCCGGAAGCTCTCCGCGCTGCTCGCCGGAGAGCTCGAGGACCTCACCGCTGCCGGTCGCCAGGCCGCCGAGGGGGTCGACCTCGCCCAGGTGGCGCTGCAGCTCGAGGAGATCTACCACCTCGCCGGGGTGCTGACTCCTCCCAGCACCGCCGCAGTCACCAGCTCCCCCGCCGTCGGGAGCACTCCCGCAGTCGGGAGCGCCTCCGCGATCAGAAGTGGCGAGATCAGGACCGGCGAGTAGGCCGCCACACCACCAGCGCGCTGCCGCTGCTGCGCCGCCGGGGACGTTCACCGCGGCGCAGAGCGCTGATCTCACCGTCCCGATCGGCGGAGAACACGCGCCGCTGAGCGGGGGTCAACGCGCCGAGCTTCTCGCGAACGCTCTCGAGCTCGCTGACCTCGTCCTGCAGCTCGAGAATCCGCTTGATGCCGGCGAGGTTGATGCCCTGGTCCTGGGAGAGTGCCTGGACCTCCTGGAGGCGGACCACATCGCGGGGGCTGTAACGGCGGCCGCGTCCCCGGGTACGCTGCGGGACGACCAGTCCGAGACGGTCGTACTGGCGCAGGGTCTGCGGGTGCATCCCGGACAGCTCCGCCGCGACCGAGATGACGAAGACCGGGGCGCGGTCATCGAGGCGGTGCGAGAAGGCCATCGGGATGCTCCTTCCGAAGCTCTGCAGCGTGCGGGTGCGTTCTCAGCTCATCGTGCTCAGCAGACGGGTGCTCAGAGGGTGGGTGCTCAGCAGGCGCGTGCTCAGCACGTGGATGCTCAGCGGGCCGCGGCCTCGGTGAGGCCGGCGCGGGGGTCCTCGTCGGCCAGTGCTGCCCGCAGGTCCTCGATGGCCTGCTTCGCCGCGCCGTCGACGTGGGTGGGGACCGCGACCTGCACGGTGACGTGGAGGTCGCCGGTCTTCTTCTTGGTGACCAGTCCCTTGCCCCGCACTCTCAGGGTACGACCGGAGGGCGTGCCGGGCGGGACCTTCACGGAGACGGTGTCGCCGTCGAGCAGCGGGACCGCCACGGTGGTGCCGAGCACCGCCTCGTCGAAGGAGATCGGCACCGTGATGCGCAGGTTCACGCCGTCGGCGCTCCAGACGGGGTGCTCTTCGACGTCGAGGGTCAGGAGCAGGTCGCCGGCGGGCGCGCCGCCGGGGCCGGGTCGGCCCTTGCCGCGCAGGCGGATCTTCTGCCCGTCGTGCACGCCGGCGGGAATGCGCGTGGTGATGGTCCTGCCGTCGACGGTCAGGCGCAGATCGGTGCCCAGCGCCGCATCGCGGAAGCTGACCCGGGTGCGGGCGGAGGTGTCGGAGCCCTTCGCCGGGGCGCGATTCGGCGAGAAGCCGGCGGGACCGGCGCCGCCGAAACCGCCGTTGCCGAAGCCGCCGCCCTGGCCGCCGAACATCTTCAGCAGATCATCGATGTCGGGGTTGCCGGCGCCGCCGCCGGGGGCGGGGCGAGCGCCGGGGTGGCCGCCGCCGCCGAACATCGAGGAGAAGATGTCCTCGAATCCGGCCCCGCCGGGACCGCCCTGGCCGGCGGAGAAGCGTGCGCCACCGGCGCCCATGGCTCGGATCGCGTCGTACTGCTGGCGCTGCTCCTCATCGTTGAGGACCGAGTAGGCCTCGCCGATGCTCTTGAACTTCTCTTCAGCTTTGGCGTCGTCGGGGTGGTGGTCGGGGTGGTACTTGCGGGCCTGGGTGCGGTAGGCCTTCTTGATGTCCTGGGCGCTCGCGTCCTTGGAGACGCCGAGGACCGCGTAGAAGTCCTTGTCGAGCCAGTCCTGTTGGGACATGTGCGTCTCCTTCCGAGAGCGGGGATGGTGAGGGGGTTGGTGCTGTGTGCGATACGGAGAGGGAGGTGCGGGGCCCGCCGGTCGTGATGACCGGCGGGCGCCGCACCGCCTCAGGGGTGGGGAGGGTCAGGCGGGGCCCCGGGTGCCGACCCGGGCCGGTCGCAGGATCCTCTCGTGCATCGAGTAGCCGGGCTGCATGACCATCGAGATGGTGTTGGTCTCGACGTCATCGGCGTCCTCGTGCATGAGGGCCTCGTGGAGGTTCGGATCGAACTGCTCCCCCACGGCGCCGAAGCGCTTCAGGCCATGCGAACCGAGGACCTCCTCGAGCTTCTGGGCGATCGAGTGGAACGGGGTGCCTTCGACGATGTCGCCGTGCTGGCGGCCCAGCTCCACGTCGTCCAGCACGCCGATCAGCGAGCCGAGGACGCGAGCCACTGCCGCGTCCTTGCTCACCTCCGCCGCGCCCTCGATGCGCCGGCGCGAGTTGACGTATTCCGCCTGCTCACGCTTGAGCTGCTCGGAGAGCTCGGTGACCCGGCCCTCGAGCTCGGCGACTCGGCCGGCGTCGGCCGGGAGTGAGGAGTCCTCTCCGCCCTGGGCGGCCTGCTCGAAGAGCGCCGCAGCCTCGGCGTCGAAGGGGTCGACCGGGTCGGTGCCGCCCTGCGCCTCCGCCGCGGGGGTGGACCCCGAGGGACGGACGGAGCCGTCCTCGGGGTTCACCTTGCGCTTGTCGGTGAAGGAGAACCTCGGCTCGCCCTCAGGCCGCTCGCGGTCCTCAGGAGTGCTCTGGCCCTCGGTCATCACTTCTTCTCCTCGTCCTCGTCCACGATCTCGGCGTCGACCACGTCGTCATCGTCAGCACCGGCAGCGTCCTCGGAAGCGCCCTCGGCACCTTCCGCACCCTCGGCCTGCGAGTAGATCGCGGTGCCGACGGCCTGCAGCGCCTCGTTGAGGGAGTCGCGCTTGGCCTCGAGGTCCTCGGTCGAGGAGTCCTCCTTGGCCAGCACGTCCTTGGACTCCTTGATGGCGTCCTCGGCCTTTGTCTTGTCGCCGTCCTGGATCTTGTCCGCGTTGTCCTTGAGCAGCTTCTCGCCCTGGTAGACGAGCTGCTCGAGGGTGTTGCGGGCGTCGGCGTTCTTGCGGCGCTCCTCGTCCTCGGCGGCGTGCTCCTCGGCGTCCTTCACCATGCGGTCGATGTCCTCATCGGACAGGGCGGAGCCGCCGGTGATCTGGATGGACTGCTCATTGCCGGTGCCGCGATCCTTGGCGGTCACATGCACGATGCCGTTGGAGTCGATGTCGAAGCTGACCTCGACCTGCGGGATGCCGCGCGGCGCGGGGGCGATGCCGGTCAGCTCGAAGGTGCCGAGCAGCTTGTTGTCCCGGGTGAACTGACGCTCGCCCTGGAACACCTGGATCGCCACGGAGGGCTGGTTGTCCTCGGCGGTGGAGAAGACCTCGGAGGTCTTGGTGGGGATGGCCGCGTTGCGCTCGATGAGCTTGGTCATCACGCCGCCCTTGGTCTCGATGCCGAGGGAGAGCGGGGTGACGTCCATGAGCAGGACGTCCTTGCGCTCACCCTTGATGACCGCGGCCTGGAGCGCGGCGCCGACGGCGACGACCTCGTCAGGGTTCACGGACTTGTTGGGCTCCTTGCCACCGGTGAGGGCCTTGACGACCTCGGTGACGGCCGGCATGCGGGTGGAGCCGCCGACGAGGACCACGTGGTCGATGTCGGAGACGGAGACGCCCGCATCCTTGATGACCTGGTGGAAGGGTGCCTTGGTGCGCTCGAGCAGGTCCGAGGTCATGTCCTCGAACTGGGCCCGGGTGAGCTTCTCGTCCAGGTGCAGCGGACCGTTCTCGGTCATCGACAGGTACTGCAGCGAGATGCTGGTGGAGGTCGAGGCGCTGAGCTCCTTCTTGGCCTGCTCAGCGGCTTCCTTCAGGCGCTGCAGGGCGATCTTGTCCTTGGACAGGTCCACCCCGTCCTTGTTCTTGACCTGCGAGACCAGCCAGTCCACGACCTTCTGGTCCCAGTCGTCGCCGCCGAGGCGGTTGTCGCCGGCGGTGGCCTGGACCTGGATGGTCGAGCCCTCCTCGTCCTTGCTCACCTCGAGCAGGGACACGTCGAAGGTGCCGCCGCCGAGGTCGAAGACCAGGATCTGCTCGTCGTCCTTGCCCTTCTCCAGGCCATAGGCGAGAGCCGCAGCGGTGGGCTCGTTGATGATGCGCAGGACGTTCAGGCCCGCGATGGTGCCGGCGTCCTTGGTGGCCTGACGCTCGGAGTCCGAGAAGTACGCGGGGACGGTGATGACCGCATCGGTCACGGCCTCGCCCAGGTAGGACTCGGCGTCCTTCTTCAGCTTGCCGAGGATTCGGGCGGAGATCTCCTGCGCGGTGTACTTCTTCTCGTCGATCTCCTGGCTCCAGTCGGTGCCCATGTGGCGCTTGACGGAGGCGATCGTGCGATCGACGTTGGTGACGGCCTGGCGCTTGGCGACCTCGCCGACGAGGACGTCGCCCTGCTTGGAGAAGGCCACGACCGACGGGGTGGTGCGGGAGCCCTCGGCGTTCGCGATGATGGTGGGCTGGCCACCCTCAAGCACGGCGACGGCGGAGTTAGTGGTACCGAGGTCGATTCCGACGACACGGGACATGGGAGCCTGCCTTTCTGCGACGGGTGCGCCGCAACGGGTTCGTGCACTGCCGACCGTCGGGGCCGGCGGCAAGACTTGAGCTGTACTCGCTCAAGTAGAAAACTCTGGATCGACGTTGTCAATCCAAGGATCACTGAACTTGAGCACACTAGACTCAACTTCGTCCTGGCCAGGTTCATTCCCATGCGGCAAGGATGTGGTGCAGGGCACTTTCTGCGCGCTCCTGTCGCGCTCGCAGCACGGCACAGCTCGGATCCCCCTCGACCAGTACCGTGGCGGCATGACTTCAACCGGCGTCTCCGACTACGCCGACTTCCTCCCCGCTTCCTGGCGGGATCGAGTCGAGCTGAAGCCCACGAGCACGTGGTGGAGCTGGCGCAGGCACGACGTCCATGTGCCGCGTCGCCAGAATCCCGATGCTCCCGTGCGGGTGCTGCTCATCCACGGAGCCGGGGCCCACAGCGCAGCGCTCTGGCCGATCGCCTCACTCCTGCCAGCAGATGAGGTGGAGCTGGCCGCGGTTGATCTTCCCCTCTACGGCGAGACGCGGTCCCCGGATTCGAGCGCGGTCCGCTATCAGGATTGGGTCTCCCTGCTCTGCGACGTCGTGGCCTTGGAGGATGACGGGCGGCCGCTCGTGCTGCTGGGCGCCAGCATCGGCGGCATGCTCGCCTACGAGGTCGCCGCCCGCACCGGTCGCGCTGCGGCCGTGGTCGCCACGTCCCTGCTCGACCCGCGCGACCCGCGTGCGCGGGCCGTTATCACGCGTTTCAGCCCGCTCGGCATGCTCGGCGGCCCTCTGGCACGGCTTCTCCCGGAACGCTTCGCGGGACGGCGGGTCCCGATGTCCTGGATCGCCGCTCTCTCGAAGATGAGTCGCAGCCCCGACCTGTCGCGGTTGTGCGCCTCCGACCCCCGCGGAGGAGCCGCCGAGGTCCCGCTCGGATTCCTCACCTCATACCTCACCTACCGCCACACCCCGCCGGAACGGATGACCACCCCGGTGACTCTCGCCCATCCGGCGAAGGACGCCTGGACACCGGTGGAGATCAGCACACGCTGGCTCAGCCGGATCGCCGCCCCGGCAGAACTCGTCATGCTGCGCGAATGCGGCCACTTCCCTATTGAGGACCCAGGACTGCACGATCTGGTCGGGGCTGTCAGCCGGGTGACCCGACAGGTTCAGGGCGGCAGCTACCGTGCTGCTGAGACCGAGAAGGGGGAGGAGGACCATGGACGGTGACGCCCTGCAGGAGATCGTCCATGCTCGCGCCGAGGAGCTCCCGGCTGCGGAGGCGACCCATCCCTTCGGCCCGGAATACGAAGTCTTCAAGGTCGTGGGCGGGATGTTCCTGCTGCTCACCGAGGTGCGCGGGGAGCCGATCGTGGTCCTCAAAGCGGATCCTCGGGACTCCGAGGCGCTGCGGCAGAGCCACTCGGACATCACGCCGGGCTATCACATGAACAAACGGCACTGGATCACGCTCGAGCCGGGCGGGACTCTCGACGCCGAGCTGGTCCGGGAGCTGGTCACCGAGTCGTACCTGCTCGTGGTGGAAGGCCTGCCGCGAGCCAAGCGGCCCGTGGATCCAGGGTCCTTCGGTGCGCGTCCGGGCAGCACGCCGTCCCCGTAGACTCCGCCGCATGAGGCGTGCGGGGGTATCGATCCTGGGATGGGCGCTGCTGGTGGTGGGGGTGCTCGCCTCGGCAGTGCTCCTGGTGCTGCGGCTGGTCCCCGAGCTGCACACCTGGCATCACTACGTCATCGCGATCTCGTCCTTCATCCCGCTGCTGTGGATCCCTGTGCTGGTGGGCTGCCTGGGGCTGCTGCTGGTGCTGCGCGGCCGGTGGCGGCCGCTCGGGGCCGCCGTCCTGATCGCCGCGATGGTGGTCTTCGCCTGGCCGCTGCTGCCGGAGGAGGAGCGGTCCGACATCCCTATCGCGGTCGGCAACACCCTCACGGTGCTCTCGCTGAATCTGCAGTTCGGCCAGGCGGACATCGAGGAGGTCTCCGAGCTGATCACCAGTGACGTCGACGTGCTCGCTCTGCAGGAGTACACCCCTGGGTTCGAGGAGGCGCTCGCGGCGGCGGGCCTGCTGGAGGAGTTCCCGCATCATGTCGGCACCGCCGACACCGACGCGAGCGGCACGATGCTCCTGTCCCGCACCCCGCTCGAGCTCGTCGCCCGGGCCGAGGGGACCGCCTTCGAGAACCTGATCGCGACCACCACCGTCGAGGGCACGGACTGGCATCTCGGGGTGATCCACACCGCGCCGCCGCAGATGGGCGCCGACGCCTGGGCCCGCGACGGCGCGGTGGTCAAGGACCTCGCCGAGCCGTACCTCGAGGAGAACCTGCTGCTGGTCGGCGATTTCAACGCGATCGACCAGCACCACACGATGCGGGAGCTGACCGGAGGCGGCGACCTGTACGACCTCGCGGCGAGGGGACAGGGCGAAGGACTGGGCTGGCATCCCACCTGGCCCACGGGCACGTGGGCCCCGTCGTTCGCCCGCATCGATCACGCGCTGGTCTCCAGCAGGGTGCGCGGCAGTGTGCCGCAGTTCGAGACGGTCGCCGGCAGTGATCACAAAGCACTGATCGTCGAGGTCGCTGCCAGGATCGAATAGCAGCACCGCCGCGTACGGTCAGAACAGCCGTACGTCGGCGCCCTGAGGAGACGCGCATAGGGTTCTCGAGTGGCATCTCTTCACAGCACGGACTCTCCCGACCAGACCTCCACTCCCGTCGCTCGGGACGCGCTCGCCTTCGTGCGGATCGGCGACCCCGAGGCCGTCGCCTTCTTCCGCGCGGCGGATCAGAAGGGAGCCGCTGAGGCCCTGCTGCGTTTCTCCGCAGTCCCGGCGAGCGCGCAGGACGATGAGGATCTGAAGCGCCGCGGCCTTGAATGCACGAAGGCCCTGCCCGATCAGGATGTCCCCGGGTACCGGGCGTCGGTCCAGGCTGCGACGTGGCTGCAGCACCTCTTCTTCGTGTGCGTCCTCGGTGCGGCGGGATGGATACTCGTCTCCTTCTTCACAGGGGACCCCAACCGCGACCCGTACCTCCTCCCGCCCGAGGTCATCTTCCTCCCCGACGCGGAGATCCTGCTGCTCGCCCCGATCGCCTTGATCGCCGTGTATATCCCCGCCCACCTGGCGGTGCTGTGAAGGGAGCGGACCACCACGCGAGCAGTGCTGCGATGGGCGGCGGGCGATCAGGAGAGCAGACAGCTCGGCATCCCCGCCAAGTCCCCGTTCGCAGGGATCATGACCAGCTGGGAAAGGCTGAAGGCCGGTGCTGGCGCCGTGCTCATGATGGACGGCTTCCTGACGGTCTTCCTCTACCTCGTCCGGGCGCCCGACGGGTCCTACGGCCTCTTCCTCGCACCCGTTGTGTGCGCGCTCCCGGTCCTCGCAACCTATCTGTTCTGCGGTGCCCGGTCCCGCCTCGCCCAGCGCCGCCATGTGCTGGTCGCAGACCGGCTGTTCCGGGTGCCCAGTGACGAGGTGGTCTCACTGCCGTCCTCGATGGTCGTCAAGGGCCTGGAGAACCCCACTGCGAGCGACGAGGACTCCGCATGGACAGAGGAGGACGATGAGGACATCGAGGAGTCCGTCGACGTGGACACCGAGTGGAGGACGAGCTTCTCAGCGGGCGCTGCCCCGGCGGACCATCTCGTCGATCCAGAGCGGCGCGAACGGTGAGGTGCAGTTCGGCGGGGTCGGATAGTCCTTGAGCACTTCCAGACGCTCCCCGATGTCCCGTGCCCGTGCACGCAGCTCGGGATTCGTGATCCCGATCTGCGCGAGGCATTCGTTCATCGCCCACTGAAGCCGCTCCGGCGCCGCCGCCATCTCGGCCTCGATCTGGTCGAGCAGCGCCGACTGGTCGATACCCTCAGGCTTCTTCACCACCCTGTCGCTGGTCAGCGCCCAGCCAGCGCTCGCCACCACGGGGTCGGCGTCGGCGAACCATGCCTCCCGCAACGCTTCGCAATGCGGGCTCTTCTTCACGAGGTAGCTGACGAGCCAGTCGTGGACCTTGGGGGTCCCTGCCTCCCGGAGCATCCGGTCCAGGTCCTCCCGGGTGTACTGCTTCGGGCGGGAGATGAGGAGCGCGAGCAGCTTGGGCGTGGAGTCCTCGGCCGGCGCGTCCCACAGCGCGCGGGCGAGCTCGGGCTGCGCCTTGAGCCGCTTGGCGATCGCACGGAGCTTGGTGAGGTTCACGGCGTGGTCGTCGCCGCGCCGGGCATTGACCGCGCGGATCCGCTCGTCCTCGAGCTCTGCCAGCTCGTCGCGCAGCGCGGAGACGACGGTGGTGAGGTCGGTGTTCTCCGGCATGGTGCCCGTCATGATGCGTCCTCCGTCAGTAGTGCGATCCCGACGAGCCTACGACTCGGGGACGCCCCGCCCGAGGCGGAGTCAGCTCCAGCCGGTCAGCTGCGCGAAGATCAGGAATCCGATCGAGATCAGCACCCAGATCCCCAGCAGCGGGGCGTAGAAGCGCGCCCAGCGGTTCCACGGGATCCGGCCTACGGCGAGCGCGGCCATGAAGTACCCGGAGGTGGGATAGATCAGGTTCGTCATGCCGTCGCCGGTCTGGTAGGCGAGCACGGCGCTCTGCCGAGTCACGCCCAGCAGGTCCGACAGCGGCGCGAGCACAGGCAGGGTCACCAGCGCCTGGCCGGAGCCGGAGGGGACGATCAGGTTGAACACGGCCTGGACCAGGAACATCCCGACCACGAAGAGCACCGGCGGCAGGAAGCCGACGGACTCCCCCAGCCCGAACACAATGGTGTCCAGGATGTTGCCGTCCTCGAGGACGATCGCGACGCCGCGGGCGATGCCGACGATGATCGCCCCGGCGAGGACGTCTCGCAGGCCCTGGTCGAAGGCTTCGGCCATGTCCTTGGTCTTCATCCCCGCGACCAGTCCCACGACGATCGCGATCAGGATGAACATGCCCGCGAACTCAGGGAAGAACCAGCCCTGGGTGAGGATGCCCCACACCAGCAGCCCGGCGAGCAGCAGAAGGGCGATGCCCGCGGCCTTCTGCCGACCGGTGAAGGTCGGGGTCGCGGCGAGGTCGAGCTTGTCCCGTTCGCGCACGGTGGTGTCGACGTGGCCATGGAGGACGGAGCGGGTCGGATCCGCGGCGACCCGGCGGGCGTACCAGATGATGTAGCCGATCGCGGTGGCGAGATAGGCGAGGTACAGCGCGATGCGCAGGCCGATGCCGGAGAAGGGTTCGAGCCCGGCGATCTGCTGGCCGAGCCCGGTGTTGATCGGGTTGAGGAACCCGGCGGCGAAGCCGGCGCCGGTGCCGAGCAGCGCGACGGCGGCGGCCACTACCCGGTCATAGCCCAGGCTCAGGATCAGCGGGAGGATCGCCGGGATATATACCAGCGACAGCTCGGGCACCCCGATGAAGCTCGCGATCAGGGAGAAGATGACCATCAGCACGGGGATGACGACGACTCCGCGGCCGGCGAAGAGGCGTGCGATGCCGGCGAGGGCGACGTCGATCAGTCCTGTGCGGCGCACCACCTCGAACATGCCGCCGATGGTGAAGACGAAGAACACGATGGCCCCGGCGTCGACGAGCCCGCGCGGGATGGCGGTGAGCAGCTCGATCGCCGTGACTGGGGACTGCTCGATGAAGGAGAAGCTGTCGGGGTCGACTACTTCACGGCCGTTCGGGCCGGGGACGCGGTCGTACATACCGGCCGGGACGATCCAGCTCAGCACCGCTGCGAGCAGCGCGAACAGGACGAGGATGACGTAGACGTGCGGGAAGCGGTCCTTCGGGGCGGTCTCGTCGGCGACGGGAGCCTCGGCGGCTGGGGTGGACATGATCCTCCGGTGGCGGTCGGTTCTCGGCACATGCTGGCTGCGCCGAAGAGTGCGGGCGGACCCTTACTCATAAGTCGCGCTACATGCTGTCACAAGCAGGCGTAGAGGAGGTAGTGCTGACGACGCAACCGGCCGAACATACTGGGCATATGGAGCCTTCGATCCCGCCACCCGCGTACACCGGCACCGATTTCTACTGCGACGTCGCAATCCCGGATCCCGCAGCGCTCGAGGTGGTCCATCTCGATGAGCGCGTACTGGCCTTCCACCACACCCGCCCCTTCTGGCAGGTGCACGTGGTGGTGGTGCCACGGCGGCACATCGCCTCGTTCACCTCGGCGGGCGCCGCAGATGAGGACGATCTGCGGGCCCTGCTCGAGGTGGTCCAGCAGGTGGCACGCCAGGTGGAACGCGACTATGGCGCCGCGGCAGTGCTCACGAACCTCGGCAGCTATCAGGATTCGAAGCACCTGCACGTCCATGTGCACTCGGGGCCGCAGCGCTGATCCGACACCGACGACACGGCATCACAGCGGGAGCTTGTATCCCACGTGGCTCGGCAGGTAGTCGAGCCGGTCGTAGAAGCGGTGCGCGTCGGTACGGGCCGCATCCGTAGTCAGCTGCGCGAGCCGTGCCCCGTTCTCACGACCCCAACGGTGGGCCCAGTCGAACAGTGCGGTGCCGAGACCGTTCCCCCGCGTCGCAGTGGCAACCCGGACCGCCTCGATCTGCAGCCGGGTGGCTCCACCGCGAGACAGGGAGGGCACCAGCGTGAGCTGCATCGTCGCGACCAGAACAGCGGCGTCATCCCTCACAGCGACCAGGAGCTGGTTCTCGTCACCGTCGATACGCGCAAAAGCCCGCTCATAGGGTGCGAGGTCTGCACCTTCCCGTTCCTGATCGAGTACGTCGTCCGCCAGGAGCGCGACCAGCTCCGGCACCTCGGATGCGGTCGCACGGGAGACGGAGAAGGAGCGGTCGCCGAGTTCGAGGGTGTGCATGTCTCCATTGTGGCGGCTGGGAGGATTGCGGCGGCTGGGAGAGCCGAGCTGGGAAGGGAGGGACCGCGGCATCGCGGACAATGGCTCCATGACCACCAGTGATTTCCTTCCCGGCGCGCAGCGCAGTGCCCAGCTGAGCTTCTCCGATCAGCCGGCATGGATCGTCAAGGACGAGGTCTCCGGCGGCTGGGCGCTGCAGATCGGCGGAGTCGAGCAGTCCCATGTCGACCTCGAGGATCCGACACACATCGTGCACGAGTACCTGCGACGCATGGCCAATGTGCTCGACGAGGCGTGGCCGCGCCGAAAGCCCCTGCGGGTCGCACATCTCGGCGGTGGAGCGCTGACGCTGGTGCGCTATGTCCAGGCCACCCGTCCCGGATCCGCTCAGCTCGTGATCGAGATCGAGCGGGAGCTGCCCACGCTCGTCACCACGGCCCTTCCACTCCCGCAGGGCACCGACCTCGAGATCGTCATCGGGGATGCCCGCGAGCAGCTCGCCGCGATGAAGGATCGGCGCTTCGATGCGATCGTGCTGGATGTGTTCTCCGGGGAGGAGTCACCGGCACATCTGGCCACGAAGGACTTCTACCTCGAGGCGCTCTCCCATCTTGAAGCGGATGGCCTGCTACTGGTCAACGTCGGTGACGACGCCGGCCAACGCTTCCTCGCCGCCCAGGTACGCGAGCTCGAGGACGCCTCCGCCGAAGCCGGCCTTTCGGGAGTGTGGACCCTGACCCACGCCTCGCTGCTGAGCACTCCCGCCGACGGGAACATGGTGCTGCTGACGGGTGGTGCGCTCGCCGCACCAGAGGTCGCCCAGTGGCGTTCGGCCTGGTTGAAGGCGGGCCCGCACCCCGCCGCAGTGCTCGATCCCGGCGAGACCATCGAGGCATTCGGGCTTCATGGTTATCCACATTCTCGGTGAAGCGATGGCGAATCTGAGCGTTCCTGGATAGCGTGACCGTGATCTGACGCACTCCCGGAAGGCACTTCCATGCCCCGTCGCCTACTCAGCGCCGCAGCCGCTGGCGCCCTCCTCCTCGGCCTCGCCTCATGCGGCGACGGCGAGGAGGGACCCGTCACCACTGCCCCGCCGAGCATCAACATCGATGCCCCGAGCGACGGAGGCGGTGACACTGAGCCGAGTGACGGAGGCGGCGCCGAGACCGACGAGCCCACCGCCGCAGCGCCCGACATCCCGCCGCCGGATCCTGCGGAGTACGCAGGGATGGATGAGCAGACGCCTGAGGGGGCGGAGCAGGCGTTCCGGTACTACATCGCCATCACATATTGGGGCCATCAGACGGGCTCCGCTGAGATCCACGAGAGCCTCTATGCCGAAGGATGTGGCACCTGTAGCGAGTTCGGCTCCAGCATCAACTCCGTTTCTAAGAATGGCGCATATTGGTCAACCTTCCAAATCTCCGATTATGGGATAAAGACATATGAAGCGGATAATTTCGACATCGAGGTCGGATATATCTACACGCTTGAGGAGCACATCGAACCAGCGCTGGATGACAAATCTCCAGTCGCAACGCCGGCAAAGGCTTACACGGCAGCCGCAGGCATGAACTGGACTGAGGGAACCTGGGTAGTTGCGGGACTGAATATCACGGAGACTGAAATTGACCTCGATAACTAAACCATCCCGTTCACCCAAGCAGACCTTACTGTCACTGCTTGCTGTATTTATTCTCTCGGCCGGGTGGGCGCCGCCCGTCTTCGCACTCGGCGAGGCGGACACGGAACCCGCCACGGGCGAGACTGCGGAAGAGGTACCGGATGACCCCGTAGGGGATGTAGATAACAATGACAAAGAAGTGGGCGTTGGCGCACGCACAATCGAGGAAGACCTCAGAGGAGGAGGTGATGACCAGCTCGTTGACGAAGAGAAGCCTCCCCCAACCCCACCCCGCTACAGCTACATCTGGGTACCCGTATCTGAGTTCTCCGGATGCGGGACTGATCTGACTTCCGGGTCCACCTGGTCCTGCACTCCACATCCAGATTCCTGCGAGGCCGGGAACGGCAGCCGTTTCGCAGGCGAAGGAGACGCCCTGCAGATCGGCGCCAACACCGGCACCGCAGAACCCGTCGAAGGCGTAACTCAGCGCGGCATCCGCGTCGACAATGAGGGTGACGAAGACGTCGACCTCGGGATCCGCTGCGCGCTGCCTGGCACCCCCGAGTTTGCGGAAGCACCACCCGTGGTAATCACCGTGACGCGAGAAGACTTCGCTCGCCTCCCGGTCAAGCCCCTCGCGGCCCACGCCGGCCCCGTCGACGGCTGGCTGCCGGTCAACATGGTCAATGTCCTGCACACGGACCCCGAGACCCAGGAACTCAGCACCGAGCTGCTGGACACCCCCGTCGCGATCCGCGCCACCCCGATCTCGTATCACTGGGACCTCGGGGACGGGAACACGATCACGACCACGAACCCCGGCAAGCCGTACCCCGCCGAAACCATCTCAGCCACTTACACCCAGGAAGGCTGGTACGACATCACCCTCACCACCACCTTCTCCGGGCAGTTCTCCGTCAACGGCGGCGAATGGCAGGACATCGACGGCACCATCGAGATCGCCTCTGACCCGGTCCCCCTCTACTCCAAATCCCTAGAATCCCGGCTCGTCAACGGTGACGTCCCTGTCGACGAGGACGAAGACCCTTGGATCCCCGAACGCAGCCCCGACACCGAAGGCCCCCAAGACCCCGACGCCAGCCACCGCACACTCTGACAGCCCGCAGACAGAGCCCGGCGCGCTCCCAGAGCGCACCGCGGACACTGCGGCACACGCCCATCGGTATACACAAGTGCGGGACACCCTCGATATCGGGCGGGATTCAGGCCGCAGGCACCTATCCCTGTATACACTCGGCCGTATGCGTGCCAGCGATCGGGCTTACCGGGCCCTCCGTGAGGAGATCATCGACGGCGCCCTCACACCAGGCACGGTCCTCGGTGAAGTGGAGCAGTCCGCACGCCTGGGCTTGTCCCGCACTCCGCTCCGCGAAGCTCTCTCGAGGCTCGTCGCCGATGGTCTGGCGGCACCCGCGAGCGGGCGCGGGGTCGTCGTCACCGCCGTCTCGCTCGCCGAAGCCCCGAAGCTGTTCGACCTGCGCATCGCCCTGGAGACCCTCGCCAGCCGTCGCGCCGCAGAACACGCAGCCCACCCCACCGACGGCCCTGCGCTGCGCGAGACCTTCCGAAGCCTTGCCGACCGCTTCGACCGCGCCACCGTCGACCTTGCCGCCGGCGCCGACCCCACCGGTTACTACGCCCTGACCGCGGAGCTCGACGCCGCGCTCGACAGCGCCAGCGGCAATACCTACCTGGCGGACTCCCTGCGTGGGCTGCGCCTGCATCTGGGGCGCCTGCGCCGCCTGGCCCGCAACTCCCCCACCCGTCTCGCCGCCTCCGCGCGAGAGCATGCCGCGATCGCTCACGCCGTCGCCGTCGGAGATCCGGAGCTCGCCGCCGCCACCACCGTCGTTCATCTCCACCATGCCCTCGCCCACCTGCAGGGCGACCACCCGGAACCCGAAGTCCCCACTGACCACACCGACCCCACTGACCGCACAGACCACACAGACCGCTCTGCGCCCACCCAGGAGAGATCAGCATGAGAGACCACGCCGTCCGCGTCCACCGCTCCGACGAGAACCTGCCCCGCGAGGGCCAGCTGGCCTGGAAGATGGCCGAGGTCGCCGTCGACCCGGTCGAGGTCGACTCCGAGGTCGAGGAGATGATCATCAACCGGATCATCGACAACGCCTCGGTCGCCATCGCCTCCCTGAATCGCGCCCCGATCGTCTCTGCACGCAGCCAGGCGCTCAGCCACCCGGTCTCCACCGGCGGCAGCGGCGCGAGCGTCTTCGGCATCGCCCAGCACACCTCTCCCGAGTGGGCGGCCTGGGCGAACGGCGTGGCGGTGCGCGAGCTGGATTATCACGACACCTTCCTCGCCGCGGATTACTCCCACCCCGGGGACAACATCCCTCCGATTCTCGCCGTCGCCGAGCACACCGGCCGTTCCGGCCAGGATCTGATCCGCGGCATCGCCACCGGCTATGAGCTGCAGGTCGACCTGGTACGGGCGATCTGCCTGCATAAGCACAAGATCGACCACGTCGCCCACCTGGGCCCGTCGGCCGCCGCCGGTATCGGCACCCTGCTAGGGCTGGACACCGAGACCGTGTTCCAGGCCATCGGCCAGGCGCTGCACACCACCACCGCCACCCGTCAGTCCCGAAAGGGCGAGATCTCCACCTGGAAGGCCCACGCCCCTGCCTTCGCCGGGAAGCTGGCCGTCGAGGCGGCGGACCGGTCGATGCGCGGCCAGACCTCCCCGGTCCCGATCTACGAGGGCGAGGACGGCGTGATCGCCTGGCTGCTGGATGGCCCCGATGCCCGCTACACGGTGCCGCTGCCTGAGGCCGGTGAGGCCAAGCGGTCCATCCTGGACACCTACACCAAGGAGCACTCGGCGGAGTACCAGGCGCAGGCCTGGATCGACCTGGCCCGCCGGCTGCACCGCGAGCATCCCGAGACCACCGATCCGGGCAACGTCGCCTCGATCCTGATCCGCACCTCCCATCACACCCACTTCGTGATCGGCTCCGGCGCGAACGATCCGCAGAAGTACGATCCGACGGCCTCGCGGGAGACCCTCGACCACTCGATCCCGTACATCTTCACCGTTGCCCTGCAGGACGGCTCCTGGCATCACGTGGACTCCTACGCCCCTGAGCGGGCCGCCCGCCCCGACACCGTGGCGCTGTGGCACAAGGTCACCACCGAGGAGGATGCGGAGTGGACCCGTCGGTACCACTCCCTGGACCTCACGGAGAAGGCCTTCGGCGGCGCCGTGGTCATCACGCTCACCGACGGCACCGTGATCGAGGATCAGATCGCCGTGGCGGACGCCCACCCCCAGGGCGCCCGGCCCTTCGCCCGCGAGCAGTACATCGGCAAGTTCCGCACCCTCGCCGACGGCCTCGTCGAATCCTCGGAGATCGAACGATTCCTCGAGGCCGCGGCGAACCTCTCGCAGCTGCCCGCCGGGGAGCTGGGTCGGCTGAACATCCAGGCCGCCCCCGGCATGATCGATGCGTCGGCCGGACCGAAGGGGCTGTTCTGATGCTGTCCTCCACCAGGACTCCCGCGCAGAAGCGCCAGGAGCTGCGCGCCCTGCTGACGCCCGGCGCAGCGCAGCCTTTTCCCGGCGCGTTCACGCCGCTGTCGGCGAAGCTCATCCAGGAGAAGGGCTTCCCCGGGGTGTACATCTCCGGGGCGGTGATCGCCAACGAACTGGGGTTGCCGGACGTGGGCCTGACGACGCTGAGCGAGGTCGCTGCCCGCGGTGCGCAGATCGCCCGCTCCACTGACCTGCCCTGCCTGATCGATGCCGATACCGGCTTCGGCGAGCCGATGAACGTGGCCCGCACGATCCAGGAGCTCGAGGACGCCGGGCTCGCCGGCTGCCACATCGAGGACCAGGTCAACCCCAAGCGCTGCGGCCACCTCGACGGCAAGGCCATGGTGGACCTGGAAACCGCGACCCAGCGGATCCGCGCCGCGGCGGACGGCCGCCGGGATCCGAACTTCCTGGTCATGGCCCGCACTGATCTGCGCGCCACCGACGGGCTCGACGCCGCGATCGGCCGGATGAAGGCTCTGGTGGATGCCGGAGCCGATGCGATCTTCCCGGAAGCGCTGAAGGATCTGGGTGAGTTCGAGCAGGTCTGTGCGGCGCTGGACGTGCCGGTGCTCGCGAATATGACCGAGTTTGGGAAGTCCGGGCTGTACACCCGCGAGCAGCTCGCCGCGACCGGGGTCGCGATGGTGATCTACCCCGTCACGCTGCTGCGCGCCGCGATGGGCGCAGCCGAGCGGGTGCTGGAGACGATCCTCGCCGAAGGCACCCAGCAGTCTCGCGTTCCCGAGATGCTCACCCGTGCACGCCTGTACGAACTGGTGGACTATGAGGGCTACAACCGTTTCGACGCCTCCGTGTTCGACTTCGAGGTCCCTGCCGCCCATCGCACGTCCACCACCCCAGACACCGCCGTCGATTCCCAGGAGTGAGCCATGAGCGAGAACGACCAGACCACTGAGATCCGCAAGGGCCTGAACGGGGTCGTCGCCGATGTCTCCGGCATCTCGAAGGTCAACCCCGAGACCAACTCGCTGCTCTACCGCGGCTACCCGGTGCCGCAGCTGGCCGCGACCCAGCCCTTCGAGGCGGTCGCGCACCTGCTGTGGATCGGAGAGCTCCCCGATGCGCAGGAGCTGGCCGAGGCCACCCGCCACGAGCGCACCCACCGGGCCCTCGCCCCCGAGGTGAAGGCGGCGATGGACTCGCTGCCCACCACCTGCCATCCGATGGATGCGGTGCGCACGGCCGTCTCGGTGCTCGGCGCACTCGATCCCGCCGCGGAGGACTCCTCCCCCGGAGCCGAGTTGGAGAAGGCCAAGCGCCTGTTCGCGCAGCTGCCGGCAGTGATCGCCTACGAGCAGCGGCGTCGGCGCGCCGGTGGGCCGACGGAGCCGATCCCGCCGCGCGAGGAGCTGGACTACTCGCAGAACTTCCTGTGGATGACCTTCGGCGAGGAGGCCGCCCCCGAGGTGGTCGATGCCTTCCGCATCTCAATGGTGCTGTACGCCGAGCACTCCTTCAACGCCTCCACCTTCACCGCCCGCGTCATCACCTCGACCCTGTCGGACCTGCACTCGGCCGTGACCGGGGCGATCGGGGCGCTCAAGGGCCCACTGCATGGCGGTGCCAATGAGGCGGTGATGCACACCTTCGACGAGCTCGGCATCCGTCCTGAGGAGACCGAGGCCGAGGCCAAGGACCGCGCCAAGGCGTGGATGGAGGACGCCTTGGCGCAGAAGAAGAAGGTGATGGGCTTCGGGCACCGTGTCTACAAGCACGGCGACTCCCGGGTGCCCACGATGAAGCAGGCGATGGACTCGATGATCACCCACTTCGACCGTCCCGAGATCCTGGGTCTGTACAACGGGTTGGAGCACGCAATGGACGAGGCCAAGGGCATCAAGCCGAACCTCGATTACCCGGCCGGCCCCACCTATCACCTGATGGGCTTCGACACGGAGCTGTTCACCCCGCTGTTCATCGCCGCGCGGGTCACGGGCTGGACCGCCCATGTGATGGAGCAGCGCGCGGCGAATGCGCTGATACGCCCGCTGTCGGTCTACGACGGCCCGGATGAACGCGAGGTGCCCGGCGCCTGAGGGCAGCGCCTCGGGGAGCTGCCCTCCCGAGCGAAGCGCCCGACGCCCCGCCCTGCCGACGCCCCGCCCTGCCGACGGGGCGTGTCCTGCCGACGGGGCGTGGGCGCGTTCGAGCCGCGGGAGCTCCTATAGATGTCAGTCGGCGGGCAGGTCCGGCAGCATGGTCGAGGCGGCGCGGATGTGCGCGGCGGTGAGCTCCGCCGCCTCCTCGGCGTGCCCGCGGGAGATCGCCTGGAAGATCGCATGATGCTGCTCGCGCAGCATCCCCGCGATGTCCTCCCACTGCGCGACCTTCGTGAACGCCTCCATGATCGGAGCCCGCAGCGACGCACGGATCGCCGCGGTCATGTCGGAGAACAGCGCATTGCCGCCGGCCTGGGCGATCGCGACGTGGAACGCGGTATCGGCGTCGTTGAAGTCCTCCCGGCTCACGCCTGGCGCATCCATCACCGCCAGCAGTCGCTCGAGCTCGGCCAGCACCTCGGCATCGGCGCGCTCGGCGGCGAGCGAGGCGCTGGCCCTTTCGAGCAGGATCCGTGTCTCGATGACCTCCTGGAGATGGAAGTTCGACAGCGCGACATGGAGGCGCAGGAACTGCTCCAGGGCGGCGCTCGGCAGTGCGGAGACGAAGGTTCCCGCCCCCCGGCCGGAGCCCACCTCGGAGCGCAGCACCCCGTAGGCCTCGAGCACCCGGATCGCCTCACGCACCCCCGCGCGGCTGACCTGCAGCCGGGAGGCGAGCTCGCGCTCGGGCGGCAGGGGGTCGCCGACGGCGAGCGCCCCGGTCATGATCTGGTCCTCGATCGCATCGATGACCAGCCGGTGCGTGCTGCTGCGCGCGACCGGCCTCCACGCGGCTCCCGCTGTCCCTGAACGGGCGCTCTGCGGTCTGACCTCATTGTCATGCGTGTTGTCGACCATTCTCACGTTCTAGCACAGCCGGCTCTCGAGGGCTACCGGGGTCTTGTCCTCCGGCGCTCGAGAGCCTAGTATCCGTCGTGTGGTCAGACCACACGACGGTCTACCATTCCTTTCCTCACCGACTCACGAGGCACGACATCGACGGCGATGCTGTGCAGCACCGCGGCTGATGTGTGTCGGAGGCTCCCATGTACACCCCAGACCTCGCACCGCTCGCCGGCAGTCTGCTGCTCTCCTCGCTCGTCGCGCTCCTCCCCCTGGTCACCATCTTCGTCACCCTCGGCGTGCTGCGCTGGAAGGCCCACTGGGCAGGCCTCGCCGCACTCGGCGTCGCGATGCTGGTCGCGGCTGTCGCCTACGGCATGCCGGTGGATCTGGTCACCCTCTCCGCGACCGAGGGCCTCGCCTTCGGCCTGTTCCCGATCATGTGGATCGTCCTGAACGCGATCTGGCTCTATGAGCTGACCGTGCGCAGCGGCCGCTTCGAGGACCTGCGCCTGGTGATCGACGCGATCTCCGACGATCCGCGCGTGCAGGCGATCATCATCGCGTTCTGCTTCGGCGGTCTGCTCGAAGCGCTCGCCGGCTTCGGGGCGCCCGTCGCCATCACCGGCGTGATGCTCATGGCGATCGGTTTCACCGCGATGCGCGCAGCGACGGTGGTGCTGATCGCCAACACCGCGCCGGTCGCCTTCGGCGCGATCGCCATCCCGATCATCACCGCTGGAAACCTCACCGGGATCCCCTACGAGCACATCGGTGCCATCATCGGCCACCAGACCCCGTTCTTCGCGGCCGTCGTCCCGCTGTTCCTGGTCTTCCTGGTCGATGGGAAGCGCGGGGTGAAACAGCTATGGCCGCTCGCCCTCGTGGTCGGCCTCGTCTTCGGGATCAGCCAGTACGTCTCGTCCAACTTCATCTCGGTCGAGCTCACCGACATCATCGCCTCGCTGGCCGGTCTCGCCGCCGCCGTGATCATGCTCCAGTTCTGGAAGCCCGAGGGCGGCAGGGACGCCCTGGAGAAGATGCGCGGCGAGCGCGAGCAGGAGGACTCCGACACCGGCCCGGTGGATGCCGGCGGTGCGGGCGTTGCCCTGGCCACCACCCCGCGCACCGATGTGCGGCTCACCCCGGGGCGCGTCGTCATGGCGCTGTTCCCCTACCTCCTGGTGATCGTCATCTTCTCGGCCTCGAAGCTGGTGCCGCTTCTCAGCTCCTTCCTCGCCTCCACCGACCTGAGGATCTCCTGGCCCGGACTCGACGGCAAGGTGTTCACGGCCGACGGCGAGATCGCCGGCAGCACCGTCTACTCCTTCCAGTGGCTCTCCTCCCCGGGCACGCTGCTGCTGATCACCGGCATCATCGTCGCGATCGTCTACAAGCTCTCGCTCCGGGACGCCGCGGACGTCTACCTCAAAAACCTCGTCAAGCTCCGCTATTCGATCCTCACCGTCGCCTCGGTACTGGCCCTGGCCTACGTGATGAACCTGTCCGGGCAGACGATCACTATCGGCACCTGGATCGCCGGCACCGGTGCGGCCTTCGCCTTCCTCTCCCCGATCCTCGGCTGGCTCGGCACGGCGGTCACCGGCTCCGACACCAGTGCGAACGCCCTGTTCGCGACCCTGCAGCAGACCGCGGCCGAGAAAGCCGGACTGGATCCCGCCCTGCTGGTCGCGGCGAACACCTCCGGCGGCGTGGTCGGCAAGATGATCAGCCCCCAGAACCTCACGATCGCCGCGACCGCCGTCGGGCTGCTCGGCCAGGAATCCGCCATCTTCCGCAAGGTGATCTGGTGGAGCCTCGGCATGCTCCTGGCCCTGTGCCTGCTCGTCGGCCTCCAGTCCACCGTCCTGTCGTGGATGATCCCGACCCTCTGACCCAGCTCCGTCCTCGTTCCCACAGCAACCGTCCACCCGCAAGGAGAATTCCCATGGTCAAGCGTCAGGTCCCCCGCCCCGCAGAGCTCCTCGAGCTCATGAAGTTCAAGCAGATCGACCTCGACTCGCGCCGCCGCCGACTCAATTCGGCGCTGTCCATCGATGACCTGCGCACGATCGCGAAGCACCGCACACCCGCAGCGGCGTTCGACTACACCGACGGCGCTGCGGAACGGGAGATCTCGATGACCCGCTCCGTCGAGGCCTTCGAGGACGTCGAGTTCCATCCCTCGATCCTCCACGACGTCTCCCAGGTGGACACCACCACCCGGATCCTCGGCGGCAGCTCCGCCCAGCCCTTCGGCATCGCTCCCACGGGGTTCACCCGGCTGATGCAGACCGAGGGGGAGATCGCCGGGGCGGGCGCGGCCGGTGCCGCCGGGATCCCCTTCACCCTCTCCACGCTCGGCACCACCTCGATCGAGGACGTCAAGGCCGAGAACCCGTTGGGACGCAACTGGTTCCAGCTCTACGTGATGAAGCAGCGGGAGATCTCCTACGGTCTGGTGGAACGGGCGGCGCAGGCCGGCTACGACACGCTGTTCTTCACCGTGGACACCCCGGTGGCGGGGGCGCGCCTGCGCGATGCCCGCAACGGCTTCTCGATCCCTCCGCAGCTGAGCCTGTCCACCGTGGTCAACGCCATCCCGCGACCCTGGTGGTGGTGGGACTTCCTGACCACCGCGAAGCTCGAGTTCGCCTCCCTCAGCGCGACCGGCGGCACCGTCGGCGAGCTGCTGAACTCCGCGATGGATCCCAGCATCGACTACGAGGACCTCGCGCAGATCCGCGAGATGTGGCCCGGGAAGTTCGCCGTCAAGGGGGTCCAGACCCTCGAGGACGCGAAGAAGCTCGCCGACCTCGGGGTCGACGCGATCGTGCTGTCCAACCACGGCGGGCGCCAGCTGGACCGTGCCCCGGTGCCCTTCCATCTGCTGCCCGAGGTGGCCCGCGAGGTGGGCCACGACCTCGAGATCATCCTCGACACCGGGATCCGCAGCGGCGCCGACATCGTCGCCTCGATCGCCCTCGGCGCCGACTTCACGATGGTCGGCCGGGCCTATCTCTACGGCCTGATGGCCGGCGGCCGGGACGGGGTCGATCGGATGATCCAGATCCTCTCCGAGGAGGTGGAGCGGACGATGAAGCTGCTGCAGGTCTCGAGCCTGAGCGACCTCACCCCGAAGCACGTCACCCAGCTGAGCCGGTACACCCGGCTCGGGGAGGGCGCGCGGATCCGCTGAGTCGTCCGGGGCTTCCCCGGTATGAGGACCAGGCATAGAGTCGGGCCATGACCGCCGACGACGCCCTCAGCACCGCAGACACTTCCTCCCCCGACGCCGACGCCACGTTCTCCGCCCCGGATATCAAGCCCCGCAGCCGCACTGTCACCGACGGGCTCGGCGCGACCGTCTCGCGCGGGATGCTCCGCGCGGTGGGCATGGGGGACGCGGACTGGGACAAGCCTCAGATCGGCATCGCGAGCTCCTGGAACGAGATCACTCCCTGCAACCTGTCGCTGGACCGGCTCGCGCAGGCGGCGAAGGACGGCGTGCACGCCGGCGGCGGCTACCCCCTGCAGTTCGGCACCATCTCCGTCTCCGACGGCATCTCGATGGGGCACGACGGCATGCATTACTCGCTGGTCTCCCGCGACATCATCGCCGACAGCGTCGAGACGGTGATGAGCGCCGAACGGCTCGACGGCTCGGTGCTGCTGGCCGGCTGCGACAAGTCCCTGCCCGGCATGCTGATGGCCGCTGCTCGCCTGGACCTGGCCAGCGTGTTCGTCTACGCGGGCACGATCATGCCCGGGCGCGTCACCTTCGAGAGCGGCGAGGAGAAGGACGTCACCATCATCGACGGCTTCGAGGCCGTCGGCGCCTGCGCCCGTGGACTGATGAGCCGCGAGGACGTCGGCCGGATCGAACGCTCGATCTGCCCGGGTGAGGGCGCGTGCGGTGGTTTCTACACGGCCAACACCATGTCGACGGCCGCCGAGGCGATCGGGATGTCGATCCCGGGCTCGGCCACACCCCCGTCGGCCGATCGCCGCCGCGATGCCGATGCCCGCCGCGCCGGCGAGGCCGTGGTGGAGATGCTCCGGCAGGGGATCACCAGCCACGACATCATGACCAAGCCCGCGTTCGAGAACGCGATCGCGGTGGTCCAGGCCTTCGGCGGCTCCACCAATGCGGTGCTGCACCTGCTGGCGATCGCCCATGAGGCCGACGTCGACCTCACCCTCGAGGACTTCGCCCGCATCGGCGCGAAGGTCCCCCACCTCGCGGATCTGAAGCCCTACGGCCGTTACGTGATGAGCGACGTCGACCACGTGGGCGGGATCCAGGTGGTCATGAAGACCCTGCTGAACGAAGGCCTGCTGGATGGGGACTGCCTCACCGTCACCGGTTCCACGATCGCGGAGAACCTCGAGGTCCTCGCCCCCCGCCCGGCCGACGGGAAGGTGCTGCGCCCTGCCTCCGCGCCGATCGCACCCACCGGCGGGATCACGATCCTGCACGGCTCGCTCGCCCCCGAGGGGGCGGTGGTGAAGTCCGCCGGCTTCGAGGAGGACGTCTTCGAGGGCACTGCCCGCGTGTTCGAGCGCGAGAAGCACGCGCTGGACGCCCTGAACGACGGCACCATCACCCACGGCGACGTGGTCGTGATCCGCTACGAGGGTCCCAAGGGCGGGCCCGGCATGCGCGAGATGCTCGCGATCACCGGCGCGATCAAGGGCGCGGGCCTGGGGAAGGACGTGCTGCTGATGACCGACGGACGCTTCTCCGGAGGCACCACGGGACTGTGCGTCGGCCACATCGCCCCGGAAGCCGTGGATGCCGGTCCGATCGCCTTCGTGCGCGACGGGGACCGGATCCGCCTGGACGTGAGCACCGGCGCACTGGACCTGCTGGTGGACCAGGCGGAGCTGGAGAAGCGCCGCGAGGGCTGGGAGCCGCTGCCGCCGAAGTTCACCAAGGGCGTGCTGGGCAAATACGTGAAGCTCGTGAAGTCCGCCTCGACCGGCGCGATCCTCGGGGACTGAGGACGGCGACGGGTGCGCGTCGGCCCGCGAGGACCAGCAGCCCGGCAGAGTGGACCTGCTCCCCCATCCCCCGGGCCGCAGCCTCAGAGCAGCGCGCGCAGCGCTGCAAGGGCCGATCCCCGGGAACCTCGTGCGTCGATCTGGTGCGCGCCGGGCCGCAGGGCGAGCACGTCCTGGAGAGCGCGGACCAGGTCGGCGGCGTCGTCCGGGCCCACGAAGGGGTCGTTGGCGGCCTGCTCGGGACGGTCAGGTGCGCTGCGGCGCGCCGCCAGCCGCTGGGCGAGCGCCGTCTCGTCCAGGACCAGCGCGGCCTCCACGAAGCAGGCGGCACTGTCCGCGGCGAGCTGCTCGAGCTCCTCGAGGAACGCAGTGCGTGCGAGGAACTGCCCGAGGACGACATCGTGCCCGTCGGCGAGGTACCGCCGGATCATCGCCACGGCGAGGCGTCGCGCCTGGAGGCCCGAGGCCGTGAGGTCCTCGTCCCAGCGGCCCAGCGAGTGCTTGATCGCGTCGATGTCCAGGGCGAGCGCGCCGGGGCGCTCGGCCGTGAGCAGCGCGGCGAGGGTGGACTTCCCGCTGCCGGGGGCACCGTTCAGCAGCAGGAGCGTCGGTGCGGCGCGGCCGGGCACCGGCTCGGGGCTCCGCGTCATCTCAGGGCTGCGATGCGACGAGGACGAGTGAGCCCTCGTACTGCGGCAGGGTCCGCAGCGTGCCGTGCCGCGCGTCCCAGGCGCCGCTGTCGAGGTCGCCGCCCAGCTCTTGCGCGAAGTGCTCCGTGGCGTCCTCGGGCACGAAGCTCCATGCCGAGCAGGAGAGCCGAGCTCCCGGATCGAGCAGCCCCTCGGGCCGCCCGTAGTAGGCCTCGTTGAAACCGTCGGTGCAATCCAGCGGGATGGGGACGAGAACGCTGCGGGCGCGCCCGCCAAGTCCTGCCTCGAGCTCGTCGAGCCCCGGATAGCGGCGGGCCTCGGTGGCGGTCACCTCCGGCGCGTACTCGGTGAGCCAGAAATCTTCCACCCGCTGCGGATCACAGGTGAGGATCACGACCGGTCCCCGGGTGACCCTCCGCATCTCACGCAGTCCGGCCGCGGTGTCCTGCCACTGGTGCACGCTGAAGGTGGTCATCGCGGCGTCGAAGGAACGGTCCGAGAAGGGCAGGCTCTCGGCGGTGCCGTCGAGAGCGCGCGACAGGTGCCCGGGGCGCTGTGCACGCATCGACTCCGAGGGCTCCACCGCCGTGACCCTGCGGTCCGTGGGTTCGTAGGAGCCGGCGCCCGCACCGACGTTCAGCACCGTGCTCGCATCGCCGAGCGCCTCGGAGATCACCTCGAACAGGCGGGGATCAGGTCGGCGATACTGCGCGTACTCACGGCCGATCGATCCGTAGTCCGCGTCGCCCGCGCTGCCGTCCGAGGTTCTTGTGCCCATGGCGGCAACCTAGGCCCCGCTCGTAGGGGCGTCAATGGCACCGGCGCCGTGGGCATCGATCGCGGTCACGTGCGGGCTGTCCTGCCCGGAGGTCGTCATCGGCGGAGGATCCCCTGGTCCCCGTCGACGGTGACGACGGCGCCGTCCGGGATCGCTGTCACCGCTCCGGGGACCGCGAGGACGGCCGGGATGCCGAGCTCCCGGGCCACGATCGCCGCGTGCGAGAGCACGCCTCCGGTCTCCGTGACCACGGCCGCGGCGATTCGGAACAGCGGGGTCCAGGCGGGATCGGTGGACCGGCAGACCAGCACGTCACCCGGGCGCACCCGGCGGAAGTCCTGCGGTCCGCGCACGATCCTGGCCGTGCCGGTCGCGACGCCGCCGCTCGCCGGAGCGCCCTGCAGCGTCCCGTGCACCGGATCGCTGCGTTGCGGTGGGCGGGGCACCGGTGCCGTGATCGGCCGCGCCTGCAGCACGTGGAGCCGATCACCGCGCAGGACCCATTCGATGTCGGCAGCGGCACCGAGCACGGAGGCCACCTCATCCCCGAGCGAGATCAGCTCATGAACCTGAGCGTCGCTGAGGGACATCTCGTGCTGCTCCCCGTCCCCGGGCCGTCGCCCGAGAATGCCCCGTGCACCGATCCTCCAGGAGTCCGGAGTGACGACCCCGCTGACGAGCTGCTCACCGGGGCCCCGCACCGCTTCGAGCATCCTCTCCTCACCGGTGAACAGCACTCCGGAGACGTCCGCGTCGAGGTAGCGCTGCACGATCACCGCCATCTCCGGCGCGGTGGACTCCCCTGGCTCGCCCGCCCCTCGGTAGGCGAGTGCATGAGGTGACCATAGGGACGCCCAGCACCGGAGGATCGCCGCCTGGACGGCATCGCTCCCCTGGACCGGAAGGATGCTCTCGTGCTGGCCGGCGGCCGAGGCCCCGGCCGTGTCCTCGTTCGTGGCGGAGGAGCGGACTGCGACCTGGGCGCCAGCGGCACGTCCGGACTCCGTCCGCAGCAGGGGCTCGAGCGCGGCGACCACGGCGGCATCGAGTCGTCCGTGCCGGATCCGCTCGCCCAGCTCGGCGGCGGGGACGGTGTCAGGGCGGAGCCCATGATGGTCCAGGTGCCGGCGGTAGGCCTGGACGGACACCACGACGCCGGCCGGCACTTCGATCCCGACGCGCAGCAGAGCCCCCAGTGCGGCGGCCTTCCCTCCCGACGTCTCGGGGCGGGCATCGCGCAGGTCGTGGAGCATCAGCGCTCCGCTCCCGGCGCGGGAGCGGCGGCAAGACCCACCAGGTGCGAGCTCTCGCCGACGAAGTGCACGAGCGGAGGGCCGTCGTCGTACTCGATGACGGTGAGCGCCGCGTTCGGCATCCCGGCGAGGGACATCCAGCTCTCCGGCGGTGCGCCCAGCGCGTCGCGCACCATCCACGCGATGGAGTAGGCGTGGGTGATCAGCACCTCGTGCGTCGGCCGTGCCTCGGCGGTGTGCGCTCGGGCGAAGCGTTCGGTGAGGCTGCGGGCGATGCGCGACCCCGCGGCCGCTTCCTCCGCTCCGAAGCCGTCGAAGAACCCCGCCCAGGGAGGGGTCACGGCCGCCAGGTCAGGAACGCACGGGATGTGGTCGATGAGCTCCGCCGCCTCGTCCACCAGCACGTGAGGAAGGCTGCGGGCGATCACCGCTGCGCTGTCGGTCGCGCGCGGCAACGGGGAGTGCCAGACCACGTCGATCGGGCAGCCCGCGAGCCGGCGTCCCAGCCTGCGGCACTGCTCGCGTCCGCGCTCGGTGAGCACGCCGAGCGCATCGGCCTCACCGTGTCGGGCGAGGTAGAGGGTGCGCCTGGTCATCGCGCGCTCTCGTTCATCTGGCCCTCGCCCGTGGAGGATCGCAGATCCTGATGGAGCTCGGCCCAGACGGCATGGCAGGACAGGACTCCCACGCCGGTGACCCAGCGGAGGCCCTCGGTGCGTGCTCGACCGACCGCGATGTCGTACTGCGCCGGGTAGCGGCCGAAGCGGGGAAGGCAGTTCAGCAGCGGGGCGAGCAGGGAGCGCAGCTCCCGTCCGAGAGCGGTGAGCGCGGTGAGCAGCTGCTCGAGCTCCCGTGCCCCCTCGGCATCGGGCACGGCTTGCACGGGAGAGGTCGATCGCAGCTGCCACATCGAGACCGTCTCGACGAAGCGGGCATTGATCCCTGCCGGCCGCTCGAATTCGGTGCTCGTCGCGGACAGCACCTCACGTGCTCCCGCTCCGTCCACATCCCGCGCGAGCAGCACGGAGAGGTGGGCCCGCCCGAGGTCGGTGAGAATCCAGCCGTGGGCCTCGGCGAAGCTCAGGGGTTCCACGAGCCCGGTACGGGTGGCCTGGTCGATGACGGTGAGGATCTCGTCAGCGGGGAGCAGGGCGCGATCGGCGATGACGTCGGCATCGGCGAAGCCGGCGAGGCGCAGCGCCTGCAGGGTCAGCAGCTCGGTTCCCGAGCGCGCGACGGTCATGCCGGATCGTGGCCGTCGGGGTCGCTCGCCATCGGCCGCTGCGAGACCCGCTGGTATCGCTGCTGAGCCGCCTGCGGAGACTGCAGGCCGAGCGCTTCGGCGACCTCCGCCCAGGTCATGCCTTCGGCGCGTGCGGTGAGCAGGAGGGCGACCTCGAGCGAGTCCAGATCGGATCGGGCCGTTTCGATCATCGTCAGTGCCGCCTTCAGCTCCTCGGGCGAGGCGGCACCGTCGGCCCGGTTCGCCCGCCACAGGGCATAGCGGAGCAGGGTCGCGGCGTCCGGTGGCTCTGCCGGGTGCTGCCAGGGGCGCGGCGGAAGGTCCTGGGCACCGGCCGTCCGTAGGTGCCGCCGGGCGTCGCTGGGGGTCGCCGGGTCGCTCTCGGTGGTGTCATGCATGTCCCCAGCATTGACCCTCAACACCCTGTTGTCAACACGTTGTTGAGGATCCGGTCTGTGACCGACGTGCCGGGCACCTCGGGCCCTCATGGAACGACTACGGTCATCCGGATGAGCATCGAGAACGGGCAGCCGCTCGAGGGCGGCAACGCCACCGCGGGCGTGGTCCGCGTCGGGGACACCGTGCGCAAGCCCTGGGGGCCGACGACACCGGCCGTGCACGAGCTGATGCGCACGGTCGCGGCGGCGGGGATCGATGTGCCCGCTGTCCGCGGCCGGGACCAGCAGGGTCGGCAGGTCCTCGAGTTCGTGCCCGGCACCTCCGCCCTCGATGCCCCTCCCCTGCGACTTGACGAGCTCAGGAGGGTGGGCCGGATGATCCGGTCGATCCATGACGCGAGTGCAGGATTCGCCCCGTCGGCCCCGGCTCCCTGGGACGCGCTGCTCCCGGTGCCGGAGGGTTCACCGGACCTGATCTGCCACGGGGACCTCACGCCGTGGAACCTGATCCTGGGCGAGCGCTGGGTCTTCATCGACTGGGATGGTGCCGCACCGAGCACCCGGCTGTGGGATCTCGCGTACTCCGCACAGGCCTTCACCCTGAACGATGTCGCCGAGGAGCCGGCCGCCGCGGCTCGTCGCCTGGCCGCCCTGATCGAGGGATACGGGGCCGACGCCGACCTCCGGGCACGACTGCCGCGCACGATGGCGGCCCGCGCCGAGGCGATGTGGACGATGCTGCGCGACGCCGACCGGGAGGGTCGTGAGCCGTGGGGTGCGATGTTCACCTCGGGCCATGGCGAGCATTGGCGGGACGTCGCCGACCACGTCAGGCGGCATGAGCCCGCGTGGGTGCGGGCCCTCTCCGATCTCGGTTCCGCCGGCTGACCGTCGCCAGGAGTGGCGAGCGCCGCGACGGGTTCCCGTGGGCTGTCACACCCCGTCCCTAGCCTCGGGGCATGTCTTCCTCAAGTTCGATCCTCGCGCACCCCGCCTCGGGCGGCACCGCCCATGCGGAGCGGGAGACGATCCGCGCCCTCCTGCTGGAACGTCGCCCGGATCTCGAGCGTCGGTTGCTGGTCGGGCCGAGCGGGGCCCTGCTGATCCCGCTGTCCACCGGGCGCAGCGTCGAGATCGGCCGGATGCGCCGGCGCGGGAGAGCCCGCTGGGTGGTGGTGACCCCCTCGGCCGACGGCGCGACGCTGCGGGAGCCGACAACGCTGGGCACCGTGGTCCGCGCAGCGCTGAGCGCTCTGCAGGAGGCCGAAGCTCGTCACTGACGCTCGACGGCAGCGTGGTCAGGCCGGCGTGATGACGTCCGCGAGCATCCGGACCTGGGCAACGAGGATGCGGTCGCCGACCGCTGCCGCATCGGCTCCGAGCTGTCCGAACACGTGCGCGCTGATCACCCCGACGAGGCTGCTCCACACGGTCAGCGCCGCGAACTCCGTGGCCGGCGTGGTCTCGATGCCGAATTCGACCAGATGGCTCTCCAGCAGCGCAGTGACCTCCGGTGCGAGGTCCGGCACTTCCCAGGAGGCGGCGGTGCCTTCGTGGGCGGCGTCGGCGGCGATGCGCAGCACCGCCTGCATCACCCGCGTGCCCTCAGCATTCGTGGCGTCCGCCGGCGCGCTGTAGTCGCGCACGGGGGTGCCGTACAGGAGCGTCCACCGCTCGGGGTGCGCGATCGCCCAGGAGCACATGCCGCCCCCGAGGGCGAGGAAGCGTGCGCGGGGATCGTTGTCGGCCGTCGCTCCGGCCGCCGCGACAGCGATGTCCACGGTGTCGGCCAGGTCGGCATAGGCATCGACGATCAGCAGGGTGAGCAGGTCATCCCGGCTGCTCACGTAGCGATAAATCGCTGAGGAGACCATTCCCAGGCCGCGGGCGATCTCGCGCACGCTCAGCCCCGCGACCCCCTGCTCGACGAGCTGCGCATTACCGAGCTCGACGATGCGCGCCATCGTGCGCTCGCGCGCGAGAGCCCTCGGGCCGGGAGAGCGAGGTGCGGGAGTCATGGCCGCATCCTCCCACACTACGAGAGCGGTGCTCTTGACTCGAAACCGAGAGCGGTGTTCACTGAACTCACGACATAGAGAGCAGTGCTCACATCTTGGAGGTCCTCATGCATCACCTCGTCATCGGAGAAGGACAGATCGGCCGCGCGATCATCGAGGGCGCCCTCACCGACGGGGACACCGTCACCGTGCTGCGCCGGACCGCGGTGCCGCCGGAGCCGGGTGTCCGCCGTGTCACCGGGGATCTTCTCGATGCCGGCGTGCTCGAAGAGGCGGCCTCCGGCGCCGAGGCGATCCATGCCTGCTTCCACGCTCCCTACGATGCGCGGGTCTGGGCGCGGGAGCTGCCGCCGCGGGAGCTCGCGGTGCTGGACACCGCGGCCTCGGCCGGCATCCCGGTGGTCTTCCCGGAGTCGATGTACGGATTCCAGGGCGGGGCCTCGGATCTCGCCGAAGGGTCCCCTCTGTCGCCGCGCGACGCCAAGGGAGAGATCCGTGGGCAGCTTCTCGCACAGCGTCGGATCCACGACGCCCGCACCCTCAGCCTCGTCGCCGCAGACCTGTCCGGGCCGACGACGGTGGGCACCGGCGCGGCCGTGGTGACCGCGATGCTCATCGAGCGGATCGCCGCGGGTTCGCGGCCGATCGTCGTCGGCGATCCCGCGGCGCCCCACGCCCTGACTTTCGTCCCAGATCTCGCCGCAGCCATGCTCCATGCGGCGCGGCATGCTGACCGCCTGGCTCCCGACGGCGACGCGGTGCTGCACGCACCCTCCGCACCCGCCCGTTCCCAGGCGGAGCTGATCACCGCAGCCAGCGCTCTCCTCGGCGCACGTGGGCGTCGGCCGCTGGTCATCCCCCGCCTCGCCGTGCGCGCGCTGGCACCGCTGAACTCCTTCGCCCGCGAGCTGCACGGCATCGCGGGGCTCTGGTACGCGCCGTGCGTGCTGCGGCCGGGGATCCTCACCACCCAGGCGGAGCTGCAGCCGACGAGCTGGGAGGACGCACTCGAGGCGACAGTGCGGGCGACAGCGCGGGCTATCGCTCGGGAGACCGGGCAGGTAACAGGGCACGCGGCGGTCGTCTGACCGTGCGGCGCGCCCGTCGGCCGCTCCTGCTAGCGTCGCGCCCATGAGCGACAGCGCACATCAGATCGATGCACAGCAGACCGACGGCACGACGGCCTCCGCGGGCGCCTCCCGTCACCTCGACATCGTCATCGAACGCCCCTGGCGCGAGGTCTACGAGTTCGCGAGCGATCCGCGGAACCTGCCCCGCTGGGCAGCAGGGCTCGCCGGCGGCGAGGTGAAGCGCGACGTCACCCAGTGGTCGATGAGCTCACCGATGGGGCGCGTACTGGTCAGCTTCGTCCCCGAGAACGAGTACGGGGTCATGGACCACACCGTCACCCTCCCCAGCGGTGAGTCCGTGCTGAACCCGCTGCGCGTGCTGGCGCTGGACGAGACCCGCTGCGAGGTCGTCTTCACCCTGCGCCGCGGCACGATGTCCGAGAGCGACTTCGCGGAGGACGCCGCGGCGGTCGCCGAGGACCTCGTCATGCTCAAGGAGATCTGCGAGCAGCGGTGAGCCGCCCCGAGCCGGGCCGGTCCCCGATCTGGACCAGCACCGGACCTGAACCGATGTCGGGCCAGCCCGACAATCGCTGACCTGGTGCCAGGATCGGGCGCGCGGTCCATCGCCGCCAGAGTGGAGACATGACCACCATGACCTTGCCCGAGACGCTCGACGCACCTCCCCCGCAGGCCGCCACACCGCTGCAGCGCTGGTCCGTCGGCCGCTGGGCCGCCCCGATCGGTCGCTTCTTCGCCTACTCGCTGATCGCCCTGCTGCTCGGGGCGATCGGCTTCTCGCTCGTCCTCGCGCTGCTCATCGCAGGCGTCTCGACCGTGATCGTCTGGGTGGGCCTGCCGATACTGATCGGTGGCGTGCTGCTCGCCCGCGGATTCGCGGCGGCCGAGCGCGCCCTGCAGTCCTCGATCCTGGACACAGAGCTGCCGACGCCCGCGCCCCGGGCCGCCCCCGCAGGCGCCGGCTGGATGCGCCGCCTCATCACTCCTCTGACAGACCCTCAGAACTGGCTGGACTCGCTGTGGGTGCTGGTGAACTTCCTCCTGGTGCTGATCACCTTCCCCCTCGCGATGGCCTGGACCGTCGGAGCCATCGCCACGGTGGGCGGGCCCGTCGCGACCCTCATCCTCGAGCAGGTGCTGCCGCCCGCCGACAACAGCGGCCTCGGCGAGCTGTTCGGGGTGCCGGAGCCATACGCACTCCCGGTAGACATGGCCCTGCAGTTCCTCATCGGCCTGCTGTTCCTGCTGACCCTCGGCCCCGTGGTGCGCGGCCTGGCCGCACTGCACCGAGGCGTGGCCCGCGGCATGCTGAGCTCGCGCTACCACGAGCAGCAGCAGCTGCTGCGCACCGAGCAGTCGCGCGCAGCCGGCCGCACCGCCGAGTCCACCGCCCTGCGCCGACTCGAACGGGACCTGCACGACGGCCCCCAGCAGCGCCTCGTACGTGCCTCGATGGACCTCGCCCGCGTCGAAGCCCTCGCGGCGAAGGACCCGGCAAAGGCCCAGGCCGTGCTGCGCGAGACGCGTGAGCAGCTGGGGCTGACCTTGGACGATCTCCGTCGCCTCTCCCGCGGGATCGCCCCGCCGGTCCTGGTCGATCGCGGACTCGCCGCGGCACTCACCGAGCTGGCAGCGATCTCCCCGATCCCCACGACGATCGAGAGCCCCGAGCTGACACTTCCCGAGCACGTCGAGATCGGCATCTACTACGTGGTCTCCGAAGCACTGACCAACGCTGCCAAGCACTCCGGTGCCGCCGGCATCGTGGTGGAAGTGGCACGAATCGGGGATGATGCCTGGGTGAGGATCGAAGACGACGGGCGCGGAGGCGCCGAGATGCGCACCGGCGGCGGCCTGGCAGGGCTCGCAGGCCGTGTCGCCTCCCTGGAGGGACGCCTGACGGTGACCTCGCCACCCGCACACGGAACCCGGATCGAGGCCGTGATCCCATGCGAATCCTGATCGCCGACGACTCCGCGCTGATCCGTGAAGGACTGCGCCTGGTGCTCGAGGAGGCCGACCACACGGTGGTGGGCACCGCCGCGACCGGCACGGAGCTGGTGGTGCGCGCCCTCGAACTCCGGCCGGACCTCGTGATCTCGGACATCCGGATGCCACCCAGCCACACCGATGAAGGCCTGCGTGCCGCGCAGCAGATCAGAGCACAGTGGCCGGGAGCACCGATCGTGCTGCTCAGCCAGTACGTGGTGGTCGGCTATGCGACCGAGCTGATCGAGTCCGGGGCCAGCGCCACGGGCTACCTGCTGAAGGACCGGATCTTCGACATCCGCTCCTTCCTCGAGTCGATCGAGCGAGTCGCCGCGGGAGGCGTCGCGATCGACCCGGACGTGGTGGGACAGGTGATCTCCTCCCGCCGGCGCACGCCGCTGGACGAGCTCACCCCGCGCGAGCGCGAGGTGCTCGAGCTGATGGGCGAGGGCCTGACCAATGCGGGGATCTCCGAGCGGCTCTTCATCAGCGGGGGCGCGGTGGAGAAGCACACTCAGCGCCTGTTCGCGAAGCTCGGACTCAGCGAGGACTCGAGTGTTCACCGGCGGGTCACCGCAGTGCTGACGCTGCTGGGCGGCAAGTGACCGTTAGCTGACTGACGGAGCTGCGGGGGAAGGTGGCTGCGGTGGCTGCGGTGGCGTCAGCAGACACAGCTTGCACCGTGGCGACCTTCACCGAGAGCCTCAGCCGGGGAGCCCTCAGCTGGGCTCCGTTGGCGGAGGTGACGGGTCGAGATCGAGCCCGCCAGACAAGACCCACGGATCCTCCCCAGTGCGACTTATCCACAATTCCTCCGGCATTCTTGACTGAAACGAATTGTCTGATTCTGCGTAGGCCCTTCCGGAATTAGGCGACCGCAGGGCCCTCGGGGATTTCCCATGACGTGCCTCCCGCACTCGCAACGCCTGGCCTTGCCGTAAGAACAGCCTTGGACGGGGCTGCGCCAGGTCACGGCGCGGGGAGACCAGACGTGACACCCGTACGATCACCCGCGGGGCCCAGCGGCGAACAGGACCCACATGGACACGCGACCCTTCCTCCACCGAGCCCACATATCCACATTGTTATGCACATTTCTTTCCCCTCGACAGCGTTGTCCACATATTCCAGCTGGGGGTGGTCGACGCATTCGAACCTCCGTACGATCAAGGCATGGATGCAACGACGCAGCACGGCAACGGGGAGGACCCCGGTGAGGATGAGTCTCGCCGGGCTGACGCCACGTCGTCGACGGATGCCCTGTCCGCTGTGGCCGCACATCTCACCCGGATCGAGGCGAGCAGCGAGGCCCGCGCCGTGCTTGCGCAGATCCTCACTGCGACGTTCGTAGCGTTCTCCCGCACCAGTTCGGTTCGCGACGCTCTTCCTGACACGGCACCGGACTCCCCTGGCGAGGCTCTCGCCGTCCTTGCCGGAATCGATCATCTGCGCGCCTCGCTGGCTGCGATGGACGCCGCCTGGCAGGTTGCAGCCGAGCAGAGGATCCGGCGCAGCGATGCGGAGCGCGGGGTGGCAACCGCCTCGCAGGGCAAGGGCGCCAGCCACGAGATCGCCCTGGCCCGTCGGGTCACCCCGGCCGCGTCCTCCTTCTCCCTCGCCTCCGCACGGCGGCTGATCCAGCACATGCCGCGCACGATCAACGGCCTCTGGGAAGGGTCCGTCACGGCGCAGCAGGCCTCCACGGTGGCGGGCGCGCTCTCCACCGCTTCGCCGGCCACCTGTGCACGTCTCGACGAGATCCTTGCCGAGGCCCCTCAGGTCCTGTCCGGAAAGGGCCACAAGAGGCTGCGCGAGGACATCGACGAGATGATCCAGAAGCTCGAGCCGGAGACCTCGCGTCAACGGGCCGAGCGCGCTGCGCGAGAGCGGCACGTGACGATGACTCCGCTGGTCGACGGGATGGCGCGCGTTTCCGCCGTGCTGCGCGCGATTGACGCCGTCGGGATGATGCAGGCCCTGAGCACGCAGGCCGAGTCACTGCGCGCTGCCGGGGAGAAGGCTTCAGTGCCCGCGCTCGAAGCCGATCTGCTGGTCGACGCCGTGCTGCATCCGCATCCTGCGGAGCAAGCATCGGATGGAATGGAAGCGAGCTCCGCGCCGCGCCGTCCTCGTCCCACTCCCCACATCGAAGTAGGCATCGTCGTCTCCGATACGGCTCTGCTGGGCCGCGATGACGATGCCGAGAGCGCACGGCTTGAGGGATATGGAGTCATCCCCGCCCACATCGTCTCCGACACCTTGCAGGGCAGGCCACCGGGTCACCTGCGCCATACCGAGCCGGAGCATCCTGATGAAGAGGTCAGCGCGTTCTATCGACGCCTCTACACCAGCCCCCGCACCGGCGAGCTGATCGCGATGGAATCTCGATCGCGGGCGTTCCCCGCCGGCCTGGCGCGGATGATTCGATGGCGGGACACCACCTGCCGCACGCCCTGGTGCAATGCGAAGATCCGCCAGAGCGACCACGTCATCCCCCATCACCGCGGCGGTCCCACCAGCTACGCGAACGGGCAGGGGCTGTGCGTGCGCTGCAACCTGCTCAAGGAGCATGGACTGTGGGTGATCGTCCGGTGGAATGCGACGGGTGCGATCCCGACTGAACCGGTCTCGCAGACGGAGACGTCACAATATGAGACGTCACCGACTGAAGCCTCACAGCCTGAGCCTTCACAGCCGGAGACCTCGCAGGCGGACAGGCCACCGATCGCCTGGTTCTGGTCGAGTCCGCATGGAGCCCAGGGCATTTCGTATACGCCCGCGATGCTCACCCCGCGGGCTCTCCCAGAGGAACGCCCGGATCTTCCCGGAGCAGACGGACCGGACGCTCCGGATGAACCCGATGCACCAGATGCACCTGATGCACCTGATGCACCTGATGCACCACCGGATCAGCATCTTCCATCGGCCGAGCCACCACCGGATGAACTACCACCGGCGGATCCCGCCCCCGCCTAGAGCTGCCAGCTCTCTACGATGGGGCTGGATGTCACCTGCCCTCCCTCGACTCCGGAGTCGTTTCCATGCCGCCAGTGCTCACGGTCCGCATCCTCGGTGCGGGAGTCTCCGGGCTGGCCTCCGCGATCCGGCTCGCTGCAGACGGTCACCGCGTAGAGCTGGTCGACGAGAGCTTCACGATCCCCGCTGTCGGCACAGCGCTGGTCCTGTTCAGCGCGGCGCGACGGGCGCTTGAACGTCTCGGGGTGTGGGAGGAGGTGTCAGCCGTGGCCGCAGCCCCCGAATCCGGCACGCTGCGAGCGGCCGACGGGCGCATCCTGCTGACGATGCCCGCTGGTGACGCCGTGCTCATCTCGCGCTCCGATCTGGTGCGGATCCTGTTCGAGGCGCTCCCACCCACCGTGCACCTCGTACGTCGGCGTATCGAGGACGTCCGTCCGTTGCGCGCGGGAGCGGACCTCCTGGTCGGCGCAGATGGCGTCCATTCCCTGGTACGCCGCTCTGGATGGCCCTGCACCCCGGAGGCTCGATCGCACGGAATGACCGTCCTGCGCGGCATCACAGAGCTCTCCCCGCCGGAGATCTCCGAGACCTGGGGTCGCGGATGGCTGTTCGGCATCACCCCGCTGCCCGGCAATCGCACCAACTGGTTCGCCTGCGTGCCGGAGCATCGCACTGACTCGCGTGCCGAGGACCTCGCGCACCTGCACGACGTGGTGGGCGGTCATCGCGAGGAGATCGATGCGGTTCTCAGAGCCGCCACTGCGCACTGCACACTCGTCCACGGGATCCACACCGCACCGGCGCTCAGTCCGGTGCGGGAGAACGTCGTGCTGCTGGGCGATGCCGCGCATGCCATGGCGCCGAACCTCGGGCACGGGGCGAATACAGCGCTCCATGATGCTGACGCCTTGGGAACGTCATTGCGCCAGGCGCTGCATGGTCGCACCGCAGCTCGTGCGACGTCGCCGGTGCTGGTACGGCGCGCACTGCATCTCTACAAGCTGCGCCGGGCCCTCCCTGGGCAAGGGTGGCGCGTGGCGTCGGAGCTGATGATGGATCTCGCGATGACGAACGAGCACGCGGATCTGCGTGACCGGGTGCTCGATGGGGTCGGGATGCTCAGCGCGAGATCCTCTCCCGCGCGGTGACCCTCGGCTGGCCCGGTGCAACCGGCCCAGAAAAGCTACCCCAGAAGAACTGGCTCAGTGCAGCTTGCGAGCGAGGGTCGTGATGACGTGCCAGTGCTTCTTGTCGGCCAGGAATCGTCCGTCCTCGTCGCGGATCGAACGGTCCATGACCTGGAAGCCGCGGAACATCGCGTCGATCTGCTCGAGCGGCAGGGTCGCCACGTCCGGGCGCTCCGCCCACGAATCGTTGGTGCCGAAGAAGTCGACCGCCATCACGCCTCCGCGAGGCAGCGCATCGACCAGCTTCCGCCAGACTCCCGGCAGCGCGGCCGGACCCAGCAGGCCGAGCGTGTACGTCGAGTAGACGATCTGAGCAGAAGGGAAGGCAGGGACGGTCGCGATATCGCTGTGGTGGAACTGCACCGAGCCGGTCATCCGCTCGTTCTCCACGAGCCGGGCGGCGAGAGTGTCGTCGCTGTCGTAGGCGTGCACGGTCCAGCCCTGGCGTGCGAATTGAAGAGAATCCGCTCCCGCGCCGGCACCGAGGTCGAGCACGGTCCCCGGCCTCCGGGAACCCCCCGCTGCAGCGATCGCCTTCGACACCAATCGGCGGGCAGGACGGCCCGCCGCGTGGGCGTTCAACGCAGCCCAGTCAACCTTCTCCGCCGTCTCCATGCGTTTCAGACTCCCACCTTGTTGTTGCCCGTTTCAACTTCCCGTGACGCAAGCCGCCCCAAGTTTCGTCTAGGGCGAACACAAGGCCCTCGTGTCCACTGCTCCCCCGCCCCGCCGCTGTGCACTAGAACAAGCTCGAACAAGAAAGCACCGTCCGGCGCGCCTAGGATGGCGGGCATGTCGGCCACCTCTTTGCGCATCGCTGCGGTCTCCCTCCACACCTCGCCGCTCGAGGCTCCCGGAGGAGCGGACGCCGGCGGCATGAACGTTGTGGTGCTCGAGCAGTCACTGGCACTCGCCCGTCTGGGCCATCACGTCGATCTGTTCACGCGCCGCACCGACCCCGCCGCCCCAGCCGTGGTGGAGATCGCCGACGGGGTTCGTCTGTTCCACCTCGACGCGGGCCCTGCCTCCCCTCTCGCCAAGAGCGAGATGGAGCAGACGATCACCCCCTTCCGTGCGGCCCTGCGCGAAGCCCTCACCGACTGTGCACCTGGCCAGGAAAGGGACGGGAGCGGTAGCGGGAACCCGGACGAGAACGGGAACAGGAACGGAAACGGGAACGGGAGCAGCGACGCGAGTGAGGGACCACGCGCAGTGGACTGGGACCTCATCCATTCCCACCACTGGTTCAGCGGGGTCGCCGCGCTGCCCCTTACTCGTGAGCTGGGCATCCCCCACCTGCAGTCCTTCCACTCCGTGGCCGCTCCCGAGGGATCCAGCACGCTGGAGGCCGGTGAGCCTGCTGAGTCCTCCGGGAGGATCCCGGGAGAGCAGTTCGTCGCCACCGGCTCTGATCTGGTGGTCGCCGTCTCGGAGGCCGAGGCGCGCACGATCGGCGAGCGCTACGGCGTGCCGGGATCGAGGCTGACCGTCGTGCGCCCCGGGGTGGATATCGATCGGTTCCGTCCCTGCTCGGATCTCACCGAGCGGCGGGAGCGCCCCACGCTGCTGTTCACCGCACGTCTGCAGCCGCTCAAGGGTCCGGATCTCGCCCTCGAGATCCTCGCGCATCTGCCTCGTGAGCTCGGAGCCCGCCTGGTGCTCGCGGGGGGCGTCTCGCAGGACTTCGCGGGCTATGCCGAGCAGCTGCGAGCTCAGGCTCGGGACCTCGGCATCGAGGACCAGATCGACTTCGTGGGATCGCTGGATCGTGACCAGCTCGCCGAGACGATGCGCTGCGCGGGAGCTCTGCTGCTGACCAGCTGGTCGGAGACCTTCGGACTCGTCGCCCTCGAAGCGCAGGCCAGCGGTACCCCGGTGCTCGCCTGGCGCTTCGCCGGCGGAGTGCAGGAGGCCGTCGACCCCGCAGGGCTGGTGCTGGACAGCCGTGACCCCGATGTCTGGGCTGAGACGCTGCAGTCCCTGCTGCGGGACGCCGACGGCTACCGCGATGCCGTCAGCTCCGCCCGCGAGTTCGCCGCCACCCGCACCTGGGAGGCCACAGCCCGGATCCTCGAGTCGCAGTACTCCCGGCTGCTCGAAGATCGTGCCGCCGAGGAGACGTCATGAATGCTCCCGCTGCCTTCCCCGCCGCTGCCCTCGCCGTCGACCCCTGGGAGCTGCTGGACTCGGCTCGGCTGGTCCTCGCGGTCCACGCCCATCCCGATGACGAGTCCCTCTCCACTGGCGCGCTGCTCGCTTCCCTGGTCGCCGCCGGCACTCAGGTGGTGCTGGTGACGGCCACACGCGGGGAGGAGGGCGAGATCGTCACGGGATCAGTGGCCGCCGACGACCCCCGCCCGATCGAGGAGATCCGAGAGCACGAGATCGAGGCGGCGACCCGCGCGTTGGGGATCCTCGAGCGGCATTGGCTCGGCACCGCCCCCGCTCTCGCCTCAGGGGCGAAGCCGCGGCGTTACCGCGACTCAGGCATGCAGTGGGTGCGCGAGGGCCTGGCCGGCCCCTCCGAGACCGCAGGTGCCGACAGCTTCTCCCATCGCCCCCTCGAACACGCCGTCGAGGACCTCGCGGCACTCATCACCCAGCTGCAGCCCGATGCGGTCATCGGCTATGACGACGCCGGCACCTACGGGCACCCGGACCACGTGCGCGCCCACCACGTCACCGCTGGCGCCTGCGCCCGCACCGGCACGCCCATGGTGGAGGTCGCCAGCGGGGCCCCGGCGGAACCGAGCGACCGACAGGCAGCGTCTGTGTCTGCCGGGTCCGGAGGCGGGGACGGGGCCAGGACCGGGGCCGACGGTTTCTTCTGGCGCGAGCATCCGGCATCCGCTGAGTCTGTGCGCCGTGCGGTTGATGCCTACCGGACCCAGCTCACCGTCGTGGGTGAGGTCCCCGGGGGCATCGCCATCCGCCACGTGGGGGGCCAGGAGGATGTCGTCGAGCTGCGGACGGGGCTACGGCTGGGCCGCTGACGGGGCTGCGCTGGGCCGCGGGAGGGGCTGCGGTGGGTCGCTGACGCTCAGCGTCAGCCTCCCGGCGTCAGAGCGAGATGCTCAGCAGCGTCGGCAGGTGATCGGAGGCTCCCGACAGCCGCTCTTCGCTCACCCGCTCGGTGGCTCGCACTGCACGCGCTTCCTGCACGGTCACCCCAGCGGTGGTCAGGATCGCGTCGATCCGCCTCGCCGGGGAGGCTGCAGGGAAAGTGTGCTCGGCCTGGTCAGCCGGATCAGTCAGCAGCGGCGCGAGGAAGCGCCGTGCACTGCCGCTGGCCGTCTCGTTGAGATCCCCTCCCACGATGACGGGGGCTCCCGCTCCCCGCACCAGTGCCGCGAGATGCTCGGCATGTCGCATCCGGTTGTCCTCCTGGAGCGCGAGGTGCGTCGAGGAGAGCACCACCGCTCCTCCGCCCGGCACGGAGAGCCGCACCGCAGCGACCCCGCGCGGGTAGGTGGAGTTCAGGTCCGACACCGTCTGCGCGACCGGGTGCGCACCGCGCCGGATCACCTGCGCCGCCACCTCGTCGGTCGCGAGGATCGCCAGCCCGCGGCCGCCTGCGCCGCCGACCAGGATCCGGCGATCGATCTGCCGTGCGAACCAGCGCAGTCGCGCCGTCGGCAGCACGAAGCGCGGAGCCTCCTGGATCAGCAGCACGTCGGGCTGCAGATCCTGGACGGCTTCGATCAGAGCGGACAGGTCCCCTCGCAGCTCCCACAGGTTCCAGGTGAGGATCCGCAGAGCCCAGGGGGCCTGTTGAGAAGCCGCCGGTCGTGAAGTCGCGGACACCGGCCTCACACGTCCTCCGCGTGGTCGGGGACCATCGGGGCGATCACCCGTTCGACCAGGCCCTTGAGCTCATCCATCTCGTACCCGGGCCAGCCGAACAGCGTGCGTCGCCACTCCGGCGGCACCGCCTTGTAGCCGAGCGCGCCGCCGATCAGAGAGCCGGTGATGCAGGCGACCGTATCGGTGTCATAACCGGAGCGTGCGGCCGCTTCGAGGGCTGCGACCAGGGCATCGCGCTGATCGAACTTCCCTTCAGGAATCGGCGAGACTCCCGAGATCGCCGCCCAGGCGGCCTGGAAGGCACCGACCACCCATCCGTTGCGGCGGAACATCGCGGGCGTCGACTCCTCGGCCTCTTCGATCCGCTCGACCCACTGCTGGCGGCTCTCCTCAGGCAGCTCGGACAGGCCCACGCGCACATCGACCTCGCCGGTGAGGACCGCGTGCCGTACGGCCAGCCCCCACAGGACGCAGGCCTCGATCGTGTCCTGATGCACGTGTGTCAAGCAGCACACTGCTTCGATGGCCTCGACCGCATCCTCGACAGGCGAGAGCAGATAGGGGAGCACCGAGGCGTGCGCACGCATCAGCGAGCCGTTCCCGGCGGAGGCCGGCAGCTCCTCGAACGTCGAGGCAGCGGCCGCGCGGAAATCCTTGGCCCGCGGGGCGTAGTGGCCGTCCACCCGGGCAAGATCAGCAGCGGCGCGCACGACCTGGGAAGTGAGGGTGCCGATGTCGGGGGTGCCGAGCGACCACGAGTACCACTCGCGCGCGATGTGGTCCTGCGCCGTGTCGATACGCAGGTCATGTCGGTCCGACGCCGCCACGGACGCCTCGAGCACCACGATCGCCATCGCGGTGTCGTCGGTCCACTCCCCCGGCTGCCAGCCCAGCACGCCGCCGCCGATCATGCCGATCTCCTCGGAGTCGAGCACGGGCGGCTGGAACTCGTACGGGGCGCCCAGCGCATCGCCCGTCGCGGCCGCCACGACAGCGCCGATCGCACGCTGCCGCTGAGCGGCGGACAGGCCCGCCTCGCTGGTGTTCATCGCATCCGTCGCCACGCCCCCATGGTTCCACACCCCCGCTGGACGACCTCACCTGCGTCCATCCCGCTACCCTGGTGGGGACCCAGAAGGAGCTTCATGACCGACTCGCCCGCAGCGCCCGCACCGCACTGTGACGACCCCCACGACCACACCGGCCACGACCACCCGCCCACGGGTGCAGATCTGGTCCGGGATCTCGTCAAGGGTCTGTCGATCCAGGCGCTGCTGATCCCTGCACTCGGCATCCTGCTGCTCGTCGCGATCCAGCCGTTCGCGCCCGTGAGCCCCGCTCCGCTCCTGCTCGGATTCGCCCTCGGCGCTCTCCAGCTGATCTCGCTGGTCGCCACCAGCCTGTTCGTGGCGCGCACCCGCAAGCAGCTGGCGATCAACCCCGGCCTGCTCGCCGTGCGCAGCGTCGTCGACGAGCTGCTGCGCGTCGCCACGGTGCTGCTGGCCATACTGCTGTGGCCGGGGGACATCCGGACTGAGCTGGGCATCTGGATCGGTGCCGGCTGCGCGCTGGTCTGGCTGGTCCTCGCCACCGCGCAGACCATCACCACCCGGCAGCGGATCGCCCGCCCCGGTGACTGGTCGAAGGCTGCGATCTCCACCCTGCTGGCGCAGCGGGTCGGAGCCCGCTCCACGGTGGTCATGCGGCTGCTGGACGTGCTCGGCACCGTGCTCTTCCAGGTCGGCGCGACCGTGCTGGTGATCCTCTCACCGGTGCTGGTGATCGGCACTGCGGTGCTCTCGATCGGCACCGGGCTGTCCACCCTGGTGCTCCAGCGCCGTGCCCCCGCTGAACGCTCTCGCACCCCCTGGGCCTATGCTCCGCTCGCCCTCGGAGTCCTGACCGTGGCCCTCGCCGCGCTCGGGATGGGTGCTTTCTGAGCTCCTGCTCCCTGAGCATCTTTCCCCGCACTTCGCATTTCACTCGTACCCCTCACCCCTCGCAGGAGCCGATGATGACCACTGCCCCCACCTCCACGACCCGCCTCTCGGGCCTCTCCCTGGACCAGGTCGACGAGTCCGTCCGCATCCAGGACGACCTGTTCGGTCACGTGAACGGGCGGTGGCTGCGCGAGCACGAGATGCCGGTGGACCGCTCGAGCGACGGCGCCTTCCATGCCCTCCGGGATCTTTCCGAGGAGCGGGTGCGGGAGATCATCGAGGAGGCGGCGACGGATGCGACCGACGCGCCGAGCGGCGAGGTCCCGACCACCGACCATGGCCGTGTGGGCGCCCTGTACCGGATGTTCATGGACACCGACGCGATCGAGAAGGCCGGCTTCGGGGTGCTCGACGAGCTGCTCGACACGATCACCTCCACCACCGACCTCGAGGCCGTCACCCGCACCATGGCCGCGCCCGACTCAGGGGCCTCGGCGCTGCTGTCCTACGTCTGGACCGACGACCGGGACTCCACGAACTACCAGGTCAAGATCCATCAGGGCGGGCTGGGCCTGCCTGATGAGTCCTACTACCGCGAGGACAGCTACGCCGAGATCCGCGAGGCGTACGAGGGCCACCTCGCCCGCCTCTGCGATCTCGCCGGACTGCCCGGCAGGGATGGGCTGGTCGCCGGCGGCGCCGAGGACCTCGCCCGCGCCGTGATGGATTTCGAGACTCGCCTGGCCGGCTGCCACGTGGACGTGGTCCGTCTGCGCGATCGGGAGAAGTCCTACAACCCGATGGATTCCGCCGCGCGCCGCGAGCTCGCCCCCGCCTTCCCCTGGGAGGCCTACATCGAGGGCACCGGCGCTCCGGCGCGGGCGTTCGAGGTGGTCTCCGTGAGCCAGCCCGAGTACGTCTCCGCCGCGGCGGAGCTGCTGGCGGGAGAGGACCTCGCGGTGCTGCGCACCTGGCTCGCCCTCCACGCCGTCTCCTCCTACGCGCCCTACGGGCCGGCCGCGCTCGTCGAGGAGAACTTCGCCTTCTCCGGCCGCGTGCTCTCCGGTGCTGAGGAGCTGCGGGAGCGCTGGAAGCGCGGCGTCGCCTTCGTCGAAGGTGCCGCCGGTTTCGCCGTCGGCCGCGAGTACGTCGCCCGCCACTTCCCCACCTCCCACAAGGAGCGGATGACCGAGCTGGTCGAGGCGCTGATGGACGCCTACCGCGACTCCATCGAGCAGCTGCCGTGGATGACTCCGGCGACCCGCGAGAAGGCGCTCGCCAAGCTCGAGAAGTTCACGCCGAAGATCGGCTATCCCGAGGTGTGGCGCGACTACGACGGTTTCGAGATCGTCCCCGGCGACCTGGTGGCCACCGCCCGCGCCTCCCGCCGCTTCGAGGCGGCCATCGAGTACGCGAAGGTGGGCGGCCCGATCGACGAGACCGAATGGCACATGACTCCGCAGACGGTCAACGCCTACTACAACCCCGGCCGGAACGAGATCGTCTTCCCTGCCGCGATCCTGCAGCCGCCGTTCTTCGATGCGGAGGCGGACGACGCGGTGAACTTCGGCGGGATCGGCGCGGTGATCGGGCATGAGGTGGGCCACGGCTTCGATGACCAGGGCTCCAAGTACGACGGCGACGGCAACCTGATCTCCTGGTGGACTCCCGAGGACCGCGAGGCCTTCGACACCCGTGCCGCACAGCTCATCGCCCAGTACTCCGAGCTCTCCCCCCGTGATCTCGACGAGTCCCATCGCGTCAACGGCGCGCTGACGATAGGCGAGAACATCGGCGACCTGGGCGGTCTCTCGATCGCTGTGAAGGCCTACCTGGCAAGTCACGACGCCGCTGACATCGACGTCGAGCTCGACGGATTCACCGGGCTGCAGCGCGTGTTCTGGTCCTGGGCCACCGTGTGGCGCGGGAAGAACCGTGACCAGGAGGCGATCCGTCGGCTGGCTGTGGACCCCCATGCGCCGATGGAGTTCCGCTGCAACACGGTGGTGGGCCATCTCGAGGAGTTCCACGCCGCCTTCGCGGTGACTGAGGGTGACGCCATGTACCGCGCGCCGGAGGAGCGGGTGACGATCTGGTGAGGCCCGAACCTCCGTTCTATGTGGGGCGCACCCGGCCCTCCTGGATCGGCTGGACCAGGATCGGGATCACCCTGCTGTTCGGCGTGATCCTTGTGCTGCTGATGTCCCAGCGCTCCAGCCTGCCGGGAGTTCTCCTGGTGGCGGCGCTGTTCCTCGCCCTGGCGGTGTGGACCTGGATGGGGCAGTGGACGCGCTTCATCGTGGATGAGCACGGCCTCACCGTGAGCCTGGGCGGCTTCCTGCCGCGCAGGCCGTGGCCGCTGTCGGAGTTCCGCACCGTGCAGCTGCGAGAGCTGCCCTCGTCACGCGCCGGGGTGACCCTCGGCGGTTACGGGTGGCGGCGCGGCACCGTGCTCACACCCCACGCCCAGGAGCTCACCCCTGTCGGGAAGCGGAAGGTCTTCACCGTGGACGAGCCGCGCGCCGCCTACCGGGTGATGGCCACCCGGCCCGGCCTGATGGTCGAGATCATCGGCCGCGGCTCCACCCACTTCATCATCTCGCCGGTCGATCCTCAGGCGACGGCCGAGGCCGTCGACCAGGCGATCCGCGCCCGCCTCTGAGCGGGTGCCGCCACGGCGCCGGGGCTGCTGCTCGGTGATGCCCCCGCGGCCCCGGTCAGGGCGCCCGTTGGGGTAGAGTGGCTCCTTGTCATCCACTGACAGGGGAGCACCGAGCGGTGCTGAGAGTGCGCACCAGGCGCAGACCCTCGAACCTGATCCGGCTCACACCGGCGTAGGGAGTCGGGATATCCGTGCGGCACCTTCGGTGCTGGACGCCCCTTCCGTTGAGGAAGGAGAAGTGATGATTCGTTTCCGCACCGTAGATCTGCTGGTCACGGTTCTGATCGGCGCCGCCTTCGGTGTCGCATTCCTGGGGTACGGCCAGCTGTACACCCTGATCGGGCCGCTCACCGCAGCCTTCAAACCCGCCGAGGGACTCCTGGCCGGGATCTGGTTCCTGCCTGCCGTCCTGGCCGCCCTGATCGTGCGCAAGCCCGGCGCTGCGCTGCTGGCCGAGATGATCGCCGCCGTGCTGTCAATGCTGCTGGGCAGCCAGTGGGGCTGGGGCACGGCGATCTCCGGCCTGATGCAGGGCGGCGGGGTGGAGCTCGCGTTCCTCGCCTTCCGCTACCAGCGCTTCACGCTGCCGGTCGCGATGCTGGGCGGGATGCTCTCGGCCCTGCTGGAGTGGGGCTGGGAGAAGTTCGCCTACTACCAGGAGATGAGCTGGACCTACTCCCTCGTGATGCTCGGCTTCTTCCTGCTCTCCGGGGCGCTGCTGTGCGGCGTGCTGGGATGGGCCGCCAGCCGTGCCCTGGCCGCCACCGGGGCTCTGGACTCGATGCCGGCGGGCAGGGAGCGCGCCCAGCGGGTACGAGCCGCATCGCCCTCCGGAGGATCTGCTGGATCACAGGCTGAGCGCATGGCACCGGACGACGCCCGGGCGTGACGGACCTGTCCCTGCGAGGGCTCACCTGGCAGCCGTACACGCGGGCCGAGCCCACCGTCCTCGACCTCGACCTGGAGATCCCCGCCGGGCAGCGCGTGCTGCTGGCCGGGGCCAGCGGCAGCGGGAAATCCACCGTGCTGCGGGCCCTGGCCGGTCTCCTGGACGAGGAGACCGGAGAGCTGACCGGCAGCGCGCCCGGCCCCGCCCGCCCCGGCGAGCGGGGCCTGCTGCTGCAGAACCCTCTGGACGCCCTGGTCGCGGCGACCGTCGGCCGGGAGGCGGCCTTCGGCCCGGAGAATGCCGCCCTGCCACGTGCGGAGATCCAGGCCCGCACCACCGCGGCGCTCGATGCGGCGCTGGTGGATCTCCCCTCCGACCGTGCGCCGCTGGATGCCTCCGGCGGGCAGCAGCAGCGCCTGGCCCTGGCGGGATCGCTCGCGTTGGATCCCTCGGCGCTGCTGCTGGATGAGCCGACGTCGATGCTCGATGAAGCCACCGCCGCTGCGGTGCGCGAGTCGATCCTGGCCACCGCGGCGGGCCGCACCCTGGTGGTCGCCGAGCACCGGCTCGCACCGTGGCTGGACCACGTGGAGCGCCTGATCGTGCTCGGTGAGCAGGCACAGATCGTGGCCGACGGCCCGCCCCACGAGATCGCAGCCGGCATGACCGCCTCCCCCGCCGCACCCACCCGCTCGGCTCCCCGCGCGCAGCACGAGGGCGCCGTGATCGCGGCCCTGCGGGGCATCGATGCCCAGCGGGGCGGCCTGGCCGTGCTCGACGATCTGACCCTCGAGCTGCGCAGCGGAGAGCTGTGCGTGATCACCGGCCCCAGCGGCAGCGGCAAGACCACGCTGCTGCGCACGCTGCTCGGTCTGACCGCCCCGTCCGCTGGGAGCGTGGAGCGGCCCGCGCCCGAGCACGTCGCCTTCGTGCCCCAGAACCCCGAGCACTCCTTCGTCGCCGGCAGCGTGCGCGAGGAGGTGCTCGCCTCCCCCTGGGCACGCGACGAGCAGCTCGCCGATCAGCTCCTGGAGCGAGCGGGCCTGAGCGACCTCGCCCAGGCCAACCCCCACACCCTCTCCGGCGGGGAGCAGAGACGCCTCGCGATCATCGCCGCCCTCGCCCAGAAGCCTCGCCTGCTGGTGCTGGACGAACCCACCGTGGGACTGGACGCGGCGCGCCATGCGGCGGTGCTCGAGCTGCTGGCCGCCGCGCGAGCCGAGGGCTGCGCTGTGGTGGCGGCCACCCACGACCTAGAGCTGATCGCGCAGGGAGACGTCGAGCACCGCCTGAGCGGGCCGGATGCTGAGGACGGCGGATCTGGCAGCAAGAGCCCCGATCGCACCATCGGCCCGGTCCCCCGCGCTCGCACGATTCCCGCCGACGCACTGAATCCGCTGGTGCTGAGCCTCATCGGGATCCTCGCCGCGATCGGCTCCTTCGCGGTGCAGTCCTGGCAGGGCGGGCTCCTGGCCCTGCTCCCGATCGTGCTGCTGGCGCCACTTGCGGTGCGGTCCGTGCGCGGGGGTCTGCTGCGGCTGACTCCGATCCTGCTCTCGGCCGCAGGCCTGGCCTGGACCTCCGCTCTGCTGGGCGACGCCCCCTCCCTCTCCGCCGAGGCCTGGCTGCTCGGCGCCAAGGAGGCCGCACGCATCACCGTGTTCGTCGCGCCCGGGGTGCTGGCGCTCGGGAGCGTGGACCCCACGGCGCTGGGCGACGCCCTCGGAGGCAGGCTGCGGATGCCCGCCCGCATGATCGCCGCTTCGGTCGCAGGGCTCGTCCGCGCCGGCCATCTGGGCCGGCAGTGGGAGATCATCACCCATGCCCGGGTGCTGCGCGGGATCGGCACCCGCACCTCCCCGAGAATGCTGGCCGGAGCCACCCTGGCCCTGCTGGTCGATGCCCTGCGCGGCGCCCAGCAGCAGGCCCTCGCCATGGACTCACGAGGCTTCGCGACCGCGACCACCCGCACCTGGGCGCTGCCGAGCCCGCTGCGGCGCGCGGACCTGCTGGGCGTCACGATCGCGCTCGGGCTCGCCGTATGGCCGCTGCTCGCGGAGATGCTGGTGGGGTGAGCGCTGCGCGAGCCTGTGCCTCTGAGCTGCCGAGAAGACCGACGGACGACCAGGACACATCCGGCCCGTGACACATCGACCTGCAGGCCTGAGCTATCGAATACGCCTCGTGCGAGCGAACCACAGATACGTCACCACGGGCGTCACGATCCAAGGGATCACGCCGCCGAAAGCGAACAGGATGTAGATGACAGCAAAGGGGATCCATTGCGGGTCGGCGAAGAATTCGGGCAGGTGGCGTCCCAGCGGAAGCAGCAGTGCCACCAGCATCGCGAGCAGAGCTCCGAGGACGAACACCAGCGGCCGTCGTGCGCGCCGATCCGCCCAGGCCAGCAGCAGCGCCCAGGAGAGCGCGGCCAGCACGCCGGCTGCTCCTGCCTCGCCGACTATGGCGACCCCGGCAGCAAGCACCGCCGCCACCCCGATCAGCCACGTACTGACTCGCCTCCGGGGTCTCACCCCGTAGCGCTCCGCCAGAGCCGGCGTGAGGGGTCGCAGCGCCCCTGTCCCCGCCGCACGCTCACTCGATTCTGCCTCCATGAGCGGATGGTAGCCCGCGGCGTCCTCTGGCGGCCCGCAGTACTCTCGTGCAATGACGGATAACGACTCTGCCACCGATGACGCCGTGATCGAGCTGGCCCACTCCCTGCTCGATGCTGCCCGCAACGGCGACTCCGTGACCCTGCTCTCGCTCATCGACCAGGGCGCCCCGGTGGATCTCCGCGATGGCGCCGGAAACTCTCCGCTGATGCTCGCTGCCTATCACGGCCATGCCGAGCTGGTGCGTGAGCTGGCCGTCCGCGGGGCGGACGTGGACCTGAGCAATGATCGCGGTCAGTCACCGCTTGCGGGCGTCGCCTTCAAGGGCTTCACCGCGGTCGCGGAGGTCCTGCTCGGCGCTGGCGCCGATCCGGGGCTGGGCACCCCGAGCGCCCTGGAGACCGCGAGATATTTCGAGCGCGAGGAGATCGTGGCGCTGATCGAGTCACGGGGGGAAGGCCGAGCCGCGGGAGAAGACTGAGTCGCGGGAGAAGATTGAGTCGCGCGGGAAGTAGGCAGGGACGGGACGCTTGCCCGAACGCCGCGCCCGACGCCTCAGCCGCGATCCGGCCGCAGCACCATCGCCACATGCTCGATCCCAGCCTCCATGAACAGCCCGCCGAGGGACTCGAAGCCCATCGCGGCGTACCACTGCTCGAGGTAGGCCTGGGCGTCGATGTGCACCTCGGCCCTCGGCGCGACCTCCCGAGCATGCGCGAGCGCCCCGGCCATCAGCTGACGGCCGTAACCACCGCGTCGGTAATCGGCGCGCACTGCCACCCGGCCGATCCGCACCGTGCCGCCGGGCTCCCTGAGCACCCGCAGGTGCGCCACCGGTTCACCCGGAGCTCCCAACACCTCTGCGGCAACCTCTGCGGCCGGGGCACGCGGGATCGCACGCTCGAGCCACATGAGCGTCGTGGTGGGGTCGAGCTCCCGACCATCCAGATCAGCATCCGTCGCGTGCTGCTCGAGGGTGAAGACGTCCTGGCGGAGCTTGACGAGCAGATACAGCGTGCAGGGGTCGATATCGGCGAGCGCGGCGTGGCGCAGCACGGCACCTGAGGGGTCGGGAACTGGCATGGCAGAAAGGTTACTGCGGCGGCACCTGCTGTGCGTCGACCATCCGGGTGACGGCGGTGCGCCAGTGCTCCACCATCAGCGGTCCGCCGTGGCCCTCGTCCTCGACGATGATCAATTCGCTGCCGGGCCAGGCGCGGTGGAGCTCCCAAGCGGTCAGGGCAGGGCCGGACACATCGCGGCGCCCGTGGATCAGCACCCCGGGAATGCCCGCCAGCCGAGCCATCCCGCCGAGGAGGCCGCTGCCGGGCTCGCCGCCCCATGGCACGGCCCAGTCGGCGACGAACCCGTCGTGCGCCCAGTAGTGAGCGACCAGACGGGCGAAGCCGCGCTCGTACTCGGTCATCGGCTCGTGACCGGCCCCGGCATGCGCGGTGGAGGGTCCTCCCCCGCCGATCCCGATGTGCGCGTCCTCCCAGGTCATCCAGGCGCGGGCGGCGTCGTCGACCAGGTTCTGATCCGCTCCGGTGAGCATCTGCCGATACGCCTCGATGAGTCGGAGCCGCTGCGAGCCGTGGTCGCGACGGTCGAAGCCGGTGTGGTGCTCGGCGAGGGCGGCGACCGTGTCCCAGGCCTCGGGGTAGAGGGCGCCGACTCCCTCGGTGATCCACTCGATCTCGCGCCGGGAGGTGGAGGTGACGGCGAACAGTACCACGCCGAGCACCCGTTCGGGATGAGCTTGGGCGTAGGCGAGGGCGAGGGTGCTGCCCCAGGAGACGCCCTGCACGATCCAGGCGTCGATCCCGAGGTGCTCACGCAGCGCCTCGAGGTCGGCCACCAGGTGGGCGGTGGTGTGGCCCGTGAGATCGACCGGGCCGGGACCCCCGGGCGACGGGGTCGAGCGGCCGGCTCCTCGCTGGCACAGGCCGATGATCCTGACCCGGTCCGCGGGAGAGTTCCGTCGGTAGCCGGGGGTGAGCCGGCCTCCCGGACCGCCGTGCAGGTAGAGGGTGGGCACGCCCTCGGCGCTGCCGGACTCCTCCCAGAAGATCTCGTGGCCGTCGCCGACGGGGAGGTGCCCCTCGGCGGTCGCGGCGGGTGGCGGGGGCATCGCGGTGCTCATGCAGCTTCCTCGGTTGCGTTCCCGGGGGTGAGCGCCCAGGGCGCCGCCGGGTGCTCTCGGCTCCAGCTCGCGCGGCGGCTGCGGACGCTCTGACAGCGCGGGCACCAGAACACGGTCCGGGCGGCGAGATCCGTCGAGCGCACCGTGGTGCCGCACAGCCGGCAGGGCAGAGTCTGGCGGTGGTAGACGTAGAAGGACCGCTCGCGGGAGATCACGTCCGGGTCCTCGTCCCCGTTCTGGCGGGTGCCACGGGAGCGCTCGACGATGCGGGCCTCGAGGTCGCGGTGCTCGGGCTGGGTGGTGACGATCCTGCCGGTGCGGGCGCCGTAGGTCATCAGCGCGACCAGGTCTTCCCACATCTCCTCGAGCATCCCGGTGCTCAGATCCTTCCCGGGCACGAAGGGGTCCAGGCGAGCCCGGAACAGCAGCTCGGCACGGTAGATGTTCCCGATCCCGGCCACGATCTTCTGGTTCATCAGCAGCGCGCCGATGGTGGTGCGGGAGCGGCGCACGGCGCCGATGAAGCGCGCCGGGTCCGCGTCGGCCCTCAAGGGGTCCGGGCCCAGCCGGTCCAGGACCGTCTGCCGCTCCTGCGCGTCCATGATCTCGCAGGCCGTGGGCCCGGTGAGGTCCGCGAGGCCCTGCGGCCCGGCGATCCGCAGCCGGACCGTCGGCCGCGGCACCAGGCGGCGCCAGTCGGCGGTGCCCCCGCGGCCCGTTTCCTCTCCGTCCAGTTGCTCTTCCTGTTCACCGATCCGCAGTCGCGGCGCGCCGATCGCGTGAGCGTCGGTGAAGCCCGGCTCACCGGCGAAGGTCCAGGAGCCGTACAGCCCCAGATGAATATGGACGTGCCGAACCGCCGGGGAGTCGCGGTCGACGTCCTCCGTCGGTGCAAAGGGCAGGAAGAGGTGCTTGCCGACCGCCTCAGCGCCCAGCAGCACCATCCCGTCCAGCTGCGAGGCGTCGGAGAATCGTCCCTGCGGGCTCGAGGTGCGCACGCGCTGTCCGCCGAAGGCCTGGTCGAAGGCGGCGGCCAGTCGGTGGACGGTGTGACCCTCGGGCATCAGTCGGCAGCAGGAGCAGCGGACTTCTCGTACCCGCCGGTGCGCTCGTAGAGGCCCACCAGGTCGATCCGGCGCTGGTGGCGCTCCTCGCCGGGGAAGGGCTCGGCGAGGAAGATGTCGATCAGCGACTCCAGCTCCTCCTCGGTGTGCTGGCGGGCCCCGACGGAGATGACGTTCGCGTCGTTGTGCTGGCGGGCCAGGCGGGCGGTGTCCTCGTTCCACACCAGCGCCGCCCGCACGCCCTGCACCTTGTTCGCGGCGATCTGCTCACCGTTGCCGGAGCCGCCGATCACGATGCCCAGGGACTGCGGGTCTGCGACCACCGCGAGGCCGACGTCGGTGCAGAACGGGGGGTAGTCGTCGAGGGCGTCGTACTCGTGGGCACCGTGATCGGTGACCTCGTGGCCCTTGTTCTGGAGCACCGCGACCAGGCGGTTCTTCAGGTCGAATCCGGCGTGGTCGGTGCCGATGTGCACGCGCATGGAGGGTCTCGCTTTCGGGGTTTCTGCAGGGGCTGGCGGCGCCGGCCGAGGTGACCGGTGGGAGGGTGGGAAGGCGCGGAGGACGGGGTGGGTCAGCTGAAGTCGATGCCGCCGGTGCGGGTGCGCTTGAGCTCGTAGAAGCCGTCGATGGTGGAGAGGGCCTCCATCGCGTCGAACAGCTTCCCGGCATCCTCACCCCGGGGCGCGGGCGAGATGACCGGCCCGAAGTAGGCGGTGCCCTCCCCGAAGGAGATCACCGGGGTGCCGACATCGTCCCCGACCAGAGAGATGGCGCGCTCGTGCGAGGCGCGCAGGGCCTTGTCGATGGCGTCACCGGGCACGTTGTCATAGGCCTCGATCAGAGTGGCGGGCAGTCCGGCATCGGCCAGTGCCTGCTCCGCGACGCGGCGGCGATCGTCTTGGTCCCCGCCCACGTGGTAGCGCTCGCCCCAGGCGGTGTACCAGCGGGCGAACGCGGCATTCCCCTCGGCCTCGTCGATCGCGATCGACAGTCGTGCGGCGCCCCAGGACTGATCGGTGCTGCGCCGGTAGTCCGCATCGAGGTCGCGGCCCTCGTTGAGCACTGCCAGCGACATCACGGAATAGCGCGGGGTGATGTCACGGACCTCGGCGGCGTGGCCGAGCCAGCGGCTCGTCATCCACGCGAAGGGGCAGGCGGGGTCGACGAACAGCTCGACGGTGCGCTCACTCATACGGTCTCCTTGACTCGGGGGCGATGTCACCATTCTGTCATTCGCGGTCGACCTGTGCGGAAACGTCATAGAGGTGACCGGGGCGACACCTCCTGCATGCCAAAAAACATTGCACTGCGCTGGGAGGACGGGTTTGATCAATGCGTGCTCGATTCCCGTCCCGCCTCCGTCGCGGCCCCCGCTCTGCCCCGCGCTTCGGCGCCCGGGGTGATGCGCTCGATCGTCCGCAACCATCGCCGGATGCTGGCGGTGGTGCTGCCGCTGGCGACGCTCTCCGAGGGCATCGAGCTGCTGATGCCGATCGTGCTGGGCCTGGTGATCGACCACGGCGTCCTGGCCGGGGATCTGCGGCTGACGGTGCTCGGTGCAGTAGGCCTGATCGCGATGCGGATCCTCGGCGTGCTGCTGTGGACCTGGACGTTCCTGCAGTCGCAGAAGGCGTGCATGTTCGAGCGTCATCGCCTGCGCGTAGGCCTGACCGGGGCGGTGCTCGACCCTCGATCGCGTGCGGTGCAGCGCCCCGCCGGCGAGGTGCTCTCGATCGCCACGTCGGATGCGGACAAGGCCTCCGATCTGCTGGACATGCTCCCCTGGGTGGTCCCCTCCGCCATCGCGGTGCTCGCGGCCTCCGTGTACCTGGCAGTGTCGGATTTCTGGCTGGGGCTGGCCATGCTGTGCGGCATCGTGGTGATGGTGGTGGTGATCCGGGTGATCACCCCGACCCTGTCCGCCCGCTACGACGATCAGCAGTCCCAGGCCGCGGAGGCCGCCGCCACCGCCACCGACCTGGTCCACGGGCTGCGGGTGCTGCAGGGGCTGGGCGTGCAGAGCCGCGCCCGGGCCACCTACCGTCGGCGCTCCCAGATCGCGCTGCAGGCGGCACTGGTCAATGCCCGCTACTCAGGGATCTCCTCCGGCCTGACCACCCTGGTCACCGGCACCATGCTCGCCGCCGTGGTGGTGCTCGCCGCGCTCCGCGCCCTCGACGGTGCCCTCGCCCTCGGAGTGCTGATCGCGGTCGTGGGGGTCGCCCGCTACGTGATGGGCATGCTCCAGGGGCTGTCCGGCGCGCCGGTGTGGTGGGCGAGCATGTCCACCTCGGCGCGACGGGTGCGGGATCTGTACACGGACCTGGGGCGCACGGTCGACGATCCGGAGCTGGGCCTGGATGTGCTCACCGTCCAGCGCGATGATCGCGGCGATGTCGCCAGCACTGCCGCCGGTACTGCCGGGACCGACGTCGGCCGTCGGGGCGCCGCGGGTGGCCTGCAGCTACCGCAGCTTTCCGTCGCCGACGGCGAGGTCGTCGCGCTGGCCTGTGCGGATGCCCGTGATGCGGAGGCCGCGATCGATGCGGTCAGCGGCCGGGTCGATGCCGGGGCGCGCGTGGGAACCACGCCGATCACGCCTGCCGACCGGCTGACGCTGCGCTCCGAGCTGCTGGTCGAGCCGCACGTGGTCGACCTCTTCGACGGCACCCTGCGCGAACAGCTGGCCACCCGCGCGCCCGCAGGCACCACGGACGGCGCCGACGGCACCTGGGCTGACCACGCCCTGCATGCCGCCGGCGCGCAGGATCTGCTGCGGATCCTGCCCGACGGCTATGACACCCGCATCCTGGACCGCGGCTCGAACCTCTCCGGAGGGCAGCGCCAGCGCATCGCCCTGGCCCGGGCGGTGGCGGCAGATGCACCCGTCCTGGTGCTGCACGACCCCACCACCGCAGTCGACGCCGTCACCGAGCAGAACATCGCCGAGGCGCTGATCGCCGCGCGCCGTCGCACCGACCGGGCCACCCTGCTGGTGACCCGCGCACCGGCGCTGCTGCGCGAGGCGGACAGGGTCGTGTTCATGCAGAACGGAGCGGTCGCCGCTGAGGGCGCGCACACCGACCTGATGGGGATCGAGGCCTATGCGGAGGTGGTGCGACGATGAGCGACATCGACTGGAAGCGCCCGCTGGACGAGGTGCTGGGGGACGACGCCACTGCACGCCGGCAGCTCGCCGAGCATGCGCAGCTGCTGCCGATCGCCGACGCGCGCACCTCCCTGCGGTTCATCACGGCCCGGCTGCGGGAGCACTGGGTCTCGGCACTGGCCACCCTTCTGATCACGATCGGCGGTGCGGTCGCCGCGGCATTCCTGCCGCGGCTGATCGGCGCGGCCGTGGATGTGGTCGTCGACGGCGAGTCGAAGGACCAGGTGTGGATGCTGGGCGGCCAGATCCTGGGCGTCGGCATCCTCCAGGCCGTGCTCATGGCGCTCGGCTGGGCGATGATCTCGGCGCTGGGCCAGCGGATCCTGGCCGGGATGCGCGAGGACGTCATCGATCGGGCGCTGGACCTGCCCGCGCAGACGATGGAGCGCACCGGCATCGGGGACGCCCTCTCGCGGGTTGCCGATGACGTCGACGTCGCCGCGCGCGCGGTCAACAACCTGGTGCCGAACCTGATCCAGCTCGGCTTCCTGGTCGTGATCACGCTGGTGGGGATGGCGACCCTGTCGCCCTGGCTGCTGCTGATGGTGGTCATCATCGTGCCGATGTACGTGCTCGCCGCGACCTGGTACCTGCGTCGCACCGCCCCGATCTATCGGCGGGAGCGGATCGCGATGGGCGCCCGCGCGCAGGGCCTACTCTCGGCGATCCATGGGATCCCCACCGTCCATGCCTACGGCATCGAACGGCGCGAGACCCGCCATGTGGCGGTGCTCTCGGAGACCGCCTCGGTGCTGAACATGCGCGTGATGTATCTCGTGAGCCGCCTGGTGATGGGCCTGAACGTGCCGGAGAACCTGGCGCTGGCAATGGTGCTCCTGCTGGGCTTCGTGATGGTGCAGGTCGGTGGGGCGCCGATCGGTCTGGTCACCGCCGCTGCGATCTACCTGGTCACCCTGTTCTGGCCGATGATGTCGGTGATCTTCAATCTCGATGAGGTGCAGTCGGCGCTCGCGAGCCTGGCCCGGATGGTCGGGGTGATCACCTCGATCGACCCGGCCGCCTCCCCCGGCACCGAACGCCCCGGCGACGCATCGATCCGGCTCGAGCAGGTCTCCCATGCGTACACCTCCGACGAGGAGGGCGTCGAACGGATCATCCTGCAGCCGCTGGACCTGGACATCGCCTCCGGGGAGACGATCTCGCTGGTGGGTGCCTCCGGTGCCGGCAAGTCCACGCTCGCCGCGATCCTCGCCGGCACCCTCGAGCCGCGCCACGGCCGGGTTCTCCACGGCGGTGCGGACCTCGTGCGCGCCGACCTCGAGGCGATGAGGTCCCACGCCTCGATCGTGAGCCAGGACGTCCACGTGTTCCGCGGGACGCTGCGGGAGGACCTGAAGCTCGCGGACGCGGAGGCGAGTGATCAGGAGCTGCGCGAGGCGCTGGGCAGGGTCGATGCGCTCACCTGGGTGGACCGGCTTCCCCAGGGCCTGGACACCCAGGTGGGTGAGAAGGGTGCCCGGCTCACCGCCGAGCAGTCCCAGCAGCTCGCCCTGGCCCGGATCGCCCTGCGCGATCCCGCGGTGCTGATCCTCGACGAGGCCACGGCCGACGAGGGCTCCTCCGGGGCCCGGGTGCTCGAGCGGGCTGCGCTCGAGGTGGCTCAGGGCCGGACCACGATCATCGTGGCGCACCGGCTCTCCCAGGCACGGATCGCCGATCGCATCCTGGTGATGGCCGATGGCGCGGTCGTCGAACAGGGCACCCATGATGAGCTGGTCGCCCAGGGCGGGGACTATGCGCGCCTCTGGGAGGCGTGGAGCAGCTAGGCCATAGGAGGCGAAGCTGCTGGCGCCTGGATGCTCAGACCCTCTGACGCCGGCACCTCTAGCGCCGGCGCAGCCTCAGCACCAGCACGCCCGCGATGCCTGCCAGCAGTCCCAGCACCGTCAGCATCCCGGCACCGCCGAACTTGACCAGCTGGCCCCACGAGGCGTCGATGCCGAGGACCGCGAGGGGACCGTGCTCGAGGGTGGTCTGCCCGAGCTCGAGCACCGATCCCTCGGGCGCGTCCTCGGCCGGGTCGCCCTCCACCTCGAGCGTGAGCACGACGGTGACCGGTTCGTCGCCGGCCGGCTCCGCATCGGCAGGGCGCTGCAGTCTCTGCAGGCTGACCGTGTGCATGCCCGGCAGCCACGCCGAGGCGACGGAGGACAGCTCGGAGCTGCGGTTCCCACGATCCACCGGGGTGGTCATGCCCCCTCCCGCCACTCGGTCAGCAGGGTTCATCCGCCAGCTGCCACCGCCCACGGTCACCTGCCCACGGACGGCGTTGGTGACCCGCAGAGCGAGCTCGCCGGCGGCCTCGGGCTGCGACGTCTCCTCGACGCGCCAGCGCAGGCGTTGCCCCTCCTGGACAGGGATCCTCACCAGGCCCACCTCCCCCGGATCCAGTTCCATGACGTAGGAACCAGGGTCGACCTCGGGCGCCGTCGCGAAGGAGCGACCGGCCTCGAAAGGCTCGTCCTGGGCTGGCGGCACGGGAGCGGCGCCAGCATCCTCGATCTCCTCGGTGACCGCCGGAGCGCCGCCGCCCACCCCGGCGGGTTCGATGGCGATCTGGATCTCGACCGGCAGCGGGCTGTCGTTCGCTCGTGGTCCCCTGCGGGTGATCTGCAGGAACAGCTCATCACCCGCGCAGCCATCGAAGCTCATCACGCCGGAGATGGCGGTCGAGGTGATCGGACCGTCGCCCGTCCGCCCCTGACCGACGTCATCGATCCCGCTGTCCTCGCAAGCATCCCCGCCCGCGGTGAGGAAGGTGACGCCCAGACCCAACTCGCCTCCGCTCCCCGGTACCCCGTCGGCATAGGGCGCGGCGGCGATCGTCGCCGCGGCGTGCACTCGCTGCCCGTTCCCCACCGCGATGCGGTAGTACTTCGAAGTGCCGGCATCGTCCTCGTCGCGCTGGGCTCCGAGAGCGAAGGTGTCCAGGTGGACCCCGGGCAGCAGCAACGGCGCCTGGGCCTGGGAGCCCGCGCCGGCGACCGCCGGTCCGACGGCCTGATAGGCAAAATCCGGCACCGCGGCCGGCTCGTCCGTCGGCTCGGCCCACGCCGCGGGCAGCCCTCCCCACATCAGGAGAGCCGCCACCAGCATCAGCACGGCGATCCCGGGGGCAGGGACGAGGACACCTCGGGCACCGGCTCCCCCGGCACGTGAACCCCAGGCACCGGCGCCCCGTGCACCGCGGTCGCGCGCTGTGCGGCTCATGCGTTCTCCTGAGGTCGGTGGGCGGAGTGGGCCAGCTCGGCGAGGTGGAACTGTTCAGAGGACAGAGTGCCAGATCCTGCGCTTTCGGGCCGACCGACTCGGGCGGGGTGCCCTAGCATGACGTCCATCATGTCCGATGTCATCGCTGGTCGAATCGAACTGCTCACTCCCCTCGCCCGGGGTGCCTCGGGCTCCCTGTGGCGTGCGATCGACCGCCGCTACGGGGCGGTCTGCGCAGCCAAGGTGATGCGGCAGCGGGACGGCGCTGATGTGCTGCGCTTCGTGCGGGAGCAGACGGTCGGTTCCGCCCAGGGGCTCGGGCAGCACCCCCACCTGCTCCCTCCGTACACCTGGGTCGCGGAGGACGACACGATCGTGCTGGTGATGCCGCTGTCGCATGGCGGCACGCTGGCCGGGGCCATCGCGGAGCACGGTGCGCTGTCGCCCAGCCTGGTCGCTCAGCTGCTGCGCCAGCTGCTGGACGCACTGGCGGCGATGCATGAGGCGAACTGGGTCCATCGCGACGTCAAGCCCGCCAACCTGCTGCTGGAGCCCACCGCGGACGGCTCCCCCCACCTGTTGCTCGCTGATTTCGGGATCGCCCTGCATGAGACCGACGTGCGGCTGACGGAGACGGGATTCCGGCACGGCACCCCCGGTTTCATGGCACCCGAGGTCCTCGAAGGGATGGGCACCTCGGCATCCCAGGATGTGTGGGCCGCCGCGGCCTGCGCGCTCGAGGCCCTCGCACCACCGCGGCCCCGGGAACGGCTGCTGCCCGCCGAGCTCCCCGAGCGCGCGCACGACGTGCTCGCCGCCAGTGCGGACCCGGCTGCCCGGCCGCTCGCGCAGCTGCTGCAGGAGATGCTCACCCCCGAGCCGGCAGCGCGACCGGAGGCGGCACAGGCCAGGGACCGGATCCCGCTGCCGTCCTCCCCGCCAGGCTCCTGGTCCCGCGCCGCGAACGGGGCCCTCGTCCAGGTGACCGACCGGATCGAGGCGTCGGACTCGCTGCAGGAGGTCCCCCTCGATGGGCCCGGCAGCCTGGCCGGACTGGCGCCGGGCCTCCACGAACGGCTGAGCGCCCTGTCCCGGTCCGCCAGCTCGCCACCCGCGGCATCGTCCGCCGCCGCTCCTCCGGCGCCGCCAGCGCAGCAGAGGCAGGCCGTGCGGCCGCAGCATTCTGCGGGCAGCTCAGGCTCATCGGGGAACACCACAGAGCGCTTCTTGCACGACCCGACCAGGCGGAGTCCTGCGATGCCGCAGCCCCTTGGGCCGCAGTCCATGGAGCTGCACGGCACCGCGCAGAACCCCGGTGCGCCCTGGGCCGACGCGCAGTCATCACCGTTGCCCCCTGCGCCGGCGCGACCGGTTCCGACTCCTGGTCGCGCCCGGGCGTCGTGGACCGGTGTGCTGCTGCTGGTGATCTCGGCGCTGTGCCTCGTCAGCGCAGGTGTCCTGCTGTGGTCGGCGCTGGGTTGACCCCGCTCAGGCCATTCACCCGTCAGCTGACGCGCCGGGTGACTTCTCGACTCAGTCGCCGGGGCGCACCAGTCCCGACTCGTAGGCGGCGACCACCAGCTGGGTGCGGTCGCGCAGCATGAGTTTTCCGAGCACCCGGGAGACGTGCGTCTTGACCGTCTGCTCCGCCATCACCAGCTCCGCGGCGATCTCGCGGTTCGCCATCCCGCGGGCGACCAGCCGGAGCACGTCCAGCTCCCGCTCGGTGAGCACCGACAGGCTCGCATCAGCGCCATCGGGCCGCTCGGGACGAGCCACGAAATCCGCGATCAACGCACGGGTCACCCGCGGGGCGAGCAGCGACTCGCCCGCGGCGACCACGCGCACGGCGTGGACCAGCTCCTGGGGTGTGGAATCCTTGAGCAGGAATCCACTGGCTCCGGCCCGCAGCGCCGCGAAGACGTACTCATCCGCATCGAAAGTGGTCAGCATGATGATCTTCGGCGGTGTCCCCGGCATCCCGAGCACCTCACGGGTCGCCTCGAGCCCCCCGACGTGCGGCATCCGGATGTCCATCAGCACCACATCCGGACGGGTGCGCGCGACCACGTCCGTGATCCCGGCACCATCGTCCGCGGTGCCGACCACCTCGATCCCGTCCTGGGCGTTCAGCAGAGCCTCGAAGCCGCCGCGGATCATCGACTGGTCATCGACGACCAGCACCCGGAGGGTGTCGTGCGCAGCGGGTTCCATGAGCACACCGTATCCCCGTTCGATGAGAGGTCCCCGCCATGTTCCTGGTCCCTGACCGGCGCAGCCTGCGCCAGCTGGGCCCCGATCTGGCGCTGCTCTTCTCCGGGCTGGGGCTGACTCTGCTCTCCGTGCTGGTGCTGGTCCCGCTCACCGCGGTCTCCGCCATTCTGGCGGTCCTCTGGATCGGCGTCCTGCTGCTGCCCTTGACGCTGACCCTGGCATCCGGTTTCGCCCGCTGGGACCGGGCTCGGCTCCTCCGCTGGGGACTCGAGGTCTCCACCCCGCGATACCGACCGGCGGGACCCGGCGCCGCCGGTCCGCTGCGCCGCGTCACCGATCCGCGCCGGTGGCTCGACCTCGGATTCGAGGGGCTGATCGCCCTGCCGGTGCGCGCACTCACCGGGACGCTCGCCCTGCTCTGGATCCTCGGATCGCTCAGCGGGCTCACGCACTGGGCATGGGGACGGCTGCTGCCTCCGGATACCCGAGAGGTGCCGGGACAGTGGGCGCTGGCCGCGGTCACCGGTCTGATCCTGGCGCTGACCCTCCCTGCCGGCGTGCATCTGCTGGCCCGCCTCGACGCGGTAGTCACCGCATCCCTGCTCGGTGGTGCAGCCCCCGGCGCCCGCCTCCCCGGGGGCGTCCCTGCTGGGGCGGCCAGGATCTCCCCGCTCGCCGCCTCCGACCACCGCCTGCGCGAGAACGCGTGGAGCCGGATGACGATCGCCTACCTCGCCTTCGTGCTGGTGGTCGTCGGATGGCCGGTCACCACCGTGGTCTACGAGGTGCATCCTGCGGCGGCGATGGTGGTCTCCGCAGCCGCCGGCGCCGCAGCCCTGCTGGGAGCGCGCTGGCCCTGGGCTGGCCTCGCGCTCTCTGCTGTTGCCGCGCTCGCGGTGCTGCTGGTGACCGCGCCCGGTCACGGGACAGCGCCCTGGCCATGGCCGGTGACCGCGCTGCTGGCCCATTGCCTCACCCTGGCCGTCCTCGCGATCTTCCATCGCTGGTACTGGGCACTGTCGGCGTGGTCCGCAGGAGCGATCCTGACCCTGCTGGTGCTGCTGGTGACCGACCCGGCGAAGCTGCCGGAAGGGACCCTGCGCGCGGTGACGACCAACGGGGTGGTGCTGGTGGCCATCAGCGGCGGCGTGGTCCTGCTGGGGCTGACCGCCCGGCAGTGGATCCTGGCTCGAGGGCAGGCCGAGCAGGCGCAGAGCGTGAGCGTGGAGGAGATGCGTCGCCGCCGGGAGCTCGAGGAACGGGGCCGGATCGCTCGCGAGCTGCACGACGTGGTCGCGCATTCGATGTCCGTGATCACGGTGCAGGCGGGGACCGCGAAGTACCGCTTGCAGCATCTCGATGCCGAGACCGTCAGCGAGTTCGAGGACATCGCCGGGTCGGCCCGCCAGGCGCTGGGCGAGATGCGTTCGCTGCTGACGATCCTGCGCACCGACGAGTCGATCGCGGAAGTCTCGATGCCGGGCCTCTCCCAGATCGAGGAGCTGGTCGAATCCAGCCGCAGCGCGGGCGCGCAGATCAGTGCCGAGCTCGACGACGTCGAAGTCCTGCCGACGACCGGCCTCACCGCCTACCGGGTGGTGCAGGAGGGCCTGAGCAATGCCCTGCGGCATGCCCGCGGCGCGGCGATAGAGGTCCGGATCCTCCGTCTCGGCGGCGTTCTGGAGATCAGCGTCCGCAACCAGGCTCCCCCGCCGTCGGCTGTCCTGCACGACCCGCTCCCCGGGGCCGGGATGGGGCTGGTAGGCACCCGGGAGCGCGTCGGCGCCCTCGGCGGGACCGTCGAGAGCGGGCCCACGCCGGCCGGTGGTTTCCTGCTGCGAGCACGGATCCCGCTGGCCGACCCCCTACCCGGGTAGGGGGTGGAAGTTCGCTCCGACGAGGGACGCGCCGCACCGCCGCGCCTCGTAACGTCGTGACCATGACCACCACTGTCGAGCCCAGCACCGCTCAGTACCGTGCTGCGGACCACACCCGCGACTACTTCGAGCTCTCCGAGCGCGTCAAGGCCGCAGGACTGATGGGCCGGAACGTGCGCTCCTACATGGTCCGCACCGCGATCCTCGCCGCAGTGTTCGCCGGCGCCTTCACCCTGCTGCTGACCCTCGGGAACACCTGGTGGCAGCTGGCCGTCGCCGTCCTGTTCGGGGTCCTGTTCACCCAGGCCGCGTTCCTGGGCCACGACGCCGCGCACCAGCAGGTGTTCGCCAACGGCCGCCGCAACGAATGGTTCTCCCGGATCATCGGGAACCTCGTGGTGGGGCTCAGCATCGCCTGGTGGAATCGCAAGCACAACAAGCACCACGCCCACCCCAACACCATCGGCCGCGACGGCGACATCGCCCCCGGCTGGCTGGTGTTCGTGCCCGGCGACGCGCAGGAGCGCACCGGGTTCATGGGCTGGCTCCTCCGCCGCCAGGGCTACGCCTTCATCCCGCTGCTGAGCCTGTTCGCCTTCGTGCTCCACTACGAGGCGATCTCCTCGCTGCTGCGTCAGAAGAAGGTCAAGCACCGTGCGTTCGAGCTGACCTTGGTCCTCATCCGGATCATCGGCTTCCCCGTGATCGTCCTGGTGACCCTCGGGCCGGTCCTCGGTGCCGCGTTCCTCGCCGTGCAGCTGGCCGTCTTCGGCATCACCATGGGTGGCTCCTTCGCCCCGAACCACAAGGGCATGGCCCTGATCCCGCAGGGCATGGAGGTCGACTTCCTGCGCCGCCAGGTGCTCACCAGCCGCAACATCACCGGCGGTCGCCTGATGAACATCGCGATGGGTGGGCTGGACCTGCAGATCGAGCACCACCTCTTCCCGCGGATGCCCTCGGCGAACCTGCGCAAGGTGCGGCCGATCGTCCGGGAGTTCTGCGCCGAGCGCGGCATCATCTACACCGAGACGAACCTGATCGCCTCCTACCGAGTCATCATCGGCTACCTCAACAAGGTGGGCCTGGGCTACGCGGACCCGTTCGACTGCCCCCTCGCCTCACAGCTGCGCGGCGCGCCCCTGCCCTCCTCGCAGCTGCGGAGCGCACCCCTGGCCTCCTGACGGCGCGCCGCACCTCCCGCGGAGAGGGAGGCGGTATGGTCGCTCCATACGCCTACCCCTTCACGGGCAGTGCAGCCCCGGCTCGGTGGCCGGTCGGTACGGGGCGTCCGTGGAGGCCGATCCGGCCGGGATCACCACCATGTCTTCCACCCCGCGCTGGTCGCCCGGCGACCAGGTGACCTGGACCTACTACACCCCACAGCACCCCACCCGCACCGTCCGCCCCGGCACAGTCGTGCTGGACGATGACCGCGGTGTTGTGGTCTGGATCGCGCCCGGCACCGAGGTGCTGCTGCCCGTGCTGGAATCCGGTGCAGCGTTGCGCCGTGCCGGGGACGAGGGCATGTTCACCGCGCCCCGCATCCAGTCCAAGCAGCTGTGGACCGGCAACGGCATCCTGATGATCGGGCTGCCGGACTCCCCCTACTCGATCTGGCTGTTCTACAAGGACGACGGCTCGCTGGGCTGCTACTACGTGAACCTCGAGACGCCCTACGAGCGCACCGCGGAGGGCATCTGCACCCGGGACCTGGTGCTGGACCTGGTGGTGCTGCCTCGCCGGGACTGGCACTACAAGGACGAGGACGAGCTCGAAGGCGCGGAGCGCACCGGGTACTTCTCCGCCGAGGAGATCGCCTCGATCCGCGCCGCGGGCCACCGGGCCGAACAGCACATCGCCGACTGGACCTACCCCTTCTCGGCGGGCTATGAGTACTTCTTCCCGGATCCGAAGTGGCCGTTGCCCACGCTGCCCGCCCACTACACCTGGGATCTGGACCTGACGCAGCGCTGAGCAGGATTGCTTCAGCACAGGGAGCCGCTTCAGTTCCGAGGCATGCAGGGTCGGTGGCAGGATGGAGCCCATGTCATCCGAGAACCTCACTCGCGACGAGGCCCGCAGCCGTGCCTCGTTCCTCAGCACCGATTCCTACGAGATCCGTCTTGATCTGACCACCGACGAGCGGACATTCCTCACCGAGACGACGATCCGCTTCTCGTCCACCTCCGCCCAAGACACCTTCGTCGACCTCATCGCAGCATCCGTCGAGGAGATCGAGCTCAACGGTGAGCTGCTGTCCGATCCCGCCTCGCACTTCGACGGAGCGAGGGTGCGCCTGCCCGCGCTCCGCGAGGGCGCGAACACCGTGCGGATCCTGGCGACCGGTCGTTACATGAACACCGGTGAGGGCCTGCACCGCTTCGTGGACCCGGTGGACGACGAGGTCTACCTGTACTCGCAGTTCGAGGTCTCCGATGCGCGCCGCATGTTCGCCTGCTTCGAGCAGCCCGATCTCAAGGCCACCTACCAGCTCACGGTCACCGCCCCGGCGCACTGGCGGGTCATCTCCGTCTCCCCCACCCCCGCCTCGACCCCCGCCGGGGAGGGCATCGCCACCTGGGCCTTCGAGCCCACCGAGCGCATCTCCACCTATCTCTTCGCCCTGATCGCCGGGAACTACCAGGGCGGCACCGGGGAGATCACCACCCGCGACGGCCGGACCATCCCGATGGGCGTCTTCGCCCGCGCCTCGCTCGCCGAGCATGTCGACGCCCAGAACGTCATCGACGTGACCAAGGCCGGCATCGACTTCTACGAGGAGGCGTTCGACCAGGACTTCCCGTTCCGCAAGTACGACCAGATCTTCGTGCCGGAGTACAACATGGGGGCGATGGAGAACCCCGGCGCCATCACCTACGTCGAGGCGTACGTCTTCCGCTCCGAGGTTTCCGACGCGGTGCGCGAGCGACGCGACCTCACGATCCTCCACGAGCTGGCTCACATGTGGTTCGGCGATCTGGTCACCATGCGCTGGTGGGACGATCTGTGGCTGAACGAGTCGTTCGCCGAGTACGCCTCCACGCTCGCGAGCGCCGAGGCCACCCGCTGGACCGGCTCCTGGACCACCTTCGCGTTGTCGGAGAAGGGCTGGGCTTACCAGCAGGACCAGCTGCCCTCCACCCATCCGGTGGTGGCCGACATGGTCGACTTCGAAGCCGTCGAGACGAACTTCGACGGGATCACCTACGCCAAGGGCGCCTCGGTGCTGCGCCAGCTGGTCGCCTACGTGGGCCGGGAGGAGTTCTTCGCCGGGGTCCGCGCCTACTTCGCCAAGCACGCCTGGGGGAACACCGAGCTGACGGATCTGCTGGTCGAGCTCGAGGCCACCAGCGGCCGTGACCTCAGCAGCTGGGCCGAGCTGTGGCTCCAGCGCGCCGGGGTGAACACGCTGCGCCCGGTGATCGAACGTGACGCCACCGGTGCCGTGACCCGCTTCGCAATCTCCCAGACCGCTCCGGCGGAGCACCAGACCCTGCGCCCGCACCGCCTGCAGGTGGGCGGCTTCTCGCTCCAGGACGGGGCGCTGGTGCGCACCGAGTCCGTCGAGCTGGACGTGGACGGGGAGCTCACCGAGGTGCCCGCGCTGACCGGGAAGCGCGCCGACCTGTGGCTGCTCAACGATGGTGACCTCACCTATTCGAAGGTGCGCCTCGACGAGAAGTCCCTCGCCGTCGCGATGGAGCACCTGCGCGATCTGGACGACTCCCTGGCACGGACCCTGCTGTGGTCCGCCGCCTGGGACATGGTCCGCGACGGCGAGCTGCCCAGCCGCCGCTACCAGCAGCTGGTCCTCGCGAACCTCACCGGGGAGGACTCCTCCTCGGTGGTGCGCACCCTGCTGCAGCAGCTGGAGACCGTCGCGGGCCCCTATGCCGCCGTCGACCAGCGGGCCCAGCGCACCGAGGCCGCCGCGAGCGCCGTCTGGGAGCTCGCGGTCGCGGCTGAGGCAGGCTCCGATGCCCAGCTGCAGTTCGTCGAGAGCTTCGCGCATCTGGCCCGCACCGAGGAGCACCGCCACACCCTCGAGGGGCTGCTCGGCGGGACGGTCACCCTGCCGGGCCGAGAGATCGACACCGATCTGCGCTGGAAGCTCGTGATCGCCCTCGCGGTGCTGGGCGGGATCGACGTCGCCGGCATCGACGAACAGCTCGCCGCCGACGACACCCAGTCCGGCCGGAAGCATGCGCTCACCGCGAAGGCGGCGCTGCCCACCGAGGTCTCCAAGGCCAAGGCCTGGCGCCGCACGGTGGAGAAGGACACCCTGGCCAACGAGTCGGTCACCGCGGTGATCCAGGGATTCCGCCGAGTGGTCGACGAGTCGCTGCTGGCCCCCTACCGACAGCGCTACTTCTCGATGATCGACCAGGTGTGGAAGGAGCGCTCGAACGAGATCGCCACCCGCCTCGTGGGCGGCTACTTCCCGCACAGCTATGGCGGTCAGGCCGTGCTCGATGCCGCCGATCAGTGGCTCGCCGATGCCGAGGAAGCCCCCTTCGGGCTGCGCCGCATCATCATCGAGGGCCGCGACACCGTCGCCCGCCAGGAGCGCGTCCGCGCGGCGGACATCGGCTGAGCGACGCGCTGTGAGCCCGCGAACGGCAGGAGCACAGCACAAAAGACGCCGCTGAGCGACGCGCTGTGAGCCCGCGAACGGGGCCGGGGCGAGGCGGGTCGGTGACCCACCTCGCCCTGGACTCCTCCAGACTTCTGGCGGCCCGGGCGATATCGTCGAAAGTATGTTGGACGACCCCCTGGATCTCGAACCGCTGCTGACCTCACCCACCACCGATGAGGCGCTGAGCCTGATGGATCAGCTGCTGCGCTGGCTGGCCACCAGCGGCGTCAAGATCGTCGTCATCCTGCTGGCCGCCACGATCGCGAGTCTCCTGGCCGGTTGGCTGCTGCGCCGGTTCTTCCGCACCATGGTCCAGTCCGGATCGAAGCTCTCCACCGTGGCCGGGACCGTGATCAAACGGGATCCACGCTCGCAGAAGGCGGCCCAGGCCCGTCGCGAACAGCGTGCGCACACCCTGTCTAACGTGGCCCGCAACATCGCGCACGTGATGATCTGGGCCGTGGCCTCGGTGATGATCCTCTCCGAGATCGGGGTGAACATCGCCCCGGTCATCGCGAGTCTCGGGGTGGTGGGCTTGGCGGCCGGCATCGGTGCCCAGACCATCATCAAGGACGTGGTCGCGGGCGTGGTGATGCTCTTCGAGGACATCGTCGCCGTCGGCGACTGGGTGGACATCGAGTACGCCGAGGGCACCGTCGAGTCGATCAACCTGCGCGCCACCCAGGTGCGCGGCATCGACGGGGTGCTGTGGACGGTGCGCAACGGCGAGATCATCCGGGTCGGCAACTACGCACGCGGCTTCTCGAATGCCGTGGTGGTGCTCGACATCGACGCTGCGGCGGATGACGACCAGGTGACCACCGTGCTCGAGTCGGTCACCGCCGAGCTGGCCGCGGATCCCGAATTCGAGGACCAGATCCTCGCCGCCGCGAGCATCACCGGCATGCTCGCCGTGGATGCGAACCGCTACCAGCGCCGTGTCGTGATGCAGACCCCTCCCGGTCAGCAGTGGGGCGTGGAGCGAGAGCTGCGCGCCCGGATCCGAGACGGCTTCGCCGCCGCGGACATCGCCTTCGCCATGCCCCGTTTCGTCGAGACCGTCCAGAAGTGACAGCCCGCAGATGACTCCCACCTTCGTGACCCCCAAGACCGGAGAGCGCCAGCTATGACCACCCCGTCCCCCCAGCCCGAGCAGATCAGCTTCTACGAAGCCGTCGGCGGCCATGAGACCTTCGTACGGCTCGTGGACCGCTTCTACGAGGGTGTCGCCGAGGATCCCGAACTGCGTCCGATGTATCCGGAGGAGGACCTCACCGGGGCGCGCCACCGGCTGTGCACCTTCCTCGAGCAGTACTGGGGCGGTCCGAAGACCTACGGCGAGGAGCGCGGCCATCCGCGGCTGCGGATGCGGCACGCCGTCTTCCCGGTCTCCCCCTCGGCCCGCGATGCGTGGCTGCGACATATGCGCGCCGCCCTCGACACCCTGGACCTCGCACCCCTGCACGAGCAGACGCTGTGGGACTACCTGGATCGGGCCGCGCATTCACTGCTCAACACGGTCGACGGCGGCGAGGCACCGGCGGCCGGGCAGACCGTCCCCGATCAGCTGAGCTGAGCTGGGCTCAGTCGCGGAAGCGCAGCGGTTCGCCGGAGAACTGCTGGAGCTGGTCGCGGGTCTCCTGCTCCAGGCGGACGGGCGCGCCGGACTCGGCGTCGACCAGCACCACCACGGTGCGTGCCCGGGCGTAGGGAGTCCTTGCGTCGGGATCGTCGCGGGTGAGCACGAGGTAGTCGACGCTGAGGCTGGCTCCACCGATCCGGGAGAGCCACAGCCGCACCACCACGCCGTCGCGGCGATGGCCGAGCGGCCGCGCGTATTCGATCCGCTGCGAGGCGATGACCGTGCTGACCGCCGCCCCGGCCCCGCCGACCGGAAGCGCTGCCGGCGGCTGCGGCGCACCGAGCTCGACCTGTTCGGCTGGCGGCTGCCAGAAGGCGGCGATGCGCGCCTCCTCGAGCAGGCGCACCACCGCGGCGTTGTTCACGTGGCCGTAGGCATCGAGGTCCGTCCAGCGGACCGCGACCGGGATATCCAGGGGCTGCGGCTCTCCCGGCGTGAGATCGGGTGCATCGGCGAGGGAATGAGGTGCCATGGTTCTCATCGTAGGCGTCATCGCCAGTACGATCGGCCGCATGACCTCTGCGCACACCGACCCCTCGAAGATCGCCGCCGGTCTCGTGGATCTGCTGGATCTGCGCGAGAGCGCCCCCTTCGGCGAGTTCTCGACGACGGCTACCGTCGCCGCATATCAGGGTGATTCCTCCCCTCATCCCGGCGGGCACGTCTTCGGCGGGCAGGTGATGGGCCAGGCCGTCACGGCGGTGGGCCGCACGGTCTCCCCCGATCGCCGCATCCACTCGATGTACTCCTACTTCCTCGCCCCGGGCGATCCCTCGCATCCGATCCGCTTCCAGGTCGATGCGCTGCGCGATGGCGGCTCGTTCTCCGTGCGCCGGGTGCTGGCCACCCAGCCCGGCAAGGAGGCTGATGAGGAGGAGCGCACGATCCTCGCGATGACGGCGTCGTTCCAGGAGGACCAGGACGGGCTCGAGCATCAGGAGCGCGCCCCCGAGGCGCCGGATCCCGAGGGGCTGCCGACCACCGCCGAGGTGCTCGACGGGATCGATCATCCGGTGGCGCGCTTCTGGGCCACCCAGCGCCCGATCGACATCCGTCACGTCACCGATCCGATCTATCTGCGCCCGGATGCGGCAGGTGCGGAGTCGCAGATGGTGTGGATGCGCATGCTCGCCCCGATCGAGGCGGAACCGCTCACGCATGATGCGATCCTCGCCTTCGCGAGCGACTACACGCCCTTCGAGCCGATCCTGCGCCGTCAGGGGCTGAGCTGGATGACGCCCGGCCTGAAGATGGCGACGATCAACCACGCCATCTGGTGGCACAAGCACGTCGACACCAACGACTGGCTGCTCTACGTCCAGCGCTCCCCCTCCGCGAGCGGCGGGCGCGGCCTGACCCACGGCCAGCTCTTCGACCGCAGCGGTGACCTGGTCGCGACCGTCACCCAGGAGGGCATGATCCGGGCCAAGCAGGCCCGCTGACCAGCGGGTGCTTGCTGGCAGGCGCTGACCGGCGGGCGCTGAACGGCGGGTGCTGTCCGGCGGGCGCTGAGGAGCAGCGCCAGCAGCACCCGGATCCAGCGGCCGGGAGCGTTCCACCGCTCAGCGGTCGTGGAACTCGAGTGCGTCCTGGAGCCACCGGCCGAGGGCCATGTCCTCGGCCAGGGCGCGGGGCTCGACGTCGATCCAGCCCTCCCCCATCGACCGTTGCGTCCCCATCACCGCCTGCCGGGCACCATCCTGCGTCAGCAGCTCGGTGTGGCGCGTGGGCTCGACCCTGACCAGCAGCGAGCCGTCACCTCCGACGGAGACCAGCATCGCGTCCTCGAGCATGACGGCTCTGCCGCCGAACATCGAGACTTCTCGGACAGCTCGCCCGGGCGGGAGCAGGCTGCGGATCCGATTCAGGAGCGCCTCCTGAGAGGGGTGGGCGACAGTGGCCATGGGATCCCTCCCTCGATGCACGCGGATGGTCGGTCTTGAGTCTTCCTCACCGGAGCCGGTCTGTCACGGCCCGGCCGCGGTGACGACGTCCCGAGCGGCGCGCTCCGGATCGTCGGCGTCCATCAGGCCCCGCACCAGCGCGATCCCGGCGATCCCTGTCCGTGCGAGCGCCGGGACGTCCTCGACGGTGATGCCGCCGATCGCGACGATGGGGAGCCTGGTCGCCGCCACGAGGCTCCGGTAGCCGGCCAGGCCGAGGGGAGCACGACCGGAGTCCTTCGTCGGTGTGGGCCGGAACGGTCCGGCGCCGACGTAGTCCAGCAGCTCATGGAGTTCCTCCGCCCGGCGGACCGTCTCCAGCGTCCCCGTGGTCAGGCCGATGATCGCCTCCGGGCCCAGCATCGCGCGTGCCGCGGCGACTGGGAGATCGTCCTGCCCCAGATGCACGCCGTGCACCGCGGCGCCCCTGCGGCGTGCGGCGAAGGCGACGTCGGCGCGGTCATCGACCAGCACCTGGGCGGCGGGCCGCGCCTCGTGCACGGCGGCGGCGACGGCGCAGGTCAGCTCCAGCAGCTCGGTGGTCGTGGCGTCCTTGGCCCGGACCTGGATCACCCCGGCACCGCCCGCGGCGGCAGCCGCCGCGGCCTCGACCGTGCGCCGGCCAGTCCCCGAGGTCACCAGATAGCAGCGCAGATCCAGGGTCATCGTCCCACCTCGTCCAGTGCGTCCAGCAGATGCATGCGGAAGGAGCCCGGCCGGGTGGAGCAGCGCTCGGCCGTCTCTCCTGCGAGGGCCATCCAGGTCGTCGCGGCGAGCGCGGCCGTGAAGGCGTCGGGTTCGACGGCCCGGCAGGTCGCGGTCAGCGCGGCGAGCAGGCACCCGGTGCCGGTGACCCGTGTCAGCAGCTCGCTCCCCCTCGCCAGGCGGGTCCGCCGGTCGCCGCAGAGCACGAGATCGGCGGGGCCCGAGACCGCGACGGCGCCGCCGGTGTGCGCTGCGATCTGCATAGCGGCGTCCTCGGCGCTCCCGGGATCCGTCTGGGAGTCCGCGCCGCGCCCGCCACGCCCGGTTCCGGCCAGGGCGAGCACCTCGGAAGCGTTCCCTCGCACCACGGAGGGGTGGGAGTCGAGCAGGGTGCGCGCGAGCGCGGTCCGCACCGGGGCGATCCCGATCGCGGTCGGGTCCAGCACCCAGGGGCGGGCATCCCGCACGGCGGCGGCGACGGTCGCCGGGATGCCGTCCATCGCGTCGGTGCTGAGGGTGCCCAGGTTGATCACGAGCGCATCGGCCAGCGTCGTGAGGGTGGGGGCCTCTTGGAGGGTCTCGGTCATCATGGGGCGTGCGCCGGCGGCGAGCAGCCCGTCGGCGACGATCCCCATGGAGACCGTCGCGGTGAGGCAGTGCACCAGCGGCTGGCGCCGGCGGACGGCAGCGAGCACGTGCGCCACCGGGGCGAGGTCCGGGTCCGTCGGGCTCATCGTGCGCCTTCCGTCGTCTGCACCGGCCCGTGCTCGCGGACCCCGTCGGCAACGGTATCGATGTCAGCGTCGGTGTCCCGTGGGGAGAGTCGGGGCCCGAGCGCGGCACCGAGCACGAGGAGCCCGCCGCCCAGACTGATCAGCGCCATCACCGACCCGTGACGCCCGAGCAGCGCCTCGAGCCACGGCAGGTAGAAGGGGTAGAGCGCGGGAAGGACGAGGGAGAGGCTGTAGCCCATGCCGTAGCCGGTGGAGCGCACCTCGGTCGGGAACCGCTCGGAGAGGTACGCCGAGACCGGGCCGTAGGCAGAGACGGTGATGACCTGCAGCACGGCCGCGAGCACTGCCGCTCGGCCGAAGGACTGCGAGGTGACTGCGAGCCACCACACGAGCGGGCCGGCCACCGCAGCGACCAGTCCCCAGGCCATGAACAGGGTGCGTCGACCGGTTCGGGTCGACAGGTGACCGGCGAGCGCCATCACGACCGCTTGGGCGATGGAGGCGATCCCGATCGCCATCGAGACGCCGGTCGCGGGCAGTCCGGTGTCGGTCCCCAGTCGGCCGGTCAGCAGCAGCACCGTGGTGTTGGTGAGCAGCCAGAGCCCCGTCATGAGGAGGAAGACCTGCCAGAACGACGAGGCCCAGCGGCCGGTGAGCAGATCCCGCAGGCCCGCTCGTGGGCGCACCGACGTGGTCCGGGCCCGTCGGTGGAAGACCGGGGCGTCGGTGACCTGGCGGCTGTAGTAGATCAGCATGCCGATCGAGGCCAGTGCTCCGAGCACGAAGAGCAGCCTCCACCCCCACGCCGCGTAGGCATCGGGGCCCAGCATCATCAGCAGCATCGCCACCGAGAAGGCGATGCTCGCCTGCGCCCACGGCGCCATCGAGAGGATCAATCCGCTCATGAGGCCGCGCCGTCGGGGCCGGGACCATTCCATGGCGAGCGGGATGGCAGCCGAGTACTCCCCCGCCACGAAGATTCCGCCGAGGAACCTCAGCGCGAGGATGAGGGCGATCGTCCCCGCACCGAGGATCTCGTGGGTGGGCGTCATGGCGATCGCCAGCGCACAGGCGGCGGTTCCGGCGATCGCGACCCGGGTGGTGCGGGTGCGCCCGAGACGATCCGAGATGCGCCCGAACACGATCCCGCCGACGGGCCGCCCGAACAGCATCGCGACGACGATCAGGGACCCCGTCGAAGCTGCTGCCGCGGGCCCGGCGAGCACGACCATCGCCGGGGCCAGCGCGGTCAGCGGCAGGAAGACGTGGATGTTGTCCACCCAGTTGCCCACGACGCCGGCGCGCAGGGCGGCCCGGCCGGCCGGGGGGAGGCGCTCATCGGTGGTCGCGATCGGGGTCCCCGGCAGCATATGGGTCCCGCTCACAGCGCCCCCTCCAGGATCGTCTCGTGCTGGTCCGCTGGAACCGGTGCCGCCAGGCGCAGCGCCTGGTCGAAGAACTCCAGCTCATGCCGGCTGGCGAGGAGATAGGCACGGACCGCTGCGGAGCGGACCGCTGGGGAGGCTGTGGCGAGCTCCCGTTCGACCTGCTCCAGTGCTCCTTGCGTGGCGATGACGAAGCCCGGGTCACGGTAGGTGTCGAGCCAGTCCGCATAGGGGTGATCGCTCGGGACGGAGGGCAGTGTGGCCCCCGTCTGCGCGTACAGCCAGTAGCAGGGCAGCACGGCGGCGGTTCCCACAGCACGCTCCTCCCCGAGGGTGGTGGCCAGCAGGAAGTCGGTGTAGGCGCTGGTCACCGGGGAGACCCCGATCTCCTCCTGCTCACCGAGCCGGCCACGGTGCAGCGCGGACTCGACGGTGAGGCAGCTGCTCGCACCGCGGGCCCAGAACACCTGGGCCACGACATCGGTCGAAGCGGCCGAGAGCGCCGCGAGCGCGCGGGAGTAGCGACGCAGGTACAGCGAGTCCTGGGCGAGGTAGAACGCGAAAGCGTTCGGGGGCAGACTGCCGTCGACCAGCTGACGGACGAGGTCGGACTCCGCGATGTTGCGAGCGATGGGCTCCCCCGCAGCCCACAGCGCCTGCGTCCATGGCCCGGCCGGGGCGACGGCAGGCTCGATCCGCGCCGCTGCCGGGAGCGCGGCACCGAGCGCCGAAAGGATCTGGTCCGGGGAGTCGAGGATGGGTGGGACAGCTCCCGGACCGAGCCAGGGGGTGGATTCCCCGGCGGCCTGCAGACGGCGGGCGCGGTGGGAGTGGTCCACCGGACCGTGGCCGCTCCCGACCCGCAGCGCCTCCCCGTGGGAGATGGCCTCATGCAGCCACTGGGTGGACCAGGCGAGCGCCTCCTGCGGCGACTCCCCGCTGCCCAATCGGGTGGCGAGCGCCGAAGCGAGGGAGCATCCGGTGCCGTGGGTGCTGGTCGAGCTCACCCGCGTCGAGGGGACCGGGAGGCAGATGCCGTCGGGGCCCACCCAGGTGTTCGTCACCGTCGCGGAGTCCAGATGTCCGGTCTTCACCACGACGGCGACACCTGTCCGTGCGGCCCATCCTCGGGCCTGCTCGAGGGCGGCCCGCTCATCACGGGCGCGCTCGCTCCCCGTCAGGCGTGCGAGCTCCTCGATGTTCGGGGTCACGACGGTGGCGCGCGAGCAGAAGGTGATCATGGCCTGCTCTGCGTCCGGCGCCAGGAGGCTGTCACCACTGGTCGCGACCATCACCGGATCGACGACGAGGATCTGCGGGGGATGCTCGTCGAGCCACTCGGAGACCGTCGCGATGAGCGCGGCAGTGCCGAGCATGCCGGTCTTGACCGCATCGATCACCACATCGTCGCTGACCGCGCGGAGCTGCCGGTCCAGGAACGGGGCCGGCGGGACGTGGATCTCCCGCACGCCGCAGGTGTTCTGTGCGACGAGCGCGGTGACGACGCTCATGCCGTAGCCGCCTGCTGCGGTGATGGATTTGAGATCCGCGGCGGTGCCAGCACCCCCGGAGGGGTCCGTGCCGGCGATCGACAGCACACGGGGAATTCGGGCAGGGTACGACGGAGCCACGAGGACATCCCTTCGCTAGTACGAACTAGATCAGGTTCCACGGGTGTGATCTCAGCGTCGGATGACGCACCCCGTGTCCGCGGCCGAGTATAGGCACAGCTCTCGGCTCAGCCCTCGCCTCTCCGTCGAATCCCTGCTCAGCCCATCGCCTCTCGGGCGGCCTGCTGCGCCTCCGGGAGTGCCTCGGCGGCGGTGGCCTCACCGCGGAAGACCTTCGCGATGCCCTGCAGAGCGGTGCCGGTGGCGATCGCCGAACGATCACCCGTCTCGGGACGCGCCGCGGATTCGGGCACCTCGATCACCGAGACGTCCACTCCAGCCTCCGCCCAGCTCTCCTCCCACGCGCCACGCAGATCACGATGGGCGGGGATGCCCAGACGGTTCTCGGCCAGCGCGCGCTGACCGTCCGCACCGCCGAGCCAGTTCAACAGCTCAGCGATCGCCGCGGACCGATCGTCCTTCTTCGCCTCGACGCCGACTGCGGCGATCGCGTGGACCAGCGGGCGCGGCCCCTGAGGGCCGGCGACGACGGGATGGATGCCCCAGTCGAAGCTGCCACCGATCTCCTCGGTCAGGGTGTGCAGGTCATAGGTGCCCGTCTGCAGCAGACCGAGCTTGCCCTGGAGGAACAGGTTCCGGCACAGGGCCGGATCCGCCGTGGTCTCCGACCCTGCCGGGCCGAGATGCGAGGACGCGAGATCTGTGAGGTACTGAACGGCAGTGATGCCTGCGTCGGAGGCGAAGGACATCGTCCCCTCCTCGTCCTGCCAGCTGCCGCCCTGGGCAGCGATGAAGGGGCCCAGCACCGCGGTGCGGTCGGGATGAGCGCTGAACCCGAAGGTCGCACGGGCCCCGGGGTCGAAGCCCTCGTCCCCCGGGTGGAGTCCCTCTCCGTCGACGGTGAGGGCGCGAGAGAGGTCCCGCAGCGGGTCCGTCGGCGCCGCGGGGTCGAAGCTCAGCGCCGTGGCATCACCCTTGGCCGCGGCGACCAGGCCCTCGTGCGCGACCAGGATGCTCTGCTCCCAGAGCTGGGGAACACCCCACAGCCCGTCCTCGAGCCGATAGAGGTCCGTCGCGACGCCCTCCCACCGGGAGGAGGTCTCGCCGACGATCTCGCCGATCTCGGCCAGCCGCCCGCTGGCATGAGCCTGGGCGAGGTTCGCGGTGTTCATCCACAGCACGTCGGGCAGGTTCTTCGCCGCCACGTCCAAGGGCAGCTGGGTCCAGTAGTCATCCCAGCCGAGCACCTCTACCTCGACCGCGATCCCGGTGCTGTCGGTGAACTCCGCGAGGGATTCCTCGTACGCCGCCGCTGCCGCCTCGCTCCACACCCGCATCCGCAGCGTGTCGCCGTCCTCGAGCTCGACGGACCGATCCGAGGAGCAGCCGCTGAGCGCCCCGGCCCCGGCCAGTCCCATCGCAGCGGTGGTGAGCAGGAGCTGGCGGCGGGTCGGCACGGGGTCGGGGCCTTTCAGTGGTGGTGCGGCGGGTCGCTCAGGCGGTGGCGACCAGCCCGAGCTCGGCGCGGGAGGCCAGCACCGGGTGCTGCGGCGTGACCCGCACGGTGTAGCCCACCTCGCCGGGAGCGGCGAGCGCGAAGCGTGCGGCCCAGCGGCCGTCGTCCCCGCGCTGCAGAGGGATCAGCTGAGGATCGATGATCTCATCATCCGCGCCGATCTCACCGAGCACCGCCTCGATCAGCACGTCCGTGTCGCGAAGGCCGCCCAGCTCGACGTCTGCCACCAGCGTGACCTCGGCGCCGGTGGAGACCGTCGACCCGTCGGTGCCCTCGAGGGTCACCCCGCTCACGGCGATCGCAGACCAGGCCTGCTGCACTGCGGCCTTCCACTCGGTGAACTCGCCGGCCAGCGCCGGATCCGAGGCGAAGGCGGACGCAGCCCGGGCGGCAGGCAGATAGAGGTCGGTGACGTAGTCACGCACCATGCGTGCCGCGACGATCTGCGGGGCGACCTTGACCAGCGAGGAGCGGACCTTGGTCATCCAGCCACGCTGCATGCCGCGCGCGTCACGCTCGTAGAACAGCGGGACGATCGACTGCTCGAGGATCTCGTAGAGGGCCTCGGCCTCGATCCGGTTGCGCTCGGACTGGTCGGGGACCTCCGCGGTGGGGATGGTCCATCCCGCCTCGTCGTCCTTCATCTCGTCCCACCAGCCGTCGGACACCGAGAAGGTGAGCCCGCCGTTGAGGACGGCCTTCATGCCGGAGGTGCCGGAGGCCTCCTCCGGTCGGACCGGGTTGTTCAGCCACACGTCCGAGCCGGCGATCAGCACCGAGGCCATGCGGATGTCGTAGTCGGGCAGGAAGGCGATGCGATGGCGCACGCCGTGGTCATCGGCGAACTGCACCAGCTGCTGGAGGAACTCCTTGCCGGGGCGGTCGGCCGGGTGCGACTTGCCCGCCACCACGATCTGGACCGGACGCGACTCGTCCAGCAGGATCTTCTTGAGACGCTCAGGGTCCGAGAGCATCAGCGTGAGGCGCTTGTAGGTCGAGACGCGGCGGGCGAAGCCGATGGTCAGGGCGTTGGGATCCAGGATGTGCTCGGTCCAGGCGAGTTCTGCCTCGTCGGCACCGCGGCGCAGCCACGACTCCTTGACGTGATCCCGAGCCATCGTCACGAGATCCGCGCGCAGCGCGTTGCGGGTCTCGGTGAGCTCATGGTCGGTGAGGGTCGCCAGGGCGCTCCAGTCGCTCAGCGAGGAGATGTCGACGTCGCCGAGCGCCTTCTTGTACAGGTCATCCATGTGCGCCGAGGTCCAGGTGCGGCGGTGCACGCCGTTGGTGACCGAGCCGATCGGCACCTCGGGCACGTCGAAGCCCGGGTAGAGGTCCTGGAACATGCCGCGGGAGACCGCGCCGTGGAGCTTCGCGACGCCGTTGGCGCGCTGGGCGATGCGGAATCCGAGCTGGGCCATGTTGAACACGTCCCCGCCCTCCTCGATCCCGAGGGCGAGTGCGGCTTCGACGGGCAGCGAGGGGATCAGGCGGGACAGGCCCGTCTCGTCGGCGTCGAGGTAGCTGCGCAGCCGGGAGGCGTCGAAGCGGTCGATGCCGGCCGGCACCGGGGTGTGGGTGGTGAACACGGTGCCCGCCCGCACTTCGGCCACGGCCTCGGAGAAGCTGGCCCCGGCGTCGATCCGGCGGCCTACACGCTCGAGGCCAGAGAAGCCCGCGTGGCCCTCGTTGAGGTGGAACACGGTGGGTGCCGGAGTTCCGGTCGCCTGGGCGTACGCCTCGACGGCGCGGACGCCGCCGATCCCCAGCACGATCTCCTGGACGATGCGGTGCTCGTGGTCGCCGCCGTAGAGCCGGTCGGTGATCTGGCGGGCATCCTCGTCGTTGGTCTCGAGGTTGGTGTCGAGCAGAAGCAGGGGGACCCGGCCCACCTGCGCCTTCCAGACGGCGATGGCGATCTCACGGCCGCCCGGCGTCGTGACCGAGACGGTCAGCTGCTCTCCGGCGGAAGTGAGCACGGGAGAGATGGGCAGCTGCTCGGGATCGTTGTGATGGTAGTTCTCCTGCTGCCACCCGCTGGGGTCCAGCGACTGGGAGAAGTAGCCCCACTGGTAGAGCAGGCCGATGGCCACCAGCGGCACCCCGAGGTCCGAGGCGGACTTCAGGTGGTCACCGGCGAGGATGCCGAGGCCCCCGGAGTAGATCGGCAGGGTCGGGGTGATCCCGAACTCCATGGAGAAATATGCGATCGAGGAGCCGTCACCGGCGCCCTGTGCCCCGGGGACGGTGCGCTGGAACCAGCGACCGGAGTCGAGGTAGGTGCGCAGGTCACCAGCCTCAGAACGCATCTGCGCGAGGAACGTCTCGTCGCGGGCCGCCTCGGCCAGACGCCCCGCCGGGACCCGGGAGAGCATCGCGATCGGGTTCTCCCCGCTGGCGGCGAACACCTGCGGGTCGAGCGAGCGGAACAGGTCGACGGTCTGACGGCGCCAGGTCCAGCGCAGGTTCAGCGCGAGGTCGCGCAGAGGCTCGAGGACGCTGGGGAGGTCGGAGGAGACCGTGATCGTGGAGATCGGCTTCATGGCACCACGGTACCCGAGGACGTTGACAGGTCTTGCACATTTCTTGCGCTTCGGACGACGATGTTCTGCCCGCATTTTCCGCCGCCCTACCAGGGGAGATGCCCGATTGCCAGATCGTCCGACACGCAGAACTCCCTCGCTGTGCAACATTCTTGCAAGAGCTTTCCTCCCGGTGGGGCCGCCCGTTCCCGCGCCGACAGCGGCATTCGCCCCTCACCGGCGTCACTGCCTGCGACAATGGTGCGGCACCGTGGGGGACGGTGCCCCGACGACGAGAGCAGAACGCACGGAGGCGCCCGATGGGGAGCGACATACGGACCGGGGAGATGCCCGCGATCCCGGAGGACACCATCGACCTCGGAGAGCGCCTCGATCCGACGCGCACGCTGCTGCGGCGAGCAGCCGGTGGGGATCAGCGTGCCGCGGCCGCACTGGTGGACGTGCTCGGGCCCCGCATCCACGGCCTCTCCGTGCATGTGACGGGCTCCTCGGCGCGGGCGGAGAAGCTCGCCGTGACGGTGCTGCGCTCCTGCCTTCGAGAGGCCGGCGATCTCGCCGCGAGCGGGCTGCCGGGCGAGGCGGCGGTGCTGGACCGGGCCCGACGGGCCGCAGTGGCCACCAACCCCAGCGGTGACGTGCGCTCCCTGGTCGCACCGGACCTGGTCAACGACCGCACCCGCGACCGACGGGAGGTGGAGGTGCTGCGCGTGCTGCTGGAGCTGCCGCCGGCACATCGTGCGCTGGTCGAATCCGCCGCCCAGGGGCGGTTCTCCTACACGGGGCAGCCTCGCCAGCAGAACGCCGTGATCCTCTCCCAGGCACTGGATCAGCTGGTCCCCTTCGGCGGTCCGCCCGATGTGGAGACTCGAGCGCTGGCCGCACTCGATGCCCTGGCCCTCGCCGAGGAGGGTGAGCGGCTCCGACTGCGCGAGCTGACCCGGTATCCGGAGACGGCAGGGATTCATCGCCATGCCATCGAGGCCGCGGCGCGTCTCGCGCTGCTGACCACGGTCCCGCCGTCTCGCGATCTGCGCCTCGCCGTGCTCGAGGGCTTCGGTGCAGTGCGGACCGATGGCGCCCGCTCGAGTCCGCTCTCGGCCCGTCATGCAGGCGCCGCAGAGCCCGAGCCCAGCTATCGGGGCGACTACGCCACTCCGGTGCTCGGAACCGACTCGCAGCGTCGGATGGTCGGCCCGCCGGCGATGGCGGGCGGACGCCACTCCAGCGCCGTGGAGCCACAGGACGGCTCGTCGATGGCCGCCAGCAGCGAGGCGGCTCTGCCGACGGGCGCTCCGGAGGGCGCCTCGTCCCCCGCCTTCTCCTTCCGCGCCACCGATGAGAAGCAGCGTTCGCGTCGCGACCGCCGGCGCGAGAAGCGGCGCGCCGCGCAGGGGCGCCGCGGCGTCCCGTGGTTCTCCCGCACCGTCGCAGCAGCTGCAGTGGCCGCGTTGCTGGTGCTCGGCTATCTGCTGTCGGATGTCCACCATCAGCTCGAGGAGTCCGAGCGCCTCGCCTCAGCCTGGGCGAACCACACCATGACCGCCGGCGCCCAGCTGGTCCCCGGAGTCAGCGACAACGGGACCTGGCGCGCGGTCATCACCGAGGACGGCATCTCACTGCGCGCCGAAGGGGTCGTGGGCTGGGAGGACGAGGTCCTCGAGCTCTGGGGCGAGACCGATGGGGTGCAGCGCAGTCTGGGGGTGCTTGATCTCGCCGACGACGGCTCTATCAGGTTCACCACCGAGGAGAGCGATGAGCGTCTCTTCGTGACCCGCGAGATGCCCCCTGGGAATGAGTCCGGGACACCCTCCGAGCGTGTGGTGGCGAGCCTGGACCCCGCCGTCTCCGGGGTCTGATCCTTCTGAGCATGACGCCGCCCCGCTCGCGATGGCGAGCGGGGCGGCGTGTCGTGCGGGCGCGTCCGGCAGATCGTCTGTCTCAGTCGCGGGTCAGGCGGCGGTAGGTCACGCGGTGGGGACGTGCGGCGTCCTCGCCGAGGCGCTCGACCTTATTGGTCTGGTACGACTCGAAGTTACCCTCGAACCAGTACCAGTTCGCCGGGTTCTCCTCGGTGCCCTCATAGGCCAGGATGTGGGTCGCGACCCGGTCCAGGAACCAGCGGTCGTGGGAGACGACCACGGCGCAGCCGGGGAACTCGAGCAGCGCGTTCTCGAGCGAGCCGAGGGTCTGCACGTCCAGGTCGTTCGTGGGCTCATCGAGAAGCAGCACGTTGCCGCCCTGCTTGAGGGTCAGCGCGAGGTTCAGGCGGTTGCGCTCACCGCCGGAGAGGATCCCCGCCTTCTTCTGCTGGTCCGGGCCCTTGAAGCCGAACTGGCTGACGTAGGCGCGTGAGGGGATCTCGACCTTGCCGACCTGGATGTAGTCCAGCCCGTCGGAGACGACCTCCCAGAGATTCTTCTCCGGGTCGATGTTCTCGCGGTTCTGGTCGACGTAGCTGATCTTGACGGACTTGCCGATCTTCAGCTCGCCGTCGTCCAGCGGCTCGAGGCCCACCATGGTCTTGAAGAGCGTGGTCTTGCCGACGCCGTTGGGGCCGATGACGCCGACGATGCCGTTGGGCGGCAGGGTGAAGGAGAGCCCGTCGATGAGCACGCGCTCCCCGAAGCCCTTCTTGAGATCCTTGGCGTCGATGACCTGGTTGCCCAGCCGCGGGCCAGGCGGGATGGTGATCTCCTCGAAGTCGAGCTTGCGGGTGCGCTCGGCCTCGGTGGCCATCTCCTCGTAGCGGGCCAGTCGGGCCTTGGACTTCGCCTGGCGGCCCTTGGCGTTGGACCGCACCCACTCCAGCTCCTCCTTGAGGCGCTTGGCGAGCTTCTGGTCCTTCTTGCCCTGGACGTTGAGGCGCTCTTCCTTCTTCTCCAGGTAGGTGGAGTAGTTGCCCTCGTAGGGGTACAGGTGGCCGCGGTCGACCTCGGCGATCCACTGGGCCACGTGGTCCAGGAAGTACCGGTCGTGGGTGACGGCGATGACGGCGCCCTCGTACTGCTTGAGGTGCTGCTCGAGCCAGAGCACGCTCTCGGCGTCGAGGTGGTTGGTGGGCTCGTCCAGCAGCAGCAGGTCGGGCTTCTCCAGCAGCAGCTTGCACAGCGCCACGCGACGGCGCTCACCACCGGAGAGGTGGGTGACCTTCTCGTCGCCGGGCGGGCAGCGCAGGGCGTCCATCGCCTGCTCGAGCTGGGAGTCGAGGTCCCAGCCGTTGGCGGCGTCGATGTCGGTCTGGAGCTTGCCCATCTCCTCCATCAGCGCGTCGAAGTCGGCGTCGGGCTCCGCCATCTCCTCGCCGATGGCGTTGAAGCGCTGGACCTTCTGGAACAGCTCGCCCATGCCTTCCTGGACGTTCTCCAGGACGGTCTTGGACTCGTCCAGCGGCGGCTCCTGCAGCAGGATGCCGACGCTGTAGCCCGGGGAGAGCTTCGCCTCGCCGTTGGAGGGCTGGTCGAGCCCCGCCATGATCTTCAGGATCGTGGACTTGCCGGCGCCGTTGGGGCCGACCATGCCGATCTTCGCACCGGGGTAGAAGCTCATGGAGACGTCATCGAGGATGACCTTCTCGCCCACGGCCTTCCGGGCTTTGTACATGGAGTAGATGAATTCAGCCAACTCGTGTTCCTGTTCGGAGAGGGGTTCTGGGGATTCTCACCGGCGCGCCGCAGAGCGGTGCCGCACGGGATGTGTCGCACTGCCCGACTCTACCCGCAACCGGGCCTCTGACCCCCGATGGCGGGGCCGAGATTGACGCGTGCCACCCGTATCGCCCGCGCGGCGCCGGATCGGTCCTCGTGCATGCGGGTCGCGCGTGCTCAGTCCAGTCGAACAGTCCAGTCGAACAGTCCGGTCGGAAGCGCTCAGTCCAGCGGGACGCCGCGTTCGGCGAGCAGCCGGCGTGCCGTCACCGCGCCGTGCTCGGTCCCCTCGGGGTGCACATCGCCGTTGCGGGGCCAGAAGTGGGCGTCGATGCCGCGTTCCTTCGCGGCGTCCACGTTCTCCTGGCGGTCGTCGAAGTAGATGACGGCCGAGGGGATGGACACTCCCCCGGTCTCGTGGGCGAGGACGTCGAGCATCACCTCGTAGATCTCGCGTTCCGGCTTGGCCGCTCGCTCCTCGCCGGAGACAACGGCGAGGGTGAACGCCTCGAACCAGTCCGCACGGCGCACCTCCTCCGCGAAGGACACCGACGCGTTGGACAGCAGGGCCAGGCGCACCTCGTTGCGGGCGAGATCGTGGATCAGCGACCTCGACTCGGGGTCCATCCGCAGGAAGTAGCGGTTGTCCGCCTTCTGCAGCTCGGCGATCTCGTCCTCGGAGAGCTCCTCGACCCCGACGGCGGCGGCCACTGCGGCCCAGTACTCGGCGAGGGTGGTGTCCCCGCGGTCGTAGGCACCCCGTTCACGCCACAGCGCCTCCTCGAGGACCGACGGCTCGCCGCCGAGCAGCTCATGCAGGTCCGGCACCGGGTCATGCCCGGCGCTCAGCACACCCCCGTAGTCGAACACCACTGTCGGCTTCGGCGGAGTGCGGCGTCGATTGCGCTTGCTCATTCGTTGTTCACGTCCTCACAGGTGGGCAGGCCTTCGGCGCTGCCGGTCTCGGCAATGGTCTCGGTGGCGTCGAGCGCGTCCTCGAAGTCCGTCACGGCGACGACCTCGAGCCCTTCGGGTTCGTAGCCGACGACCTCGTCGCAGTTGGCGCTCGGCGCGAGGAAGAACTCGGCGTCGGACTCGTCGGCGCCCACCATCTTCTGGCGGATCCCTCCGATGGGGCCGACCGCGCCGTCCACGGCGATGGTCCCGGTGCCGGCGATCTGGTGGCCGCCGGTCAGGGCGCCGGGGGTGAGCTCGTCATAGACGGACAGCGAAAAGATCATTCCGGCGCTGGGTCCGCCGATGTCCCCGACCGCGATCTGGACGTCCATCGGGAACTCATAGCCTGCGGCGAGCACCACGCCCATCCGGGGTGATCCGTCGGCCATCTCGGAGGGGACCTCGAGGTCCAGCTCCTCACCGGCGCGCCGCACCCGCATCGGGACCGTCCTACCCTCGGGCGTGGCCCGGATCAGCTCGCGGTAGCCCTCGAGGGAGCTCGCCGTCTCGCCGCCGACGGAGACGATCACGTCCCCGCCCTCCAGGGTGCCGTCGGCCGGCGCCCCCTCCTCGACTCCCGCGATCATCACCACGGACTCGTACTCGAGTCCGAGCTCGTCCAGCGCCACGGCGACCGCACCCTGCTGGGAGGTGCTCATCGCGGCGGTGTTGTTCAGCACGGTCTGCTCGCGGGTCTGCCCCTCGGGGAACACCGCCTCCTTGGGCAGCACCATCTTGGAGCGGTCGAACCAGGCGGCGACGACCTCCACCGGGGTCACCCGGTATCCCGGCCCGCCGTCGACGGAGACCGTGGTCATCATCAGCGCGCCATCGGTCGGATGGGTCTCCGCCCCGTCGATGACCAGGATCTGCTCGCCGTCGTACTCGCCGAGCACATCGATCGCGGGCCCCGGACGCTCGATGACATAGGGCACCGGGATGAAGGAGCCGCCCAGGATCATCACGCACAGCAGCAGCAGCGAGACCAGCGCCAGCACCGGGCGTGCGAGCTGCGCGTCGTCGACGGACCGGGCGAGCAGCTTGCGCACCCTGCGGGCGGGCGACGGGGCGGTGGGGTCTTCTGTCACCCCGACATTGTGCCCCACCGTCCGCATGCTCCTCGCGGCGCGCGGAGCGACGATCAGGCGCGGTCGGTAGGCTGGGGACCCACGCACAGCTGGAGGTGGCCATGAGTGATTCCCCGATCCCGGGTGGACCCGGTGATATGGACGAGGAGGCGCTGAAGCGCTTCCTGAAAGAGACGTTCGGAGACGCCCTCCCCGAGGGTGCCCTGGACGGGTTGGACCTCTCTGCGCTCGCGCAGCAGGCCGATCTCCCCCAGGACCCCGCCCAGCTGCGGGCGGCTGCCGCCCAGATGCAGCACATGTTCGCCGCACAGGGCGATGACCCTGTGAACTGGCAGATGGCGGAGGACATCGCCCGGCGCACCGCCGCCGGGCAGGCCGGGATCCCCGGCGCCGAGTCGCCGGCAGGGACTCCCGGCGATCCTTCGCCCGGCGACACCGCGGTCGCGGACCTCCGGCAGGCTGCGCAGGTGGCGCGGCTGTGGCTGGATCCGGTGATCGCGATCGACGTGCCCACCGCGGAGCTCGGCGTCTACAGCCGCGGTACCTGGCTGCATCGCACCCTTCCGCACTGGAAGCCCATCGTCGAACCGGTCGCGAAGTACATGGCCGGCGCGATCGGCGAGGCGATCGCCGCCCAGTTGGGGCAGATGGGTGACATGGGTGCTGGGATGCCACTGCCCGGTGGCGATCCGGCCGCGATGATGGAGCGGATCGGCGGGACCATGTTCGGCGTCCAGTTCGGTCACGCCATCGGCGCCCTGGCCCGTGAGGCCGCCGGCACGACCGATCTCGGGATGCCGCTGGGCCGGGACGGGGAGCCCGCCCTGGTCGCCGCGAACGTCGAGGACCTGATCTCCGCGCATTCTCTGGACCCTGCCGCTGCGCGCATCTTCCTTGCCGCCCGCGAGATCGCGCACACCGCGCTGTTCAGCGCTGCACCCTGGCTGGGCAAGGCGCTCTTCTCGGCGATCGAGGACTACTCCCGCGGAATCACCCTGGACCTCGATGCGCTCGATGAGATGGTCCGGGATCTGGACCTCTCCGACCCGGCCGCGATGCAGGCCCGGCGTCCCGAGGACATGTTCGTCTTCACCCGCCGCGCCTCGCAGGAGCGTGCTCTCGAGGAGCTCGCCACCACCCTGGCTCTGATCGAGGCATGGGTGGACCACGTGACCACCAAGGCGCTCGAGGGCAAGCTGCCTGATCTCGAGGCCCTGCGTGAGGTGCTGCGACGACGCCGAGCCGCTGGCGGGCCTGCCGAGCAGATGCTCTCGAAGACGGTCGGCATCGAGCTGCGTCCACGGCGGGTGCGCGAAGCCCTCTCCTGGTGGGACAGTGTGCTGGCCACCGAGGGTGAGTCCGGACGCGAGGCGAAGTGGGATCATCCTGACCTGCTGCCCAGCGCCGAGGTGCTCTCCGGCCGCCCGCGGGCTCCCCAGCAGGCTGCCTCCGAGGAGGAGGCCGAGGGGCTTGCACAGGTCGCGATCCCGGAGGACTTCGACGCCGAGCTGGCGAAGCTGCTTTCCGGTGATGGCCAGGAGCAGGCACCACGTGAGGATGAGCAGGGCGGGCTGCGAGGCCCCGGCCCCGCTGGCTCTGCCGGACCCGCCGGACCCGAGGGCTCTGCCGGCCCTGCCGGACCCGAGGGCTCCGACAGCCCCAAGGGTTCCGACGGCCCCGAGGGCTCCGACGGCACGAAGGGTCCCGACGGTCGCGAAGGACCCGCCGGTCCCGAGGGAGGCGACAGTCCCGAGGGAGGCAACGACACCCCCGATGCCGAGGGGCGCTGATCATCTCGTGACTGACGCCACCAGCTCCACCAGCTCCTCCCCCGCGCTCGCAGAGCTGGACAGGGCCCGTCACGCGGTCAACGGGCCCGCGCTCGCCGCTCAGTACCTCGAGCTGCTGCAGCAGAATCCGCGGGCGCTGTACCGGGACGGCGGGCCCCGGCATCTCACCGCGAGCGCGATCGTCGTCGACGGTCCCGCCGAACAGGTGGCGCTGGTGTGGCATCTCAAGGGGCGCTTCTGGGTGCAGCCGGGCGGGCACCTCGAAGAGGGTGAGACCAGTCTGGAGATGGCCGCGCGTCGTGAGGTCTCCGAGGAGATCGGGATCGACGACCTCGAGACTCTGGGGCAGGGCCCCGCCGTGCTGAACCGTCATGGTCTCGATGCGGCGTTCGGCGCCTGCCGCGAGCACTGGGACGTGCAGTTCCTGTTCCGGGCATCGGCACCCGCCGCGGAGCTGCCGCTCACTGTGAGCGAGGAATCCGGAGAGGTGCGGTGGGTGCCTTGGCCGCTGCTCGGTGCCGGTCCGGCCCGCGACAGCTCCGCGTTGCCTGAGGGCACCGTGCCCGATCTGGCGGCGAGCCTCGAGGGCCTGGCGCCCTATCTCGCGCGGTGGAGCGGCTGAGCGGGCGCTGAGGCCCTCCTGCCCTCTCGGGCGTCGCCGTCCACGCTGCGCTCGCGGTTGTCGCTGTCGTCGCCGTCCGCGCTGTCCTCGCCGGCTTCGCCTTCCACGCTGTCCTCGCGGACGTCGCTGTCGTCGCTGCCCCCGCTGTGCCTCCAGCCCTCGCCGTCCTGCGGCAGATTCTTCGCCCAGGAGACGCCGTCGAGGAATCCCTGCGCCTTCTGCGCCTGCGGGTAGTTCGCCATCAGCGCCTTGAACTCCGGCCCATGGCCCGGCACCAGCAGATGTGTCAGCTCGTGCATCATCACCGAGCGCACCACATAGTCGGGCATTCCCTGCAGATGATGCGAGAGCCGGATCGTGCCGTCGGATGGCGTGCACGACCCCCAGCGGTGGTTCTGCCGAGTGGACCAGGTCACGGAGCTGGGATGCGCACGCCCGCCGAGATAGGCCTCACTGACCTCCCGTGCCATCGCGAGCAGCGAGGCGTCGCTGCGACGCGCCGGCGCCCGGCGAGCCTCCTTGCTGACCAGCTGGTCGACCATCTTCGTCACCCATTGACGTTCCTGGCGGGCACTGAACGTCGCCGGGATGGCGATCACCAGATCGCCTTCACGACGGGTGATGGAGACGGTGCGACGGCGGCGCGCGCTGCGCCGCACCAGCACCCGCTCCCCGCGGGGACCGGCGACATGCTCATGGAGGACGAGATCACTCATGGATCACAGCCTGGCACGTCTGCGGGGCAAGAAAAGTTCATCCACAGCTGTGCACTGCAGAAGCGCCGGTCAGACCGTTATGGCCGGGAAACATGACGGTTCCTCCACAACGGCGGCACCGTGATCGACATTCTGTCCACAGTGGGAGGAGGGTTGTCCACAATCGGTCCCCGATCGTTCTTTGACCTGCGTGGTCCACAGGCGCTAAGTTCTCCTGCACGTGGGACCCCGGGATAACTAGTAGGACGCACACGGGGAAGGTGCGCGTGGTACTGAGCGCCCCCGAGGTCCCACGGCCCTTCCAGGCTTCTTGCCGCCTTCGGGGCCTCCGATGTCGGCTCGTTGCGCGCACTTCCTCGGCTCTTCTCAGAGCCCCCTGAACCCGAAGCGCGCGACGGGCCGCCCCGATCGGGCCACACCCCACAGTCTCCTGATTCGTGCCCGGCCTTCCCGCACCATTACAGTGGAGCGGTCCCGGCGTCGCGGTGAGAGCTGCGTATCTGGGAATGTTCATCATCGACAAGCAACGAGGAGCGGATATGGCCGACGAGACCTATGCCGGAGAGTTCTACTGCGTCAAGTGCCGCGAGAAGCGAGAGGCCGAGGGCAACGTCGTCGTCTCCAACGGTCGTCGCATGGCCAAGGCCGTGTGCCCGGTGTGCGGCACCAAGCTGAACCGAATCCTCGGCAAGGCCTGACGTACCCCCTTGATCGACGTGCTGCGAGGGACGAGCGGCAGAAGCTCGGGCCGGGTCACGCCCACCTGAGCGACGTACCGCGTCCCGCAGCACCGAAGAAGGCCCCGAACCACACGGTTCGGGGCCTTCTTCGATCTCGCCGTCGTCGATCTCGTCGCCCGGCGCCCAGGAGCTGCGCCGGCACGACCGAGGCCGGCACGCCCGAGACGGCGAGGCCGGAGCCGCTCATGCGGCGTCCTGCTCCCGGTTCTTCCGGGGCCGGCCACGGCCGCGCTTGACGGCGATGATGCTGCCGCCATCGAAGATGGCACCGCCCCAGACTCCCCAGGGCTCTGCCCGCTCGAGGGCACCCTGCCGGCACTCCGCGATGAGCGGGCAGCCGGCGCACAGGGCCTTGGCCTGTTCGAGCTCTGCGGGCCGCTCCGCGAAGAAGAGGTCGGCGGCGTCCGTGTCATGGCACGGCAACATGGTCGCGGAGTCATCCGCGGGGTTCAGGAAAGTGGTCAGAAGAGTAGTCATCGTCTCGCTGCTTAGAAGTCCGTCAGGAAGGACGTGCCCGGTGGGGGCGGGGGGTGCGGCGGCGGTGCCGCACCGGCAGCGAGGGAAGGCCTCGTCAGCTCAGGCTGGGCACCGCGGGGCATTGCCCCGTTCGCGCTGCAGAAGGGAGGGCGCGCCCGTGGGGCGCAGTCCTGCTCCTGCAAGATTCCAAGTGCTGTTCACAGAGGCCACCCCCTTTCGTAAGCGCGCGTCCCGGTGTCCCGGACCACGACGTGGACGATTGACATGGATGACTCTACACCTCACGCCAGGATCGCAAAAGTATTTTTTGACCTGCAGTTTCAGTCTTTTTCGGAGGGAGCTCCGAGCAGGTCGAGCAGGTCGTCGCCGAAGCTCGCGACCTTCCCGGGCCCGATTCCGGGAACGGCCAGCAGCTCCTGTTCGGAGCGCGGCGCCCTCTCGGCGACCGCTTCGAGGGCGGCGTCGGTGAGGATCGCGTAGGGCGGGGTGCCGCGCAGACGGGCCTGGTCACGGCGCCAGCTGCGCAGCGCGGTGAGCAACCCCTCCCCTGCGGGCGAGGGACAGCCGTCATGCCGTCCGCGCCGCTGCTCCTTCGGGGTCACGAGACCCTGCCCGCACACCCGGCATTCCGCATAGACGGTGGCGGTGCGGCGACCGGTGCGGCGGGCCGCGGTCCCGGGGGCCGTCTTCGGCGCATCGGGATGGTCAAGGACCCCGTCGAGGAAGCGTGAGGCCTTGCGTGAGCCGCGCGCTCCGGGGGTGCGTGCGGCGGACCAGCTCACCGTGAGCAGGTCGCGGGCCCGGGTGAGGGCGACGTAGAACAATCGCCGCTCCTCCTCCACCTCAGCGGGGGTCTTCGCCATCGAGATCGGGAGCAGCCCGTCGCTCGCGCCGACCACGAACACCACCGGCCATTCCAGGCCCTTCGCAGCATGCACCGATGCCAGGGTCACCCCGTCCACGACCGGCGCGGCCTGGGACTCCGCCCGCTCCTCGAGCTCGCGGACCACGTCGGTCATGGTGGTGCCGGGCCGTGCGGCGATGGTGTCGGTGAGACCCACCAGGGCGTTCAGCGAGTCCCAGCGGTCGCGGATCGCCCCGGTGGTCTCCGGGGCGGCCGGCGCCCAGCCCTGCTGGGAGAGGATGTCGCGCACGGCACGGGCCGGGTCGAGCTGCTCGACGCGGGCGGCGGCGCGCAGCGACACCATGGCGCGGCGCACCTCCTGGCGTTCGAAGAAGCGGTCCCCTCCGCGCACCAGATATCCGATGCCGCGGAAGGTCAGCGCCTGCTCGAGCGCCTCGGACTGGCTGTTGGTGCGGAACAGGATCGCGATCTCGGAGGCGGGCCTGCCCTCAGCCACCAGATCGGAGATCCGATCTGCGATGCCGTCGGCCTCGGCAGGGTCGTCGGCGAAGGACTCCACGATCGGCGGCGGACCGCTCTCGCGCTGGGAGATCAGGGTGAGGCGGGTATCTCGGGTTCGACCGTGCGCGCCGTCCAGGACCGTGTTGGCCATCCTCACGATCTCGGGGGTCGAGCGATAGTTCCGCTCGAGCCGGATGGTGCGGGCACGTTTGAACTCCTTGCGGAAATCCAGCAGGTAGGAGGCACGGGCGCCCGCGAAGGTGTAGATGGTCTGGGCGGCGTCACCGACCACGCAGAGGTCATCCGAGGTGCCCAGCCAGAGTCGCAGCAGGGCGTGCTGGAGGGCGGAGACGTCCTGGTACTCGTCGACCACGAAGTGCTTGTACTGGCTGCGCACCTCGCGGGCGACGTCCGCGCGCTCGGTGAGGAAGCCGACCATGTGCAGCAGGACGTCCTCGAAGTCGATCACCCCGCGCTCCTTCTTCACCTCCTCGTACTGGGTGAGGATGCGCGAGATGGAGCGCGAGTCGAAGCCTGCGACGCCCGGCCGACGGGTCTGCAGGGCCGCCTCCGGATAGGACTCGGGGGTGAGCATCGAGACGCGCGACCACTCGACCTCGGCGACGATGTCCCGCAGCGCGGCCCGATCGACGCTCAGGTGCAGTCGCTGGCAGGCCTCGCCGATGCCGGCGAACTTGTTCGGCAGCAGATCCGGCATCGCCCCTCCCACCACGCGCGGCCAGAAGTGGCGCAGCTGCCGCAGCGCCGCGGCGTGGAAGGTGCGGGCCTGCACCGCGGGGACGCCGAGGTCCCGCAACCGCGAGCGCATCTCGGCGGCGGCCTTGGCGGTGAAGGTCACCGCGAGCACATGGCGCGGGTTCAGCTGACCGGTGGCGACCCCATAGGCGATGCGGTGGGTGATCGCACGGGTCTTCCCGGTGCCGGCGCCGGCGAGCACGCAGATCGGGCTGCCGAAGCTGCTCGCCACCTCGCGCTGCTCGGGATCGAGCGCGGCGAGCAGCGACTCGGCATCGGTGGGTGCGGAGGGGTCAGCGGCGGGGGCGGAATGGTCGGTCATCACCGTTCATCCTGCCAGGACCGGGTGACGGTCCGGGGGCCGCTGTGGACGGCGGGTGCCCCACACCACCTCTGGGGGCTCACCGCTCGGCGGAGCGCCCGTACCAGTCGTCGATGAGGGCACGGCCCATGGAGGCAGAGCCGGGCAGCGCGATCTCCTCCGCCTCGAGAGCTGCGGCGAGCTCCTCGCGGGTGAACCAGCGGGCCTCGGCGATCTCGTCCTCCTGCAGCGTGAGCTCGGCGGCGTTCGGAGCCCAGGCGCGGTAGCCGAGCATCAGCGAGCGGGGGAAGGGCCAGGGCTGGCTGCCCATGTACTGAACCTCCTCCACGATGACCCCGACCTCCTCGGCCACCTCGCGGGCCACCGCGTTCTCGAGGCTCTCACCGGGCTCGACGAAACCAGCCAGCACGGAGTGGAAGCGGCTGGGGAAATGTGCGTTGCGGGCCAGCAGCAGACGGTCCTGCCCGTCGCGCACGGCCATGATCACGGCGGCGTCGGTGCGCGGGAACTGCTCGACGCCGTCCTCCTGGCAGCGCAGCACCCAGCCGCCCATCTCCGCCTCCAGCGTCGCTCCGCACAGCGGGCAATGACGCATGGACCGGTGCCAGAACCCCATCGCGACGGCCGCTGCGGCCAGATCGGCGTCGTGATCGTGGAGCCTGTCGGCGACGCGTCGCAGGTCACGCAGGTCACGGCCGGGAGCGTCGAGCTCGGCGCTGGGCTCGGGCACCTCGACACCGAGCACGCGGTATCCGTCACGCCGTCCCAGCAGCACCAGCGGCTGCAGGGTCCCTTCGCGGGGATCCTCGGTCTCCAGCAGCGCGTGGAGAGTGCCGTCCTCGTCCTCGCGCAGGGCGACCGCACCGGCCCTGGTGACCAGGTATCGGGCGTCGTCCCCCGGGGAGAGGATCTCCGGGTCGCTGCGCAGCAGCGCATCGCGGTCGGAGCCCAAGAGGGTGAGCGGGGTGCTGAGGTGGGGGCCACGGATTTTCGCCATGCTCCGAGCCTACGTGGAGCGGACGCCTCGGCCGGGTACGGTGGTCGGGTGCATCGCAACTCCTATTCCCTGGCTGCCCTCTCCGCGGCGGCGGTCCCCGGGCTGATCCCGGTGAGGACCATGCCGATCGCCACCCCGGCCGAGGATCTCGACGTCGCCGGCATCGTCGGCGAGGACGGCCGACGGGTGATGATCCTCTCCCCCGCCTCGACCGCGTCGGGGATCCGGCTCGAGCGCGATCTCAAAGTGGCCGATGCTCTCGCGGGCACCCCGCTGCGCAGCGTGATCCCGCCGGTGCTCGGATTCGTGAAGCTCTCCGAGGGAGGTCGCTGCGTGGTCACCGAAGCTCCCGCCGGCCGTCCGCTGATGCTCGATGCCCTGCACGGGAGCGCGGATCTCGCCCGCTCGCTGGGACAGGTGCTGGCCCGGATCCATACCGTCCCCCGCTACGCCGCCGAAGCCGCTGGAGTCGAATCCTTCACCCCCGAGGTGCTGCTCGCCGAGCATCGCGCACGGATCGCCACCGCCAAGGCCGGCGGGCATCTCCCCGCCGCCGTCGCCCAGCGCTGGGACGCGCTGCTCGAGGACGAGGAGCTGTGGGACTTCACCCCGCAGTTCGTGCACGGGGACCTCTCGGAAGAGAGCCTGTTCATGTCCGGTCACCGCGTCAGCGCGCTGCGTGACTGGTCCTCCTCGAAGGTCGCGGATCCCGCCTCGGACCTGGCCTGGCTGATCTCCTCCCTGGATCCGGAGCGGTTCGATGAGCTCTACGGCTCGTACCGCGAGGAGCTGCCTACCTCGACCCACCCGCGGCTGATAGAGCGTGCTCAGGCGCTCGGCGAGTTCGCCGTCGCCGAATGGCTCGCACACGGTCTGGAGATCGAGGACCAGGAGATCGTCGCCGACGCCCGAGGGATGATCGCCGACCTCGATGCCGACCTCGCCCAGATCGCCCGGGACGAGGCCGAGCGCGCCTACGAGGAGATGAGCTCCCGGGAGGACGGCTCGCACTGAGCCCGCAGCGCAGGACGAGCCCTCCCGTGGGGCGCCCTCACGTCACTCCCCCATGAACGTCACTCCCCCGCGAGCATCTGCGCGATCTTCTCGCGGGAGGGGTGACGGCGCACCTCGTGGGTGACCCCATCGGCCACGAAGTGGAAGGCGGTGCGGATCCGGGCGAGCGGCAGCCCTGTCTGCTCGTGCCAGGCCAGGCGGTAGAGCGAGAGCTGGAGGGCGCGTTCGCGCAGCTGGGCGGGGCGCGGGACTCGGCCGGTCTTCCAGTCCACGATCATCACGCCCTGGGTGCCGTCGGTCCCCTCGGGGTCGGCGAAGACCGCGTCGATGATGCCCCGCACCGCGATCTCCCCGATCCGGGTGTGGACGGGCTGCTCGACCGCGAGCGGTGAACGGTCAGCCCACTCGGATGCCGCGAAGGCGTCCCGCAGGCTCCGATCGTCGGCGCCGGGCCCCTCCTCGTGGTCCTCCGCGTCCTCCAGGTCCAGCAGGTCCTCGAGGTCCAGCAGGGTCGCGCTGTCGTAACGGGACTCGAGCCAGGCATGGAAGGCGGTGCCGCGGGCGGCCGCCGGAGAGGGGCGGCGCGGCAGGGGGCGCAGCAGGTCGATCGCCGCGGCGTGGGGATCCCGGGCCTGGTGGACCACCTGAGAAGCTGAGAGCCGCGGCGGGGAGTGGACCAGCGGCGGGGCGGCCTGCTGCTCGATGTCCGCGACGGCACGCCGCACCAGCTCGGCGAGCTGCGGGTCCGCCGGCGCATCGTCCGTCGCTGCGGCGTCGGTGAGCAGCGCTGCGGCGCGGGCCCGGGCGCGCTCCTGCTCCCCGGGGGCCGGCGGCCACTGCGCCTGCGGGCGTTCGCTCTCCAGGGGGTTCTGCTCGGGGATCTCCTGAACGGTGCGGAAGCGCTCGGGCACCAGGTCACCCACCTCCGTGAGATAGCGCGAGCGGGGCCGGGCGGAGGCGAGCCCGCTGCGCCAGGCGGCAGAGGTCAGCAGCAGGCGGCGGCGCGCCCGGGTCACCGCGACGTACATCAGCCGGCGATCCTCCCGCAGCGACTCCTCGCCCTGGGCGAAGCGGTAGTCCTCGATGAGTCCTTCGGCGTCGACCTGGGTATCTGCTTCGGCCCAGGCCAGCTCCGGGAGGGTCTCCGCGTCGCCGCGCAGGGCGGTGGGCACCGATGCGGAGGCGAGCTTGCCCAGCCAGCCGTCCCCGGGTACCCGGGTGCGGCCCGCCTCATCGGTCTTCGCCCGACGCAGGTCGTAGGAGGGGACGGTGCCCTCGGTGAGCCCGGCGACGGCGACCAGGTCCCATTCCAGGCCCTTGGCGGAGTGCATGGTGACGATCGTGACCGCGGCCGGGTCATGCGCGGTTTCGGGGGCGGCGGTGACGGCGAGCCCTGCCTCCTCGTCCTCGCTGATCTCGAGCAGGTCGAGATAGGCGCCGAGCCCACCGCGCCTGGCGGTGCGGTCGAACGCTGCAGCGTGGTCGCGAAATGCCTCGAGATCGGCGAGCGCCCGGGAGTCGGGCTCGGATTCCAGCAGCGTGAGGTCGACGTCCAGCAGCCGGGTCGCGGCGGTGATCAGGTCCGGCAGCGGCAGCGGGAGCAGTCGTCGCAGCTCGCGCAGGAGCTGCTGGACCTGGAGCAGCCGGGCCCGTCCGGTGGTGGTGAGGGATCGATCGGAGGGGTCGGTCCAGTCAGCGGGCGGGAGGTCGTCGACCGCGTCGATGAGCGAGACGGTCTCCGCCTCGTCCTGACCGCCCGGAGCCTCTCCATCGCGGCGCAGGCGAGAACCCATCCGGTCCCGCCAGCGGCCCAGCACCGCGAGGTCCCGGGCTCCGAGCCGGAACCGGGGCCCGGTCAGCAGGCGCATCAGCGCGTCCCCGCGGCCGGGGTCGTAGGCGCATTCCAGCACCGCTCGGACATCAGCGACCTCGGGGCGGTGCAGCAGCCCGCCCAGACCCACCACCTCGACGGCCAGCCCCTGCTCCTGAAGTCCTTCGACCAGGGCGGGGATCTGGCGGCGGGCGCGCACCAGCACCGCGGCCGACGCCGGCGCCTCGTCATCTGCGCCTTCCGCCCGGCGCTCGAGGACCCAGCGGCCGATCGCGCGTGCCTCGGCGCGCTCGTCGGCCGCCTCGATGATCTCGCAGGCGCCCTCCCCCGCCCCGGGCCGGGGCTGCAGCTCGGGGATGGTGAGCCCCGCATCGGCGTGGCGCAGCGGGGCTGCGAGCCGGTTCGCCGTTGCGAGCACTGCCTGGTCGTTGCGCCACGAGGTGGACAGCGTGCGCTGCAGGACACTCTGCTCGGGGGTCGCGAAGGCGTCGGCGAATCCCGCGAGCGAGGCGGCGGAGGCTCCGCGCCAGCCGTAGATCGCCTGCTGCGGGTCGCCGACGGCGCAGGCGGCATGGCCGGGACCGAAGAGGTCGGTGAGCATCTGCAGCTGCGCCACGGAGGTGTCCTGGAATTCGTCCAGCAGCACCACCTTGTGCATGCGCCGCGCGAGAGAGCTCGCGGCCGGTACCTCCCTCGCCACCCGGGCTGCGAGGGAGACCTGGTCGGCGAAGTCGAGGGCGGAGGCCTCGGCGCGGATCTCGGCGAAGCGTTCGAGCAGCGGGATCAGCGCGAGCCGGGACTCGAGTGCCCCGAGCACCTTGGCGACCTCTTTCGGGGTGGTGCGGCGGCGCCCCTCGACCTGCAGCGGGATCTGGGACAGATGCTCGTGGATCTCGTGCAGGTGGGCGGCGAGCTGTGCCGGGGTCACCAGGTGATCGGCCAGCGACGAGGTCAGCGAGAGCAGTGCGGCGGTGAGGGTCGCCGGGGAGGCCTCGAGGTCCAGCGAGTCGTCCCAGCCCTCGATGATCTCGTGGGCGAGCTGCCAGGAGGCGGAGGTGGACATCATGGTCAGCTCGGGGTCGATGCCGACGGCGAGCGCATGCTCGCGCACCAGGTCCAGGGCGAAGCCGTTGTAGGTGTGGACCACCGGGCGCTGCCCCACCAGGTCATCGCCCCCGCGCTCGAGGCCGCGCGGGAGGGGCAGGCCCTCTGCGCGCAGCGCGGTGGCGAGGGTGCCGAGGCGGGCACCGATCCGCTCGGCGAGCTCGTGGGCGGCCTTGCGGGTGAAGGTCAGGCCCAGCACCTGGCGGGGCTCGACGATCCCATTGGCGATCAGCCACACCACCCGGGAGGCCATGGTCTCGGTCTTCCCCGAGCCGGCTCCGGCGACCACCAGCATCGGGGCCAGCGGCGCCTCGATCACCGAGGTCTGCTCGGCGGTGGGCGGGGGCTGTTCGAGCAGTGCTGCGAGGGACGCGGCGGAGTGGCGGGCCCTCTCGGCGGTGCTAGCGATGCCGGCGATGTCGGCGATGTCGGCGGTGCCGGGGGTGTCGGGGGTGTGCGGCGAGGTCACAGCTGATCTCCTTCGGGCTGCAGCGGGCAGCTGCTGCGCACGGCGCAGTGGGTGCAGTGGGCGTTCACGCGGGCGGTGACCTGGTCTCCGGACACGTCGCGGGAGACCTGCTGGACCAGGTCGTCGAACCAGGCGGGGTCCTCGGCGCGAGGCAGGGCAGTCTGGGTGCGCACCGCGGCCTTCTTCCCGCCGGTGCCGACGTAGACCAGCTGGGCTCCGTTGAGCCGCTCGGGGGCATCCTCGCCGAGCTCCTCGTTCAGCGCGCCCTCGCGCACCGCCGCCTGGTAGGCGGCCAGCTGGAGATCCTCCTCGGCCTTGGCAGCGCTCTTCGCGGCGCGCCCGGATTTGAGGTCCACGACCCGCAGCCCGGTCGCATCGCCCTCGATCCGGTCGATGCTGCCGCGCAGCTGCACGCTGCCGAGCTCCACCTCGAAGGCGGCTTCGACGGCGAGCGGCTCGCCCGCACTGCGCAGATGCTCGGCGAGCAGGCGGGCGGCGTCCTCGGCGCGACGCACCCGGCGCCGGCCGGACCAGGTCTCGGTGCCGGGCACGGTGCGCAGCAGGGTGTGCAGCTCACCGAGCAGGTCCTCCTCGGGCCCCTCCGGGCCACGGGGATGGACCTGCGCGAGATGGTGGAGGGCGGTGCCGATGAGCTGCGCGGGCCCGCCTGAGCGGGTGCCGCCCGCCCGTTCCATCAGCCAGGACTGCGGGCAGTCCACCGCGCGTTCGAGGGCGGAGGGTGAGAGCCGGATCGGGGTGCCGTCCTCGTGCAGCGGCTCGGTGGAGCTGGGCTCCTGGTGATACCAGCGGGCGGGATCGGCGCCCGGGGCCCCGGCGCGGCCCAGGGCTGTCAGGGCGAGCGCCGCATCACGGATCTGCTGGGGGTCCTCGTCCTGCAGACGGCGTCGCAGGGCCGCGACCAGTCGACGGGCGTCGGGCGCGGGGCCGGGGTCCCGACGCAGGGTCTCGACATCGACCCACGGCGCCTGGACCAGCGCCTCGAGGGCGTCGAAGAGTGCGGAGGGCTCGCTCTGCTCATCCTCCACCGCGGTGACCAGCACACGCCGTCGGGCCCGCGCGAGAGCGCTGACGGCCAGGCGCAGCTCGTCGGCGAGCACCTGTTCGCGCTGGAGCGCCCGGAGGGCTTCGAGCTCGAGCGGGAGCTCGCCGCCGCGGCGAGCTCCTGCCCACAGCGACAGCTCGGCGGCGCCGAACAGGGTCGAGCGCAGGCGCAGGTCGGGCCAGGCGCCTTCCTGCAGGCGGGCGAGCACCACGGTGTCCCGGTGCTCGCCGGCGAGCTGGGCGGGGGTGAGCACGGCGATACGGCCGCGGGCGGTGGCGGCCGGTGCGAGGGTGTCCTCGACGACGGCCTGGGCGCGGATCTGCTCGACCAGGTCCAGCGCCCCGGCCCCGGGGCGGCGGTCGGTGAGTCGTTCTGCCGCGGCGAACAGCTCCAGCAGGGCGTCGAGCCGGGAGGACGCCATCCGCGAGCGCGCACCGTCGACGTCGCCCGCATCTCCCAGGGCGGCGCGGCGCCAGCCGGAGGCGAGGCCGGAGGCGTCCCAGGCGTGCCAGAGCACCTGCTGGGCGTCGGCCCGGCGATGCTCGCGCACCGCACGGATCATGTCCCGCACCCGGTGCACGGGAGCGGCGGCGCGGCCCTTTGCGTCCGGTGCGGGGAGCCCCGGCAGCTCGGGGTCGACCAGAGCGCGGGCGAGCAGCTGCTCGCTGGTCGCCGTGCTGTCCGGCTCCGTGGCACGGTGGGCTCCCAGCAGCAGCCGACGGATGCGTCGCAGGCGGAGGGTGTCCGCATCGCCGAAGGGACCGCGCAGCAGCTCATCGGCGATCCTCGGGTCGAGCGCTGCGTCCGCGGGGGCGAGGCCGATCTCGAGGATGGTCATCAGATCCGCGACCGCGGGGACCTCGCGCAGCGGCTGGGGACGGCGCGGTGCCCGCACGGGCAGACCAGTGCGGGAGAGCAGATCTGCGACGTCGGCCACGGCGGCTCCGGAGCGGCACACCACCGCCATCTCGTCGTAGGGGACATCCTCACGGTGGTGGAGGTCTCTCAGCGCGGAGCCGATCAGCCGTGCTTCGTCGAGCGGGTCCTGTGCCCGCAGCGCCACCAGTCCCCCGCGGCGGGTGCTGCGCGGGCGTCGGGAGTCCGCCGGTGCGCCCGCCAGCGGAAGCCTGCCCCGCAGCGTGTCGACCACGGCGGTCAGACCCTCCATCTGGGCATGCATGCCGTCCAGGAGCACCTCGGTGAGCGGCCGCGGCAGCAGCTCGCGCAGCCGGTCCCCGGCATCGGGCAGAGCGCCCCGGAAGGTGTCGACCGCAGCATCGGGGCTGCTGCACACCATCACCCTCGCTCCGGCCGCGCGCAGCGCTGCGATCAGGTCGATCCCGGCAGCGGTGAGGTCCTGGGCATCGTCCACCACCACGGCACGGAAGGGCAGGGGGGTCTGCGGGTCTGCGAGCAGGCGCACGGCACGGCGCACGAGGGCGCCGGAGTCCAGGCGGGGTCCGGCGTCCAGGGCGGCAGAGGCCTCGAGGTCGAGCACCCCGAGGTAGTCGCGCAGAAGTGCGGCGGCATCCTGCCAGGCGGGTCTCCCCCGGTCGCGGCCCAGGGACTCGAGCTCGGACGGGGAGAGCCCTAGCTCGGTGGCGCGGGTGATCAGATCCCGCAGCTCGGTGCGGAATCCGGGCAGGGTGCGGGCCGTGGCGTCGACGTCGAGATGCCAGCTCTCGCGCTGTGCGATCAGCTCGGCCAGCAGCGCGTCCTGCTCGGCGCCGGTGACCAGGGTCGGCGCGCCCAGGCCACGTCGAAGGGCGTCGGCGCGGGTGATCGCGTGGCCGAGTGCCGGCGGAGTCATCGCTCGGATCTGTCCGCTCCCGTGCACGGCCAGGGCGTCCCGCAGCCGGCCGGCGGCGACACGCCGGGGGGCCAGCAGCAGCGTCCCTTCGCCGGAGAGCTCGGCGGCGGCCAGCGCGAGCGACGTGCGCCCGCTGCCCGGACCGCCGTGGACGAGCACATCTTCTCCGCCGAGGAAGCTCTCCAGCGCCCGTTGCTGGGCAGGGTCCAGGGCACTGGCGGGGTGGACGGCAGGCAGCGCCTCGAGATCGGGTCCGAGCAGTCGGATCCCTGCACCGGTGATCGTGCCCATCGTTCGCATGACTCCATTCCACCCCACGGGGCCCACAAGCGTTCATACCACCGGGGAGAGCTGACGGCGGTAGAGTGTTCGGGATCACGACGAACCCGACATTTGTCCCGCGGCACGCGCCCACCGCTGCGGTCCGAGACGGAGGCCGATGCCCATGTCCACGTCCGCCACGGCCAGGATGCCCCGTGCTCAGCGCCGCATCCAGCTGCTCGAGCTTGCGACCCGAGTGTTCACCGAGAAGGGCTACCAGGCCACGTCGATGGACGACATCGCCGCCTCGGCAGGGGTCACCAAGCCCGTGCTCTATCAGCACTTCAGCTCCAAGGAATCCCTCTACATCGAGGTCCTCGACATCATCGCCGAGACGATGCTCGAGGAGGTGCGGGCATTGAGCGAGTTCCAGGGCGACACCAGCTCCCGGGTTCGCCGCGGGCTGCATCGCTTCTACCGGTTCGTGGCATTGGACAACTCCCTGCGGCTGTTCACCGGCCACGAGGTGATCTCCGAGGCGGTGCAGGAGCGCGTGGTCGTGGTCCTGGATCGGCTCGCGATCGCGCTGGCCGGCGTGCTGACAGCTTTCCGCCAGGTCAGCGTCGAGGAGTCGCGGATCCTCGGCCGAGGGCTCATCGCCGTCACCCAGACCACCGCGCAGCTGCTCCACAGCGCGGAGGACGAGGAGGCACGCGAGACGATCCTCCACACGATGACCACCACTGTGGTGCACGGGCTGATGGGATTCGCAGCGCTCGAGAATCCACGGACCGGCGAGGTTGTGCTGGGGGCGGACAGAGAACCCGTGCCCTCCTCCGACGCGTAGACTTCGAACGGCACAGCAACGAACGTCCCCGCCCTGGTGGCGGAGGGAAGGTCAGGTCATGGAGATCCGAATCGGCATCCAGCACTCCCCTCGCGAGATCGTGATCGAGTCCGAAGAGAAGGCTGATGCCCTGCTCGAGCGGCTCGGCACGGCCATCACCGACGGCACCCCCGTCACCCTGGTCGACGACAAGGGACGCACCGTGCTGATCCCCGGGGCGAAGGTCTCCTACGCCGAGGTCTCCACCGAGGAGCCCCGCCGCGTCGGCTTCCTCGGCTGAGACCTGATGATCCCGCGGTCCCTGTGAACGCCGACGAGGACCACCCGCGCAGCGCGTCGGAACTCGACGAGGACGGCCACGCCGTCCCCGCCGAGGAGCAGCCGGATCCTGAGGAGTCCCCGATCCGTCGGCGCCGACTGCGGCGCCGCCGCGCACGCCTGCTGCATGTCACCACCACGGCGGTGGTGGCGGTGCTGGGCGGGATCGTGGGCCTGCTCCTGGTCCCTGCCACCACGGTCGAGGTGGGCCCGCTGACCGCCAGCGTGCACCTGCGCCCCTCCCTCTCCTCGCAGACGGTGATCCTGCTGCCGCCGGTGGGCGAGGTCGCCTTCGACTCCCACACCGCCCCGGTGCGCATCGAGGCCAGGGTCAAGGCCGTGGACGTCGAGAAGGCGGAGGCGCTGTTCTACGCAGATTCCGGGTTCACCGAGCTCCAGCAGTCCGCCCCCGAGGCCATCACGGCCGCCGCGGCGAAGAATGCCGCGCTGAACGCATTGTTCGCCGCCGCCGGTGCAGGGCTCGCTGTGGGGCTGACCTTCCGCCGGGTGCGCCGTGCACTGGTCGCCGGCGGCAGCGCGGTCGCGGTGGTGGGAGCGTCGGTGGCCGCGACCTCGGTGACCTTCTCTCCCGAGTCCCTCAGCCAACCGAAGTTCGAAGGGCTCCTGTCCCAGGCCGCGTACATCGCGGACCTCGGCCAGGGCAAGGTCATCGACTACCAGAGCTATCGCGACACGCTCGCCGAGTTCGTGGGACAGGTCTCCGCGCTGTACATCGCCGCGGATTCGCTGCCGGTGGGGCTGGATCAGGAGAACCTGATCACCGTCCTGCACGTCTCGGACATCCACGACAATCCCCAGGCCTATGACGTGATCGAACAGCTGCACACGCAGTTCGCGATCGACGTGGTGATCGATACCGGGGACATCGTCTCCTGGGGCACTCCGCTGGAGAACGAGCTCCTGCACTCGATCGGCTCCCTCGACGTCCCGTACGTCTACGTCAGCGGCAATCACGACGGCGCCGCGGCCGCGGCCACGATCGAGTCCCAGCCCAATGCCACCGTGGTCGACAACGAGGTGGTCGAGGTGGCGGGGCTGCGCATCGCGGGCATCGGCGATCCCCGCTTCGCGGCCGACGACGACTCCGATGCCGGGGGCTGGCGCGAGGGCGACGAGGCGGTGATCGCAAGCGCCTTCCAGCTCGGGGACACCATCACGGCGTACGACGGCGAGCATCCTGCGGAGCCTGTGGACATCGCGCTGTTCCACGATCCGACCAAGCCTGAGGGGCTGCTGGGGCGCGCACCGCTGGTGCTGTCCGGGCACATGCACACCTCGAAGGTCGAGTTGGATCGCGATGATTCCGGGACCGACTGGCTGACCGTCGGCTCGACCGGCGGCGCGCTCGCGTCCGGCGGGGTCTCGCCGGTGCTCCAGGGAGACGATCCGCTGGACCTCACCGCGCGGATGCTCTATTTCGACAAGAACACCCGGCGCCTGGTCGCCTATGACGACATCGTGATGGGTGGGCTCGGCCTGGTGTCGGTCTCCATCCAGCGCTCCCAGATGCCTGATGAGGTCCCGGAGCTCGAGATCCCCGAGGGCGCCGAGACCCCCGAGGGCACCATTCCGCCCGAGCAGGAGGTCGAGCCCGGCGAGGGCCTGCCCGACGAGGACCGCGTCACGCCGACCGATCCGGTGAGCCCTCTGCCCGATCCCAGCGACGGGGGTCAGGAAGGGTAGGGCTGAGCAGGATCACTGTGAGTGGGAAAGAACCTGATCCGGGTGCCGATTCGGGCATGGGGGCTACGATGGCTATGCATATCCATGATCAGAGAGTTGAACGGTGCCTGAAACCATCCCGCACACCGATGAGGCCGTGTCGGCCTCCCCTGCCGTCGAGCTGAGCTCCGGCACCCCTGCCCCGGCCGAGCCGGAGCAGACCTTCGCCCATTTCGATGTTCGCACGGACATCGTCGAGGCACTGGCCGCGAAGGGCATCACCACTCCCTTCCCGATCCAGTCGCTGACCCTTCCGGTCGCCTTGCGCGGCCGCGACATCATCGGCCAGGCCAAGACCGGTACCGGCAAGACGCTCGGTTTCGGCATCCCGCTGCTGCAGAACTCCGTGGCCCCGGGCGAGCCGAACCCTCAGAACCGGGTGATCGGAAAGCCGCAGGCCCTCGTGGTGCTGCCCACCCGTGAGCTCGCAGTGCAGGTCGCCCAGGATCTTCAGACCGCGTCGGCGAAGCGGCCGATCCGGATCCTCACGGTCTACGGCGGCCGTGCCTACGAGCCGCAGATCGAAGCGCTCGAGAAGGGTGTCGAGGTCGTCGTGGGCACCCCGGGGCGCCTGATCGACCTTATGCGTCAGAAGTATCTGGACCTCTCCCAGGTGCGCACCGCGGTGCTCGACGAGGCCGACGAGATGCTCGACCTGGGCTTCCTCGAGGACATCGAGAAGCTGCTGCAGGCGGTGCCCGGCGATCGGCAGACGATGCTGTTCTCCGCCACCATGCCCGGTCCGATCATGGCGCTGGCTCGCCGGTTCATGAAGCAGCCCACGCACATCCGGGCGCAGGATCCGGGCGATGAAGCCCGCACGAAGGCCGACATCAAGCAGGTCGTCTACCGTGCCCACCAGCTCGACAAGATCGAGGTGATGGCCCGCATCCTGCAGGCTCGCGGCCGCGGCCTGTCGATCATCTTCATGCGCACCAAGCGCCAGGCGGACCGGGTGGCCGGCGATCTCGCCGATCGCGGCTTCGCCGCCGCTCCCCTGCACGGCGACCTCGGCCAGGGCGCTCGCGAGCAGGCGCTGCGCGCCTTCCGCAACGGCAAGATCGACGTGCTGGTCGCGACCGACGTCGCCGCCCGCGGCATCGACGTCACCGACGTCACCCATGTCGTGAACTGGAACTGCCCGGACGACGACAAGACCTACCTGCACCGCACTGGCCGGACCGGGCGTGCGGGCAAGAAGGGCACTGCGGTCACGTTCGTGGACTGGGAGGACCTGGCGCGCTGGGCTCTCATCGCCCGCCAGCTGGGCCTGGAGTCCACCGAGGCCGTGGAGACCTACTCCACCTCCGATCATCTGTTCGCCGAGCTCGACATCCCTGCAGGGGTGAAGGGCACGCTGCCCAAGGGCGCGCGCACCCGCGAGGGTCTCGAGGCGGAGACGCTCGAGGATCTGGGCGGGACCGACCACTCCGGCCGCAGCTCGCGGGAGAGCCGCGGACGTGACGGCGGCCGCAGCCGCGAGGGCGGCCGTGGTCGCGATGGTGGCCAGGACGGTGGCCGCGCTCGTGAGGGAAGCCGGGGACGGGACGGCGGTCGCGAGGGCAGCCGTGACCGTGACGGCAGCCGTGACCGTGATGGCAGTCGTGACGGCAGTCGCGGACGTGACCGCTCCCGTGGTGGGCGCAGCGAGAGCCGCGTCCAGGATGGCGAGAGCACGGAGAGCACCGCGAGCCAGGACGTCGCCGGCACCTCGAGCGACGCCGGTTCGAACACTGCTGGCTCCCACACTGCCGGCTCGAACGCTGCCGTCAGCGGCGCGTCCGCCTCCGAGCGTCCCCGCCGCAGCCGTTCGCGGTCGCGCACCCGTCGGGTCAACGGCGAGGTGGTCGACGAGACGCCGACCGGGACGTCGGCCAGCGACAAGAGCGGCGAAAGCAAGAGCGGCGAGAACAAGGGCAGCGGAAGCAAGGGCGGCGAGAGCCGGGGCGAGTCCTCGGGCGATGACCGTCCGCGCCGTCGCCGGTCCCGGGGCGGCCGCGGTCGCTCCGGTGGCAACAGCTCCGGAGCTGCTCCGCAGGAGGGCTGAGGCCCGCGGAAGGTCAGCTCCTCGAGGATGCTGAACCCCGCACGGTCGCAACCGAGCCTTCACGGTGGGCCATGAACGGCGGCCCATGAACGATGGCCCATGATCAGGCAGATCATGGGCCATCGTCATGCTCAGGGCCGGATGATGCGGGTGCCGCTGGTGGCCCGTGCTGCGATCGACTCGAGCACCTCGGGGGCGGTGAGATTCTCGCCCAGCTCATTGGGCTTGCCGCTGCCGTGGAAGTCGCTGCCGCCGGTGATCAGCAGGTCGTGCCGCCGGGCGAACTCGCGCAGCCGTGCGGTCTCCGCCTCGTCGTGCTCGCGGTGGTCGACCTCGATGCCGTCCAGCCCCGCGTCGACCATCGCCTCGAGCAGCGCGAGCGGCAGGTCGTCGTCGCGGGTCACCGAGCCGGGATGCGCGACGATCGAGACGCCGCCCGCCTCCCGGATCGCACGCACGGCGGCCAGCGGCGAGGGGGCATAGTAGGGCACGTAATAGGGGCCGGAGGGACGCAGCACCTCGGTGAAGGCCGCAGAGCGGTCCGGGACCACCCCGGCGGCCACGAGCGCGTCCGCGATGTGCGGGCGACCGATCACGGTGGTCTCGCCGGCGACCTGGGCGGTGACGTCCTCCCAGCTGAGCGGGTGGTCCACGGAGATCAGCTCGACCATCCGCCGCGCGCGCTCGACCCGTGAGGCGCGGGCGCTGGCCATCTCCTCAGCCAGGTCGGAGTCCGGCGAGGGGTCCACCAGCAGCGCGAGGATGTGCACGCTCGAGCTCTCGTGCTCGCTCGAGACCTCGATCCCCGGCACAGCCGCCAACCCGCTGGCGGCCACCGCCGCCGGCAGCTCGGACCAGCCATCCACGGTGTCGTGGTCCGTCAGAGCCAGCACGTCCAGGCCTGCTGTGCGGGCCTGCGCGAACAGCTCCCCCACTCCCGTGGTGCCGTCGGACCACGAGCTGTGGGAATGCAGATCGATGCGCTGGCTGTCTGGGGAGTCTGACCTCTCACTCATACGACCAGGGTAGACCGCGACATGAGAACATCGTGGTGTGAACACCGAGAGCGTCAAGAGCACCCAGAACACCGAGAGCGCCGAGAGCGCCGAGCGGATGAGGGACCTCGCCTCCCGAGGAGATTCCCGCTCCCAGCGCCCCAACAATGAAGCCTTCCGAGAGTTCATCTCCTCCGGCTGGGACGAGACCGTCCCCGATGCCGCCCGCCTCGAGTCTGCGGACGCCACCCCGGCGCGGCGGGATGCGCTGGTGCGCCGCCTGCCCGGTACCCGCCTGGTGCTGCCTGCCGGTGTGCTCAAGGTGCGCTCCAACGACACTGACTACCCCTTCCGGCCCGATACCGCCTTCGCGTACTTCTCGGGCCTCGGCACCGATGAGGAGCCGGACAGCGTGCTCGTGGTCGAGCCTTCTGCCGAGGACCCCGAGACTGCGGAGGCGACCTACTTCTTCCGTCCCCGCGCCGGGTTCGACACCGATGAGTTCTATGCCGATTCCCGCTATGGCGAGATGTGGGTGGGACGTCGGCCCACTCTCGTCGAGGCCTCGCAGCGCCTGGGCATCGAGGTCCGTCACATCGAGGATCTGCGCGATCACCTTGCGAAGGATGTCGGCGCCCAGCTGTCGCTGAGCGTGATGCCGGGCGTGGACGCCGCCGTGGAGTCGATGGTCGAGGAGATCCGCGGCCAGAACGGCCTGCCCGGCGGGGACGAGGCCCTGGGCGAGCATGCCGCTCTCAAGGAGGCCGCGAGCGAGCTGCGCCTGGTCAAGGACGAGTACGAGATCGGGCAGCTGCAGAAGGCGGTCGACGCCACCATCCGCGGCTTCGAGGACGTCATCCGCCACCTGCCGGAGGCCGTCGGCCATCCGCGCGGCGAGCGCGTGATCGAGGGAGTCTTCGCCGCCACCGCACGGGCCGACGGCAACGGCGTCGGCTATGACACCATCGCCGCCGCCGGCGACCATGCCTGCACCCTGCACTGGACACGCAACCACGGCGTCGTGCGCGGGGACGAGCTGGTGCTGATCGACGCCGGGGTCGAGGTCGATTCGCTGTACACCGCCGACATCACCCGCACCCTGCCCGTCGCCGGCACCTTCTCACCGGTGCAGCGGAAGATCTATGAGGCGGTGCTGGCAGCCTCGGACGCCGCCTTCGCAGTGGCCCGTCCCGGGCTGCGATTCCGTGAGCTGCACGCCGCGGCGATGGAGGTCCTCGCCCATACGCTCGAGGAGTGGGACCTGCTGCCCGGCACCGCGGAGGAGTCACTCTCCCCCGAGGGCCAATGGCATCGACGCTGGATGCCCCACGGCACCAGCCACCACCTGGGGATGGACGTGCACGACTGCGCCCAGGCTCGCCGCGAGATGTACCTCGACGCGGAGCTCGAGCCGGGCATGGTCTTCACCATCGAGCCCGGGCTGTACTTCAAGGAGAACGACCTGCTGGTCCCCGAGGAGCTGCGCGGCATCGGGGTGCGCATCGAGGATGACGTGCTGGTCACCGCCGACGGCGTCCGGAACCTCTCCGCCGCCGCACCTCGCGGCGCCGACGAGGTGGAGCGCTGGATCGCCGAGCTGCGGCAGTGAGCACCACGGCTCAGCCGCGCTTCTACGCGGCCCGGCTCGCCGGCACCTCGGTCTTCGATCCCATCGGAGACGTGGTGGCGACGGTCCGTGACGTGGTGGTGGTGCCGCAGTCCCGCACCAGCGCGCGGGCCGTCGGCCTGGTGGTCGAGGTGTCCGTCAAGCGCCGGGTGTTCCTCCCGATCACCCGGGTCACCTCCATCTCCCCCGGCCAGGTGATCTCCACCGGGGTGCTCAACGTGCGACGTTTCGAGAAGCGCACCGGCGAGCTGCTGGTGATCGGTGAGCTGCTGGATCGGGCGGTGACGCTCCTCGACGGCACCGGCGAGGCGACGGTGCTGGACATCGCGCTGGACCAGAACCGTCACCGCGACTGGGACGTCTCCCGACTGCACCTGCGCCGCCGCCGCGTGGGCAGCTCGCTGAGCCGGCTGGTCACCCGCGGCCAGACCCTCACCGTCGAGCTGTCCGAGGTCTCGGGGCTCTACGGCACCCAGGCTGAGCAGTCCGCGCATCTGCTGGCCGCGTCCTATCAGGATCTGAACCCTGCCGACCTCGCCGAGATCATCCAGGAGCTCGAGCCCAAGCGCCGGATCGAGCTCGCCGGTGAGCTGGCCGACGAGCGCCTCGCCGACGTTCTCGAGGAGCTCCCCGAGGACACCCGGGTCGAGGTGGTCACCGGGATGGACGCCACCCGCGCGGCGGACATCCTCGATGCGATGGATCCCGACGACGCCGCGGACCTCGTCCAGGAGCTCCCCGAGCATGTCGCTGCGCACCTGCTGAACCTGATGGAGCCCGAGGAGGCGGAGGACGTCCGCCGCCTGCTCGCCTATGACGAGTACACCGCCGGCGGCATGATGACCACCGAGCCGCTGATCGTCGCGCCGGAGACCCCGGTGGCGCACTGCCTGGCGATGATCAGCCGCGAAGCGGTCCACGCCGCTCTCGCCTCGACCGTGCACGTGTGCCGCTCCCCGCTCGAGACACCCACCGGGAAGCTGCTCGGCATCGTCCACTTCCAGCAGCTGCTGCGGGAGCGTCCGGACCGCCCTGTCGGCGAGATCATCGATCCCGACCGGGTCGCGGTCGAGCCCTCCGCCCCGCTGTCCACCGTCACCCGCGAGATGGCGACCTACAACCTGGTCTCCATCCCGGTGATCGATGAGGACGGCCGCCTGCTGGGCGCGGTCACGGTCGATGACGTGCTCGACCATGTGCTGCCCGATGACTGGCGCGAGCAGGACGAGCCGCCGCCCGCCACCGGACAGATCGATCTGTCGGAGATCGCCCGGGCCACCGCCCGGGACGCCGAGGCCGCCGCCGCGGACCGCACGAAGGGAGAGTGAAAATGGCAGAGCGCAACCCCGCCCCGCTCGATGATCCGGCACCCCGGCGCCGGCCGCTGCTGCGCAACCCCTTCCGCGGAGACACCTTCGGGCGCGGTGCGGAGGGCTTCGCCCGGATGATGGGCACCCCGGCGTTCCTGGTCGGCATGACCATCTTCTGCGCGGTGTGGCTGACCTGGAACTCGCTGATGCCGGAATCGGCGCAGTTCGATCCCCGGGCCCTGAATTTCACCCTGCTGACGCTGATCCTCTCCCTCCAGGCCTCCTACGCCGCGCCCCTGCTGCTGCTCGCGCAGAACCGTCAGGACGACCGTGATCGCGTGCAGGTCGAGCAGGATCGCCAGTCCAACGAGCGCAACCACGCCACCACCGACTTCATCACCCGAGAGATCGCCTCGCTGCGCCTGGCGCTGAACGATGTCGCCACCCGCGACTTCGTGCGCGGCGAGCTGCGCGATCTGCTCGACGATCTCGAGGCGCCTCCCGCGCCCGCCCCCGACGCCGACGCTCTGCGCGCGATCCTCCGTGAGGAGGTCGAGGCGGCGCTGGTCCGCCGTGACGCAGGCGACGGCGCCACGTCATCGAAGGAGCAGCATCCTCAATGAACGCTTCCGACCCCATGAATGCATCAGACCCAGTGAACGCGTCCGACCCCCGGAACGCCTTCGAACAGCCCGCTCCCGCGCACACCACCGGCGAGCAGCCCACCGAGCATCCCGGTGACGGACAGAGCGCTGAGGATTCGCGCGTCGCGCAGATCCGCGAGGCCCTGAACGGGGTGATCGACCCCGAGATCCGCCGTCCCATCACCGAGCTCGGCATGGTCGGCTCCGTCGACGTCGATGCCGAGGGCGTCGCGAAGGTTCATGTGCTGGTCACGATCGAAGGCTGTCCGATGCGTGATCGCATCGAGCGCGAGACTGCGGAGGCGACCGCGACCGTGCCCGGACTCTCGCGGGTCGAGGTCTCGACCAGCGCGATGACCGAGGAGCAGCGCAGCGAGCTCACCAAGCGGCTGCGCCAGGGCCGCCGCCAGATCCCCTTCAACCAGCCCGGCTCGCTGACCCGGATCTTCGCGATCTCCTCCGGCAAGGGTGGGGTCGGCAAGTCCACGGTGACCGCGAACCTCGCCGCGGCGATGGCGGCCGACGGACTGCGCGTGGGGGTGATCGATGCAGATATCCATGGCTTCTCGATGCCCGGCATGTTCGGCATCACCGACCAGCCCACCAAGGTCTCCGATCTGCTGATGCCTCCGGAGGGCCACGGGGTGGCGGTGATGAGCATCGGCATGTTCGTGCCCGAGGGGCAGGCGGTCGTCTGGCGCGGACCGAAGATGCACCGGGCGATCGAGCAGTTCGCCTCGGACGTCTTCTGGGGTGACCTCGACGTGCTGCTGCTGGACCTGCCGCCCGGCACCGGAGATGTGGCGATCTCCGTGGCCCAGCTGCTGCCCAGTGCCCAGATGGTCGTGGTGACCACGCCCCAGCAGTCCGCCTCGACGGTGGCCGAGCGGGTGGGCTCGCTGTCGACCTCGACCGAGCAGGAGGTCGCCGGGGTGGTCGAGAACATGGCCGGGCTGACCCTGCCCGACGGCACCGTGATGGATGTCTTCGGCACCGGTGGCGGGGATCGCGTCGCCGCGACGCTCGCCCGTGCCGTGGGGCACGACGTGCCCGTGCTGGGCCGGATCGCGCTGGATCCCGCGCTGCGCGAAGGCTCGGACCGGGGCGTGCCGCTGGTGGTCTCCGACCCCGATTCGCCGACCGCGATGGCACTCAAGGGTGTGGCCCGAGCGCTCGTGCGCAAGCCTCGCGGGCTGGGTGGGATGAAGCTGCCGCTGACGGTCGCCCGGTCCTGACAGGGGCACTCGGTCTTCAGGCCCGGGGCCGTCGGCTCCGGGGTGTCAGTTCAGGGGCGTCAGTTCAGGGGCGCCAGATCCGGCTGCGGAGTCCGCTCAGGTGGATGCTGCCGTCAGCTCAGGCGGCTGCCGCCGTAGGCTCAGGTGGATGCCGCCGTCGGCTCAGACGGATTCTGCCGTCAGCTCAGGTGGCTTCGTCGTCGAAGGGCGCCCGCTTCGGGGCCTTGTCCTTCGCCGACTTCGAGCCGGACTTCGCACCCTTCTTGGCGGCACCTGCTGCGGCGCCCCCGGCGGCGATGCTCATCGCCTCCTTGCCGGGCAGCAGCTCCTCGAGGTCGGTGTCACCCCAGGCCTCGCGGATGATGCGGCGAGGATCGTACTGGCGGGGGTCGTACTTCCGGAGGTCCTCGATGGCGATGCCCATCTCGTCCTCGACGGTCGAACGTGAGTCGTCCACCCAGCGGCGCGCCTGGCGCACCCACGAGATCAGCTGCCGGGTGACGTCAGGAAGACGCTGCGGCCCGACGAACACCAAGAACACGATGAGCAGGACGACGAGCTCCCACCCACCGAGGCCGATGAATCCGGTGCCGCCCATTGTCCACCTGTACGTCTCGAGGTCCGCTGATGCCTGACATTATTGCA